>NZ_JAQQEU010000008.1:0-185087 GCF_046026895.1 Paraburkholderia sediminicola
CACTTCGTCAAGACGATATCACGCAGGCTGAGCTGAAACATGAAATACCACCGCACCGCGCAACTGATGACCGCCGCCGGAAAGCGATGACCGTGGTAAAGCGATCTTGCATTCTTCATCGCGAGATCTTACTCGACCATCTCAGCACCGTGACAGTGCCCCATGACGAAGGGAACCCGCTTTCATACTCGTCTACTGCCCGGTCAGTTCCCAAACATCTACATTTGTGTGGTCACCCGTCTGCAAACAGAAGAAGTCGTCACATGTATCTCACTCATCAGGAACGTCGGACATTGCAGCTTGCCGCTGATAAGTCCAATCAAGCGCTTGAACGGATCGTAGCCGGAATCCGTGCCGCCAATCCGGGCGCATTCCACACGAAGGAAAGCCTTTCGGAGCGCGTGTTTCATCACAAGCCAGAGGGTCATGTGCCATACAGGGGCTACATGCGCGACTGACCTGGCGGTCGCTACCCGCACGGTTTCCGGCGTATTCTGTTGCGCCGATTCCGGCATCACTGCGGCCGGGGTGGTTCTTCATAGTCGAGTCCATGGCGAAGGGAACCCGCTTTCATATGCGACTTGACAATCGTTGACACGATCGGGTCCACCGCAATGCATCTGCCATCGTTATCACGCAAGGCACTTTTGCCTGTCGCGAACGTCATCGAATATTTATGAAAAAAACATTAGCTACACTTGTCGTCTTCCTGGCGACCGCATCCGGCTTCGCTCACGCTGATGACATCACGTCGGCCCCCACGGCCAGTTTGTTCTCCGGACCCTACGTTGGCTTCAAGGTAGGTGCAAACGTGTCCAGCGCGGCGGGAGAAATCAACAAGCCTTCGCACACGACAGTCTTCCCCGGTTTCACGGCAGGCTACGGCTTCAATGTTGGGCCGTTGATGCTCGGCGCTGAAGCGTTTGCCGACCTGCATCACGGTTCCGCAACGTACAAGGATGGCGGCATAGACGCGAAGCTTGGCATGCCGTTCGGTCAGATCATGCCTTACGCCCGTCTAGGCTTCACCGTGGACTGGCCCGCCACGCGCCCGCACTGGGGGCTTGGCGTGGAATACGCCGCGACGAAGAATCTGGGCGTGACCGCTGAATGGACCAGCGACCACGCAAACGCAGAAAACAGCAGCTGGCACAACAATAGCTTCACGCTGGGCATGCACTACTACTTCCGCTGACTAGCACAATCAAGCGCAAACGTGAGGGCCGCCGTTCTTGTAGGCCTGCTCGGTGCCGGTGCCGCCATCGCGATTCCAGCTCTCGACCACCTGGCCGTTCTTGACGAACGCGGTGAAGCGCTCGCCCAAGCCGTACACGTTCTCGCCCACGCCAAGGTCGAGGCGCTCGAACATGAACGGCGCGTCGTTCTGATGCGCGACGCTCAGATGACCGGCGCCGCGAAAACCGCTGCCCGTGATGCGTTCGCCGTCGCGCAGGAAAACCACCGCCCAGTCGCCGGTTTTGACGATGCGCACGCTGAGCGAACCACTGGGTCGCTTCGTCCGCGCTATTGCGCGTTTGCACCGCGACGTTTTCGCGCTTGAGCGTGAAGTGCGGGCCGCTCTCGCGCGCGCCGCGAAATGCTCGATGGTCACGCCGATAACGCCGCTTTGCGGAGAAAAGAATCGCCAGGTCAGCAGCCCGGTATCGAGTTTCCGCTGTGCAAAGTGGAAACACCGGCATGCGAAACCACCACGATCGCAGCTTCGCAAACGCAGATGCTCGGGGCGCAGACCGAGCCATACTGGCGTGACGGTCCACACTATCACGACATCGTGGGAGCGCGCCTGCAGCGATATGTAACTGACGTTGTCACACACTTTCGGGGCAAGGTCTATGCGTGGGATGTGGTCAACGAAGTCATCAGCGATGATCCCCATCAGGTCTATCGCGAGGACAGCCCGTGGTATCGCGCGCTCGGCAAGGACTACATTGCGATTGCTTTTCGTGCGGCGCGTGCGGCTGATCCGGACGCGAAGCTCTATATCAACGACAACAACACGGACGATGCAGGCAAGCGCGCGAAGCTGCTCGCCGTGGTCCGCGAGTTGCGCGCCGAGGGCGTGCCGATCGACGGCGTGGGACGTCAGACGCACATCAGCGTGAACTGGCCGCCGCTGCCGAACATCAAGCAGGCTTTCGACGATGTCGCGGCGCTCGGATTCGAGAATCAGGTGACGGAACACGACATGAGTCTCTACACCGATTCCGGCGAATGCTGGAGCAACCCGCATGCGTGCCTGCCCGACCTCGGTCACGCCGTGCCGAACGACGTGATGCGCGCGCAGGCACAGCGCTATCGCGCCGTGTTCGATCTGCTCGAGCAAGAGCCGAGCATCAGGGCCGTCACGCTCTGGGTTACTCGGACAAGCACACATGGCTGACTTCGACGCCGGTGCCGCGCACGAATCTGCCGCTGCTGTTCGAAGCCAACCTGCAACCCAAAGAGGCCTTCTGGAGGATCGTCGACCCGTCTTACCAGCCGTGACGCATCGCTGTCTCACGGCTCGTCAGAGCCCGCCTCGTTGAGTTCAGGCAATTCGTCCGCTGTCTGGTCCGGCTGCCCGGCGGCAGTTTCGTGAGAACGCTCGGGCGACTGCACGACCGGCGGTGGCATCTTGCCGATGCCCTCGTCGATGCGTTGCAGAAGATAGGGGAAAAACGGATTCGACGCGATCCGGAACATCGAGTCGAGCGTGAGAATCAACGTGCCGCGTTCGCCGCGCGGCGCGAGCGTGCCGAGGTTCTCGTTGAAATTTTCCTCGTCGCTCGGCGCGATGCCATAGAGCGCGTCCGTCACCGGGAACGGAATAGCCACGTGCGACAACGAGAAAATATCTTGCGGATATTCGATGCCCAACGGCTTGACGCGCGTTTCGACCTGGCCCGCATCGACGTTGCGCTCAACGGTCTGGCTCGACTCCGGCGACGCGTTGGCGATGACCGTGGTGCGATAGTTCTGCGGACCCGTGCGTAGCAGCCGCGAGAGCGCGGTGTACGACGCCACGCGCAAAAAGGTTCTGAATCGCACGCTGCGATTCACATCGAAGAGCACGACTTCACTGCCATTCTGAGGAAGCTGGTCGTATAGCTGCGACATCACCGCCGGCGTGCTGACAGTGAAATCGGTCACGGACTGGAACGTCAGCACGGGCGGCAATGCAACCAGCCGGTTCTCACGATGCAGCCTGATGATCTGCTCCTGGATCGTACTCGTGAGCAGGTACGACTGGCGCGCGCCGTTGACCGGAAACGAGTTGTATTTGAACGGATTGAACTCGGGTACGATGCCGAGCCACGCGGCCCGTTCGAACGCCGGGAGCACCGCCGGCAGTCCGGCGAGACCGGCAAAGCGGGCGTAACGGGTCACGCCGATCATCGGCGAGACGAGAATGACGCGGGTCGGGCGCGAAAGCGCGGGGTTCTCGATGGAATCCAGCGCGTATTGCAGCGCGAGCGCGCCGCCGTTCGAGAAGCCGACCAGTTCCAACGGCTTGTCGGGACCGATGCGCCGGCGCGCCTCACGCACCGCAAGCCGCGTTGCGGCGGCCCATTCACGCCATTCGACACGCGTAAGGCCAGCGGGCACCGTGCCGTGCCCCGGCAGACGGATGCCGATCGCAACAAAGCCCCGGTCCCGGTAGCGGCGCGCGATGTGCCGCAAACTGAACGGCGAATCCGTCAGACCATGCAGCAACACCACGGCGCCCACGGGCGGCCCCGACGGTTCGAGTATGTACGAGCGGTTCCAGTCTTGCGCGAAGTGCGCCGGAAAGATAGGCGAGCCTTCGTAGTAGCGGTTCGCCGGCACGCGCTCGGCCGGGCGCAATTTTTCGACGACGTTGGTGCGCACGTCGTCGAAAATCCGCGACTCCGACTTGAGGTAGGCGTTCCAGTCACCGGCGTCCATTTCCTGGATCGTCATTTCGCGCGGCACATAGGTATGCCAGACCGCGAGTTCCGGAGCACGCTGCGAGTACCAAGCGCGCATCCCCAGCGCGGCTACCATCAGCAGGACCAGAATCAATGCACTTATCTTTATTACCTTTAGCGAAGTGCGTAGCATTCGTGCCTCTTGGTGAGGGTTGCAACGGCCTGCAAGACGATGATGCGCCACATCCGGAATACAGCAGGATCAGTCTACGCCGCTACGCCGCGTCGGCGTCTGCCACGTGAAGGCAAGCATCGGCGCCCCCGGTGCCCCCATGAACGTCTTCGGACCGATGCATCGTGCCGATGGCCGACGCGATCGACCCGTACGATGTTGGCTTTCCCGTCCGGCCACGGTCATCGCGTGCGTCGTTTGAAAGATCCCGCCTGGATATCCTAAGGTCTTTTATCCATCTGTTCAAACTCTGCCGCAATTCGATGAATGGCCGCGTTGTATGCGCCCGAGTCTTGACACTTGCTTGCATTCCCGCGTTGTTTGATCAGTTGGGCTGTGGGATTGAACCAATGCATGCCTGCGTTGCCGGGCAGTATGCCGGCCGTAAGGTGCGGTCGAGCGGAGAAGCGGAGCTGACAGCCGCGTTTCACTGTTTGGCGCGAGATGCGGCGTGAAGGCGGCGAAAAGAAGCGTGTTGAGTGGCGTCCTCTCGCGGCAAGGTGCTTGCGGCGCGCAGGCTCGTCCGACAGCCATTCATGCGAGCGACAACGGACGACGCCGCTGCTTGGCGCGGCTCGGCGCGCTTTCGAGGAGCCCTGCGACCCGGACCGGAGCGCGGGGCGTGTTGCATCGCCCCGACGCTCCGACCGGCATGCCTACTGCCGGCCACCCCTGATATTGCCCGCCACACCACCGGCAGCACCGCCGATGAGCGCGCCGGTCCACGCGTCGCCGCCCGAGATCGCCGCAATGCCTGCGCCACCCGCCGCGCCGATTGCGGCGCCGCTCATCGTGCCCTGCTGCTGCGCGCTCATGTCCGTGCAGCCGACCACGACCACGAACGCCCCAATGCCCACGATCCATCCAAGTCGTTTCATGCTCGTCTCCTTTATGGGTTTTTCTTCAGGCCTGGCACGACCATTTCGAACCACAAGGTCTCGATCACCGGGTGCTGGATTCTGGTGGGATTCGCGGCGTACCAGTTGTCGAGTCCTTGCCGCACGCTGTCGAGGGTTTGACCTTGCATGCCTTTCGCGAAGCGCGGCGCGATATCCTTGTCGGCGGCTTTATCGCCCGCGTAATACGCCCGCTCGATTTCAAGCACATTGGCGACGCCGACGAGATACGCCTTCTTGGCTTCATCCGACGAGTGGATCCATTGCTCGCCCGTGACAATCGGAATGCTTTCTGCGCGGGCGACATTGCTCATCATTGCGAACGTCAGGAAAGTCAGAGATAACAGCGTTCGCCATTGTGGTCTGGTTGCCATCACGTACTCCATGGAAGTTATGTTCTCCAGCAGCCTGCGCCGACCGCATCCGGTGGCGTCGATAGTGTTATGTAGAGGAATGGGCTCTGTGTCCGATCGGGCCTCCTTTTCTCGGTCTCAACTGACGCAGTGGAGTCATCCGTTCCGGCGTTGCTGGGAATAGCCGCCTACAGCCACCTGCCGTACCGGACTGTTATTCCGCCGTCGCACTGAATGGCGGAGTCAACCTGAAGCACTGGAGTTGATTGCGGACACGACGCGTCGAGGGGCACCGCCAGTCCGGTATCGACGATGGGGCACGATATAGAGTCTAGGGCGTTTTCTATATTTTCCAAGCTCATTTCCGCGCAGTTCACAGAAGAGCGCGTTTGCCTCGCAGTATGATGCAAAGCAGTTTAAACGTAAGGAAAACGGCGCCGGTCGATCGGGAGTAGAAGAGATTCTCACTCGCCCATACCGCGTTGAATTCAGTTCCAGTAGTAGTGCAAACCGCTGATGACAGAAAGGCGATAAAGCTGTAAGAACTCCGATTGGGGGTTGCCGACATTCCATTGTCCGAATGCAAACAACTCGGCCGCGGGACTCAACTTGTAGGTGAGCGACAACGCCAGATTTCCCCCGTATGGCGCGTCGACTGCCTGGATATAGCGCAGCGTCAAATCAAGTTTATTGAACAGGTCCGTGCGGCCCAACTGCACCAATGCATAACGTTGTCCGAGCAAGCTCTGCTGCGCGTTCAACGCCTGCCCCAACAAACCGGCGCCCGCCGCATTACCCATTGCAAGCGCGGAATTACCGGAGCGGATCGCGTTCTGATACGCGCGCCTCTCGCCGCTCGTATAGCCGTCGCCGTTGTAGAGCAGCTCCAGTGTCTGGGTCCATCCGGACAGCAGCGTGTAGCTCGCGCCGAGCAACGCATTGGCACGCCATGAAGTGTCGCGCGTCTGATTCTGCGAGAACGTCCAGCCAGCCGGCGCCTGCGCATCCTGCTCGGCGAAAAGCGCATTGCGCCCCTGCCCTAGCGACGCATCGCCGTACAACAGCAGCGCGTCCGACACCGTCCACGTCCCGTATGCGCCGAGCCGGTTCACGCCATTGTTACGATGCGACACGAGCGCGCTTGCCGACACCGAGTCCCCGCTCCAGTTGGCCTTGAGCGCCGTAACAGGAGAGAAGTAGGCCTTCGTCGGATCGCGCGTATCGACATGGAAGTTGCTGATGCCTTCGACACTCCACGCCGGCGTAATCTGCGCGCTCACGCGGACCATATCCCGTCCGAGCTGCTCCCGGACGGGATCGGTCTTGCCCGTTTCCGCGAAAAACGGATTGCTTGGCGACAGCAGTATCGCGCTGCCCCATAGCAGCACGCTACGGCCCGCCTCCACGTTGAGGTTGCCGGGCAACTGGCACGACAGCCGCCCTTCGTTCAGGTACGCGTCCGTCGTCGTGCGGGCGCCCTGCCCTGGCGTACTGCCTTGCCAGACGAAGAACGCGCGCGGCTTGAGTTGCAGATAGCAGGGATCGGCCTTCAGCGTCAGATCTACCCGAGGATCGATTTCGGCCTGGGTTCTCGGCAGCTTCGCTATCTGGTTGTCAGGATTGACCAGTGAGCGCAGGTTGAGCACCGTCCCCGTCGCAAAGCCGACGATCTGCGTGTGTTGCTGAAAAACGATGCCACCGGACGCCCCGTCGTCCTGCCCATCCGCCGCCGATGCCGTCCCCGGCATGCCCGTGCAAATCAGCGCGAACAGCCGCAACAGACCGAGTATGACGCACCTCGTCCCGCGCGGCTCATGGCGCAGGCGCCCGTCGGCCCGTTTCAGATGCATGACTTCGATAGCCTGCGATCAGGGACGATTCAGCGAACCGAGGTTGAACGTGTCGGCGTCGAACTGCTTCGCCTTCACGTCGCTGTATTGCAGCAGCGAGTAATTCGACTTTTCGATCGCGTCCTGGATGTTCATCTTGCTGACGAACGTCTGCGCCTTGCCGTCGATATCCAGCCGGTTGTTCATCTCGAACACGGCCGTCTTGAAGATCTTTCCGGACACCGTATAAAACTCGGCCTTCAACGGCACGAGACGCGACATGGAAACGTAATAGACGATCCGGTCATAGGTGACGAAGCTGTTCTTCGCGAGCAGATTGAGGACGTAAGCGTCTTCACCGTTCACCGGCTCGATGCGCAGCAAGGTTGCGTCGTAATCCTTCGCGTAGTTGGTCGAAGCGATGTCGCCATTCGACGCGGGGCCGACCATCTTCTGGCGTGTCGAAATGGACACGGGCTTGGTCAATGTCGCCTTGCCGAACCACATGCTGCGGCCATTCTGCAACAGGCGGCTGCCCGCTTCGCGCGGCGGATAGGTCGCTTCCGCGAGACTGTCCGCGCCGCTCGCGCGCACGACATAGGTTCGTCGGTCGATCGGGCCGCCGGAATCCTGGCCGGTGATATCGATAACCCATTGCACGCCGTTCAGACCGCCGCCGCGCGCGCGGTCACTCGCTGCGACGATCTGCGCGGCGTTTGGGGCTTCCGTTGCCGTCGCGCCGACTGCAACGCGTGAGCCAGCGCTCGCCAGAAGCAATGAAGCCAGCAGAACAACGGTCTTTTTATAACGCTGCATGATCGGGATACCTGATTGCCTAATAGAGAAAACGATGAACCGTGGCTGCGCGCTCACACGAAGCTCAATGCTTCGACGACTTCGATACGAGTCGCGCGATAGGCGGGATAAGCCGCGCACAGCACGGCGAAAAAGCTCACCGCGAGCGCGATCGCGCCCATGCGCAGCCAGTCGAGGTCGACCTGCAGCAGCACACGATAGGACGAGTTGGGCGGCGTATAGCCGATCCCGGATGCGTTGATCGCGCACGCGGCGGCGAGCGTGACGACGAGCCCGAGTAGAGAGCCCAGCAGCGCAATCCAGAGTCCCTCGAACGCGAATAGCCGGACCACGCCTCTATTGCTCAACCCGATTGCGCGCAACGTGCCGATCTCGCGGGTACGCTCGACCACCGCCATCGACATCGTGTTGGCCACACTCATCGCGGAGATGACCAGCACGATGCTTGCAATGAAGGAGAAGATCATGTCGAACAGGCCCTTCACCTGCGTATAGAAGCTCGACATTTCCTGCCACGTCCTGATCTCGATGTCGAAACCCTCGGCACGCAATCGGCGGCTCAGGTCGAGCTTCACCTTCTCGGTCAATGCCGCGTTGTCGAGCAGCACGATGAAGCGCTCCACCGAGCCGGTGTTCATCAGCGACTGTGCGAGCCCGAGCGTGGTCAGCACATATTTGTCGTTGGTGCCCGCGCTGCCCGTGTTGAAGATATCGACGACATCCGCATCCACCGCATTCGCCTGGCCGTCGATGGTCGACGCGAGCAGGCTGAACGTCTCGCCCTGATGAAGGTTGAGCAGCTTCGCGAGATCCGACGAGACAGCCACGCCCGCTTGCCGGTGCCGGTCGAGCCGGCCGCCGGCATCGCCTTCGTCGGCCGCGCCGAGCATGTCGTTATGTTCGGCGACGATGCCTTCGCCGATGAACACGGTCGACGCCTCGCCATTCGAAATCAGGCCATTCAGACTCAGGCGCGGCGACACCAGCTTGGTGCCCGGTTCACGCAGAACGAGTGCCTCTAGCCTGCGGGCTTCTTCCTGCGTGAACAGATAGCGTTTCGGCTTCAGCTTGCCTTCCAGCAGGAAGCCGCGCCGGAAGATTGTCAGATGCCCAAGGCGCTCGCCCATCACGGCCTGCTGCTCGAGTCCCGCATAGACGTTCGCGATATAGCCGCTGAACAGATTGATCGCGGCAAGGCCGAGCGCGATCGCCGCGAGCGTGACAAAACTGCGGCGACGGTTCCGGAAAGCGTTCTTCAACGCGAGAAGCAGCGAATGCGTCAACGTTCATCTCCATCAGGCAGCCGTCCGTCGCACAGGCGTACCGAGCGGGTCATATAGTTCAGCGCGCGGTCATCGTGCGTCGAGAACACGAAGGTCACGCCGTGCGTGCGATTCAGGCGCTGGAACAGTTGCATCGCGGCGCGCGCGTTGCCACTGTCGAGACTGGCCGTCGGTTCGTCGGCGATCACGAGTTGCGGGTTCGCGATCAGCGCGCGTGCGATCGCCACGCGCTGGCGTTGTCCGCCGCTCATGCGCTCCGGGCGTTTGTGGTGGTGCCCGTCGAGTCCCACTTCATCGAGTAGTTCGCGCGCCTGTAGGGTCTGCGCGGCGCTTGTGCGACCGGCCAGCCGCAATGGCAGCAGGACGTTGTCGAGCGCGTCGAGCACAGGGATCAGGTTGAAGCTCTGGAACACGAAGCCGATCGACGACTGACGGCGCCGCGCGTACTCGACCGGACTCAGGCGAGCGGTCGGCTCACCCAGCAGGTCGACCTCTCCGGCCGACGGCTTGTCCAGCAGACCGATCAGATTCAGCAAGGTGGTCTTGCCGCTGCCGGACGGACCGACAATCGCGAGCATCTCGCCGGCCTGAACATCCAGATTGATATCGGCGAGCGCGTGGACCTGGCCATATGTTTTACCGACGCCGCTCAGACGGGCGACTGGCATCGCATAGCCCGTGGCCGCCGCGCTATGCGTGTGAGGCAAAGCGAATTCATGCAGTTCGAGTTTCATGAACGTCCCGAATGTCTGTCCAAAGGTGGCCCGAAGTGGCGGGGACTGGCGACGTGCTCTGCGAGCTCGCGGCCACGCCGGCGATCGGCACGACAGGGCCAACCGAGCCGCTTAAGCCAATCGGCCCGTTCGGCAGCAAATAGACCTTGCCGCGACGCCCAGGCTCGTCCACATGGCGCAATGCTTTGCCGACCGCTTCGAGCGGATAGGCCGCGGCCACTTCGACCTGCAGCACGCCCGCGCGCAGCAGCTCGACGGCTTCCGCCATCAGCGCGTCGCGCTGCGCGAGAGTCATGCGCGCCAAACGCTGCGTCAGCCAGAAACCCTTGAGGCCGATGCCTCTGAAGATCAGCGCGTCGCTGTCGAGTTGAACCGGCCTGCCCGACAACATCCCGTAGTTCACAATCGTGGCGCCGCGTTCGAGCAGCGGCGCGAGACGCGCGACACCATCGCCGCCGACCGCATCGAGCGCGAGCATCATCGGCGCGCCGCCCGTGACGGCCTGGGCCGCCTGTGTGAGTTCCGGGCCATCGAAAAGCGCCACGTCGCCGCCCGCCGCGCACACCTGCGCGATCGCGTCGGCACGCCGCACGATATTCAGCGTGCGCAGGCCATCGTGCCGCGCGATCTGCATCACCGCGCGCCCGACACCCGACAGCGGCGCGGTCTGCACGATCCACGCGCCGCGCTCCAGCGCCGCGTGGCGGCGCACCAGTTCGAGCGCGGTACAGGCGTTCACCTTGAGCGCGGCGAGTTGCAGCGGGTCGAGCTCAGGCGCGACTTTGAACACTTGCGACGCGGCCACGCGCTTCTGCTGACACCAGTTGTCGTTGCCGATCACGATGACCCGGTCGCCTACGGCCAGCTCGCGCACCGAAGCGCCGCAAGCGACGACCCGTCCCACCGCTTCCAGGCCGACGGTGGCGGGCAGCCTCGGCAATTCGCCGTAGCGGCCGGCGAGCCGCGCGAGGTCGGCGGGATTGATCGCACAAGCCTCGACATCGACCAGCACTTCCCACGCCGACGGCGCGCCGGGAGCGGCGACCTCGACGCAGCGCGCGGCCTGCGACGGCACACCGAACGCGTCAATCCGAATCTGCTTCAAAAGAGCCCCTTGCTAGCCGGCGCGACGGCCTTCAGCTCGGCCAGCAGACGAACCGTGCGGTCGATCTGTTCGCGGGTGTGAGCGGTGTTGACGAAGAAGCGCAGACGTGCGGCGTCGCGCGGCACGACAGGGAAGATCATTGGGAATGTGAAAACGTTGTTGTCGAACATGCGCGCGGCCATCCACAGCGCCAGCTCGGCGTCGGGCAGCATCACCGGGATCACCGCCGAACCTTCGCTCCGCCCGATGTTCAAGCCCGCCAGCCGCGCCTGCTCGCGGAAATAGCCGGCGTTCTCCACCGTGCATCGCGCGCGATGCGGCTCCGCGCGCATGATGCGCAGCGCCGCGAGTCCGGCCGCCGCGTTGGCCGGACTCGGCGACGCGATATAGAGCCCGAGTCCCGGCGCGTAGTACTTGAGCATCGTGATCAACTCGCGGCGCCCGGCAACGTAGCCTCCGATCGTCGCAAAGGCCTTGCTCATCGACGCGTAATGAATGTCGATGTCCGCGCCGTTCAGACCGAAGTGATCGACCACGCCGAGCCCGCGCGGCCCGATCACGCCCATCGAATGCGCTTCGTCGACCATCAGCAGCGCATGATGGCGCTTCTTGATTTCGATCAGCCGCGGAATATCGGGGATATCGCCGTCCATGCTGAACACGCCTTCGGTCAAGATCAGCACCCGCTCGAAGTTGCCCCGATGCTCGACCAGCAGCCGCTCCAGCGCGTCGCAGTCGTTGTGCGCGAATGCGAAGCGGCGCGCGCCGCTCAACTTCGCGCCGACCAGCATGCTGTTGTGGACCAGTTCGTCGTACAGCACCAGGTCCTGCTTGCGCGCGAGATAGCCGACCGCCGCGACGTTAGTGCCGTAGCCGCTCACGCCGAGCACCGCGTCCTCTACATCGAGCGCTTGGGCCAGTTCCTTTTCGAACTCGCCGAAGATCGGGATCTCGCCCATGATGATGCGGCCGGACCCCGTCGACGTTCCGTAGTCGTCGGTGGCCTGTTTCGCGGCCGCCTGCACGCGCGGGTCGCCCGACAGGTTCAGATAGTTGTACGACGAAAAATTGATCATCCGCCGACCCGCCACGTCGACATGCTCGCGGAACATGTTCCATTCGTAGCCCTGCTTGTCGTAGTACCAGCGCGTGTTCGCGTACTCGCGCAGTTCGGGGAACCGCGCGAAGTCGTAATGCTCCGGACCGATCGTGATCTTCGGCGCAACGGCGCGCGCGGCGGACACCTCGTCGCCGACGGTCGCCGCGCGCTGTTTACCGAGCAATCTGGCGCGCAGCCGCTCGACGTGATTGTCAGAACTCATCTTCAACTCTCTTTGATGTTGCTGGAGCGGGCCCGGGTCAACCCGCGATCACGCAGCCTGGGCCGCCGGCGCGACGCTGTCGTTCGCATCGCCCCAGCCGAACGCGGTCAGCGCCCTGTCGACGATCGCGCGGATCGTCAGGTCGTCCAGAATCTCGAGCACCGATACGCCGATGCCGAGATCGCGGCTGAGCAGCAACTGGATTTCGGTGGCCATCAATGAATCGACGCCGAGATCGAGAATCGGCCTGTCGACCGGAATAGCGTCCGTCGCGGTTTCCAGTTCATCGGCGATCAGCGACGCGACCAGATTCGCCAACACCGTAAAGCGGTCGGCGGCCGGCAGTTCCACCAGTTCGGCCCGCAATACGGCGGCGGGATCGGCGTCCGGGCTCGCGTCGGCGGCAATCAGCTGCGCATAGCGGGGCGACTGCGCACCGAGCGTTTCGTAGCGCCCCCACTCGCTCCAGTTCGTGATCAGCGTGACGCCGAGTTGCGTGAAATCGCGCAGCATCGCGCGTTCGAGCCAGCGCAACGCCTCGGCCGAGTCCATGCCGCGCAGCCCCATGTAGCGCATGAACTGTTCGAGCTTCTCGTCGCGCGTCACCACGCCGACGTCGGCAATCGCCCCCCAGTTGATGCTGGTGGCCGGCAGTCCAAGCGCGCGGCGGTGCCATGCGAGGCCGTCAAGAAAACCGTTGGCGCTGACGTAGCTGGCCTGGCGGCTATTGCCCACGAGGTTGGCAATCGACGAATAGAGCACGAAGTAGTCGAGCGTCATCTCGCGGGTCAGCTCGTGCAGCAGACGCGCGCTCTCGGCCTTGGCGCTCATCACCGCGACGAGGTCTTGCGGGACCAGTTCGACGATCGGCTGGTCGATGATCACCGCCGCCGCGTGGAACACGCCGCGCAGCGGCGGCGCTGTGGCCGCCATCGTGGCGAACAGGTCGCGCACCTGGCCCTCGTGCGCGAAATCGCACTTCACGCAGACGAGGTTTGCGCCGCGCCCGCGCAAATCGTCGACGAACGCGCGTCGCTCAAGCGTATCCGCGCCGCTGCGTCCGGCCAGCACGAGATGACGCGCGCCGCGCTCGACCAGCCAGCGCGCGGTCTTCTGACCGAACCCGCCGAGGCCGCCCGTCACGAGGTAAGTCGCATCGGGCCTGAAGGCCAACGCTTCGAGCACGTGAACCTGCAACGCGGTGGATGCATCGTCGAAACTGACGATCAGTGGAATGTCGGTATCGGGCAGCGCAAATTTCCTGGTGGCAAGATCGACGATCGACACCGACAGGCTTTCGGCCGGTGTGAATTCGCCACGGCCCGCGCGCTCGACGGCCTTGCGCAGCGCCGCGGCGAAACGCTCGGCGCGCTGCGTCAGCACCGACAGATCGGCGCGCACGACCGACGCAGCCGAGTTCGGCAGCGTGAATGCACGTGCGCGCTGCCCGCTGTCGATCAGCACGCCGCCTTCGGCAAGCGCACGCCAGCCGAAGGTGTCGGCCCACGCGGCGAGCGGTCCGACAATCGCGTCGAAGCCCTTGCCGTTCGTGACACTGGCGACTGCCGCTTCGAGCGCGGCATGGGTGGCCGCGATCGGCGTGCAGCCGGCGGCCTGCTGCGCGACGCCGGTGTCCGGACACGCGAGCAGCGTGGTATGAATGCCGCGCCGGCGAAGCGCGGCGTGCACCGACAAGCCCAGTTCGTCAGCTTCGACGAGCACTCGCGCGTGCTCGTCGAGGTCGGTTTGCTCGACCACGCGGTCGGCCACCGCTTCCCGCGCGGCGGCGAGCAGCAGCGAAGAAGCGGCTGCGCCGTCGGCCACTTCGACCAGATGGAAGGCCGGGCGCGGCCCGCGAATGTGGCTGGCGAATTCGGCAGGCGCGAGACCGTAGACGCGCTGCCCGACGCGCAGGTCGGCCACTGCCGCACCAACGCGCTGGACCCTTGCCACCACTTCCACGAAGTCGAGATCGAGCGTGTCTCCGTTCGACCCGCGCAACGCTCGCATCGTCAATGCGACGCAATCGACCTTCAGTTCGATTTCGTCGTCTCGCAAGAGCGGGCGGGCGATCTCGATCAGCTTGACACTGCCGGTATGCTCTTCATGCTCGGCGGCATGGCGAACCTGGACTGCGCGGTCCGCGCTCAGCGGCACCGGCGCGATGCGCGGCTGCGCAAGCAGCGGGCTCACCGCGAGGCGGCTGAAGAGACGGCGGCCGCGGCGGATCGCAACCTCGTCTTCCGGCGCGTCGCACAGCAATTCGAGGATCGCCCCGTCGACATCGTCTTCGCTGGCGGCCGCCGGAATGTCGACGGTACTGAACCGCATGCCTTCGAGTTCGTTGAAAGCGACGCGCGCGAAGCCATTCAACGCAGTCTGCGCGGGTTGCACGGGCGCATCGTTTTCGCTCGTCTTGAACGCAGCACGTGTGAGCACATACGCGCGTGGCCGCTGCGCCACCGGCAAGCCTGCAAGCTGGCGCGTCACCGCGTGCATGAAGAGCAATGCCTGCGCACCGGTCGGGTCGGCGCCGTCGAGCTTCGCGTTCGCGCCGTGGATGAACACCACGCCATGCAGCGCGCCGGCGGCTTCCAGTGCGCGGGCGATGTCGTCGGCCGAATCGGGGCGCGCGGTCATCCGCACACCCTCGGCGGCGAACGACGAACCCGCGTTCAGCCGCGCGCAGACGCGCGCGCCGAATGCTTCCAGTCCGCCGGCCAGCCGCTCGGCCAGCGTCGCCGTGCCAGCCTCTTCCACGATCAGCCAGTGGCCGAGCCGCCTCGGTTCGGACAGGCGGCCAGCATCGGCCCATTCGTAGCGCGGCATTTGCAGCTTCACGAGGTCCCCGTGCGCATCGGTACGCTCAACCTTCGCCGACGACGCCGTCAGGCGCAGCCCGCGAATCACCGCGAGCACGCGGCCCGCGTCATCGACGATCGTCAGGTCGGCGTCGACGTGGCGCGGCGTGGCGTCGATCCGCACCGCCTCGCACCAGTAACGGTCCGGCAATGCAGGCACGAGCAGGCGCAACTCCTTGAAGCCGGTTGGCAGGAACGTCGATTCGTTGTCGTCGAGCATGCCGACGAGCACCTGGAAGCAGGCGTCGAGCATCACGGGCTGCGCACAATAGCCGGCGCTGCGCAAGTCGGGGCCGCGCTCGATCAGCGCGAGCACGCGCCCGCCTTGCGGGTCGATTCGCAGCGACCGCGCCGACCGGAAATGCGGCCCATATTGCAAACCGATGCGCGACAGCTCGCGGTAAAACAACGCCGGATCCTGCTCGACGCACAGCGACGCCTTCAGCGAGGTCAGATCGACAGCACGAACTTCCGCAGCCTGCAATGCGCCGACGCTGCCGGTGAGATGCAATTGCCCATCGCCGGTCTTGCCGCTTTCGATGCTGCGAATCGACACGCGGCACGTGCTGCGCTCGTAGCTGGAGATGTAGTCGATCGCGCGATCGCTGGAGATCACCAACGGCGCGCGGATTTCCACATCGTTGACGCGCCAGCCCGGTGCATCGGGATGCAGCAACGTGGCGATTTCGAGCAGCGTCTCCACGTAACCCGCGGCCGGCATGATCGCCGTGCCGGCGACGATATGGTCTTTCAGATAAGCCAGGCCCTGGTGTTCAAGGTCGTTGATCCACACGTCGGGCGCGGGATACTGCTCGCTGCCGAGCAGAGGACGCGCGGTCGCGCCCACGCGCTGATGGACCGCCCGCTCGGTTTCGACCCACGCGCGCTCGCGTTGCCATGGATAGTTCGGCAGCGGGATCGCGCGGCCCTGCCCGCTGAGCCTCGTCCAATCGATTTCGCAGCCGCTCGCGAACACCTGGGCCACGGCGCGATGCAGACGCACATGCTCCGCCTCGTTGCGGCGCAACGTCTCGACCAGGCGGATCTCTTTGGCGCGCGCTTTCGCGCAATCGCGCAGCGCGCTCGACAATACCGGGTGCGGGCCGATCTCGACAAAAGCGGTAAAGCCGTCGTCGAGCAGCGACTGGACCGCGTCGGCAAAGGCGACCGGTTGGCGCACGTTGTGCGGCCAGTAGCTTGCGCCGAACGACGGCCCTTGTGCACGGCGCCCCGTGACTGTCGAATACATCGGCACTTGGGGCTCGCAAGGGACGATCGCGCTCAACGACGAAGCGAGTTCGTCGAGGATCGGGTCCATCAGGTAGCTGTGGTAAGGCACCTCCACGTTCAGCACGCGGTGGAATATCTCTCGTGCGCCAAGCTCGGCGGCAAGCGCTTCGATCACTGCCGTCTCACCCGACAGCGTGAGCGTGCCGGGCCCGTTGAGCGCCGCGATTTCGACACGTCCTTCGAACGGCTGCAGCAGCGCGGCGGCACCCTCGCGGTCCAGGCCGCCCACCGCGAGCATGCTGCCGCTGCCCGCCGTGCGTGCCTGCAGGCGGCTGCGCTCGTAGCTGACGCGCAATGCGTCTTCGAGACTCAGCGCGCCGCTCACGCAAGCGGCCGTCACTTCGCCGACGCTGTGGCCCACCACCGCGCCCGGTGTGATGCCCGCGGCGCGCAGCACGGCGACGATGCCCCACTGGATCATGAAGTTCGCCGACTGCGCGTAAATGGTCTGCGTCATCCGCGATTCCGCTTTGCTCTTCAGCATTTCCGCGAGAATGGAGAAGCCGGCGATGCGCAGGAAGATGCGGTCCGCGTGGTCGACGGCTGCGCTATACACGGGCTCGTCGCGATACAGGTGCTGGCCCATCGCCCACCACTGCGGACCCATGCCGGTGAACACCCACACAGGCAGCGTGCGGCACGATACAACCTGCTGGCCGGTGATCACGTGCTCCGATTTTCCGCCTTGCAGCCACGCGGCGAGCGCGTCACGCAATTCGCCCTTACCGGCGCCCAGCACGACCGCGCGATGGCTCAGCGGAGCACGATGCAGCGCGGCGGAATGCAGCAGATCGGCGACCGGCGCGCCGGGCTTCGACAGCAGGTCGTGATAGCGTTGTGCGAGTTCCTTGAGCGCCGGCTGGCTACGCGCGGACAACGGCAGGTACAACGGAAAGCCTTCGGGACGCGCACGCGCGAGCGCTTCGGGCACGTTCGAGTGCGGTACTGCTGACGCCGAACGCAGCACCACGTGCGCGTTAGTGCCGCCGTAGCCGAATGAATTGACGGCGACAAGACATGACTCGTGCGGACCGGCAAGCGCGATCGACTTGTCGGCGAGACGCACGCCCAGCTCTTCGAACGCAATGCCCGGATGCGGCGTTTGCAGGTTGCCGAGCGGGAACGCCTCGCGATGCATCAGCGTGAGCACCGCCTTGATCACGCCGACAATCCCCGCACCCGCCTCCAGATGCCCGATGTTGCTCTTGATCGAGCCCAGCACCACGCGCTCGTCGCCGTGGCGGCCCGCGCCGTACACCGAGCCGATCGACGCCGCTTCGAGCGGATCGCCCACCGCGGTGCCGGTGCCGTGGCATTCGACGTAGCGCACCTGCGCGGGATCGATGGCGAAGCGGTCGCACACTTCGCGGATCAGCAGGCTTTGCGCGTCGGCACTCGGCATCGAGATGCCAGGCGTGCGGCCGTCCGAGTTGACGCCCGCGCCCGCGACGGTCGCGAGAATCGTGTCGCCGTCGGCAAGCGCCTTCTCCAACGTCTTCAGCAGCACGATGCCGCCGCCCTCGCCACGGCCGTAGCCGTCGCCACGTGCGTCGAAGGATTTGCACTGCCCGTCGCGCGACAGGAATTGCCCCTTGCTCATGCCGATCGAGTATTCGGGCCGCGTCATGATGTTCGCGCCGCCGACCACGGCTATATCGCACTCGCCCGACCAGATATCGCGGCACGCGTAGCTGAATGCGACCAGCGACGACGAGCAGGCCGTGTCGATCGACAGGCTCGGCCCGCGCAGGTCGAAGACGTGCGACAAGCGGTTCGCCAGCATCGTCATCATCATGCCGGCTGCCGTGTTGGCGTTGTGCCGGGCGCGGTTTGCGGTCTGCATCAGCGTGATCATGTGATCGAGCATGAAGCCGCCGACGTACACCCCGACCTTGCGGCCCGCATGAGCGGGCAGGTCGAGACCGGCGTTCTCGAATGCTTCCCAGATCAGTTCGAGCAAGAGCCGCTGCTGCGGATCGAGGTTCTCGGCGACGCGCGCGGGCAGATCGAAGAACTCCGCATCGATCGACCGGACGTCCTGCTTCAGGAAGTTGGCATGGTCGACATAGGCTTTGCCCTTCACGCTCTCGTCAGCGGAGTAATAACGGGCTGCATCCCAGCGATCCGCCGGTATGGGCCCGGCGGTGACGACACGTTCACGAAGGGCGGCCAGTAGCGAATCGAGATCGTCCAGTCCGCCCGGAAGGCGGCATGCCATTCCAACCACAGCAATTTCGCGCATTATAGTTATTCTGAATAAATGGAAAGTTAATTCTTCTGAAGAAACAATTAATAAACTGGCCGAAAATTCCCCGTGGAGTCGCATTTCATGCCAATCGAGTCTTTGTTAAATGCATGTTAAATGAACAAAGAAAAAAGCAATCCGTAATCGAATCGCCTGCCATGCATTTCGCTTCTGAAGTTTGAAAATGCAATTTCACCAGTGTCACTTCGATAGATTCTTTACACCGACTTACGGGCGCGATTGCGCGGATGCGATGCCTGAGTGCCAGAACAACAGCCTGGAGGGTTTGCCAGGATGAAGTTAACCCCGGCAATTCCGCACTGTATCTTTGAAGTCCATGTGAAGTTTCGTGGCAACGACATTCCACACTCGACTGACACAGCTTCTCGCTTTAATGACCGGACGCAATCGGCTCAGACTTGACTTAATCACCGTGACACTCGACGTTTATACGTTTTAATCGTCTTCAGAATAAAGCACGTCTCATCCAGCAAACACCGGAAAATTCTGAAAGACGGTGTGGAATTGTGGATGTGTTCGTGCCTTCCCAATGCCGCCGTGTGTCGATTTCAATGAAGCAATCGAAGGGGGCTTCATCGCGCGGATTGCGCCGCCATGCATGGGCACATGCCGTAGGCTCGATGGCGGCCGCTTCCGCCTGATGGCGCCTGATGGCGCCTGACGGGCTGCGGAGCAGCCGGGCGGGTAGGAAGTGGCTTGACCGTTAGTTGCATCGTAATCGCCGGTCTCCCATGACGCCCATACCCACGACGCCGCGTCCAACTTGCGCCCACACGCCCTGCGACCCGGCATGGCCTGCGCGGATGCCCTCTTGCCGCGCATTCGGCATTGACAGCCTTTGGCTTGTATTCGCTAAATACAGCGTATAGACTGTATATGAAATTTACAGGCTTTAACCTGTCGAGGTGCCGAAGCACCTGCCGGAGATGAACCGTGGACTACCCCATCAAGACACTGAGCCAGTTGAAACCGATTCTGCAGGGCTTCAGGAAGGCCGCCGGGCTCACCCAGGCGGCAATGGCCAGCCATCTCGGCGTGACGCAGCAGACCTACGCACAACTCGAGGCCAATCCGGCCACGGTCAGCGTGGAACGGCTTCTCAAGGTCTTGCGGGTGCTACAGGTCGATCTGAAGCTGACCCCAACCGCAGACGGGTCATCGGCAAGCAGCGTCGCCGGGAGAAATGTCACGTCGTCCCCGCGCGCCACGCAACCGGCGGACCCTGCGGCGGCCGGGCGTCCCGCGAAAAATGCGTCGGCGGCAGCGGCGGGCAATGTAAAGCGCAAAACGTCAGCGTCGCGCAAGCAGGAAGATTCCTCCGCAACGCAGCCGCGCGCCGCACGCCCTGCGAAACAGGCCGCCAGCAAAGCCACGCGAAAGCCGCGCGACGCCACCGCGTCTAAAGCTCCTCGCGCCGCCGCGAAATCCCGCAGCGCCGGCAAGAAACGGGAGGACTGGTAAGCATGGCCCGCAGCACGCAACCCACTCGCCTGAATCTGTGGATGAACGGCTTGCCAGTCGGCCATTGGGAAACGACCCGCCACGGCGAACGCCTCGTGTATCGCGACGACTGGATCGACGATCCGCAGGGGCGCCCGCTGTCCCTGTCGCTGCCTTTCACGCCGGGCAACCAGCCGTATCGCGGCCAGGTCGTCGCGGACTATTTCGACAACCTGCTGCCCGACAGCGAACCGATCCGCCGCCGTATCGCCACGCGCTACCGGACCGGCAGCACCGCGCCATTCGCACTGCTTGCCGCGCTCGGCCGCGACTGCGTCGGCGCGCTGCAGATGCTGCCTCCGGACGAGACACCTGCCGACCTCACCAGCATCAGCGGACGCGAACTCAGCGACAGCGAGATTGCGGGCCTGCTGCGCGGCACGACATCGACGTCCCCGCTCGGACAGCACGATCCGCTGGAAGATCTGCGCCTGTCGATCGCGGGCGCGCAGGAAAAGACCGCGCTGCTGCGCCATCGAGGCCGCTGGCTGCTGCCGGAAGGCAGCACGCCGACCACGCATATCTTCAAGTTGCCGCTCGGACTGGTCGGCAACATGCGTGCGGACATGCGCACGTCGGTGGAAAACGAATGGCTCTGCTCGCAGATCGTCGCGGCTTATGGGCTACCTGTCGCGCGTGGTGAAATCGCGCGATTCGAAGATCAGAAGGTGTTGATCGTCGAGCGATTCGACCGCCGCCCGTCCAGCGACGCAACATGGATCGTGCGGCTTCCTCAGGAGGACATGTGCCAGGCGACGGCCACCTCGGCGCTTCACAAGTATGAATCCGACGGCGGCCCAGGCATCGAAACGATCATGGAAGTGCTGTCCGGCTCCGCGCGCGCAGCGAACGACCGGCGCAACTTCTTCACGACGCAGATGATCTTCTGGCTGCTCGCCGCGACCGACGGTCATGCGAAAAACTTCAGCATCGCGCACTTGCCGCGCAACCGCTACGAATCCACTCCGCTTTACGATGTGCTTTCCGCGCATCCGATCATCGGCGCGGGCGCGGGCCGCTTACCCGCGCAAAAGGTCAAACTGGCGATGGCGGTTCGTAGCAAGAACGTCCACTATCTGCTCAATCAGATCCAGCGGCGGCACTGGATTGCCGAAGGGCAGCGCGTGGGATTGTCCGCGGCGAGTGTGGAGGCAATGATCGACGAGTTGACTGCGCGAACCGACGCGGTGATCGAAGCCGTGTCGGCGCAATTGCCCGAGGACTTTCCGATGGACGTGGCCGAGGCGGTCTTTGGCGGCATGCGCCGGTTGAACACGAAGCTCGCGCAATCGGCGTAAGGATCGTCGCGCGCGCCGCCGGACGTTGAAACGCGGGCTATGGCGAATGAAACAGCGTGACGTTGTCCGCATTCGCCGCTGAATCGGGTCATTCTGTTCCAGCCACGATGTTGGAGATAGTCCAGTTGTTCGTCGATACCAGCACGTAGTCTCCGTTGACCCCTAGCCATTTTTGTCCCCGCGGCGGCGCTTTGAGTCCATGGCTGCGCCAGTCATCCATCACGAAGTTGTAGTGACGGTATTCAGCGGGAATGCGTTGGCCCTTATGCCAGTCGCGATGTGGAATCGACGGCATGACCTGCTGGCGGCCCATCGGGCTCGCCATGGGTGCGCCGCCTTGATCTGGCGGCGGACCTGCTGCGATTGCAATCAGAGAGACGCCGGAAAAGGAAAGAGCAACAAGCGGCACGATAATCTGCCTGTTCATGATCAAACCTCCCTACGGAGAAAGGAAGCTCACGGTGTCACGGCGCGCAATGTCTTTTCATACCGCCCACCACCATCCCGGTGAGCTGCATCTTCGACTTTTTTTTGCTGGGGACGCCATTCGGATTCCTTTTTAATTATCTTTTTAACTAGGGTCATCTTGAACGAACGTAACGCGTTTCCTCACAGCTCATAGCGACCGGCCGGGTCGTACAACTCTCTTCCACGCACCCAAAAAAGAATGGTACGTCCGTAGGGTTTTGTCAAATAACCGGGGACTAGTAAATAACTGCCCGGCCGAGTGACATCACCTTTCCCGGTGTCTACCCAGGCATCGGCGAATGCAGATCAGCACCCGTGATTGATCATTTTTTGCCAGTCCTAAAAATCTGGCTGAGCAGATAGTTAGTGGAGTTAGCCGGTTCGGTTCACTCGTAATCAACCAAAGGTGGAGTAGCAAGCCGCGAGCAACCGGAACTGTCAGATCCAGCGGGTGATCCCGAACGGCGGCGATAGAATTGTGACGCGAGGCAATAATAGATCGTTCATCGAAGCTGTCACGGACAGCGGACGATGTGCTGTTGATTTTGATTATTCGCTTTTATGCAGAACGACTTTGCCGGAGTCTTACTGCTTTTATTCGGTGACGCAAAATTGTCAATCAGCGTCGTTCGACATCGCGTTCCAGATTCGCGGCAATTGTTATGCCATTGATGAGGCATCGGCGCCCTTTCTGCCTGAAATGAAAAATGATTACAACGCGTGGCGTGCTGTTTCGCGTTCACGCAGAACGAATGCCCATTTCCGAACCTTGCTGCGCCCGCAGGGCGCACAAACGGGAATGCGGTTCGCGCGCATGATCGCAACAGTGCTGATCGCTCACGCGCGCCGCTCAAGATCAGAACGATCGCGGGCCCTCTCTCTTGCGTCGTTTCAGTTGCTCCCCGCTCGCCTGGATCAGCGAGCATTGCAGCGGATGCGCCAGTTCAGCCGCGAGTCCTCCGGTCAGGAAGACGACGATCGCCAATAGCCGCTTCACGCGTCCTCCAGTACGGACAGGCTGGCGCCATCGGCGACGCCGGCTTCCAGCGCATACGGATCGACGCCGTCGAGACAGCCGATATTGACGCGCCACTGCAGCGGGTCCTTGCGCGTCTGATGAAACGGATAGATGCCGCAATGCTTGCAAAAGTAGTGTTTGGCGACCTTCGTGTTGAACTGATAGAGCGTGAGCGCATCCTCGCCGCTCAGAATCTTCAGTTCGCTGGCGGGGAACAGCGGCGTCATCAGTGCTCCCTTGCGACGGCACAGACTGCAATTACAACGACCGGCGGGAACGATCGCGGTACGAACTTCGAATTTGACGGCCCCGCAGTGGCAGGAACCTTGCAACAAGTCGGCGCTCATGGTGTTCTCAGTAATTGGCAACGACTGCTTTATAGCCTGGTTTGCCACGCGGATAGTGTCGCAATGTATCTGCTGCCCGAGGCGATACACAACATTGCAATAGACGGTGTTCTGGATACGATTCCGCCGCGATTTCCGGGTTCAGGCGAAAGGCTACGGAGCGCGATTGTCGAAGGAAGCAGCGACTGCGGCATGCAATCCGCGCAATGGGATTGCAGCCGCTGCCGCTACTGCGTTCTGTGAATAGCCAGCCGTTGAGGAATTGCAATCTGCGGCAATGGGATGCCGGTGCTCAGCGCGACGAAAGCAGCCTCAACAGCGCATAGCGGCTACCGTCGAAACTCCTCGTCAATGCTTCACGGCGGGTGTCCCACGTTTGAATGCACGGCGATCGGTGGGCGCCATCAGGCACCGCCGACCGTCTTCACGCTCTTCCACTGTCCCTGTTGGACCTGGAACAGCGTGTAAGGCGGCTTGATCAGATCACCATACGGATCGAACGTGATCTTGCCGGTTACACCGTTGACGGAGACTTTCGCAAGACTGTCGACGATCTTCGTGCGATCGAGCGAATCGGCGTCGTGAATCGCCTTGACCAACGCTAGCGCGGCGTCGTATGCGAACGGCGCGTACAGTTCAACATCCTGATTGAAACGCGCCTTGTAACGCTTGCCGAAATCCTGCGCGGCGGGAAGTGTGTCGAGCGCAGGACCGGGCTCCAGGTCCTGCGTGCCGTTACCGGCCGTACCGGCGATCTGCAGGAACGCATTGCTCTTCAGCGCGCCCGCCCCGAACAGTTGCGCGGGCATGCCGAGCGAGCGCATCTGTTTGATCAGCATCGCACCCTGCTCATCCAGCCCGCCGAAGAAAATCAGGTCGACGTTCTTGCTCTTGAGCGTCGTCAGAATGGCGCGGAAATCAACAGCCTTGTCATTGGTGAATTCGCGATCGACGATATTGCCGTTCGCTTCTTTCACGCCCTTTTCGAAAGCGTCCGCGAGCCCCTGCCCGAATGCCGTGCGGTCGTCGATAATGCCGATCCGTTTGGCCTTCATCTGATCGACCACGAAGTGCCCGGCAACCACGCCACCGATGCCGTCATGCCCCATGGTGCGAAACACGTTCTTGTAGCCCTGTTTGGTCAGTTGCGGGTTGGTCGATCCGGGCGTAATCATCGCGACGTTCGCCTGATGATAGACCGTTGACGCGGGAATGCTGCAGCCTGAGTTGTAGTGGCCGATCACGCCGACCACGCCATCGTCGACCAGCTTCTGTGCGACCTGAATCGCCACGCGCGGGTCTGCCTGATCGTCCTGCACGTCGAGCACGAACTTGACGGGCTTGCCGCCCACCGTCGGATGCCGGGCGTTTTCCTCATCGAGCGCCAGCTGCGCGCCGTACTGCAGGTCTTTGCCGACGCGTGCCACAGGCCCGGTCAAGGGTCCGACAAAGCCAATCTTGACGGTTTGCGGATCGGCGGCCCAGGACAGTGGCACGTGCGTGCCGAAGGCGCAAACGGCCAGACTCAAAAGCCAATAGCGGCGATTCATGATGCGCTCCTTGCGAGATGTCGCGTCGCGCGTTGTGGGTCGAACGATCCGATGCGCGACGCGTCGAGATTGTCCTGAGATGCCTGCTGCAAAAAACCGTCCGTTGTTGCGGCCGCCGCGCGACGCTGGAAGCGCGTGGCCGCGTAAGGCGCCAGATCGAGCGGTGGTGTTCGTCGCGCGATCAGATCGGCGACGATGCGTCCGCTCACGCCCGCCAGCGTCAAACCGAGATGCTGATGACCGAATGCGTAGATCACGCGCTCGCTTGCGCGTGAGCGGCCCAGTACCGGTACGCCATCCGGCAAGGTCGGACGGAATCCTAACCAGTTATTGTCGGGTGTACCGAGTGCGGGCAGCGCGCGCTTCGACGAAAACGTCAGCAAATCGATCAGCGAGCGATTGCGCGTGTCGCTGAAGCCGCCCAGTTCGACGGTGCCCGCAACGCGAATGCCGTCGCTCATCGGCGTCATGTAAAAGCCGCGCTCGGCCCAGCCGACTGGCCGGGAAATCAGTTGCTGCGCGCCTGGAAAGCGCACGTGATAGCCGCGTTCGGTATCGAGCGGCACGATATCGCCGCATTGTCTGGCGAATTGCGCGGAGCGCGCGCCAGTAGCGATCACCACGTGGCTGAATCGCCGCTCGCTGCCGTCGGCCGTCACGCTCGCGCCGTCAGCGTAAGGCTGCACTGCGCCGACGGCCGCGCGCTCCAGCTTCAGCCCTTGCGCGGCAAGCTGCTGGTACAGCGTCTCCAGGAAGCCCAGCGGGTTGGAGAAATGCCAGCTGTCGCTGAACAGCACCCCTCGCTCGAAGATCGGCGCAAGCGACGGTTCCAGCGCGCAGATGTCATCGCGGGCAAGCAGGTCGAAGGCAACGCCGTGCTTGCGTCGCAGATCGAGCGCGGGACGTGCGGCGTCGAACGAGGCTGCGTTCGAATACAGATAGAGGCACTCGCGCGGCCGCACGAAGCGCGCGAGTGCGTCGTTCGCGAGCAGCGGCGCGTAGCCGTCCTGCGCGCGGACGAGCAACGCGGCGAGCGCGCCGGCGCTCGCCTCGTAACGGCGCGGCAGCGAACTCATAAGGAAGCGCGCGAGCCACGGCGCGAGCTGCGGCAGATAACGCCAACGCAGCCTGAACGGGCTGTCGTTCGACAAGAGGAAACGCGGCAGATCGCGGAACACCGATGGATTGTTCACCGGGATACACGCATAGTGCGCGAAGGTTCCAGCATTGCCGAACGATGCGCCTTGCCCGACGCCGGACGGGTCGAACAGCGTGACACGATGATTGTCGCGCATCAGCGCGGCCGCGCTCGCGAGGCCGATGAATCCCGCTCCTACGATGGCGATGTCCGGCATCACTTGCGTCCTTCAATGACCTGTTGCCTGATCGGCGACAGATAACCGGTGGCGCAGCCGTAGCCCGGCTGCGGCTGCGGCTGCGGCTGCGGCTTGGCCGCCAGCAGACACGCGACCGATGCGAGCGCCATTTCCCCAAGCATGCGCATCACCATCAACGCGACAATGCCGGCCCCCAGATATGACACGCAGGCGGCCGACCCAACAGTAGCCAGCGTCGCGCTGCTGCAGACAAAAAGCCCCGCGCTGATGATGCTGCCTGGCGCAATCATCGTGACGTGGCGCTGACGCAGCGCGGCGCCTAGTTTTGATGCGGGTTCGGAGGCAGACAACCGCGGAACGCTCATCAAAAAACTCCTGCTGATGGATGGCTGGGCCTTGCCGGCGGCACCGTGTCGAGCCACGCCACCAGACAAACTCTAACGCCTAGAATCACACAATATTTTTTTGTGTGCAATTAAAACGCTTATTGTGTGGTGTGGCCCTGGTATTTTCCCTGACGCGCCCCGGTGCGTTTCTTGTCAAGTGTCGCCCACGCCGCGTGGCGCTGTGCAGGACTTGCACTTGGGCAGGTGTGGTATAAAATCGGCAAACCTCCGCACAATTGCGGACAAAGCTGTTTTTGTATGGAGACACGCGAAAAGATGGCTTCTGCAAAAGACGCTGCCCGCATCGCCAAAGGCGCGCTGGAGCAGGCAAAGCGTTCCACGTATATCGAGGTGTCCAGTTCGATCGAGGGCGAAATCCGCAGCGGTGTCTATCCGCCGGGCAGCCGGCTTCCGCCGCAGCGGCAGTTGGCGACTGAACTGGGCATCAACGTGTCCACAGTGTCACGTGCATACAAGGAATTGCAGTTGCGCGGCCTCGTGATCGGCAGCAAACGGCGCGGCTCGCTGGTCACCGGCGGGGCGATGCCGAGCGTCGAACCCGTGCGGCCGGCGACCAATGCGGCGATCGACCTGACCGTGAACCGGCCGGCCACCGGCGAATTCCTCACCTGTCTCGCGCGCACGCTCGCCGAGTTGCCGCGCGATCCGCGTTATCCGCAGCTGCAGGAGTACCAGCCGCCGCAAGGGCCGTTGTGGGCGCGTGCGGCCGGCGCACGCTGGATAACTGCGCCGGGTTTCACGCCGTCGGCCGATCATGTTGTCGTGACGAGCGGCGCGCAGCACGGCCTATATGCGGTGCTCAACAGTTTGATCGGCACCGAGGGCGTGATCCTTGCCGATCAACTCACCTACTACGGCCTCAAGGCGCTCGCACCGGTCTTCCAGTTCGAGATCGTTGGCATTCCTAGCGATTGCGACGGCCTGCTGACCGACGAAGTCGAAGCCGTGTGCCGGCGCCGGCCGGTGAAGGCGATCTTTACGGTGCCGAACCTGCAGAACCCGACCGTCATCACCATGAGCCTCGAACGGCGCATGGCGCTCGTCGACATTGCGCGGCGGCACCGCGTGGCGATCATCGAGGACGACGTCTATGGTCCGCTCGTCTCGCAGCGCCTGCCGACGATCGCGAGCCTGTGTCCCGAATTGACGTTTCATATCGCGGCGACCTCGAAGATCCTCGCGCCCGGGCTGCGGCTCGGCTATCTGTTGAGTCCGCCGGACAGTTCGGCGCTGTGCGCGGAAGCCGTGCGCACCACCGCGTGGATGCCCGCGCCGATGTCGATGCTGATCGCGTCGATCTGGATCGAGGACGGCACCGCGCGCCACATCATGGACGCGCAACTTGCCGAAATCCGCGCGCGGCAGGATCTCGCGCGCGAGTTGCTGCCGCCGGAACTGCTGCAGACGGATCCGGCCTGCATGTTTGTCTGGCTCAAGCTGCCGCCGCCGTGGCGTGCCGATGATTTCGCGGCGAACGCGAAGGCGCGTGGCGTGGTGGTCATGCCGTCGTCGGCGTTTGCGGTGGACCGCTCGGAGATCGAGCACGGCGTGCGGATCAATCTTGCGTGCGCGACGAGCCGCGATCAGCTGGTCAGTGCGTTACGCTTGTTGACGGGGACGCTCAAAGACCGTCCGCGTGCGCTGTTCGGGACGATCTGAATCGGGGATGCTTTTCATGTCACGATCTCATCACGACGACACGTGACCCTCTCAATGAATGACAGGCCGCGCCTCGTTGCACACGACTTCGCTACACCTATTTTTTGACCGTTGCATGACCGGCTCGTGCATGACCGCGCGTGCCGTCCCCTGTCACTGATCATCAGTGCCACCGCCGCAAGTGAACAAATTTCGCGTCACAAAGGCGGTACGCGATGCGCGCGCCCTGGCGATTACCCTTGACTTTTGGGCAGTAGCCCCTTTCAATACGAATCGTGCGGGATCACGTTTGGCCTTCTAAAACATTCCGCACGTCCATTCGGAATTTCATACGTTCTTGACAGCGCGGTTCGTTCGTCCGCCGCTTGTATCGAATAGCCGCCCGCCGCTCCCGGTTTTTTTGCTGTCGTTTCTGTCCCACCGGTTTTCTTTGTCCGCCGTGCATTTCGGCTTTAGCTCGCCACATGGAGCACTCCTCACAACGGAGTTGTCTTGGCTGCTTCGAAAGATCAACCAGTGCGTCACGCGCCCGCTCACATCGACCTCGCCTTGCAAGGCGGCGGCTCTCATGGCGCCTTTACATGGGGCGTCCTCGACAGGATTCTGGAAGAGCCGTGGCTGCAGATCGAGGGCATCTCCGGCACATCGGCAGGCGCGATGAACGCAGCCGTGCTCGTGAGCGGCTATCAGATAGATGGGCCGGCTGGCGCGCGAGCCGCGCTCGAAGCCTTCTGGCGACGCGTCTCCGACGCCGCGGTGTTCAGTCCGTTCCGGCGCAGCCCCTTCGACGCGCTGATGGGACGCTGGACGCTCGATCATTCGCCGTTGTTCATCGCGATGGATCTCGCAGCGCGCATGTTCTCGCCTTACGACATGAATCCGCGCGGAGTCAACCCGCTGAAAAAGATCCTGCATGAATCGGTCGACTTCGCCCATTTGCGCGACGCGCCGATCAAGCTGTTCATCACCGCGACCCGCGTGCGCACCGGTCAGGGGCGCGTGTTCCGCAACGCCGATCTGTCGCCCGATGTCTTGCTCGCGTCGGGCTGTCTGCCGACGCTGTTCCAGGCCGTCGAGATCGATGGCGAAGACTACTGGGACGGCGGCTACGCGGGCAATCCGACCATCACGCCGCTGGTTCGCGAATGCACGTCGAGCGATACGCTGCTGGTCCAGGTCAATCCGGTCGAGCGGGATGAAACGCCGCGCTCCGCGCGCGACATCATCAGCCGCCTCAATGAAGTCGCGTTCAACTCGCCGCTGATGAAAGAACTGCGGATGATGGCACTGCTGCGTCGCGCGGCGGACGCCGGCAGCGACGAAGGGCGTCACTGGGCCGAAATGCGCATTCACCGGATCGCGAGCGAAGAGATGACGAAGCTCGGCTACTCGTCCAAGCTGAATGCCGAATGGGCATTTCTGACGATGCTGCGCGACGAAGGCCGGCGAGCCACCGAAGCCTTTCTCGCCGAACACGGCGACTCCATCGGCGTGCGCTCTTCGCTCGACCTGGACGTGTTGCTCGACGGAGTTTGACCATGGACGTCACTATCCTGTCCCCGCTCGCGGTTGGTTTGGGGTTGTTCGGCATGCTCGCGAGCCTTGCGCTGTTGATCGGCTTTGCGTATCGGGGCTGGAGCGTGTTGCTGCTCGCGCCGTTTGCCGCGATGCTCGCCGCCGCGATTTCCGGCGAGCCCGTTCTAGCGCATTGGACCCAGACCTTCATGAACAGCGCCGCGCGCTTTATCGCGCAGTTCTTTCCGCTGTTCCTGCTGGGCGCGCTGTTCGGCAAGCTGATGGAAGACAGCGGATCAGTGAAGGCGATCGCCAGCTTCATGACTGAAAAGCTCGGCGCGCATCGGGCGATTCTCGCGGTCGTGATCGGTGGCGCATTGGTGACGTATGGCGGTGTGAGCCTCTTCGTCGCATTCTTCGTGATCGCGCCGATGGCGACCGCACTGTTTCAGGCCGCCAACATTCCGCGCCGTTTGATGCCGGCCGCGATCGCGCTTGGCACGTCGACCTTCACGATGTCCGCGTTGCCGGGCACGCCCGCGATCCAGAATGCGATTCCGATGCCGTTCTTCGGCACGACGCCGTTCGCCGCGCCTGGGCTCGGCGTGATTGCGAGCATCGTGATGGTGGCCTTCGGGCTATGGTGGCTCTCGCTGCAACAGTCGCGCGCGAAGGCGGCGAATGAAGGTTTTGAAGGCCTCAGTGCGGCCGCCGGCACCGCGGCCGCGGTGCCCGCTTCGAAACCCGCGGTCAATGCGAACCTCGTGCGTGAACGCGCGACCGTCTCGCAGAGTTTCGACCCGGAGGAAATCGAGCACGGCCATATCAGCAGCGACCTGCCGTCATTCGCTGTCGCGATGACGCCGCTCGTGCTGGTGGTGTGCGTGAACTTCGTGATGAGCGTGATCGTGCTGCCGCGCATCGACGCCGACTATCTCGCGGACGTGCGTTGGGGCGAGACTTCGCTGTCGGCGGTCGGTGGCGTGTGGGGGGTGTGCGTTGCGCTGGCGGTTGCGATCGTCGTGCTGGTCGTGCTGAACCGCCGGCGCCTCCCTGCTCTGCGCGACACGATCGATGCCGGCGCGAACGCGTCGGTGCTGCCGGTGTTGAGCGTCGGCAGCCTGGTCGGCTATGGCGCGGTGATTGCCGCGTTGCCCGCGTTCGCGCTGGTGCGCGAATGGGTGCTCGGCGTGGGCGGCGGCCCGCTCGTGTCGCTCGCGGTCGCGACGAATCTGCTCGCGGCGCTCACCGGCTCCGCGTCCGGCGGCTTGACCATCGCGCTCGATGCACTCGGCAGCACCTATCTGCAACTGGCCGCGCAACATGGGATCGACCCTGCGTTGCTGCATCGGGTCGCGGTGATTTCATCGGGCACGCTCGATAGCCTGCCGCACAATGGCGCGGTCGTGACGTTGCTGGCGGTGTGCGGTTCGACGCATCGGGAGAGCTACCGGGATATTGTGATCGTCGGCATACTCGGTGCGTTGCTGGCGCTGGTGGTCGTGATCGTGCTGGGGTCGATCGCCGGGTCGTTCTAGATTGCGTTGAGGAGCGGCAGCGCATAGCGCTCGGCTTGCTTGGCCTTCGCTTCTGCCACCCGTGAGGGTGATGCTTGCTCGAACCCAGATCGCTTCAGGCCGGCACACGCGACGAATTCATTCGCCCGAACACAAACTGGCCCAGATACCAGACCAACTCCGTGTTCGCGAGGATCAGGTCCTCCGTTACCGTCGACGGCTCGAGCTTCATCCGTCGCAGCATCAGCTTGCCTTCCCGCGAGGTCGTCCATGCATGCATCAGGTCTTTGCGCGTTTTCGCGTCGGCCGCGTTGAAGTGGTCGCGGCCCTTGCGCGAATCCTCGTTCATGCGCGCGCGGACTTCCTCTTCACGCGACGCAACGCTGCGCGCCACCGAATTTCTCGTCTCGGATTTGGCCACCTGTTCCTGCGTTTCGTCGGCGATCAGCTTGGCCTGCACGTCGACCATCGTGCGCTCGGCATCGGACATCTTCCAGTTGTCACGCAACGCTCGCATCAGATAGCCGGCGGGGCTCTTCTTGACCTGCCCGCGTTGGATCCTGAAGCGCGTGTACTCGACCGCTTGTTGAATGCGCTCGTCGGTCCACACATCGCGGTTCTCGGAAATCTCGCTGAACTGCTTGGTCGACAGCGCGAATTCGTCCGTGAGGATCTTGTACAGGTGGCTGGCGTCGGCGAGACTGGCCAGCACCGCGTCCGCAGTGTCCTTGCGTTTGAGCAGGAACCTGATGCGGTCGATTTTCTTCGACGAAGTGGACGCGGTCCTGGTCTCGTACGACAGCTCGATGTCCGACACGTCGTTGATTTCGCGCACGGCCGGCTCGAGCCAGTCACGCTTGAAGTATTTGAAAATGGCCGCGTTGGCACCCATTCTGCCAGGCCAGTTGCGCATCTCGTCGAGCTGGATCCAGTCCGTGCGACCGGCCGGGACGTGCGGCAGAACTTTGTCGTAAATCGCGCGCGCGAGGCTGCGCGTGAACGCGGTTGAAATGCGCAGACTCAGCCAGTGAGATTTCTGGGGGTCGCGAATGTGAGGAACGAGGCGCGGATGGACGTCGAAACGCATCCGCCCGCGATGGAAGCCCACCATCCCTATCAACTGGACCTGGACCCAGAGGTCGTTCTCGTTGGGGTCGCGATCCATCGGCGTATTGGTGACGCGGACTTTCGCGTTCTGCGCTTCGTCGGCGATGGTACGCAAGTGTTTGAGGTTGCGGCTGTCGTAGCGCATCAGCCACTTGAAGTAGTTCAGCTCCACGTCGTACTGGTCGCGCTGTTCGGGTTCCTGGGCAACGATGAAATACGCCGCATCGAGGAATCGCCGCGCGGGCAACCCCATGTTGACGATTTCCGTGAAAAAGTCATTGCGCTGATAGCCGATCTCACGATTCGCTTCGTTGATCCGCAATCCCAGATCGAACATGTCCTCGAACAAGGCGAGTGCCATCTGGCGCGACGTCGCCTTTGACTTACCCTCTTCCGGATTGTCCGCCGCCATGTTTTTCGTCCGCTCTTTTTCGCTCCCGGGACTGTAAGCACACGGTGGTGAGCTGTCAACACACAGAACCTCACCATCAGTGGAGTCGGCGGCGAGTGTGCAACTGGCTCGTCCAGTTACGCACATAGAACCTCACCATCCGCACAACGTACCTCACCACTGCGGCGCGGTATTTCCCCCCAATGCCTTATCCCGCCGGGGTGGTAACGGATCGGGCTGGTGTGTGCACAACCTACCTCACCTTCTGGATTGCTGTAGACCTTCGAGCACATCAAACCTCACCTTGACGTGGAAGCAGGGTCACCTTCCTGCACAACAGACAGCACCTACATGAACATTTAACCTCACCTTTGACACAATGCTTCTCACCTTTTTGACGTTAAGTGGTTGAATTAAATCGGTATCGAAATGTGCTGTTGGTTTGTTGGCTTGTTGTGTTTTCTAAAAGAACAAACAAACTAGCAGCCAGATCCCAAGTGTTTAGCGTTGGAAATTATGGTGAGGTTGATTGTGCAGATGATCGAATCGGTCCAGGGACGCTCGATGGTGAGGTTCATTGTGTAGATCTGCATCTCGGAGGTGCGATTGGGATCGGGAATGCGGCGAATTGACCGTGCTGGTGAGTCGAAGGTAGGTGAGGTTGATTGTGCGTTCGCGTGAACAGGCTCTGCCGAGGGCCCCGGCTGCTTGCTTACGGTGATGAAGGTGAGGTCGGTTGTGCGAAACAGGCCCGCCGACAGTGCAGAAATAGAAAAATGCACAAATGACCTCACCCTCTGCTGAATTATCGAGCATCGGATGGGCTGTGAGAGGCCTTCCACGGAAGGATGGTGAGGTCGTTTGTGCCTATTTCAGTTTTGGAGAGAGGTAGACCGGCGGTTTGTCGGAAGCGGGGAGCGCATTTGCAGGCGATTCAGGACGTTTCGAGCCCCGAAAAAGGGGCGGTATTCCATATTTTTGTATAAAATCTGCGTGAAAACAGCGATTTAAGAAGCTAACTTCAAGCATTTCCTGTATTCTGAGGTTTCTGGACTTTTATGGAAAAACCTCAGAATGGTCAGAACGAGTCAACTCCCTGCCGTAGACCGAACCGTTCACTTTGAACAGATCAGCCAGTTTGCGGAAAAGGTCACGATTTTCACGAACGAGCTGCGTGACACGATTCTGGCTCCCCGTCCGCGCAAGACGGCTCCTGTATTCAAAACAGGGGAGATTGCCGAGATGTGCAATATCTCCCACTCTCAGGTTCAATACCTCGCGACCAAAGGCGACGGTGAGTTGCCCCCCGGCACTGCGGCTGGCACTGGCCGCACGCGCACATTCACGTTGGAAGAAGCACGCATCTGGGTGCAGAAAGTGTCCGACATCTACCAGACTCCGCTCGTCACGCGGCTAAAGGAACCGGAAGGAAGAATCATCATCACGGCGCAGCTCAAAGGCGGCTCTGCGAAGACCACCACGACGATGTGTCTCGCTCAAGGGCTTTCGCTGCGCGGGCGCAAAGTGCTGGTGGTTGACCTTGATCCGCAAGCGTCCCTGTCGGAACTCTGTGGACTCTACGCAGAGAAAGATGTCACGCCGGAAGACACGGTGTTGCCGTATGTCTACGATCAGGACATCGACGGCGGTCTCGAGGCGCGGGTCCAGTCAACGTACTGGGACGGCATCGACGTGATCCCCGCGCATACCGAACTGATCGGCGCCGAATTCCATCTGCCCGCGATGCAGAAGATGAGGCCGGGCTTCCGGTTTTGGACCGTGCTTCGGCAAGGACTCGAGCCGCTTCGGAAGAAGTATGACTACATCCTCATGGACACCTCGCCGTCGCTGTCGTACCTCAATTTAAATGCGTTGATGGCGGCAGATGCGATGGTCATGCCCATGGTGCCGGAGAATCTCGACTTCATCAGTTCGCTCTCGTTTTGGCGACTCTTTTCGGATGTATCCAAGAGCTTTATCAAGTACGAGAAAGACAAGAAATACGACTTCGTTTCACTGATGTTGTCGAGAGTCGATTACGGCCGCAATTCTTCTGCGCCGATCGTGCGCGCGTGGGCACAAAGCGCTTATGAGAATTGGCTGCATTCGATCGAAGTGCCGGCGAGTTCGGTGATGAGCACGGGGGCCTTGGCTTTCTCGACGGTCTTCGACATCAGCAGTACACATAGTGCGTCCAAGTCGTTGCAACGTGTACGTCAACCTTTGGTCGACTACTGCCGATGGGTGGACGAAATCTATTCGGAAAAATGGAGGAACGCGCAATGAGCAACATGCGGGAACAGCTGCTGGCCAAGACGTCTGGCATCCGGAAGACCTCGTCGATCAACGAAGACGAAGTTAAGCGCAGCACGCGGACGCAGACGGCGCCTGGGCTCGCGGGGGCCTTGGCGGTTGCTCAGCTCCGGGTACAGGAGTTGGAGGCGACCGGTGTCGCATCGCAATTGCAGGTTGCCGGAATCCTCCCGAATCCCTGGCAACCGCGTCGGGTGTTCAACGAAGCCAAGCTCACGGAACTCGCGGAGTCGATTCGCGAGGTTGGGCTTATGCAGCCCATCGTCGTTCGGCGTGTGGAGAACGATTATCAGATAGTGGCGGGTGAGCGCCGGTGGCGCGCGCACAAGATGTTGGGAATCGACACGATCAAGGCCGTCGTCGCTGATTGTTCCGATTCGGACATGGCGGTATTGGCCATGGTCGAGAACATCAGTCGGGACGATCTGGCTGATTATGAAATCGGTGTTGCGATTCGTCGCTCCGAAGCGGAGTTTCCGAATCGGAAGCGGCTGGCTGAGGCCATGGGCCTATCGCGTGCAGGCCTCTATCAGTTTCTTGCATTTGAGAATTTGCCGGACTTTATCAAGAAGGATCTTGATATCCAGCCTCGCCTGCTTGGGGGGACTGCGGCTCAGGCCATTGCCGCGGCTATCAAGAAACATGGCGACGACGGACAGAAGGCCGCAATGGAGATCTGGCCACTTGTTCTGAAGGGCGAAATCGACCAAGGGAAGGCCGCAGCCGCGATTAGCGCGCTTGCGACTCGTCAAACCACCTCTACCGGGACCAGCGGACGCAGCATCGACAAATTTTTCTCCGGCAAGGAACATGCGGGGAGTATCACCAAGGACATCAGCAACTTCACTGTGAAAATTAAGACCGGCGTGATTACGGAAGCGCAAGAGGCGCAGATCAGGGAGTTGATCGGTCGGATGTTCCAGCCTCAACCGAAGGCGAACTGATCGAGCACTGCCCCGGAGAGAAAGCCCGCATACTGCGGGCTTTTTTATTTCGTGAGCGGCGCTGGCAGACGGCTGGCGGCAGTGTCTAGAGTCTAGACACTGCCGCCAAAACGGATATGGGGGCCGCACCTGGTCTCCACTTGCATCTGCATCAGAGCGTGTACGATCAGACTATGAGCCATGACCGAATCAATTGATCGACGCGGATAGCCGAGTTCGATAGTAGCAATTCATATCAGGTCTGAAACAACGATTGTTACCACACCTATGATAAGCAAATGCATGCGGTTTCTTTCTGTGACGTGTGACTGATGGAGTTAGGCAACGTCTCTGTATTCCAACGGCCTCCAGAAGGATTGGTCTCCTGAGACGCTATTCGGTGCACATTTGCTATCTCAATGAGAATGCTCGGCGGCGGTGCGCTCACGAGCATCGTTGACACCGCCCTCAGATGCGGATCCTCGAAACTGCTAGCGTTCCCTATGACTGCGCCGCTACACAGATAGGCCGCTTTCCGGTCTAGCGACATCAGGCTAGGAATGTGAATGCCCGCTGAGCGGGAGCGTGCAGAGTCATCGCGGAAAATTTTCTTCGCCGAAAGTGCTCCTCTTCCGGGTCGCCCGTAAAACTGCCTAGTGAGCCGGACAGGAGATTGGGAGAACATCCGGGGCGTTCGGCAGGAGCAGAGCAGACACGATGGTCGCTCTTCAAATAGTCATGATCGGCGCTCCGCAATGTTTTGGCTTGTGAGCCATGCATCTGTGATCGGACGCAATCGTTCATGGCGGTGATGTTGAGCCTTTGAGAGCCGTCTTCTTGACCTAGATCGCGCGGCACTCCCGCTCTTACACGAAGTGAAAACGTGCGCGTGTCAATGCGCGCCGCTCCATGCGATTTAAAAAGGGCGGTGGAAAAGTGACACGCACTTGCGGCCGCCTTCTGATGTTACGGAAGAGGGCATATAGATTGACGAGAGAATTGGAGCGCGGCAGCAAGATGCCTCGCAGAACTGAGCCAATATTTTGTGTGTCCGTGAGTTGCCCCTCTTCGCGTGATCCGCTACGCGGGCGCCGGCCCCGGAGTTGAGGTGAAACGCGGGTTCGCGTGTACTTCATATCAGCGCAGTCGGAAATGGCCACATTTGAAGCTGGGTGACGGAGCCACTCTTAACATCGCCAGCCTTCTTTGACGTACCAGACTATTTTACGTTGTGTGGGTTGTGAGAGCGTTGCCGACCTGCCGCCCGGTGGAAATAGCCGTCATGAGATGTTGACCACCTTAAGGCCGCGGCAATCTGGCCAAAACATTGCGACACTAAAGCACTATTTGGTTCATGCGAGTATTGCGGCCGCGACTCCATGGCCGTCGGGCCGGCAGCCCGGATGATGACTTACCCCTCTCTGTGGCTATTGCCGTGTTGCCGGCGGGTTTCCTCGCGCTTGTCGGCTTGAGCGCCATCAGGCTAGTGTCGATAGTTCAGGACAGAATTTGTAGCCCCGCTCATACCCGCAAGGCCTCGATGAATTTCGGAATTGCGAAGAATTTCCAGTCAACTGGAGCAGTACACTGCGGCCTGACAACGAATATCCCAAACGTCGCAGAAACCAAGACGAGGTTCTCACAAGCGAATTCGATGCGCAGACGCAACGGAAGCCCGGTTAGCTTGCGCTTTGCCACAGCCTTAAATGGACCACCACGAACTTAACGATATTGGATAGGTGCGAAACGCAATAAGAAGCGCCATCGCCGGCAGGGGTTGAAAAAGCTGTCGCCAGTTACCACCGGACTTATCCGATCCGGTTGGGGAGAACGTAGTCGGTCGCTGATAGTTAATTGGGGCCCGACCGCGCATCTTCACGGCCCGACACTGACCACGAGAGGGACGCCACTTTCGCAAAATGAGCCATCGTCAGCATCGGGGAAAAGCGCTGCGGCTCGAAGTCGAACTTAGGCACGCCAAATACCGCGTCGCTTCTTAATCGGGCACCGTGCAGAAACCGCCCCGTGAAACATTTCAGGAAATCGAGTTAGGTCGCTAACTTAATGTTTTGTATGTGGTTTTTCTCGCACAACGCCATATGTTTCACGAAATATTGTCATTTCAGGCAGCTCTCCGAGGACGATCCTCAGTTTTTCTGTCTATATTCGGAATTAATGGGCGAGCATACGCCGGTGTAGCAGCTGCTACGTAATGTGTAGTGCTTCGATCGCCTCCAACTTTGCACCCGTTTGCCGCATAGCCGGCCAGTCCGAAGATAAGGAACGCCCCCGCTGCGTCACAGGAGGCATTCTCGTCGACTTCACGAGTGCTACCAAAAAATCCGTTATCTAACTCCGGCGCCCAGGCAGATAAAACCAACAAGCCGCGAACAAGCTGCGCTCACCTCGAACCAGATGCGGATGCGGATGCGGATGCGGATGCGGATGCGGATGCGGATGCGGATGGCACCACGTCCCCTTGGCCGAACTCCGCTGTTGTGACCTGGGGGCGGGACCACAGTCCCGGATGCATTCGAGAAGGAGATGGCACAATCCCGGGTCGTCGAAACCGCTCAACCGAGCACCGCGTTGCTTGCCGGCCTCCAGGAAGTGACGCGCGATCCAGTCGTCACGGGTTTCGCCGTGCAGCAAAATGCGACCGACGAAGACAGACTCCGGAAGAATGATCGACCGGGTCGAACGTCTGCATGCGAACTCGCCTCAAGTCGCCAGGTGTCGTTTGCGGTCGTCGTGCTGCGTGTAGCCGCGTCGCTGCGCGTGAATCGCAAGCGGTCCAGATCTGGGGAGAGGACTTCAATAACGATTGATCGAGCGGCAGAGTGTGCATCCACGCCGCGATTGCTGCGCGAATCGTGCAGATCTATGAGAGCAACGAAATTCGCACTCCTCTAGAATAATCTGTGAGGAGCATGGAACTCATCGCGCTGGGTCCAATGGCGCCGGGCAGGGCACGCGCGATCTCGCCATGCAGCTGTCGGCTACGGGTCTGTTGCAGGGCGTCGACCACATCTTGGACCTTTCGAAAATGAATCGTCCTGGCAGCACGCTGCGCGTTTCATTCGGCAGCAGGTCAAACTCGACGCGAGTGATGAAGCCCGATATGCCCAGTTCCCTGCAACTCGACCCGCTCAAAGTCTTCGCAGACAGTCAACAATCCGATCGACAATGCATTCAAGTTGACGCTGTCCCGAAGGTGAGCCGCGGATCGCAGTGCGGTGCGCCGAACTCTGACCTCGCGCGATTGCAGCGATTGAAACTCTGTACGAGACACTCCGAGCAACGGGAGGCCAGAGATCTGAACCGGGTTTGACGGTGCAAGCCCCGTGGCGAGTGTGCATGCCGGAAATCAAAGGGCCGTCACCCCTATTGAATCGCTGACGCGCGCGCAGCCCACAGAAAATCCGGAGTCGCCTCTTTGAGCTGCCTGTTCGATATCCTCATGCAAGATGCGCCGGATCTCAAGAATGGCCTGAGGCGTCTCCTGCACGCTGTGTCCCGCGACGATTACCTTTTCGGAGACCGCGCCCGCCAGATGGGCACTGCGATAGGGGACGACGCCGTCGTCGGAGTCCTCGAGAGGGCCGGTTGGCCGGCGCCGTGCGATGATCGAGTGAAAACAGACTGTCGGGCTGATCGGCAACTGCGCGGTGGCACGAATAAGCGGATCGGTTTCGCGCAACTGCTCGATGCTGTTCGGAACGTGGAAGGATTGGCCTTCGTTCTGTCCACTATCCTTGTTGGTCGCAGTCTGCATCACATCTTCGAATTCGTGCAGCAGCGCGAGGGGCAAGCGCACCAGGTTCGACGCCCAGCGAGCAATGCGATTGCTGGCGAACGGCGTGCCGCGGTGCGGTGCCGCGATGTAAATCGCCCGCACGACTTGCGGCATCGGCGTGAAGCTCAGCAGACGATTGAGCCGCTCGTCGTTGCGATCGAGCTCGGCACCGTTGGGCAGGTACTTGTCCTCGACCGTCATCCAAAGCTCTTCGTCGGAGCTCGAGACGAGCAGCCTCGCCAGCACACCGCCCATGCTATGTCCGATCAACACCATGCCTTGAGAGGCTGTAGCGTGCCTGCCGGATCGAAATGCGCGAGCGTGATGCGCGCCGCTCGGCGAATCCGCGCGAGGCTGACGAGTATCGGCACGTTGGTCGGGTAGTAGACCTGCCAGACCTGAAAGTGCTGGCGGAGAATCTCGTCGCCCTGAATGTCGTTGGCGACATTGACCCACGCTTCGGGGCTGCTGGCCAGGCCGTGCAGCATCAGAACGATGCGTCTGTCGGGATCGAAGGGCTGCATCAAATAGATGCGCGGACTATCAATGGCGCGCGACCGGCCAAACAGGTTGCGCAAAGATTGTCCGGCAAAGCCGGAGCGGGCCAGCCAGATGCCGTAGCCCGCGCTGAAATTGGCAGCCAGCGGCACAGTTTGGCCGTGCCGTTCAACGCTCTTTTCGCGGTAGGGGTCGTAGACGGTCAAGACCACGTCATGTGCGCTGCGCAACTGGTCGAGATTCTCGGCGTTGAACGCAAGAAGTACGGTGACGTTCTGCGAAGGCATTTCACTGAAAGGACGAGCCGGTAGTGTCATCCAGTTGGTCGTTTTCCTGCTGGTGTCTGCGTTGCCTTTCGATGCTTCCACTGCGTCTGATACGTCCAGTGCGTCCGCTGCGTCCGCTGTTTCCGAAGCCGAAGCCGAAGCCGAAGCCGAAGCCGAAGCCGAAGCCGAAGCCGGCGCGGGTACCCCGGTAACCGCGACAAGTTCCGCGCCCAAACCGTCGCGTCGGTAGATGCTGCGCAGTCCCGCAAACGAGAGCCGCGAGGCCGGAATGACCTCGCGCAACTCTCGCACGCCTTCAGGCAGCCGAAGCCGGCTCAGGTCGATATGAATGGTCCAGCCCGCTATCGACTGGATTCCAGGATCGCCATTGCTGGAATTCGCTTCGAGGGTGGCTCGCCGGAACAGCCCGCCGCCAAGTTCCTGGACCGCGTAGTTGTAGTAGTCGCGAACTTGCGTCTGCCGGTCCTCGAACGCGCGTTCTCCCGCTGTGCGTTGACCAAGAAAGAGAAACGCATACGCATAGCGGGCCGTCCTCAGCCACAAATCGAATTGCGCGTCACTCCACGGTGGGCCGTTGTTGGGCGTCTGGGCGATCGCCATTTGCAGCGAAAGCTCCGCCAGACTGGCGAGGCGGCGGTCGACATTGATGCCCGGTACGGTCGTGATCGTAGCGATGCAGTCCTGCGGCGTGCTTTGACAAGGGCCCTCATCGAGCGCGGCGACGCGCAGTGTGTCCCGCGTCGCCGCGCTGAGCCGGCCGGTCGACAGGATATCGCCACGGCGCATGGCGATGTACTGCTGCGGGCCGAGCGAACTGACGCGCACCATCGCGCAGCCGGATAGAAGACAGACGACCAGTAGGGCGAAGGCAAAGCAACGCGACTTCCATGGCGAGAAACAGTGCGTGACCGCGCGTGCGCCCTTGCGAGGCGCGCGCAAGTCTTCAGTCCGTCGACGCTTTGCTTCAAGGGAACGATTCGGCACGCGGATCGCCGGTCGCAAGACCGACGCCGCAGTGGAGCTTTCGTACCGGGTCATCTGCTGGCGCACCAGGAGCAAAAGTGGCGCAGGGGCCGCATTGCCAACATGCCGACGTCCGCATATCCGCTAACAGGAAGGTCCACGCGGCCACGTGAACGTGGGCCATTCTTCCGTAGTGCCGCGCAATCAGTAGTCTTGCAGTGGACTGTTGCCATGGCTGCAGTGCTGACAGGGACTTTCCGGCTCACAGGCCATGGCATGCGTGGCCAAGGAAACCGTAAAAATGATGGAGGGTGTATCAGCTCTCCGCGATATCGCCCCTTCGGGCCATTATTCGGCGCCAGGTTTGTTTCATGAAACGCGGCATTATGCGCGGCACTTGCAGACTCGCACGCATATTATTCACCGCAGAGTACTCTACGCTTGGCAGATTGCTTACGCAACAAGCCGCCGTTAGCGAACGGGCGCAACACTGAGTGAAGATGACTCTGCGGGCACGGATTCGATTCGCATTAGCCGCTGGTTTCTTCGAACGATTGAAACCTTGGTCATGCACATTGCGTTGTCCTACATGGTTTGCAGAACGTCTCCACCAGACAACCACATCACCCGGCCGCGGCCTGGAAGTCATTGACGGCGACTGCTTCGATCAGCCATCATGCCAATGCGCATGCAGCGCAGCCCGCAGTCTGAAAACGTTCTCTACAACGAGGCACATTCGCGGGACACAATGACGTGCTCATGACAGCTGCGCGTACTGCCTGATACAAGCAATTCGTCGTAATCTTCGACATGCTTACAGACAAAAGCAAAACAATCTGGATGGACGTGGTCCGCACCAAGGTTTCTCTCGGCTCAACCACACGGTAGCAGCGAAATTCTTGACAACGATTTGTTTGGGAACTGAAATACTTTTTCAGGAACGCTTGTCGCACGGAATCCGCCGTGCCGCGCGCAGCAACAGACGACACGCAAAAGCTTTCGTTGTGAAGTTCTGGCGCAATGACCTTCGTACAACGGCTTTAACGTGCCCGCTTCATCTTCTTCAGTTCTCACCCGTATCACGGTTTGGCACTTCGACCAGATGTCTGAAACCCGGGGTCAGGATGCTTATGCCAATGGTGTTCCAGTCATCGTCTCTCGATCCCAATGGATGATTTGCTCAATCATCCTGGTCGGCGCTTTGCCGACTGACTTTCCGGTGTAGTGACGGGCAGGATCAACTTGGAGCGTGGGGAGTCAACATGGACGAATTCACGCACGCTGGAACAGGCCTCGACGGTGGAGGCACAACTCATACCAACACACAACTTCGAAAGGAATGCCTTGCGGTGCTTCGCTCGCCGGCGCCGCAGGCGGCCGTCGACGGTGCGGCAGATTCCTGATGACATGTCTGCTGATACGGAACACCGCGGATTTTCTGACCAGTACATAAAGCCCCGTATATTGTCGAGGCTCGGGGTGCATTGCCGCCTTTGAACGACACGGGTTGCGTGAGAAGTCAGCCGAGAACGTCAGGAATGCTTACCGAATCGATGCACTCCGTGCCCCTCGATGGGCTGGCGTCGCGTTGACATGTTGTGTGCTTGCGCTGTCACTCACGGCCTGTCAAAGACGGGCTGAAACGGTGAGCGGCGATGACAGGCCGGCCGTGCAACTTACCAAGGTGGCACCAGCGGATGCCACCGCTATTCGCACCTTCACGGGTCGTGTCGAGCAGACCAGCATTTCGCCGCTGGCGTTCGAGGTGGCGGGGCGCGTCGTGCAGATCGCGGTGCTGGAAGGCGCGTCGGTGAAACGCGGGCAACTGATCGCGCGGATCGATGAAGAACCGTACAAGCTGCAACTGCAGCGCGCCAGCGCCCAATATCAGCAACTCAGCGACGACCTGAATCGCAAGTCCGTGCTGCGCAAGGATGGCATCCTGTCGCAGGCCGGCTACGACCAGTTGGCGGCGGCAACGGAGGCCGCTCGCGCGCAACGCGACATGGCGAACCGCGATCTGCGCAATACGCGGCTCGTTGCGCCTTTCGACGGACGGCTCTCGCGTCGCAATGTCGAGATCCAGCAAGTCGTGCAGGCTGGCGTGCCGGCGCTCAATTTTGAAAACGTCGGCCGCGTCGATATCGGGGTCGATCTTCCGCAAAGCATCGCGGAGCGGCTGCTGGTCGACAAAACGCTCAGGGCCGAGGCGTGGCTGCCCGAACGCCCGAACTCGCGCTTCCCGCTTCTGTTCCGCGAACGGACCACGCAGACCACGCCGACCTCGAGCGGCTACCGGCTCGTGTTCTCCGTGCAAGGCACCACCGCGGCCATGCTGTTCCCCGGGATGGCCGTGCGCGTGCAGATTTCGGACACCGCTCGCCAGGTCGTGCAGCGTGACAATAACTACTTCGCGATACCGATGGCCGCCGTGGCGGTCGGCGCGGACGGTCAGCGCAGTCTGTGGCGCTACGACGCCGCGTCAGGCCGTGTGCATGCAGTGCCGGTCAACGTTCGTGAAATCCGCAACGATGACGCGGTGGTGTCGGGAGCAGTGGCGGACGGCGACCGCGTGGTGGCAGGCGGCTCGCAGTTCATGAAGGAGGGAATGGCGGTGCGGCCCATGGAAACTCCGCAATGAGTCTCGCGCGCCCCCTGATCGAGAAGCCGCTCATTGCGTGGGTGATCACCGTCATTTCGCTGGTGGGTGGCCTGATCGCGTATTTCAACATTGGCCGGCTGGAGGACCCGAAGTTCACGATCAAGACCGCGGTCGTCGTGACGCTGTATCCCGGTGCGAGTGCACGCGAGGTCGAGCAGGAAGTCACCGACCGGATGGAAAGCACGATTCAGCAGATGCCGCAGGTCGAGAAACAGGAATCGCGCTCGTTGCCGGGCTATTCGGAGATCCGTGTGCAGATTCGCGATGCCTATACGTCGGCGCAACTGTCTCAGGTCTGGGACGAGTTGCGCAAGTCGGCCGCCGATGCGCAAATCAGGCTGCCGCCCGGCGCCGCGCCGACGATCGTGCTGGACCGGTTCGGCGACGTCTACGGGATGTTCTACGTGCTGACCGGCGAAGGCTACACCCAGGCGCAACTGTATGCATATGCGCGGGAGTTGCGTAAGCAGTTGCTGACGCTCGACGATGTGTCCGACATCGTGATTGCCGGCGAGCAGCAGGAGCAGATCGCCGTCGAAGTCGACCAGGCGCAACTGATCTCCAACAGCCTTTCCACCGACGATCTCGCGCAAACGCTGTTCATACAGAACGAGATCCGTCCGGCGGGCCGCGAGCGCGTAGGCGACCTGTCGCTGCGCATCGCGCCGACGGGCTCGCTCGATTCACTGCAAGCGATTCGTTCGCTGCCGGTCGGCAATACGCCGGGGCCGCTGCTGCTCGGCGACATCGCGCGCGTAAGCCACGGCTATGCGGCCATCCCCACGCACGTGATTCACTACAACGGTCAACCGGCCGTGACCATCGGCATCAGCGCGCGCGCAAACGTCAATGTGGTGAGGGTCGGCGAGGAGATCAAGGCGAAGATGGTCGAACTGGAACGTGACCGTCCGATCGGCATGAAGCTGAACTCGCTTTACGATCAACCTCAGGTGGTCGACGAAAGCGTGCGCGGTTTCATTTTCGACGTGCTGCTGTCCGTGGCGATTGTCGGCGTGGCGCTGGGAATCGGGCTCGGCTGGCGTGCAGGCGTGATCCTCGGGTGGAGCTGTTCCTGTCGATTCTCGGCACGCTCGCAGTGATGTACGCCGCGGGCATCGAGTTGCAGCGGATCTCGCTCGGTGCGCTGATCATCGTGATGGGCATGTTGACCGATAACACCATCGTGGTTTGCGAAGGCATGCTGGTCCGCGTGCAGCGAGGCATGTCGCATCTCGATGCCGCGACCGAGGTGCTCAAGCAGAGCCAATGGATCCTGCTTGCGTCGACGGTGGTCGGGATTCTCGCTTTCTCGGGCATCGGCCTGTCGCCGGATGCGGTCGGCGAATTCTGCGCGTCACTGTTCGCGGTGGCGGCGATTTCGCTGCTGTTCAGTTGGGTGATCGCGATCGGCTTGACACCGCTCTTTGGCACCTATCTTTTCAAGCCCGCAAGCGGCCCGCAGGAAGACCCGTTCAAGGGGAAGATGTACCAGCGTTATGGCGGCCTGCTTTCATGGGTCACGAGACGGCGAGTGGGCGTGATCGCCGTGCTCGTCGTGCTGACCGTGCTGGCGGGATGGGCATTTCGTTTCGTTAAACAGAGCTTTTTCCCAGCGTCGACCACGCCGATTTTCTATGTCGACATGCGTTTGCCACGCGGCGCGGATATTCGCGCGGTGACCGAGAAGAGTCAGCAGGTGGAAAAGATTCTGCTGAAGCATAAAGACGTCACCCAGGTCGGCACGTACATAGGCGGTGGGGCCACGCGCTTTTTCCTTTTGTACGATCCGGAGACGCGGGATGCGTCGTATGCGCAGTTCATTGTCGGCGTGACGGACCCGAATCTCATCGACGACATGATCCCCGAGATCGAGGCGGATCTGAAGAAGCGCTTCCCTGAAGAGCACTGGACCATCACGCGTCCGAACTTCGGACCAGGCGGCGGCGCCGCGATTCAGGCACGCTTTTCCGGTCCGGACCCGGCGGTGCTACGCCGCTTGTCGCAAGAGGCGAAGGACGTGCTGAGGGCCGATGGCCGCATCATCGCGATCCGTGACGACTGGGAAAATCCGATCAGTGTCGTGCGGCCGCGCTTTGACGAGTCGCGTGCGCGTTCGGCAGGCGTCACGCGACGGCAGGTCAACGACATGCTGGCCTACGCGACCGAAGGGCTGACCGCCGGCATCTATCGCGAGAACGACCAGTTGCTGCCAATCGTGTTGCGCTCGCCCGATTTCGCGCAGGGTGTTGCGGGTCTGCAGGACATACAGGTTTTCAGCGCGGGTTTGCGCCGCTATGTGCCGTTGGGAGATGTGGTCGACGGCTTCGAGGTCGCCCCCGAGGAAGGCGCGATCGCGCGCGAAGACCGCATCCGCACGCTGACGGTCTCCGCCAATCCGGTCTACGGCCAGAACAGTGTCGACGCGTTCCGCCGCATACGATCCGGGGTCGAGAACATCAAGCTGCCTTCCGGTTATCGCTTTGAATGGGGCGGCGAACATGAATCGTCGACCCGTGCGCAGGAAAGCCTGTTCCGGCAGCTGCCGCTGAGTTTCGTCGGCATGGCGCTACTGGTTCTGATGATGTTCGGGCGGCTCAAACCCGCGCTCGTCGTGTTGCTCGTGGTGCCGATGTCGATCTGCGGCGTGACCCTCGGTCTGTTGCTGTTCCGCGGCGCGTTCGGCTTCATGGCCTTGCTGGGGCTCCTCAGCCTGATCGGCATGCTCATCAAGAACGGCGTCGTGCTGGTGCAGGAGATCGACGAGCAGATTGCCAGCGGTGTGCCTCGCATGCAGGCGGTGACGCTGGGATCGATGAGCCGGCTTCGGCCGGTCGCGCTGTCCGCGGGGACGACGGCGCTCGGCATGGTGCCTTTGCTGTGGGATCCGTTCTTCAGGGACATGGCGATTACGATCATGTCGGGTCTGGCCTTTGCCACCATCCTTACGATGGTCGCCGTGCCCGCACTGTACGCGCTGCTGTTTTCGATCAAGGAAGCGGAATGGGAGCCGGGTCAACGCCCGGACGCGACATGATGCGCGCGCGGCATTACTACGTTCTTGCGGTCGCGGCCCTGCTGCTGGAGGCGGGATGCACGGGCTCGTTGCAACTCCATAAGCCGGCCACGCTCCCTGCGCAGTACTCGGAGACGCCGAGCGCGGCGGCGGCACCCATGTCCCCGCAAGAACTGGCGACGTGGTGGACCCAATACAACGACCCCGCGCTGACGCGTCTGGTGGAACTTGCGCTCGCGCACAACTTCGATATCTTCATTGCGTATGCCCGCGTCGATCAGGCGCAAGCCGGGATTCGGGCGGCTCGCTCGCAGTTGTTTCCGTCCATTGGCGCCTCAGTCAGCGGCGCCAAATACCACGGCGGTGAGACGCAACTCGAATTCCAGGAAGTGCTGGGCATCCAGAACACCGACGCGAGTTTCTGGCGACTCGGGCTACAGGCCCAATGGGAAATCGACCTGTTCGGTCAGGGACGCGCGCGCCTCTCGGCGACGCGCGAACAGGCGCGCGCGGCCGCCGGCGACGCCGAAGCGGTGCGCCTGAGCGTGGTGTCGAGCGTTGCCGATCTTTACGTGACTTATCGCGGACTGTTGCGCCAGCGCACGCTGCTTCAACAGAGCCATTCGATCGCCACCGACTTCGTCAGCATCGCTGAGAAAAGTTTTGCCGCCGGGGTGGTGCTCAGCACCGACGTCCAGGCGGCCCGCGCCGGCCTTGCACAGGTCGACGCACGTCTGGTGGAAGTTCAGAACGGTATCGCGCAGGCTCGCCTGAACTTGCAGAATCTTTGCGGCGTGCAACCGCAAGATTTCGCGGGAATCCTCGACGAGAGCGATACGCTGATGCAAGCACTCGGCACGATCGCGCCAGGACAGCCTGTCGATCTGCTGATGAGGCGGCCCGATCTGATTGCGGCTCAAGCTCGTGTGAATGCGGCGGTCAAGCAGACGGATGTCGCACGCCTCAACTATTGGCCGACCATCTCGCTGAGCGGGCTGCTCGCGCGCAATGGTTGGGAACTGGCCGGCCAGAGCCTTGGCCCCAGCACCTTCTGGCTGTTCGGCGCAGCGATGGCGATGCCGCTGATTGATTTCGGCGCCCGGCGTGCGCAGGTAGAGTCGATGGATGCCCAGGCGCAGCAAGCCATGCTCAATTACGAAAAGACCGCACTGGGTGCACTGTACGACGTGGAGCGCGCGCTCGCACGCTTGAACCGGCAAGACGAACTCATTGCCGCGCGCAACGAGGAAGTCACGCAGCGGGGCACCCAGTTGACTCAGGTGCAGCGTCGCTTCGAAGTGGGCGACACGGGCCGCCTGGATATCGACCAGGTGCGTGTTGCGCTGCTCGAAAGCCAGTCGTCGCAAGTGCGCGAGCAGGTGGGCGAGTTGCAAGCCCAGTTTGCTCTGTTCAGGGCAATGGGCGGCGGTTGGACGGCGGGTCAGCCGAACGCGAGTACGCCGCAGCCTCCAGCGGGACCCGCAACAGCGAGCGCACCGGTCTCGCAGTAACGGGCGAATAGCGGCGTGCCGCGTGCGCAGCGCGCCATCGCCCAGCGCAGTGGCGAGTCGCGATGCTCTTTCGCATTCGTCTCTTACCGGAAGAACTCTCCTTTCTGAATGGTGAGCCATGGCGTCCCAGGTCGAGACAAAACTGTCGCTGCCCGCATTGACCGCGATGGTCGTCGGATCAATGGTGGGCGCGGGCATCTTCTCGCTGCCGCGTAACTTCGCGCGAGCGACGGGGCCGCTCGGCGCGATTATCGCGTGGTGCGTGGCCGGTATCGGCATGTATGCATTGGCGCGTGTTTTCCAGGCGCTGGCCGAACGGCGCCCAGAACTCGACGCAGGCGTGTTCGCGTATGCGAGAGCGGGCTTCGGCGACTATGCGGGCTTTCTCTCCGCGTTCGGCTACTGGATGGCGGGCTGTTTCGGCAACGTCTCGTACTGGGTGCTGATCAAGTCGACGCTCGGGGCATTCATTCCGGCGTTCGGCAACGGCAATACGCTCACGGCGATTGTCGTGTCGTCGGTCGGCATCTGGCTGTTTCATTTCGTGATGCTGCGAGGCGTGCAGCAAGCCACGATGATCAACACTATCGTCACGGTGGCCAAGGTCATTCCGATCGTGCTGTTTCGCGCCGACATGTTGCGCGCGAACCTGTGGGAGGGCAGCGATGCACTGTCGGCGGGACTGTTTTCGCAGGTGCGGGCCACGATGCTGATCACCGTGTTCGTATTCGTCGGCATCGAGGGCGCGAGCGTCTATTCGCGCTATGCAAGGCGGCGCTCGGATGCGGGCGCCGCCACGCTCTCCGGCTTCGTCGCGGTGTTGTGTCTGCTGGTTCTGGTGACGCTGCTGCCCTACGCGGCGTTGCCGCGCGCGGACATCGCGGTGATGCGCCAGCCGTCGATGGCGGCCGTGCTCGGCGCTTTGCTTGGACCGTTTGGCTCGGTATTCATCGGCGCGGGGTTGATCCTTTCGATTCTCGGTGCGTACCTCGCGTGGTCGCTCATTTGCGCCGAAGTGCTGTTCGCCGCCGCGCGCACCGGCACGATGCCGCGAATATTCTTCCAGCAAAACGAGCGCAAGCTGGCAGTCGCCGCGATCTGGCTGACGAGTACCGTGGTACAGCTGTTCGTGATCAGCACGTATTGGTCGATCGACGCTTTTGCGCTGATGATCAACCTCACCAGTTCGATGGCGCTGATTCCGTATTTTCTTGTCGCCGCCTACGGCATCAAGGCGGCACGTCATGACATCGAAGAGGGTGGTGCGCAGCGCAACGCATTGCGCCGCGACTACTTTATCGCCGCATTCGCGACGCTCTATACAGTGTTCCTGCTATTCGCGGGCGGCGCCAAATTCCTGATGATGTCGGCGCTACTCTACGCGCCGGGCACCGTGCTGTTCATCCTCGCCAGACGCGAGCGCGGCTTGCCGGTCTTTGTCCGCGCCGAGTGGATCATCTTTGCGGTGGCGGTGTGCGGCGCCCTTGCCGCGCTCGTCGGTCTGATGACCGGCGCCGTCGTGATCTGAGCGAACGGCGCGCCGTATCGCACGCGCGACGCGCTCGCCGTCCACATCGGCGACACGTGTCACCCTTCCTCACCTTCATTCGCTTCTCTCGACGCTTCGTCGAGGCGCTTCATATTGTCGAGCAGCTTGAGCAGGTAATGCAGCGTGTGCGTGACGTCATCCGTCGAGAAGTTCTCCAGCACCTGCTCGTAATAGCCGTGAATCTTTGGGGTGGCCTGATGAAGCCGTAACTTGCGCCCTGACGTGGTCATGGTGATCAGACGCGAGCGGCGGTCCCGGCCGTCCGCGGTGCCGGTCAGATGGCCGTCACGCTCCATCCGGCTAATCAGGCCGGACAGATTCTGCCGGCTCACCATCAGATAACGCGCCAGGTCGCCGACGCTCATTCCCTTCTCCGCCTCGGGCCGCGACAGCGCGCCGAGCACGGCCCACTGCTGCGTCCGTCAAACCTTCGGCCTCGACGGCCCGCGAATGGAGTTCGACGCCGTTCTGATTGCGCCGCGCAGGGCGGCGAGCCTCGCCAACGGTTGGTGGCGCGAGCGCACCATCAACGACGAACTCGACGCATGTGTCGCCGAGTGTCCGGACCGGATCGCGCCCGGTGCGGTGCGGGTGGAAGACGGCGCGCTCACGTTGCACCCGTGTTTCGCAAGCGGACCCGGGGCCGAACCAAACGGCGGTTCAATCCGAACAACATCGCATGGATCCGACTAGCACGATTACATCGAGGAGCGCTCCCACGCATGCGCGTCGGAGCGCTTCGCACTTTAGGCGCGCAAGGGCCTTAACCCTGTGCGCACTTCGTGCGCGAAGATCATCGGTTCTTCCCATGCCGCGAAGTGGCCGCCCGTTTCGGGTTTGTTGAAGTAAATCAGATTGTGATAGGCCTTTTCGGTCCAGGTCTTCGGCGCCTGATAGTTTTCTCCCGGAAAAGCGCTCACAGCGGCGGGCACGCTGACATCGGCCGCGAGGAAGAAATTCGCGTGCGACTCCCAATAGAAACGCGCCGCCGAGATGCCGGTGTTGGTCAGCCAGTAAAGCGTGATGTCGTCGAGTATGTCGTCTCGCGTCAGCGCGCCGGCTGAATGACCGTTGACGGGATGACCGAGCACGGCTGCGCTCAACGCCGCCGCGGGCTGGCCGTAGCCGTCGCCGTGGTCGAGTAGCCAGGAAGCCAGCGCGACGGGCGAGTCGGCGAGTCCGTACAGCGTCTGCGGGCGCGTGCCCATTTCGAAAGCGTAGCCGCGCTTCTTTTTGAAGTTGGCACTCAACTGCTCATACGCGTGCTTTTCCTCGTCCGATAAGCCGGCAGGCATTGCGTCGCCGGCGGCCAGCGACTTCAGAATCTCCGCCGGAACGGAGGCAGGGAAGTTCACATGAATGCCGATCAGTTCGGGCGGCGCCTGTTTGGCCATGATGTTCGTGACAATCCCGCCGAGATCGCCGCCCTGCGAAGCAAAGCGCTCATAGCCGAGGCGTTTCATCAATGTGACCCACGCGCGCGCGGTGCGCTCCGGTCCCCAGCCCGTTATGGTAGGTCTCGCCGAAAAGCCGTAACCGGGCAATGATGGAATCACGAGATGAAAGGCATCCGAAGCCGGCGCGCCGTACGCAGTCGGATTGACGAGCGGGTCGATGATCTTGAACTGTTCGATGACCGAGCCGGGCCAGCCGTGGGTCACGATCAATGGCATGGCGTTTTCGTGCTTCGACCGCACGTGGATGAAATGGATATCGAGTCCGTCAATCTCAGTGATGAACTGCGGATACGAATTCAGCCGCGCTTCGCATTTGCGCCAGTCGTAGCCGGTTGCCCAATATTGCGCGAGTCCCTGAATGGTGGCGAGCTGAATGCCTTGTGATTCGTCGGGCACCGTCTCGCGATCCGGCCAGCGCGTGGCCTTGATGCGGCGCCGCATGTCGACGAGCTGCGAGTCGGGGACGTGAACGAGGAACGGCCGGATCGCCGTCTTGTCGCCGTTCGCGGGTTCGGTGATCTTGCCGATTGCCGGGCTCGTTTCCGCGAAGGCGAGCCGGCTCAGCGAGCCTGCCGCGAGCGCCGCGGCGGCCATACCGACAAAGTGCCGGCGCGATGAGGATTGGGGCGTGTCTTTTGACATGGGATCGTCTCCTGTCTTGGATCAGCGTCTTGCGTTGCGGGTGAAGTCTGCGATGTGCAGTTTCACGAAGTCGTACATGCTCATGGGTTTGCGGCCCGTGAGTTCGAACAGGTCGTTCGTCATGCGGTCGTATCGTCCCTGAACGTGCAGGTCGGCCATTACGGCCAGATGATCGACGACGTGGGCGGGAATGCCGAGTTCGCGCAAGTTGTCCGACCACGGCGCGACAGGCACATTCCGGTAACGGATGGGCCGGCCGAGCGCTTCCGAAAAGACGCGCGCGGCCTGCTCGAGATCATTTGATTCGAGGCCCGTCAGGTTATAGATCTTGCCGATATGCGGCGCCGGATCTTCGAGAATCACCGAAACCGCATTTGCGACGTCGATGGCTGAAATGGGCGATGTCTTGCTGTTGCCGAGCGGCAACGCGAGTTCGTCGTTCTCGCGCACGCCCGCTGCGCCGAGCGTCAGGAAAAAACTCTCGAGAAACGCCGTCGGCCGTACCGTGACCACGGGCAGCCCCGACCACTGCAAGACCTGTTCGGCTAGCCAGTGCAGCTTGTGCTGGGGGCTGTCGGTCGTCTCCGTAATGCTCATTTCCGTGACCGTCATTTGCGACATGTTCACGATGGCTTCGACGCCGTGATGACGCGCCACCGCAGCAAAATTGACGGTTGCTTCGAGATAGGCCGCGGAGACGGACATGCCGAAGTAGACGCGCGAACAGCCTTCGATTGCGCGGTGCATCGCAGTGAGATCGGTCAGATCGCCGACCACGACTTCGGCGCCAAGGCGACGCAACTCGTTCGCGCGATCGTCTTCCTTGCGGACCAGCGCCCGCACTTTATAGCCCTTCGCGAGCAATGACGTTGTCACGTTGCGGCCAATTCCACCAATCGCGCCTCCGGCACCCGTCACGAGAATGGGGCCGTCATGGGCAGGTTTCGTTGTCATATCACATACCTTTCAAGGAGAGACTTCACTTTAGTTATGTATGCATATACACACTTATGGATGAGAATGTGCGCGTGCATACGTCGATCAACGCGCCGACGGGTCATCAGTCGCGTGCGCCTTGCAGAAAGCCGAGCATTGTCTTCGTAACGAGTTCGGGCTGCTCCTTAGTGCACACTGTTTTCTACGTCGACGGCGCTCATATTGATCGCTTTTTCGCCGACGACCATTTTCATCCACTTGTATGCGGGACCGCCCATCACGAGAACGGGCACTTGCAGCGGGCCATAATCCTTGTTGTCGCTGACGTCCTGAGGGAAGGCCTGATACCACCGGGCAGTGACTTCACCAGCGTGCCGTCCGAGATGTCGGTCTTTGCGACCGCGGACCTGCGCGCATGCGTTGCGACGGGTGCATTCGTTGCGAACGTCTGCGTGTAGCCGGGCGAGGCGGCCGCCGTTGGCGCCGCAACGACGATGCTCGCGCAGCCGGTCCTGATCATTGCTTTCAAAGCAACTCCTCCGATAGAGGGGCAATTCGAAGTTCGCAGGTCACGCAGCCTGGGTGCGTAGATCGTCGGAACCCTGGTCGTTGACGATCATCGGGTGCGAAGCGCGTTCGTGAACATGCGCGGTGGGCGTACGGTCGATCATGAGACTCAGCAATTCGGGGCGGTTGTAGTGGCCGGCCGAGTCCATCAGCATCTTGCGGCGGTCGATTTGCGTGAAGTCGAGATCGACGATCACTTCGCCTTCACCCGAGCGAAGCGGCTCGGCCATCAGCATGCCGTCAGGAGCGACGATCGTGGTGAAGCAGCCGCCCGAGATCGGGCCGATTCCACAACCGGTATCTTTCATGATTTGCGCCTGCTGGTCTGCGTCCAGCCACGCCGTTGCATTGACGACGAACGCGCCGGATTCGAGCGCATGCTGGCGGATGTTGATTTCCATGCGCTGGGTAAAGCCTTCGCCAAAGGCGGAGCCCGGATACATCGCCGAATGGATCTGCTCGCCGTCGGCGATCATCGCGTAGCGGGCGAGCGGGTTGTTGTGCTCGAAGCATGCGAGCTGGCCGATGCGGCCGACTGCGCTGTCGACTGCACGCAAGCCCGAGCCATCTCCCTGGCCCCAGATCATGCGTTCGAAATGCGTCGGCGTGATCTTGCGGCGGCGCTGGATCAGCGTACCGTCAGCATCGAAGAGCAATTGGGTGTTGTACAGCGTGCCGCCATCGCGCTCATTGACGCCAATGGACACGACCATGCCGGCCTTTCGCGCGGCTTCGCCGATCGCGTCGGTGGCAGCGGACGGCACAGTCACAGCCTGTTCGAGCAGGCGCAGATGTTCGGTGCCCGACAGAAGCTCGATGCCCGTCTGGACGGCCGCAAAGTAAGGGTAATAAGGCACGACCGTTTCGGGGAAGGTGGCGAACTGCACGCCTTTCTTGCCGAGTTCGTGGACCTTCTGCACGACCTTGGCGACGGTTGCTTCACGGCTATAGAGCACCGGGCTGAACTGGACGGCGGCGGCTCTGACGACTTTCATGACAAACTCCTTGACGGGGGGAGGGTACCAGGCGTTGGTCAATCTTGCACATGCAACATCGACCGAAAAACTTCAGACCATGCGCAGCGGCAATTTGCGCGCGATATTCATGAGCTCATGGGCGCCGCCTTCGCCGAGGAGACGCGTCGCGTGGCCCTGTGCAGCCGACCACGCGCTCGTGGCGGTTTTGAGCAGCATCTTGCCTTCGTGCGTGAGCGAGAGAGGGCGGCTTCGACCATCGCTTGCCGGGACGCCCTCGGCAACCCAGCCCTGCGCGATCAGCGGCTGCAGATTCCTCGTCAGCGTCGAGCGCTCGTGATGATTCCGTCGGCCCAGATCCGAGCGGCTAACGGGCCCGAACTCCGCGATCAGCACGAGCAATGAGAACTGCGGCGCCACGATGCCGAACGGACGCAACGCATCGTCATAGACGGAAGTCAGGACGCGGGAGATCTGCCGGGCGCGCGTCAGCAGACAATTGCGCGCAATCTGGCTGCTCGGCGGTTCATCCGCGGTGCGGTCCGGTTCAACGGTTCCGTTCGACCCGTGTTGCATATGCACTACCTCGGTAAGCCCCAGTTTTTGCGGTGCGGTGTTTTGCTCGCGATGGGCGTATTTGAGCGGATGAAAGTATCCCGCTTATGTCCGAAAGTCGGTTTTATGTAAGAGTGCGTATCCCTATCTGGTGTAGATACGTTGGGATACAAAAGGACAGTGCGGAGAAACAGGGAGGGAAATGACGAGGGCTGCGGCGTGATGATCTCGCGAGGCCTCAGCCGCCGTTGCGGCCTGACTCGGCTTCTATATTCTCCGCCGCGGCACGCGAGAACCGCATTTGATATTCACTGGGCGACAACCCGGGCTTGCGCTTGAACAATTGCCGAAATGTGCTGATATCGCCATAACCGACCCGCTGACTCACCGCCTCAAGCCCAATTGGCCGCGTTTCCAGCAACCTTTTCGCGACCTCGATGCGCAGATTCTGCAGATACGTCAACGGTGCGAGCCCGACGGCGTCCTTGAAACGTCGATTGAGCGTGCGTTCGCTGACAGCAAGCGACGCCGCCAGATCGCTCAACCGGAATCCCTGCTGCAACGTAGCCTCCATCTGTTGCTGGGCGCGCGCGACGAGCGTGTCGGTATGCCCATGTTCGTCGAGAAGCGTTGCAAAGGAAGCCTGCGAAGTCCGGTTCATGTCGATCAACAGCGCTTTCGCGGTCATCGTGGCCAGTTCTTCGCCGGCGAATGTTTCGACGAGCCGCACCGCGAGATTCAGATACGACGTCACGGAACCGCCCGAGATGATGCCGTCTTGCGCGATCAGCAGTTCCTGTGCGCGAACTTCGACTCGCGGATAGCGGCGCGCGAAGTCCGCGGCTCTCGCCCAGTGCGTCGTTGCGGCGCGGCCATCCAGCAGGCCCGCCTCGGCGAGCAGGTAGTTGGCCGTGCAATAAGCCGCCAGCACGGCACCTGCCTTGCGTTGACGCCGCAGTGCGGAAGACAGCGCGTTTAACTGCTCGCGGCGCCCGATGAACTCGTCGATGTTCGAGAAAAACGGTGCCGTCAGCAGAACGGCGTCCGCCCGTTTGCGCGGGTCGATCTTGCCGTCGACGTGAATGGTCTGGCCCGACGCAGCCGTGACGGGATGCCCGTCGAGAGACTCAACGCGCCATGCAAACACGGGCGCGGATGATGTCGTGCCCGGCGCAGCCTTGCGCGCATGGAACTGATTGGCCGCGCTAAAGACGTCAACAGGGCCCGCAACGCCGGAAGCGAGGATTCCGTCATAGGCCCAGATGCGGATGATGGCCATTGCGTGTCTAAAATTCCACGAATAATGGCGATACTGCCACTTCCTGCCGCCGGAGTAAACCCAGATCATGGCCACATCCAATGACCTGAAAGCAGGAGCAGCACCATGCCAATGATCGATGCATTGTGGCCCGAAGACGCCTTGACGCCCGAGGCCGAAGCGCGCCTCGTCAAGGAACTGACCGACATCCTCATCAAGGCGGAAGGGTACGATCCCGCCAATCCGATCGCACAGCGTGTCACCGTGTTCCATCTTCATCGGCCTGCTGCGATCTACATCGGCGGCGAACGCACGAACACGATACGCTACCGGATCATTCCGTCTGCGCCCGAAGGGCAATACACCGACGAATCGCGTCGCTCGCTCGTTATAAACGTCACGGAAGCGGTGGCGCGCGCGGAGAACCGGCCGTTCGATGACGTCGCGCCGCGCGTCTGGGTGTTCCCGACCGAGATTCCGGATGGCGCCTGGGGGACGCGCGGCGCGATCTGGATGCTGCCCGATATTCATGCGCTGCTGGCGGGCGAGTCTGAGCGCGGCGCGGGCGATGGACGCCTCGCGCGACGCCGCCTCGAAAAGGCGCGCATCACGCTCGAAGCAGCGCTCAATGCTGCTAGCGCAGGCATGACGAGCAAACCGGAACTGGAGCGCCCAGCATGAAATTCAACGACACGGCCCGCGTGCTCGCGGCCGCAGACGGTCCGCCGCTCTGGCTGGCGAGGCTCGCCGAAAACGCGACGCTCGAAGCCACCGTCCTGAAGCGTCCGATCGAGGGACGAGCCGATATTCTCTCCGTGATCCAACACGCGGTTTCGCTCTACGAATTCCAGCATCACAGCTACAAGGGCGAGATCGGCAACGGTTTATACATGGAATCCTATCGGTCGCAGATCCAGGGCGTGCCGATCGAAACGGTGGTCGTCGCGCATCTGAACGAACAGGGCGAGACGGATTCCGTGGTCATCAATCATCGCCCGATCAACGCAGCGCTGCTGTTTTCGAAACGGATGTGGGAACGCGTCGAGGAGCGCTTCCGCGATTGCTATCTGACGGGACCAGAAGCCGCAGCGCTGAGTACGGCATCCGGTGTGGCCTCGCGCCAGCCTCCGGGTATTGAAGAGTTGCCATAACGAACGATCTGTCGATCGAAGCAGCGAGGAATTTGCAATGACTGATGCACTTGATGGCGTACGCGAACACTATCGCGCGATGCATAAAGCCGGCGGCGGCTCGCAGCGGCTTTCAGGCTAATCCGACAAGAACAGGACATGATGAAACGCCTTTTTCTTAATTTGACTACAGCCTCTGTGCTGGTCGCTTCTGCCGGACTCTCCGTGGCGCAACCTGCTCCGATGCCAACCACGCCAACCACAAAGATATTGGCGATTGGCACCTTTCCGCCGGGCACGGACACGCAACTTGTCCAACACATTCTTCCGACCGAAGTTCGCGAGACGGCGCAGCTCTACCTCGAAGGCAAGATCGACCAGTGGTATTCACTGCAAGACCGGGCTGGGGTGGCGTTCATCCTGAACGTTACGGACGTAAGTCAAGCGCATGAAATGCTTGAGGCACTTCCCTTGGGGAAAGCGCAGTTAATGACATTCTCGCTCCTCCCAATAGGCCCACTGAAGCCGTTGAGTAAGCTTTTGAATCCGCCTTCCCCCCAGTAGAAAGCGCTAGAGCGTACTGAGCTGCTGCGCCGCCGGTTTTCCTGGAGAGGCAGGCAACGTGGGCAGACTATCTCGCCGTTGGGGCGACGAAGGCGGTGTTAGACACAGACGGGCAACGTCATGACGCGCGTGAGCCGTGTGATTTACACACATCGTTTCAACTAAAATTGAGCGATGGACCGTGAGATTGCGACCCGATTGCGGTGGGTGTTGATGTATCAAGAGACCGGCAACGCCGGTCTCGTATGCGCGCGGTGTGGTATCTCAAGGCCGACACTTCGCAAGTGGTTACGACGCTACCTGAACGCGCGGAGAATAGTGCGACGAATGACGTATCATGGCCGATAGCACCAGTTCGACGAAGGTGCCGCCGTGAGGATGTGGAATTCTCAATGGCAGCTTTCCGGCGGTTTTTGAGAACGCGTACTTCCGGCCATCAAGCGTCATTCAGAAGTGCAGTGGGGCGGACGCTCAGGCGTCGGCTTCGGTCTCTCAAAACGGTCATTGGACTTGGGAAGATGAACGTTCGTTGGTCGACGGATGAAAGGTTTCGCCACGGCGACCTTTTCGCCGCTGATCTCGCAGACGGTGATACCGCAATGGCAAGTCGTCAGGACGCTCATTGACCGCGATACCTTGACACCGGCGGCCTGTTCATTCCGTCGACTTTCGTTTTCTCAGGGTCATGGGACGCTGCCAAATACCAATACGGCGCAAGCGGCAGGTGACGCCATTTTCGCGAGCGCAGCTGAGCGGTCAGAGAAGTCTCGTCCATTGCATCAGAGCCGTTCGCTGTGGGTGACCCGGCTATCGACCGTCAATTGGGGGGAAGCTGTGCGCCACAGTGTTTGCAATAGATTGCGTCACCATCGTGCCCTGCGGTATGGCAGTGCGGACAGGCGCGGGCGGGCTGCTGCCTCTGTCGCATCGCCGTGACCATTTCTCCACCGACCATGCCCGCCGGGAACGCAATTACGCCATAGCCGAGCAGGATGGCCAACGACGTGACGAATTGCCCGAGCGGAGTCTTCGGATGAATGTCACCGTAGCCTGTGGTGGTCATGGTGACCACAGCCCAGTACATGCTGACCGGGATGCTCGTGAAGCCGTTCGACGGTCCCTCGACAAGATACATAACCGTGCCGAGTACCACGATTAGAATCAGCACGACACCGAGGAACACCATGATCCTGTGCCGACTCCTGACGAACGCGCGCCAGAGAACCTGGGACTCGTCGAAGTACAAGGGCAGCTTCAGGATGCGGAAGATGCGCAGCATGCGCAACAGCCTGATGTCCACGAGGACATGAAAGCCTGGCAGGAGAATGGCCAGATAGGTTGGCAGGATCGATATGAGGTCGACGACACCGAAAAAGCTCAATGCATAACGCAACGGACGTTCCACGCAAAGGAGCCGGAGAATGTATTCGGCAGTGAACAGCAGCGTAAAGAGCCACTCTAGAACATCGAGTACTACCAATTCACGGGCGCGAACAGCCTCGACACTGTCCAGCATGACGACAGCGACGCTGAGTATGATTGCCGACAGCAGCAAGGCATCGAAGCGCCGCCCGGCGTCCGTCTCGGCTTCAACAACGATGGCGTATAGGCGCCGCCGCCAGCCATGACCGGGCCTGCCAAAGTCGCGTTTAAGTGGGCGGACGACGTTCATGAGCAAGATCGAGTGTTTAGACAAGACTAGTCGAATTGGGGCGATACCGTTGCTCGCAGTGGTCGCACCCGCTACCGCAACTGACCGGTGCGGGTCGGCGAGGGGCCATTACTGTCGCCGAGACGGCCATCACGGCCTCTGCCCGTCGCAGACGGCACGTCCGCCGTGTTCGCCGGCCACAGATTTTCCCTTACTGCGTAAAGGTTCGGCCCCGATGCAAACTCGCATGTCGAATCTCCCCGAACAGCTTGCGCTCAGCCGATGGGCAAGATTGCGCAGTGCCGCGTATTGCGATTAGCTTCTGCGTTGCGTGCTATCAGGCGCTAGACCGCCATCGTGCTATCGGCGGCTTGAGCACCGACAAAGGAGGATCTGGCCGGGATCGTTTGGGTCGCTCCGGTTGTCCACGTTAAAGCCGGTAACGAAGGGGCTAATGAAGGGCTAAGTGACGCCCCAACTTGACGATTCTGTGCGCTTTTTACCCTCTGGCTAAGGCGCGTCGATCGCGAGCGGTCCGGGGGCGACCATAACGATCGATTCGGGGAAGAGCCTCGGATACACGAAACCCGCGATGCATGCTCCTGCAATAGGGGCGACCCAGAAGAGCCACAACTGCGACAGGGCCGCGCCACCAACTACCAATGCGGGTCCCGTTGAACGTGCAGGATTGACTGACGTGTTCGTGACCGGAATGGAGATGAGGTGAATGAGCGTGAGGCAGAGGCCGATGGCTAGCGGGGCGAATCCGGAAATGGCCCGTCCGTCCGTGACCCCCAGTATGACGAGTACGAAGAAAAACGTCATGGCAACTTCGCAAACGATGCACGCCAGTAATGAATAGTGACCAGGCGAGTGCGCGCCGTAGCCGTTTGTAGCGAACCCGCTTGCGCCGGCGTCGAACCCGGGCGCACCATTCGCGATTACGGAGAGCAAGAAGGCGCCTAGGATGCCCCCCATAACCTGCGCGATGATATAGGGCAGCAGATCACGGACCGAAAGCCTCCCCGCAACGGTCAGGCCTACGCTTACCGCCGGATTGAAATGGCCTCCCGAAATGTGCCCGACAGTGTAGGCCATCGTCAGCACGGTCAACCCGAAAGCGAGCGCCACGCCTGCAAAGCCGATCCCAGTGCCCGGAAATTTGGCGGCCAATACTGCGCTACCGCACCCGCCAAGAACGAGCCAGCAAGTGCCAAACATTTCCGCAGCAAAACGCTGCTTCATTTGCATAGTTGCGCTCCCTATGTTTCGTCAGGTTAATATGCTCTTCATCTTCATCTTCATTTATGAGTTGGTTTTGTTCAACGCAGCGACGGCCGCGCCCTAAATTAGGGTTGGCGCGTGGCACGAGGAAAATGCCACAGCTGGCGGGTGTGGCGATCGATAAACGCAATCAATCGCCGTTTTCAAATTCGCGAATCAGTGAGTCGCTGTTGAAGGTCGACTTGTAGGTCATCGCATACCAAAGACATTTGTTCATGGGATTACCCTCGCATTCTCACAATGAGGCTACCGGTCTGGAAAAGTTCCAGGATCGGCGCTTCCGCACGCAAGCCATGCTTCTTGATTTCGTCTACGCGCCTCGTCCAGGAGCGCGTGATCAACCACGCTCGCCCAGAAGATAGTCTATGCGAGTAGTGAGGATGCCGATATCGGACCAAGGTCCGACATCGAAACAATTCGGCCACTGCCCGTCTTCTATGCGCGATTGCCTTTCCCGGATCGGAAGGACAGCTTTGGATCGATCGTGCTAATTCGCCTCGTGCCGAAGCGTACTGGTTCGAATGGCCGTTCCACGCCTGTGAGCTGAAGGCTGCGACTCGGAAGGTCGAATGTCTCGTCAGGGTCGTATTGGAACGGTCGAGCTAGAGCTGACATTCCGGGTTTAATACCAAGACATCGCCGACGCTTCCAGGGAACGTAGTAGACACTTCCGGGCCGCCATGCCCGTGTGTAGCGTCCGATAAACAGGCTGCGCACGCCATGGCCAAACCGAGCAGAGTGTGCCTGTCAGTTTCAAAAGCGGACGTCTCCCCGCAGAAAACGTGCCTATACTTCATAGACAAATATGTGCGCTAGCGCACACAAGAAGCCGGATGCCTTCAGAAGTCAGGTTGAATCTTTCGAGAACTAAACCATACTTCGTGACTGCATGTCAGGCAGCCAGTCCGTCGTTTGACGGTAACGACAATGCGCCGGACCCAAAACCGCCTGCTCTTTTCCTCTTATCGTCAGGGGAGTAGCTATGGCTTCCGCTTCATTCACGCGGCGCGCCTTCGTCAAGGGAACCGCGTCGGCAATCGCACTCGCATCACTCCCCAAGCTAAGCATCGGAGCGACGCCCACCGTCATCAGGCTTGAGTGGCAAGCGTTCAAGACGACTCCGCACTATGCGTCGTTTCTGAACGCGGTTCGCACGATGAAAAACACCAGCAATTCCAGTCAGCCTAATTCCTGGCAGTACTGGGTTAACGTTCACCTCAATTATTGCCCCCACAGTGTAGCGAATTTTCTGACGTGGCATCGCGGGTATATCTATTATTTCGAGCAGCAGTTGAGGACCGTATCGGGCGATAGTCGCCTCGTTCTCCCCTACTGGGATTACTACACGTATCCCGTCATTCCGTCCGAATTCACGGATCCTGCCAGTGGCAATCCGCTCTACGTTTCGCGAGTGAACACAAACGTATATCAGGCGCTCGATCTGAGTCCGTTCGGGTCAGGTGTGACAAACTTTCAGCGCGGCCTGAGCAACGCATTCGAACCCGCGCTGGAGAACGCGCCGCACAATCCTGTACACGACATCATCGGCAGCTATATGGGCGACATCTCGACGGCCCCGGTAGATCCGATTTTCTATTTGCATCATTGCAATCTCGACCGCTTGTGGAACGCGTGGTCGCGGCGATCGACGAGCAAAGTACCTGCGGCGGGCACTAGTTACTGGAACGGTAGCTTCACATACGCAGGCGGTCTGACAATGGCGAAGTCGCGTACACGCACGACGACGGGGCTGGGCTACGACTATGCCAACGACACGACGCCGACCGCACTGCCGCCACAGGCACAAGAAGGGAGGATTATGCGCGTGCAGGCTCAGACCATGGCGATCCAGGCGCGTCCGCCACTCGCCACATTGACGATGACCCCGCCGCGCAGCGTGTCCTCCACGCGCGAGTCGTTGGGGGGCGTCAGGGGCGTGTCGCTGGGCGCTAGCTCCGTGAGCGCCGTCATTCCGCTTCAGGCAGCCAGCACGACAACGCTGCAGGATGTGCTCGTGTCTTCGCCGGCGGTGGGTCTGAGCGAGTCGTCCACAGCGGCACCGGCGAGTTCACAGGCCGTGACCCCGACCGCGAAGTCCTTCCCATATGTGAAGCTCGTTCTCGATGGGGTGAAAATTGCTCAGGCAGCGAAAGCCGGCGGGTTCTTCTACAACGTGTATCTCAATTTGCCCGCCACCGGAGATGTGGATGCCGTCAAGGGGCAATACTTCGTCGGCACGCTCGGCGCTTTCCAGATTTCGACCGCGGCCCATCACGGCAAGAATATGATCGACTACGACGTGACCGATCTGCTGGCCCAGCAAGGTGTGACCAAACTGCCCCAGATCGTGGTTTCGTTCGTGCGTATCAATGCTGCCGTCTCGCCGAGAGGCGATGCGGTGGCTATCCAGGAGATACGCCTCGAGCTAGGCACGGACGCGCCGTAGTAGATCGATCGACGCGCCATTTCGATTAATTCCGGCGTGTCGGCACGCGGATTATGTGAGCCCTCCAGCTACCAGTCTAGCTACCATCTGGCGGCTTAATGAACTGATCCGTCGTGCTCCCACGCGAACCATTTATCCTTAGGAAAATCAGGAGTTTGCTCGAAACCCTTGTTCGAACTGGTTCGTTGTCATTCGACCTCGGACTTAAGGTTCTCTTAAGCACGTCGCTCACATAGTTTTGCCACTCGCAGATCGCCCCGCCACGCGGGGCGACAGCCTTCCCGACACTTCCTCGCATCGACAGGCGGCCCAGGTACGTCCAACCGCCTGTTTGGCGTTGCCATCACATTCATGAACACTCACCGAATCCTGGAGCATGCCGGTTTGCGGCCTACGTTTCCCCGCGTCTCCCTGCTGGAGCTCTTCCAGCAGCACGCGCACGAGCACTTCACCGCCGAGCATCTCTACAAACGTCTGAACGAGGACGTGCGCAATTTGAGTCTGGGCACCCTCTACCGGGCGCTCGGGCTGCTGGTGGACGCGAAACTACTGCACGGCGTAGCTTCGGCGACGGACGAATGGTCTACGAACTGAACGACGGCAAGCAGCACGATCATCTGGTGTGCACGGCGTGCGGCGCGATCCGCGAGTTTTTCGACGCCGAGATCGAGAAGCGCCAGCAGGCCGTCGCGGACAGCTTCGAGTTCGAGGTGTCCGGACGACAACTGGTGGTGTTCGGCCTGTGCGCCGAGTGCAGAAAGAGTGCGGTACGAGTGAGGACGGTGATCAGGAAATAACGCCTCGCGCGGCTGGAATACAGTCGCGCAGCCTGCCCGACGTCGCATTGAAACGACCACATGACCCATTACGCATAACTTGCCTGAGTTTCCACACAAGCCATAAATGACGGGCTCACTATGGACCCGCTGTCCGCTACGGCAGCTAACCATATGGAGCCAAGAATGAAAAACGTACATGATCTGACTGCACAGAGGCATGGCCGGCCGGCATTGCCGGCTTTCGTCGCAACGCGTGTCGAACGCTATTACCGCGAGCGCGTGCAGGAGACCTGGGGCGGAGGGCATATCATGCGCGGCCGCACGGCTGGGGCCGATGCGCTGCATCTGTCGAGCAACGACTATCTCGCGATCGCCCGGCACCCGGACATTATCGGCAGCATGGCTGACACGCTGCTGGAGAACGGCAACGGCCTGTTGATGTCGGGCATCTTCCTGCACGGCGACTGCCCGCAGCTGCAGTTCGAAAACCGGCTGGCCACGTTCATGCACGCGGAGGCAGGCGTCTTGTGCCAGTCCGGCTATGCGGCGAACACCGGGCTGATCCAGTCGATTGCGTCGGCGCAGACGCCGGTCTATGTCGACATGATGGCGCACATGTCGTTATGGGAAGGCATTCGCAGTGCGGGCGCGGTGCCGGTCGCGTTCCGGCATAACGACGTCGCGCATCTGGAACAGCAGATCGGGCGGTATGGGCAGGGCGTGGTGCTGGTCGACTCGGTGTACAGCACGACCGGCGGCGTTTGCCGGCTCGCCGACATCGCCGATATCTGCGACCGGTACCGCTGCGTGTTCGTCGTCGACGAGTCGCATTCGCTCGGCACGCACGGTCCGCGCGGCGCTGGGCTGGTAGTCGCACTCGGGCTGGAGTCGCGCGTCGCGTTTCGTACCGCCAGTCTCGCGAAGGCGTTCGCCGGTCGCGCGGGCTTCATCACCTGTCCGCTCGAGTTCCAGGAGTACTTCAAGTTCGAGTCGAATCCCGCGATCTTCAGCTCGACGCTCTTGCCGCATGAGATCAGCGGGCTCGACGCAACTCTCTCGGTGATCGAATGCGCTGACGAACGCCGCGCGAGACTCATGTCGAGTGCCGCGTGGTTGAGGCAGCGGCTGACGGAACTGGGGTACAACCTGAACGGCAGCGAGAGTCAGATCATCGCACTCGAAGCGGGCACGGAGCAGCGCACGATCGTGTTGCGCGACGCGCTGGAGTCGCGCGGTATTTTCGGCTCGGTGTTCTGTGCGCCCGCGACGGCGCGCAATCGTGCGCTGATCCGCCTGTCGATCCATGCGGCGCTGACCGATGCCCAGGTCGAAAAGATCGCGGGCGTGTGCCGCGACATACGTAGTGAGGTCGAACTCGACAAGTGGGCGTCCACGCGGCGTCTCGGTGACGAATTGTCGTCGCGCAGACGCAAACGCGAGAGCCATGAAGAGAGGACCGCTGTGACCGCCTGATAAGCAGTTTGACATGGAGTCCGCTCGCGCGGACTCCATGACTTTTGCTCGCGGCTTACTTGGTGCCGTCGAGCCGTTCGAGGTACCTGTCGTAGCTGAGCACGTGGCTCAGATCCAGCCCCGGCGGGTTGGGCACGATTGCGTACACGTACTCCTGGTGGCCGCTGAACCGCGTCGCCGGATGCATGTAGCTTTCCCACGCGACGCAGTTCGCGGGGTAATGGCCGTCGGTTTGCCAGAAGTACGGCAGACTCCGGCGGCTATCCAGCGCGCTCAGAAAACCTGCCGGCGCGCCTTGTTCGACGGCGATTTCGCGCAGACCCCGCAACGTATCGCTCGTATGGACGATCAGCAGATACGCGCTGCCCGCGCTGTCGAGCATGAGCAGGCCGCTCGGGCAGTACGACAGATAATGCTCGACGATACCCAGCGAACTAGACAGCTCGGCCACCCGTGCTGCCAGCGCCTCATCGCGCAGAAACGCGTACTCCGAGTCCGCGAGGGTGTCGAGGATCGACTGGCAGACGTTGTCGAAATAGGCATTCTGCAGGTCGCGCACCGCGCGATTGAGCCTCGCGACCGCCGACGCATCCTGCTTGCGGATGAAGCGGTGAATGATGCCTTCGTTGAAACTCTGCACCGCGATGTGTTCGTCCGCCTTGCCGGTCAGCATGATCTTGCGCACCGCCGGGTCGGTCATGCGGCGGCAGAACTCCAGCCCGTTCATGCCGGGCATGTCGTAATCGACTACCACCACCGACGTCGCCAGAAACCGCTGCGCGTTGTGAACCTGTTTGCGGACCGTGTTCACGCTCAACGCGATCACCTGATGCGCGACATCCTCGTCGGTGCGGTCACGAAACGGTGTGAACAACGGCTCGTCCGAGGATCCGGGCCGCGGGCGGCTGTTCACGAACTCGAGCGCTTCCCCCGGCGAGCTGAACAGGCGGAACGCGAGCTGCGGGTCGAGCTGAAGGCACAGATTGGACAGGAACGTCGCGCTGTCGTCGACGAAGGTGACCGTGGTCGGAAAATAGAACGGTTTGATCGTGTGCATCGTTAGGGCCGGGGAAAGGTCAATGCAAACTCGGTAAACATCCCTTCGACAGACCTGCAGTCGATGGCGCCGCCCACCGCGCGCATCACGTCGCGACAGAAAGCGAGGCCGATGCCGGTACCGATCGAGGCGTCGTCGATACCCGCCGACGACGTATAGAAGCGGGTGAAGATGTGCGGCAGAACATCGGGCGCGATGCCGGGGCCGGTATCGCGGAACAGCAGCTGGCTGGTGCGCGGGCCGCTCACGAGACGGATCGAGATCAGCGCGCTATCGACGCTTGCAATCCCGCGCAACGCGTTTTTCAGCAGATTGAACAGCACGTGGACCATCAGCATTTCCGAACCGTGGAAGGAGAAATCCGTGGCGAGGTCGGTGAGCACCCGCTCGCGCTCGCCGTCGCGAAACGGGTAACGTTCGAGCGCGCTTTTGACCGACTGCGCAATCGAGGACGTCGTGGCGCCGTGCGAGTAACCGCCGGTGAAGCGCGCGTTCGCGAGCAGCATGTCGATGATCGCGTTCGAATGAATGGCTTCCTGCTCGATACGCGAGAGCACGCCATCCATGGACTGAAGATGCACGAGGCGGATCTTCGGCACGGGCAACTCGCCCTGCTGCGCGATGGAGTACGTTTCGAGCAACGACGGCAGATAGCGGCCAAGACCCGACGCGCCGGAGCGAATCGCAAGCAGCGGCGTGCGCAGTTCGTGCGCGATGCTGCCGGCGGTGGCGAGCATCGCGCGCTCCTGTTCGATTCGGATGCGGTCCATGTCGTAGTTCGCCACGACGCCGATTGCGACCGCGAACGAGAAAATCGCCAGGTGTGCAGAATAGGCCGCATGGAGGACGACGGGATCCGTGGTCAGCCAGTAGGCGAGGAACGCCACACCGATGCCGATCACGAAATTGAGCAGCAGCATGAACCAGTCGAGCAGCAGCACCATCACGAAGGCCGCGATCAACGCGCTTTCGATCCACACGTTGGAGCCGTCGTTCTTCAGCAGCATGAATGTGAAGAAGAACGGCAACGAATAGAAGATCGTTGCATACCAGTAATAGGGCAAAAACTTTTTGGCTCGTGCCGGCCAGCGCTCGGAAAAGAGGATGGGGATGAACAGCGCGGAGCCGACGAGCCGCAGCGGCAAGTTCTCGTAAGGCTGCGGAAAGAGCTGGTGCCAGATGAAGAAATAAAGCGGGAAGCCGACGATCGCAACAATGGCGAAAGGGCGCATCCTGCGATGCATATATTGCAGGTTGCGTGCGGCAGGGACGAATGCCTGAGCAAGCAGCGGGCGGATCGACACCAATCTGCGAATGCCCCAAGGCGGTAATCTGGTTGTACTCATTTGTGCGGAGTCAGCAATCTACCTGGAATGTCCAGAGCGGCTCTTGTCCCGACGGTCGCTCCCCGTTCGCACGCTGCGCCCGGCACAGCAACGCATGCGGCGGCACTGCGATTCGGCCATTACGTGGTGGCCTTTGACGCGGCATGCACGCAAATTCTGACCGACGGTGCCGTTAATGTCACGGTAAATGAGCAAATTCCGTACAGGGCTGCAATGGGACATGCATGGACCGGTGTAATAAAGGCCAATAAAGTGGCCGTCAATTATGCAAATTGGATCGAATAGCGGACGTCGGAAATCGGGGGCAAGCCGCATGTAATCGCCTATTGCCGACCAATACGCCGGGAAAAACCCCATTCTAAATGAGCTATTCAGATGCGCCATGCCTGAATAAGTCCGGTTAAAACATACCGTCTGGGAAGTACCGCACGGCGGGAAGTTCGCGTTGGGCGAAGGCCGGCAGACAAGCTGCGTCGCAAACAGAATTACGACAAATCCGTTTTATTTTTGAAGGGGGATTGGGGAGAATTCATGCCAGAGTGCGAGCGAGCTACGACCAGAGTCGCCGGTCGTCAGGCAGTGCGTTTTCCGTTACCACGGGCCTGCAACATGACGATGAAGAGTACCTGCACGCTTCTCATCACCGCCGCGGCTTTGTGCGCGGCAGCGGCCCGAACGTGCGCCCAGGAGCTTGCGCTGTACGCCGGTCCGTTGACGGGGGAGCATAGCCATTCCTACGCGTGGGCGCTCGACTATACCGAAGGATTAGGCCGTTACCTCGCGGGCAGCATCACGTGGCTGAACGAAGGACATATCCCCGATCATCACCGTGATGGCCCGACGGTTCACTGACCCACTATCTCGACGCGACCCACGGCTATCTGCACGAAGGCAGCGGCCTGTCCGCGCGGCGCGACGGTGCGACGGCGCAACTCTGGCTGACGCGGGCTTTCTTCGACGAGCGCCTGACGCTGGGCATCGGCGCGGGCGTCTACGCGGCGATCCATCACGGCAATGCGGACGAAAACAGCGGCTCGGGCGACGGCGTTCTGTCAGGACTCATGTCGGTGTCGGGCGTCGTATCGCGTCACACAGCGCTGGTCGGCGCGTCTGACGTGGAATCGCGTGATGACGCGTCATAGCCGCGACACGGACGTGATCCTGGCTGGCGTGGGCTACCGCTTCTAACGCGCGGGCCGGCCCGCGCCGACAACAAAAGCCGGCGCATCAAGAGCCCGAATACGGGCGTTGAGATTCAATAAATCATCCATTCCGCGAGCGTATTGCTATTAGACCGGATTAATAAAAATATCAATGTGATATTCGTAATAAAAAGCAACAGAGGTAATGAATTCGTAAGTCATGAAATCTCGCGATGATTCCCGTGATTGAGGTGCTAAATGCATCGACGGCATGCCATTCAAGGCTTTGAACCGCCATTCGCTGTAATTAACAGCCGCTATTCAGCATAAAAGCATAGCGTATTAGTAAAAATACCGATGCTGTAGTCAGACTACATTCTTACAGTGCCTCACACGGAGGATCGCTAACAGCCAATCAGGCTGGCCCGATCCTCCTGCTGGCAGGCACCCCGTCTTCGCAGTCACCCTGCATCGCCGGCCCTCGCGTCCGCTGTCAACCCATTCGACGCGCTCCGCTGTCGCATCGCCCCATCCAAGCAGAATTTCGGAGACACAGATATGCAGATGAAACTATGGCCGGCCGTCGCGTTGGCGGCGACAGTGTGCGTCGCTGCCCGTGCGGAAGTGCCCAATTTTCCACTCGATTTCGCGCCTACCTCTGCCGTGCTCAGTGCGTTCGAATCGGCGGTCGCGCATCGGCGCGCCGACTCCCTCGTCGGCAAAATGACGCTCGACGAAAAGCTGCAGTTCATTCACTCGCAGTACGCGATGTCCGCCGTGCCGGGCGGCGGCGCGGGCTACATTCAAGGCGTGCCGCGTCTGGGCATTCCTGATCTGAACATGGTCGACTCCGCGACGGGCTCCGGCAGCACGACGCAGGCAAGCACGACCTTCCCCGCGACGATCGCACTCGCGGCAAGCTGGGATCGCCGGCTGTCGTCCGAGTTCGGCAAACAGGTCGCGGTGGAGCTGCGTGCGCAAGGCTTCGGCATGGGACTCGGCGGCGGCACCAACCTCGCGCGCGAACCGCGCGGCGGCCGGCTGTTCGAGTATCTCGGCGAAGACCCGTTGCTCGCCGGCGAGATGCTCGCCGAGCGCACCGACGGCACGCAGAGTCAGAAGGTCATCGCTACCATCAAGCACTACGCGGGCAACGAGCAGGAGCACAACCGGGGCGGCGGCAACAGCCAGATCGACGAACGCACGCTGCGCGAGCTGTATCTGCTGCCGTTCGAAATCGCCGCAAGGCGCGCCGAGCCAGGCAGCGTGATGTGCAGCTACAACCGGCTCAACGGCGACTATGCGTGCGAGAACTCGCATCTGCTGAACGACGTGCTGAAGAACGACTGGCACTTCGAAGGGCAGGTCCAGTCGGACTGGGGCGCGACGCACAGCACCGCGAAGGCGATCAACGCCGGACTCGACGAGGAAGAAGATGTCGGCTCGACCGTCTATCTGACGCCGGACCTGGTTCGCCAGGCGATCGCGAACGGCTCGGTGTCGACCGCGCGTCTCGATGACATGGTGCGCCGCAAGCTGTACGTGATGATCCGCACCGGCGTGATGGACGATCCGGCGAAGGGCGGCGCGAGCATCGACTTCGCCCGTGCGAACGCATTCGTCCAGGCAACCGCTGAACAGTCGATGGTGCTGCTCAAGAACGACAACAATCAGTTGCCGCTTTCCGCTGCGTCGCTGACCCGCATCGCGGTGATCGGCGGCCACGCCGATGCGGCCGTGCTGACGGGCGGCGGCTCGGGCAATACGCGCCATCCGGTCACCGGCGCGTTTGCCGGTTGCGGCGGCCTGACGTTCGGCACATCGACGGGTTGCAGCTGGTGGACCAATCCGTGGCTGAAGCTGAATACGCCTATCGTCGCGGCGATTCGCTCGCTCGCGCCGTCGGCGCAGGTGAGCTTTGCCGGCAATAGCGATCAGCAGAACCCGTTCCGCACGTACACGCAAACGGAGATCGACCAGGCGGCGGCGCTCGCGAGCCACTCCGATGTCGCCATCGTCGTCGTCGCGCAGCCGGCTGGTGAGGACTTCGGCGACCTGCAAAGTCTGAGCCTCGCGAATCCGTCGAACCAGGACGCGCTCGTCAACGCTGTAGCGGCTGCCAATCCGCGCACGATCGTCGTGGTGGAAAGCGGCAACCCGGTGCTGATGCCGTGGAAGGACCGCGTGGCCGCGATCGTCGAAGCGTGGTATCCGGGCGAAGGCGGCGGCCAGGCGATCGCCAACGTGCTGTTCGGCAAGGTCAATCCGTCCGGCAAGCTGCCCGTCACCTTCCCGGTACGCGATCAGGACACGCCGACGTGGGGGCAGAACGGCGCGTTCGAACCCGATCCGGTCTACGCGGAGAAGCTGGACATGGGCTACCGCTGGTACGACGCGAAGAACATCACGCCGATGTTCGAGTTCGGCTACGGGCTGTCCTACACGCACTTCTCGTACTCGGGGCTGTCGGTTGCACATCGCCATGATGGCTCGATCGACGTGTCGTTCACGGTGCGCAACGACGGGCGCGTCGCGGGCGCGGAAGTGCCGCAGGTGTATCTCGGCGTGCCTTATAGCGGCGAACCGCCGCGGCGGCTGGTCGGCTGGGAGAAGATCGGCATGAATCCTGGCGAAGCGCGCCATGTGCGCATCACCGTCACGCCGCGTATGCAGAGCGTGTGGGACACGTCGCGCAACGGCTGGCGGTATGTGCCGGGCGGGACGGTTTATGTCGGCGCGTCATCGCGTGATATTCGCTTGCAAGGGAGTTGAACGCCGGGCGTGCGAGCGGGAATGCAAACCATCTCGCTAACGCAAGCCGGAATTTGATTCGGTAACCGAAGTAAAAGGCGGAGTGCATCGCACTCCGCCTTTTTTGTTGGAGGTCGACTGTCTATTTCAGATGATATCCTCGTCGCATTGCTCGGTGCGGATGGTCGTGAAAGCGTTCTCCGCGATTTGCCAACGACGAAGAAACAGGATTGAAAGTCATGAACGACAAGCGAGATGCGGCGCCGGACAGCACGGCGGCGCGAGTCGCCTTGTGGCGCGCCCTGCATGTCGAGGCCGATGCCCCGCCCCACGTGCTGGAAGACAGAATCGGCCTGCAACTGCTGGCGCCCGGCGACGGCTGGCGCAGTCGCGGGGACATGGACCCGCAATTCACGCGCCCCTTCCGCGCTTCGATCGTGGCACGCGCGCGCTTCATCGAGGATCTGGTCGTGGAGCAGGCCGGCCGCGGGCTGACACAGTACGTCATTCTGGGCGCGGGCCTCGACAGCTTCGCGCAGCGCAGGCCGGAGATCGCGTCGCGCCTCACGGTGTTCGAGGTCGATCAGCCGGGGCCGCAGGCATGGAAACGTCAGCGCCTGATCGAGCTTGGCTTCGGCGTGCCGGACGGGTTACGCTTCGTGGCGGTCGACTTCGAGGCGGGAGACACCTGGCGAGACGGGCTCGCATCTGCCGGCTTCGAGGACAGCAAGCCGGCGATCGTGGTCTCCACCGGCGTCAGCATGTATCTGACGAAAGAGGCGAACGCGGCGACGCTGCGTCAGGTTGCGGACCTCGCGCCAGGCTCTACGCTCGCGATGACGTTTCTGTTGCCGCTGGAGATGGCCGACCCCGAAGTGCGGCCCGGGCTCGAAATGGCGGAAAAGGGCGCGCGCGAGAGCGGCACGCCTTTCCTGAGCTTCTTCACGCCCCGGCAGATGTTGGCGCTGGCCCATGAAGCCGGCTTCCGGGAGGCCCGGCATGTGTCGGCGGCCGATCTGACGCAGCGCTATTTCGCCGGCAGACCGGATGATCTGCGCCCGCCGAACAACGCCGAGGAACTGCTGGTCGCCAGCACCTAGCTGTTTGCACGCGTACTGCGCCGCTATGGCAATTCAAATGATCGTTACGTCCTGAAGCCGGCCGGCCGCGCGGCTACCGCGGCATCATTGCCGCCGGCTGTTGTTCTTCATCAGAAAGAATGTCAGCGCGGCAATTAGCAGTGCTAGCGCGCCGCCAAAAGCCGCGATTTCACGCGTACCGTCCCAGGCGACGGCTTCGCGCAGGAACAGAACGGCGAGGACCGCGATAACGACGCTGACCAGATTGCCCTTCAGGTCTTCGAGGTTGTTGACTTCGAGCCACTTGGGCAACGGCAGCTTGTCATCGATGAACAGCGAATAGAAGCCGATGCTGATGATGTAGACCGCGATAGCGATCAGAAAGACATCGACCGCCTCGACGATCCCGACCGCGAATATCTTCACCGATTTGGTCGCCACGGGGCCGTTGCGGATCGCAAAGATGACACTCGAGAACAGCACGACCGACTCGTACAGGATCAACGCCAGCGCGCCCACAAACGTCCCAACGACGGGAATGATCATGATGTAGCGGCTCGAAGCGAGGATACGTCGCAGCATCGAACGAACCTCTGTCAGGTAAGCATGATTGCGTAAACCGGGGACGGGTCATATTCCGCTTCAAGGCACGGCTCAGACTTTATAAGTGAAGCAGCTGTGCCTCGCAAGCTGCCGAGCCACTAGACCCAGTGGACTCTTTCGAGCCGATCACAGGACGTATCGCAGAGTAGAGATCGCTCGAAATGCGAAGCTGGCCCGTTGCCTCGATCTGGAAATGGCCGGTAGCGCCACTTTGGACCGCTCGCTGAGCACGTATTTCGCGATGTCGGTCAACGTGTGTTCGACATTTCGCACTGCCGGGCAATCCCCCAGGATGCCGGATGTCGGGAGGGATCGAGACCGGCCGGCCGCGGCCTCGAGCTGACGATGCTTGAGAAACCCAATGGGCACCCGAAGATTGATTCATTCGAGCCACTTCCTGTAGCCGAACGCAGCGGCGCCAGGACACTGCAATTGCCGCGCTTTCATCCGGTCACGACGCCGCGCGCGACGAGGAACAGCCCACCGCCGACCAGCACCGCGCCCACCACACGCGCGACGCGCTCGCCACCCGGCGCCAGACGCTCGCACGTAATGGCCGTTGTCACGACAGCCATCGCGCGCAGATCCATCACGCCGGCGACCAGCAGGATCATCGTCAGTCCCGCACAGCAGTGGCAACAGTGGAGACCGAGGTGCACACCGTGCCGCCACGCGGCGTGGGCATCCGTCGGCAGCTTGCGGCAGTGGCCTCGTGTCGCGCGGCAGCATTCGAGGTGGCGAGCCTTCCACGCGGTGAACTGCAGCGCGCCGGCGAGCAGCGCGACCATGCCGAGCGCAAGCGGCACGGCGCGCGCCAGCGCGGACGACCACATCACGAGCGCGGCAAGCGTGGCGCCCAGCGCGAAAACGGCGAAGCCAAACATCGCCCACACGCCAAAATACCCCGCGCTGACAAGCACGGTGAGCCGCCCGACGCGCGTCCCGCCAACCGCTTCGCGATAGCGCCACAGCATCGGCATGAGGGACGGCAGCATCATCGTCACCATCATGACGACCCACATGCCGGCGAACGACGCGGCGACACCGGCCCACGTCTGTCCGCACATCGGCATCCACGCCCTCGACATCGTCCAGCCGCCGGGCATCGGCAATTCGCCCATCGCCGACATCGACGCGCTGCCCGCGATCGTCGCCGCCGTGCTGGCGGCGAAGCACAGCGCGCACACGCCGACGAAAACCGCGTCGGATGTCACGCGTCGCGAGCGCTGCACGGCCACGGCGGCGTGCACGGCACGCGCGAGCGATTTCATCGCTCGCCGTACTCGTCGTGGCGGCGCCACCAGATGCCCGTCTCGTTACGCCCTTTGGGCGCGCGGTCGAGCCACTGGTACATGCCCCACAGCGCGTCCACGCCGCGCGCGTAGGTGGAATAGGTGTGATAGACCACGCCGTCCTCCAGTATGAACGCGCTCACGCCCGGCCGTTCGCGCGAGTAGGTGGCCGCGTCGGTGCCGGACATGGCCGCGAATTCGGCGACGGGCGGCGGCACCGGCGTCGCGTCCATCGCGTGGCCGCCGCGCGCGAAGTTGTATTCGATGTCGCCGTTGCGCTGCTGTTCCTCGGTGAACGAGACATTGAAGTTGAAGTTGAAATCGCCGCCCGCCGCCGATGCCCACGGAAACGTCCAGCCCATCCGCCGCTTGTACGTCTGCAGCTTCGCGAGCGGCGCGCGCGATACCGCGCACAGCATCACGTCGTGATTCGCCAGGTGCACCGCGAAGCCGTCGAATCCGTCCGCGATCGACGAGCACGAGGGGCAACCCGCCTTATAGTCTGGCCCGAACATGAAGTGGTAGACGAGCAGCTGCGAGCGTCCTTTGAAGAGCCCGGCCAGCGATACGTTGCCTTCATCGGTCTCGAACCGGTAGTCCTTGTCGACTTTCACCCACGGCAACGCCTGGCGTTGCAGCGTCAGCTCGTCGCCGCGCCGCGTGAATTCCTTCTCCGCCTTGAGCAGCTCGCGCCGCGCGGCCAGCCACTCTTCACGTGTTCCGGTCATGTGTGTCGTCATCATGAGTTCCTCCATGGGTTGGGCGTCGCCGTGCGAGCCATTCCCGCTACGGCGTCGTGTACGGGTTGATGGTCGTGCTAGATTAGTACCGGACATCCGGCGGAAGGGAGTGACAAGTGTGGCGGGATTGGGATGACCCATGGATTCGCTGATCACGGCCGCGGCGCGAGCGCTCGCGGCGGGTGATCCACTCGGCGCGTTGAACCGGGTCGCGTTGCGCGGCGACGCGGCGGCGCTCGCGCTGCGAGGCATCGCGATGGCGCAGCTCGGCGATTTCTCCCGGGCGAGGCTGCTCGTGCGAAGCGCGGCGCGAGCGTTCGGGTCCGGCGACCCCGTGGCCCGCGCGAGATGTGTCGTCGCCGAGGCCGAGATCGCGCTCGCCTCGCGCGAGCTGGGCTGGCCCGCGAAGGTGCTCGACGCGGCGCGGGCCACGCTCGAAGCGCACGGAGACCGCGTGAACGCTGCGCATGCGCGCTATCTGCTGGTGCGGCGTCTGCTGCTGGTCGGGCATCTAGACGACGCGGAACGGGCGCTTGCCGGACTCGTCCCTACACTTTTCCCGCCGGCCTTGAGGGCCGCTCATGAACTGGTCGCGGCAGGCGTCGCGCTGCGGCGCCTGCACACGAAGACCGCGCGCGCGGCGTTGGCACGGGCCGAGCGCGCCGCGCGCCAGTCCGGCATTCCGGCGCTGCTGGCGGAGGTCGACAGTGCGATGCTCTTGTTGAACACGCCAGCAGCGCGTCTGATTGCGCGTGGCGAGGAGCGGCTCCTGCTGCTCGAAGAGGTCGAAACCTTGCTGGCGTCGAAAGCGCTCGTCGTGGATGCGTGCCGTCATGTCGTGCGTGACGGCAGCACGATCGTTTCGCTTGCCAGCCGGCCGGTGCTATTCGCACTTGTCCGCGCGTTGGGCGAAGCGTGGCCCGACGACGTGCCGAGGGACTCCCTCGTCGCGCGTGCGTTCCGGGCGAAGCGCGCGGACGAATCGCACCGCGCGCGCTTGCGTGTCGAACTCGGGCGGCTGCGCGCGGCGCTTGGAACGCTAGCCGGCGTGAGCGCGACCAGGCGCGGATTCGCGCTGATACCGCGCCGCGCCAGCGAGGTCGTCGTGCTCGCGCGGCCGGTGGACGGCGAGCATGCACAAGTGCTCGCTTTTCTAGCCGACGGCGAGTCGTGGTCCAGTTCGGCGCTCGCGCTGGTGCTCGGCGCGAGTCAGCGCACCGTGCAGCGCGCACTCGACTCGCTCGCGGCGGCGGGCAAGGTGCAGTCGTTCGGCCGCGGGCGAGCGCAGCGTTGGTCGACGCCGCCCGTGCCCGGATTCGCGACGACCTTGTTACTCCCCTCTCCACTACCCTGTGATTAGGATGGCGACATGAAGCGATCGGCGGCAGAAATCATCCGTGAATATGGGCCCTTTCCGGATGTCGATAAAGTGCATGGGGTCACGTTTGACGGCCAGCGAGTCTGGATTGCCGGCGGCGACCGGCTGAACGCCTTCGACCCCGCGACGGGCAACGCGCTGCGCTCGATCGACGTCGCCGCGGACGCGGGCACGGCCTTCGACGGCGAGCATCTGTTCCAGATCGCCGGCGGCCGCATCCGGAAGATCGACCCCAACACCGGCCGGGTGCTCGCGACCATCCCCGCGCCTGGCGGCGGTGCCGACTCGGGGCTCACCTGGGCCGAAGGGACCCTCTGGGTGGGGCAGTATCCGGAGCGCAAGATTTATCAGATCGATCCCGAAACGGGCGCGATTCTCCGCACGATCGAGTCCAATCGCTTCGTCACCGGCGTCACCTGGGTCGATGGCGAACTGTGGCACGGCACCTGGGAAGATGACGCGAGCGAGCTGCGCAGGATCGATCCTCGAACGGGGGAAGTGCTGGAGAGCGTCGAGATGCCGGACGGCGTGACCGTGTCGGGGCTGGAGTCCGATGGTGACGAGCGTTTCTTCTGCGGCGGCGGAAACAGCGGCAAGGTGAGAGCAGTCCGGCGGCCAAAACGAGAGGAGAGGGACGACAGCGGGTCTGAAATTCCCGTCGATTCGGCGAGCGAGTGATCGGGCATAGTCGGCCTCGGCCGGAAGGTCAGTGACTATCGGCGCAGCTTGTCGGCCGCGCACCCGTTCCATCTGCCAAGCAGCGACCAGGTGCAACGTAAAAACAGCACGGCCCGTTCGAGAAACCTCGAACGGGCCGTTCAAACGGATGCGTCAGCGCTAGCGTCGGCATCAGTGCGTGCAGCGTGATTCACGCTGCACGCTATCGCTCACCCTGCTTACTGCGAACCCGTCCACGTCTGACCGGACGGCGACGAATCCCCGATGCCCGGAAAATCGACGTACGCGCTGCTGCAATCCACCGCGTTCGCGGTGCTCAGCGACTGCGATGCGCTGCCGTTCAGCACGACCCGGTTCGCGGTCGACGGGAAGATCGGCAGATTCACGTTGTTCAGTGTCAGGTTCGCGTCGGACGTGGTGACCGCCACGTTGCTCGGCGAATCGGCGAGAACGTTGGTGAGCGTCATGCCGAGCGGGAGTGCCGCGTGCGTGATGCCGCCGCTATTCGCCTCGAATCCCTCGAAGATCGCCGACGTGCCACCGATGATATGAATGTTCGACAGCGAAATGTCGTGGAAGTCCGGATACAGCGGCGAGGTCGGATTCGGCAACGCCTTGGTGCTGTAGTACGGCGTGAACAGCAGCGCCTGACCGCTATTGCGGATACAGATGTTGTTGTAGTTGATGTTGGTCACGATGCCGCCGCGCGCCCAGTCCGACTTGATGCGCAGTGCCTGTTCCGAGCCGTCGAACGAATTGTCGTAGACCTGGATGTTCGTGACGCCTGCATTGGTTTCGCTGCCGATCGAGATGCCGTGGCCCGCGTAGATATGGGTGTGTGCGATCACGAAACCGTACTTCCGGTCGGTCGCGACGTCGCGATTACCGTCGATGCCGAACAGTCCTGAGCCGGCCGGGCTCGGGTTGTTCGATCCCTTCGGGGAAATGTCGTCGTCGCCGGTGCTGATGTAGTTGTAGGCGAACACGGCATTCTTGAGGTAGCCGTCGAACGAGATCTTGCCGGCCGTCGAGATCTTCGTGCTGCCGATTGTCAACGCCTGAACCATGGGCTTGGACGATGAACCCGGATCGAACGCGTCGGTGTTCTTGGCCGTGTCGACCGTCGGCACCATGCCCAGATAGTTGGGATTGCCGTTGCCCGCGGGGCTCGCCGAAGCGGACAGCGAGGGCGTCTGAACCTTGACGTTCCAGACCGTGAGGCCGTCGACGCCGCTAGGCACCACGTGGAAGTTGGCGCTGTTGTTCAGCGTGATGCCGAACAGCGTCAGGTTCTTCGCGTAGTTGAACACCATCATGCGGAAATTCGACTGCGAACCGACGCCGGTCGTACCGTTCTCGATCATGTTGCCGAGCCATGCCAGATCCCACCAGGTCATGTGCCGGGCCGAGGCCGTTGTGTTGACGAAGGTGCCCCCGTCGTCGCAAGGCGTGCCGGTGGTGGCCTGCAGACCCTGCGAATAGGCCGCGTAGGTGTTCGTGCAGGTCAGGTCGATGCGCATCAGCGGATAGAGGTTGTTCGAGCTGACGATCTCGGACGCGGCCCGGCTGTCGATGCTGCCGCCGCCGACCACCGCCGAATTCACGAGATAGCTGCCGCCGATCAGCGGCAGACAGTTGCTCGAACTGCCGGCCTTGGTCGAACTGACGGCCGTGTTCGCGCAATACGGGCCGGCTGCATTGGGCGCATAGGCCATCACGTCGCGCGTCGCGTAGACGGTCACGCCGGTATCGATCCACAGCGTGACGCCGGACGGCAACGTGAGCGGTCCGGTGATGAACGCATTGCCCGGACCGGTGCTCGACACGACCAGACGCACGGCGAACTGCGACGCGCGGTATTTCGGAGCCGCCAGTTGCTGCGCGGACGCACCCGCGATGTTGACGTTCGGCACCGCCGCGGCAGTCTGCGATGCCGCGGCAGCGGCGTCCGCTGCGGAGATGGCCGCGCCGACCTGGGCGTCGACTGCGGCGCCGCACGCGTCGAGCGCCGCCTGAATGCGCGCCTGATCCGGATTCAGAATGGCCGACGTCGTGCCGTTGTCGGCCTCGGGTCCAAGCGCGCCGCTGGGTTGGCGCACCAGCGAGTTGCTTGCCTGGAGCGTGCTGCAGACTTGGGCGTCCGTAGGCAGTTGCGGTGCCGGTGGAAGCGCGGCATCGGTCGTCGTCACGCCGACCTTGAACGGAGCGGGCGGCGCCGCGGGCGTCGTGGCGGCGTTGCCGGTCGAAGCGGACGGCGAGTTGTCACCGCTGCCGCAAGCGGCCAGCGAGGCGGCGAGGGTGACGACTAAACATGGGATAACGCCAAATCTATAAAGCATGGACGATCCGTTTAATAAAGAATACTAACTATTAAGATGCTTCGTCGATTCAGTTCAACGGGGTTGCGGAGGCTCTCTTTTTGTTCTCGACGAGTCCGGCGACCGGGCCGTCGCCCGGAATGATTGGTGGCTTGGGTTAGTTGTCGATCAAACTGGAATGCGCTTTGAAGCGGCGATACGTGAGCCGGCACATCGATCACGTTGACGAATGCGCGCTGACTGTGACCGCGCGGAACGGGCTGATTTCTCATTCGCGACGTGGCCGGTCAGAGTCAGAGAATGGAGAGACATTGCGCCCATGCACGCGCCGTTCGGCAGAATCCCCGTTCATCGTGTCTCCAGATACAGGGTATACGATGACGTATCAATTCTATGGGATATGGCCGTCGTCGTACATGCCGTATTTACCCGAAGTGCAGGACAAATTTTTGTTATATACCTATAAGTATAGGGATAGCAGGGGAATGGCACGGGTTCGGAAAGTGTTCTAAGAATTGGTAAGTGATAGGATGACGTATAAGTAATCACCACGCGAACGCTAGCAGAAGTCTCGCAACATACCGACCGCAACCGGATTTGCGCTTTGACCTTCGGCGGGCTTTCAATGGCTTTTCAGCGCTCGATGGCCGTCGTCGCGACAAGACAATCTGGTATCGTAAGACCGGAGAACCGGAAGAATTGAGCGACCAGAATGAACACGAAAGCGGTGGCTCAGGATTCGCGAGCGGCCGCGTTATCCGGTTTTCTGTTCGGCATGGCAAGCGGGCGAGCAAGCCACACGCGTGAGGCAATGAACACATCCAGGTTCCGGCGAGCACCAACTGCGCTGCAAAACAACGCTTGCCGCGAGCCAGTCCACCCAAGGAAAGCCTGACGAAAGAGGGCTTGCATGGTCAGACACAATCCGGTGCTTCATCGTGTCAAGAAAGCCCGCATGACCCGGGAGCGCCGGCGGGTTCTCATCATCTGACCCGACGCGCCGAGGCAGAAAGCGCTGCTGAACAGCGACCTCAAGCTGATGAGCTTCGCGCAGGCCGAAGCGTTGGTGCAGAAATTCCCGTCGCTCTCGAAGCTCATCTACCCGCGCGCGTCGACCAATATCGCCAAGGATCTGCCGCGCGAGGATGTCACGCTGCTGGCCGCCACGGCTTTGCTGGTCTCGAAGGACACGCTGCACCCGGCGCTGGTCTACCTGCTGCTGGACGCGGCCAAAACGGTCCACGGCGGCGAAGACTACTTCACGCCGCTCGGTACGTTTCCCAATCTGAACACCGAGGAGTTTCCCCTCTCCGACGAAAGCACGCGCTATTTCAAATCCGGCCGGCCGTTCCTGCAGCGTTACCTTCCCTTCTGGCTGGCCAGTCTGATCGAAAGACGATTCCTTATTCTGCTGCCGTTCATGGCCTTGTTGATCGGGTTGCTGCAGGCGTTGCCGCGCATGGTGGAGGCGCGGATCAAAAAGAGATTGGTCGTGTGGTACCGGGAAATCAAATCGCTGGAAGATGAAACGTGGCAAAACACGCAGCCGAGCGCAAGCCAGATTGCAAAGTGGCGCGATGAAATCGACGACATCGATGCGCATGCGAGCGAGATACGGATTCCGCATCGCTACTTTCAGGACGTGTATGCGCTCAAGCAGGCGATTGGCGTCGTGAGGGATCGGATCTCGCAGGTCGCGGCGAAGGTGAAGGCATAGCTGCCGTGCCGGAACGAATGGCCCGAACCCGGTGCCGTTGTGCCAATTGGCATCGCAACGAAATACTGATCGTGCTGTTGTCGCTGACCGCCATTCAATTCGTGATCGGCAACATACTCGACCCTTACCTGATGGGCAACTCGCTGAACCTGAGTCCGTTTGCGATCCTGGCGAGCATGGCGATCTGGTCGGCGATCTGGGGCGTCTCCGGCGCGTTCCTCGCGGTGCCGATCACCGTCATCGTGATCATCATCTTCTCGGAGTTCGAAATGACGAGGCCCGTCGCGGTTTTGTTGTCGAAAAACGGCCGGCTGAATTACGGTGAAAACTCGCCGGTCGCGTGAGGCGGCCGAACAGGAACGAACGCTTTGTTGCGCGTCATCGCGCGAGCCGGAAGGAACCGGCAGACCGTTCGCGGTGATTCTTCTCATGAACGCGCATCATGACCAAAGGCACAGCACCATGACTCCTTATTCCGCAGGAATAGATGCCAGCAGCCTGAATCTGGTCCAGATCTTCGGGCTGTTGATCGGCGGCCTCGCGCTGTTCCTGCTCGGCCTGGAGTTCATGACCAGCGGCCTGAAGGCGATCGCCGGATCGAGGTTGCAGGCGCTGCTGGGCATGCTGACCGCGAGCCGGTTCCGCGGCGTGCTGGCCGGCGCCGTCGTGACCGCGCTGCTGAATTCGTCGACCATCACCACGGTCCTGATGGTCGGGTTCGTTTCCTCCGGCTTGATGACGCTGACCCAGTCGGTGCCGATGATCATGGGCGCGAACATCGGCTCGACAGTCACCGCGCAGATCATCGCTTTCGACGTATCGAGACTGACGCCGTTCATGCTGGCGATCGGCTTCGTGCTGCACGCGTTCGGCGGGCGTGATCTGTTGCGGCAGATCGGCCGGGTGCTGCTCGGGCTCGGTCTGTTGTTCCTCGGCATCGAACTGATGGGCGACGCGACGCGTCCGCTGCGCACGTTCCAGCCTTTCATCGACGCGATGCAGGACATGGAGAACCCGGTGGTCGGCATCCTGGTGGGGGCCATTTTCACCGCCGTCGTGCAAAGCTCGGCGGCGACGCTCGCCATCGTGATCGCTCTAGGCGCGCAGGGCTTGATGCCGCTCGAAGTGGGCATCGCGGTGATCCTGGGCGCCAAAGTGGGCACGTGCGGCACGGCGCTGCTCGCGTCGATCGGGAAGACGGCCGAAGCGGTCCAGGTGGGTGCCGTGCATCTGATCTTCAATCTGCTGGGCGTGCTGTTCTGGGTGTTCTTCATCCCGCAGATGGCGGACATGGTGCGGCATGTCTCGCCGTCGTATCCGGAGCTGCAAGGCGTGACGCGGCTGGCGGCCGAAACGCCGCGCCAGGTCGCCAATGCTCACACGATATTCAGCGTGGCAAGCACGCTGATCCTGATCTGGTTCACCGGACCGATTGCCCGGCTTGCCAAGTTCATCGTGCCGAAGCGCGCGCAGGAGCCCAAACGGGCAGGCGATCCGGTTTATCTCGACAAGTCGTCGCTGACGGTGCCTTCGGTTGGACTTCAGCGGGTGCGCATCGAGCTGATGCGACTGGGCAACGAAGTACTGAAGATCGTCCGGCGCGGCACCCAGATGGTGTCCAACGGCACCATCGAAGAGATCAACCTTCTGCTCGATCACGACAAGGAGACCGACCGGCTGGCCTTGGAGATCCTTAACTATATCGGCCACCTGTCACAGGTGGAGCACTCGGAGGACGAGGGCCGGCAGATGGTGGGGTTCACGCAGGTCGCGTCCAACCTGGAGAGCATCAGCGGCATTGTCGGGACCAACCTCGTGTCGGCCAGCCAGCAGAGGCTGATGCACCAGATCGACCTCACGCGTTTGCGCGATCCGGCGACCACGCAGTTCACGGACGTCGTGATGCGCAATCTCGAACAGGCGATCCGCACGATCGACGAGGCCGGCGCGAGCGAAGCGTCCGCGGTCATCGCGGCGAAAGGCGAGATCGAGAAGCTGGCGTCGGCGGCGCGCCAGGTGGTGCTGGCGAAACTGCAACTCGCGGACAAGGCCGATGTGCAGACCTTCCGGCTGGCGATGGATCTGATCGAACACGGCCGGCAGATCGCGCAGTTCGCAAGGGCGATCGCCAAAACTACAGAGGAGTTGCGCTAAGACGTTAGGCAGCGGACACGAAACCGCGGGCCGCTATCAGCGCGGTCCCTAACGCGCCCACCCGCCGCCAAGCCCTGTGCTGGCGAAATAAATCACCAGAAAATAGCCGAGCACGTAAAGCGCGTAGGTCTGCGCATTGCCGGTGTAGACCTTGCGTATCCTGCCCGCGGCGGCGAGCGCGAAGTGCGACACGCCGCGCCAGAATATCATCGCAAACGGCGGAACCGTACGCGCGAGGATCGGCCGGTAGAACCTGAAAAAGCCGGGGACGCTGCCCTTCCGGCGCCGGCTGCGATAGAACAGCATGAACAGCGCGAACAGCACAGCAGCCACGGCCAGCACGACCAGCACGACCGGCGTCGGATTCCAGAAACCGTAGATGCTCTCCAGCGACATGCCTTCCCACACCAGCGTCGAGGCAAACTGCGGATCGATCGCCGCCGAAACCGGTTCGATCAAAAGCTTCGGGAAGAATGACAACACGATGATGCCGGCGACCAGAACCAGTTGCGGCACGAGCAGCAGAAGCGGCGCTTCGCGCACTTCGGGCTGTCCCGCCTGTCGACTCCCGAGGAACAGACCGCTGACAAAACGGATCATGTAGAGAAAGCCGACGAAGGTCGCCATCAGTGCGCACACCGCGAGGCCGTACCAGCCCTTGTCCGTCATCGCACTCAGCAGCAGCCGCTTGCCGCCGAAGCCCATCAGCGGCGGCAAGCCCGACATCGAAACGAGGGCGACCAGCACCAGCGCGAAGGTGAACGGCATCGCACGGGCAAGGCCGCCCGTTTCGGCGAAGTTGCGCGTGCCTGTGCGCAGGATGATGCCCGCCAGTGCGAGGAACAGAATCCCCTTCACCAGCATGTGGTTGGCGACCAGATACAGCGCCGTGACCCAGCCGAGATGGCTCATCAACGCTATCGCGGTGACGATATAGCCGAGCTGGCTCATGCTGGAATACGCCAGCATCCGCTTGAAGTCGTTTTGCCGCAACGCCATCAGTGCGCCCGCGAGGGTCGTCAGCATGCCGATCCACGCCATCACGTGCGCGAGGTCGAGTCCGACTTCGGAGCGTATCGTCAGATAGGTGCCGATCAGCAGGCCGAACATCGCCACCTTGCTGACGACCGCCGACAGCATCGCGGTCACGTCGTCTTCCGCTTCCGTGTACGCGCCCGGCATCCACACATGCACGCCGATCGCGCCCGCCTTGATCAGGAAGCCGGCGGCCAGCAACACGAATGCGCGGCTCACGTCCGGGCCCGATCGGGAGAACGCCGCCAGTTCGATACTGCCGTCGAGCGCGGCGACGGCGGCGAAGCTGGCCAGCAGAAAGAACGCCGACAGCAGCGAGAACAGCAGGAAGGTCAGCACGTGCGGTCCGGCGCTGCGGCATTTGGCAATCAGGAAGCAGGACGACAGCGTGATGATCTCCCAGCTATAGAAGAATTCGAGCGTCGTGGTGGCACGCAGCAGCGCTGGGATCGACAGCAGTAGAACCACCAGCATCGGATAGAAGCCCGAGCGCACATCGTTGCGATAGAGGCTCGCCGCCGCGATGACGAAGCTGCCCGCAAGCAGCAGCCACGCAAACAGCTCGGCGATCCCATGTGCCGCTTCGGCGAGCCACGAGCCCACCAGTGCGACGGCGATCAGCGTCAGCACGCCCTTGAGCCGGCCCGGCAGACGATCGCCCGCATAGAACAGCGCGCCCGCGACGAGCGGCGAAAACAGCCATGCCGATCCCGCGCCCGAGAACGAAGCGCCGGCGTACCCCGCGGCGATCAGGAGCACCGCCACGCCAAATAGCGGCAGCAGCGCGGCCGGCTGGGGGCCGGCCGTGACCTCGTCGTCGGCCGGATGCAGCGCCCGCACGAACCAGTGGAACATGTAGGCCGCTTCGAGCAGCGAGCCGGTCAGAATCAGCACGATCCAGTAGGGCTTGCCGGCGACGGTCAACTGCAGGACCAGTTCCCATTTCGCCCAGAAGCCGGGAAACGGCGGCAGCCCCGCAATCGCGACCATGAAGAGGCCGAGCAGGCCGATCAGCAGCGGACTGCGCGACAGCACCGCGCGAGCGTGGATGCCGTGCCGCCTGAGAATGCCGATGAGCCAGAACAGCCCTGCCTTGGCGAACAGATGGTTGATAAACAACCCGCCGACCACCAGCGGGATCGACGTATCGGCTCCCACTTGCCGCAACAGCGCGAGCGCCAGCATCAGCAGGCCCATCTGTCCGATCGACGAATAGCCGAGCACCCGCTGCGGTTTCGTCTGCTTGAGCGCGAGCAGATTGGAGAACAGAAAGGTCAGGCCGCCGGAGACCGCAATCAGCCCGAGTAGATTTTCAAATAGCGGCAGCAGCTTGAGCAGCGCGAAGAACACGCCGGCCGACACGCCGACCGACACCATCGCGGCAATGCCGCTCGGCGCGGTTTCGTAGACGTCGAGTCCCCAGCCATTGGCCGGAAAGGGCTTGAGTTCGATGACGAGGCAGGCGAACACGAGCAGCACCGCCGTGACGGCGATCGGACTGTCGAGGCCCGCGCGGACCGCGATCAGGTCGTCGATGTTCAGCGTGCCGGTCACGTAGTAAAGCAGCACCGCGCCGAACAGGAACAGGGTCGACGCGATGACGGTCGCCATGATGTATTTGAACGCGGCGGCCAGCGCGGCTGGCGTGCGGTCCAGTCCGAGCAGCCCGTAGGTGGCGATCGAGACGATCTCGATAAACACGAACAGATTGAAGAGGTCGCGGGTCATCACCATCCCGTCGATGCCCATCACGAGAATCAGATACAGCAGCAGCGCGGCGTAATTGCCGCGCAGACGGTCCCACAATTGCAGCGCGCCGAGCAGCGCCACCACGTTGACGCTGAGCGTGAAGAAGCCTTCCCGGATGCCGAAGCGCAGATTGATCGAGACCGGCGGCTGTGCGCCCGCCGTCAGCACTTCGATCGTCTGGCCGCCGTCCAGCAGACCGAAGAACGACACACCGCTCACCAGCACGATGCCGGCGAGCGCGATGAAGAAGCCGGCGGTCAGCCACGGCTTGCCGAGCCGGTACAGCAGCGGAATGACGAAGCCGCCCCCCAGGCCGAGAATGAAGATATGCAGCGGATGAAACAGCGCGGCTACCATTTCGACTCGGTGAATGCGTCGATGGAAAGTGTCTTTTTCGCCGCGTACAGGCGGATCGCGAACGCCAGCATGACCGCCGTGACCGACAGGCCGATCACGATCGCCGTGACCACCAGCGCCGAGGGCACCGGGTCGATCGCGCGCCGCGCGGCGTCCGCCTTGCTCAACGCGGCGTCGATGATCGGCGCCGTGCCGCCGCGGATATAGCCCGTCGCGACCATCACGATATGCAGCCCCGTGTCGATCACCGCGAAGCCTATGATGATGCGCAGGATGTTGCGCTGGGTCAGCATCCCCCACAAGCCGATCAACGCGAGGCAGAAGCCCGTGATCAGCAGGATGGTCGAAACCGGCAGGCCCGTGGTCATGCGTCGTTCTCCTCGGTCAGCTTCTGAACCGGTCGATGATGACGCTCAGCTCCGCGCCGACCTTCATGCCGAGCAACGCCGAAATGAGCGGTATCGCGCCGGCGCTGAAAAACGCGCCGAACTCGCGGCGCGGCAGAAAGCGGGCGTCGAGAAAGCCGCCCGCCAGCACCAGACCCAGGATGCCGATCATCACATAGATCACGCCGGCGAACGATTCGACGACGCTCAGCAGCGCGACGTTCAACTCCGCGCCCGGCCGCGCGAGCAGCATCAGCATCGCGCCGGAAGCGACGATTGCGCCGCCCTGGAAGCCCCCGCCCGCCGACAGATGGCCGTTGACGATCACGTACGCGCCGAAGGTCAGGATCATCGGCAGCAGCACCTGCATGCCGGTTCGCACGATCTCGCCAGGTTGCCTGCGCGGACCGTTGTCGGCCTCGGCTTCGGCTTGGGCTTCTGTAGCTGGCGCGGTTGCAGTTGCAGCGCCTTCGCTTTTCAACAGCAAGCCGACGCTCGCCGCGACCATGAACAGCACCGCAACTTCGCCAAGCGTATCGAAGCCACGGTAAGTGATCAGAATGCCGGTGACGATGTTCGGCGCGCCGAGTTCGATCGGCCCCTGCACGACGTAGTATTGCGCGAGCGGCCGCAGCGCCTGCAACTCGCTGTAGCCGTCGATGAGGCGCCAGAACACGAGCGCGAACAGCGCGACCGTCACTATCACGAACACGCGGCGCATCACGACTCCTTCGGCGCGGCGCCGCGTTCGTCCTCGGCGGCGAGCGCGTCCGTCACGGTGGACGAGGTCATCGGCGTGCGGATCAGCCACGCCGCGCGCGACAGCGCATGCGACGACACCGGGTTCGTCACCAGCACGAAATAGATGACGAGGATCAGCCTGAACGTCCAGCTCGGGTGATAGAAGGCGAGTCCGATCAGCACCAGCATGTTGCCGAGCGTCGAGGCCTTGGTGCCGGCCTGGATGCGGGTGTACGCGTCCGGCATGCGCAACAGGCCGAGGCCGGCGGAGAACAGGAATATCGCACCCGCCAGGATGAACACGCTGCCGATCAGTTCGATCATGCGCTAGCCCTTCTGATAGCCGGTTTTACGAATCGCGTAGAGAAAGATGAACGTCGCGAGTCCCGAGCCGATCGCCGCCTCGGCCATCGCCACGTCGGGCGCGGCGAGCAGCAGGAAAGCCACCGCCGTGAACAGGCTCGCGAGCCCCGAACTGACCATCGCGGCCATCAGGTTCTTCAGGCAGACGGCCACAATGCCGCTGACGAGAATGCTGGCGCACACCAGCAGCAGGAGCAATTCGAGCACGGTTCAAAGCCCCCGTTCCAGAAAGCGAGCCATCGCGAGCACGGCAAGAAAGCTGAGCAGCCCGTAGACGAGCGCCACATCGATATAGACGAAACGGCCCGACAACTGCGCGTACAGCGCGATCAGCGAGATCGAGATGACGGTGAGCATGTCGATGGCGACGATCCTGTCGATCAGCGTCTTGCCGAGGATGAGGCGGATCACGCCGAACAGGATCGCGAAGAAGATCAATACCGTGGCGATCCGCAGCATGATCTCAGCCAAAGACTTTCTCCAGATGCTTCTCGAAAGGGGTCACCAGCGCTTGCGTGGCCTCGTCGATATCCGTTGTCTTGACGTCGAGCCAGTGGATGAATAGTGTGTCGTCCCGAATATCCATGACCAGCGAGCCCGGCGTGAGCGCGATCGAATTGGTGAGCGCGAGGCGGCCGATCGGCGATTTCAGACGGGTGCGGACCTTGACGATGCCCGGCTTGATATCGATGCGCGGCGCGTACACATACGCCATCATGTTGAGATTGGCCCGCACCAGTTCAACGCCGAAAGTGCCGCTATAGGCGACGAAGTGATAGAGCGCGCGAGGCGTGAGCCGCAGCCGGCTCCATGCTTCGCTCGACGACGCAAAGACGCGGGCCAGAACGAATGTGATCGCCGCGCCGACGAGCGTGGGCTCCACGGCCAGCGACGCGTTGGCGATCATCCAGATGACGAACAGGATGACCCACAGGCCTGGCATGCCCTGAGGAACCAATGACGACACCGGTTTTCCGCTGTTCGAAGTCACGTCTTCAGGTTCCAGAAGAGGGCGCTAGCGAAAATTCTAGGTGACAACCTGGGGCAAATCAACCGCGGGCCGGATCGCGCGCGGAATTTGCTTTCGCTTCGGGCGGGGCGTTACAGCCAGCGCGCGTCGCGTGTGAACGCCACGGTCAGCCAGCGGTCGGGGCCCGGTTCGCCGATCGCGTGAGAGATCCGCTCGCGGATCAGGTCGAGCTGACGGATGCCGGCGTGCTCCATCGCCTCGGGCAGAACGATATGGACTTCGACGAACAGGCCGCGCCCCACGCGTGTCGCGTAGTGCGAGTGCGCCACGAAACCATAGTCCGACGTCAATGCGTGCATCAGCTCGCGCAACGTGCGGTCGAGGTCGTGCGGGGTAATGAGCAGTACTTCCTTGACCGCGCCGATGACCGTGCCGACCGGCATCGGTATCAGGACCAGTGTCAGCAGCGCCAGCACGCCGGGGTCGATGTACGGCGTCATATGGCGGTAACGCGTGCCTTCCAGAATCCATGCTATCGAAAAAGCGAGCAACAGCGCCGAGGTGATGCAGGCCGACATGAGCCAGCTTTTGGTGTCGAGGCCGACCAGTTCGGATTCGATGCTGCGATTCAGGCGACGCTGTCTGAAGAACATGAAGAAGCAGAAGAGGCTGACCACCACGGCATAGAACATGCCCCAACCGAACTCCAGTTCATGCCCGCCATCGAGCATGCCTTTGATCGCGTTGACGAACGCGTAAAAGCACAGCACCGCTAACAGACTGCCGTTGAAGGTCAGCACCAGCGGTTCGATATGCCAAAAGCCATGCTGGAAACGTCTGCTGGCCTGCTGGCTGAGCAGGCGGGTCACGAGCAGCGAGAGGCTGCACATGGCCGCGTCGAGTGCGGAGAACATCCCGTCGAAGATGATCGAGAGCGAGCCGCTGAGAATGCCGATCGTGATGCCGAGTACCGCAATCAGCACCGTGCCGAGCAGCGATCGTTTGAGTATGCGCTGTTCGAGTTCCGTAGCTTGCATGGTCCGGGTGGCCTGTTGGTTTAACTCGGATCGCCATCGGCAGGCGGGCGCGCGCCGGGACCCATGCCACCAACAGCGGCCAGGCCCGGCAACGGTCCACTGCGCGCCTTCGCACAACGGACCGGCTCCCGCACCCCACTCCGCTCAATGCGGCTTGATTGCCACCTTGAGCACGCCGTCTCTCTGATTCGCAAACAGATCGTATGCTGCGACGATGTCGTCCAGCTTGTAGTGGTGCGTGACCAGCGCGCCAAGGTCGACGCGCCCCGACTCCACCACGTTCATCAGGCGTCTCATGCGCTCCTTGCCGCCGGGACACAGCGCGGTGTTGATCTTATGATCGCCGAGGCCTGCGGCGAATGCCGCAAGCGGGATGGTCAGATCGGACGAGTACACGCCGAGACTCGAAAGCGTGCCGCCCGGTTTGAGGATGCGCAGCGCCGACTCGAACGTGCCCTGCGTGCCGAGCGCTTCGATCGACGAATCCACGCCGCGCCCGCCGGTGAGCTTGAGGATCTCGTCGACCACATCGCAATTCTTGAAATTGAGCGTGACGTCGGCGCCCATCTTGCGGGCCATGCCGAGACGATGGTCGTTGCCGTCCACCGCGATGATCGTGGTGGCGCCGAGCAGTCGCGCGCCCGCCGTGGCGCACAGGCCGATCGGTCCTTGCGCGAACACGGCCACGGTGTCGCCGATACGGATGTTGGCGTTTTCCGCCCCCTTGAAGCCCGTCGACATGATGTCGGGGCACATCAACACCTGCTCGTCGGTCAAGCCGTCGGGGATGGGCGCGAGGTTCGCCTGCGCATCGGGCACGAGCACGTATTCGGCCTGCGTTCCGTCGATCATATTGCCGAAGCGCCAGCCCGCGGTCGCTTTATAGCCGTGGCAACCGCATTGGCCCCGGGCGATCAGATAACTGCCGTCCTGCGACGCGACGCCGTCTTGCGCAGCATAGGAATTGAAGTTGGGACAAATGGCGCCGGCGATCACGCGCTGCCCCTCCTGATAGCCGACCACCGCGTTGCCGAGCTTTTCGATCACGCCGACAGGCTCGTGCCCGATCGTCAAGCCTTTGGCGACGGGGTATTCGCCTTTCAGGATGTGCACGTCGGTGCCGCAGATCGTGGTGGTGGTGATGCGCACGAGCGCGTCGTTGGCGGCCACGTCGGGCAACGGCTTGTCGGCAAGTTCGATACGGCCTGGTTCGATGAATACGGCGGCTTTCATCATGGCGGTCATGAACGTCTCCTTCCGGTTTGGGTCAACAGCATCTCACAAGGGTGCTCGCACTTCCTTCGACAGACCGGTGCCGACAGCGAACACGGCGCGGCTGATGCGCGACTGCTCATGGGCGTAGCCGCGTTTGCATCTTACTCCGCTGGGAATCGTGCTTGCCTGGACCGAGATCATCAAACCGGAAGCTTTTTGATGCGCAGAAGTCCTGATGGAAATCGGCACGCCTGCGCAGAATCAGAAGAGCCGCGCGACGAGAGCTTCAGTTTCCTTCTCGCCGCTTCGGCTGAGCGAATCCGCGTCCTTTCTCTGCTATCCGCAGCCGATGCAAGCGGCGCGCGCAATTGCGCCGAGCCGTCCGTTGCAGATACCGCTGCCCGCATTGCGCGGTTCGCCGTCCCGCACGGGCCAGCCGTCTTCCCCGACGAGCGGCACGAATCTCACGTCGCCGAGCCAGCTTCTGTCGAAGTCGGCTTCTGTGCGCCGGACGACCTTGATGAGCCGCTGATAGTGCTGATCGCGACCCACCGGCATGACGATCCGCCCGCCGAGCGCGAGCTGCTTGCACCACGCGTCGGGAACGCGCGGTCCGCCGGCCGCCGCGATGATCGCATCGTACGGTGCATATTCCGCGAGGCCGAGCGTGCCGTCGCCGAGATGAACCGTCACATTGGTGATTTCCAGCCGCGCCAGGATTTCGCGAGCCGTATCGACGAGGCCGGCGTGCCGTTCGATCGAGTGCACGTGAGCCGCGATCGCTGCGGCGACGGCGGCGGCGTAGCCCGAGCCGGTGCCGACATCGAGCACCCGGTCGCCCGGGCTCAGTTCCGCTGCATCGATCATCGACGCGACCATCGCGGGCTGCGAAATGGTCTGCTCGTTGCCGATGGGTAGCGGCGTGTCCTCGTACGCGTATTGCCGAAGCTCGGCGGCCACGAATTCCTCACGCGGCACACAGCGCATTGCGGCCAGTACGCGGGGATTGCCAATGCCGCGCCGCTCGATCTGCCACTCGACCATCCACTCACGGGCCTCCTTGAAGTCAGTCATAGCCACCTCCGTATTGCAGCCGGCGCGCGCCTGCCCGCGCGTCGCATTCCAGCGCTGCGCCAGATGCGGGCAAATAGCGCGTGGCGCGCGAATGGATTGCCTAGAATCAGTTTACGCGCGGGACGGCCCTGGCAATACGGAAAATGAAATGGGATGTTGCGGTGTCGGCGGCGCGCGGGTCCCAACACGTTTCAATCGTAAGGGGAATTATTATGGTGACTTATGTGGTTCTGGCGCAATTTACCGATCAGGGCATCCGCACGATCAAGAACAGTCCTCAGCGAGCTGTTCAGGCGGCGGAGATGGCGAAAAGTTTTGGTTGTGAAATGAAACAGATCTACTGGACGTTAGGCGAATACGACATCGTCACGGTCATCGAGGCGGCCGACGACCAGAGTTTCACCGCCTTCGGTTTGGCGCTGGGTTCAGCGGGCAATATCCGCACACAGACGCTACGGGCTTTCAATAAGGACGACATCGGCTCGATTATTGCTCGGCTCCCCTAACTCGCGCGACTTTCCTCAGGAGATGACGATGAATGCGGACAACAGGAGCGACACGCAAGCTTTCGTACAGACGGCCGAGCAAACCGGGGGCTTCGTCTGGGTCATCACGCTAGTCGACTTCGGCAGCCGGGAGGTGAAGCGTTCGCTCGTTTCGGACGGCACCTACGAAACGCGTGCCGCCGCGAAGGATGCTGGCGACGCGCATCTGAAAGCGCTGGCAGCCGACCATTAAGCCCGCGCAGGCCACGTCCCGGCACTTGAGTTCGATGAATCACGCGCATGGTTACTCCGCGAATGCGCAGCGGCGCTGCTTGCGTACCGGGCCGCTCGCGGTGAAGCGCTACAGGTTTTGCCAGGCGTGATGCTTCGCACAGAGCGGGGTGGTTTCGCGCCGCCCCGCCTCCCCACCCGGACGAACGGTAGACCCGGCGTCCGGGCCCGGGTCGTGTTGTGGTCGCGCGGATCAGCGCGCATTTCGATCTTCCGATCGGTGCACGCGCATTCCATCAAGCAAACCTGATCCAGCCGCGCCGCGCTATTGCGGTATGCGTTCACATAACTCCCCTTAGGGATAAGTGTCCTGCTCCAGAAACGTCCTTGTCTGTTCCGCCAGGTCGTCGCAGACGTCCGTCTGGATGCGCCCGCCCGTTGACATCGACTTTGCTCCGTCCCACTGTCCCGATGCAGTCGAGCACCGCGCCATACACTGGTCCACTGCGCGCCAAAGCTAGTGCTTTCTGCCGTTGGTCGTGACGACGACCTCATCAAGGTGCCACTGGGCTCCTCGCGCCTGGGCGGTGGACCGGATAGGCCGGGCCATGCCCAGGCCGAACTTCACTGCCCGGCGCCGCACCGTCTCGTAGGTTAGTTCGCCGCGTGCAGCCAGCAGTTCCTCAACCATGCGCAGGCTGAACGGGAAAGTAGTACAGCCACAGCGCGTACCTGAGCACATCAGGCGAAACCGATAGCCGGCACAGGAAATGGTGTCAGTGGCCGGCGCACGCTGCGCCAATGTGCTTCGTTTCATACCCCGGATTCTCGCCCCGTCTCCCTCAACCTGCCGACAACGTGCAATACCCTTCTCGCCCCTCAAAATAACAAATTGAAAGAATCTAATACTCGTCCAATAGCCTCCGACAGAGGTGATCCATAGAATGCGCTGCGCCTCGTTCATTTCAGTCGCAAATAGCGGGCGCTACAGCTAAGTACGGTGTCTTACATAACATTTTGGATCACCAAATGAAAAAATTAACAATTTCAACTGTCCCGGTTGCGATTGCCGCTTTGATCGCTATTGTGCCGGCCGCTCATGCTGCCGACGGTACGTTGAATTTCACCGGCAACATCACAGCCAATAGCTGCGTGATCAACGCCAATTCGCCTAATCTGAACATCGACCTCGGCAACGTGCCGGCCAGCGCACTTGCCTCGGCAGGCCAGCGGGCAGGCCAGTCCGCGTTTCAGATCGCGCTGACCGGCTGCACCGGTGGTTCGACAAAGGTCGCGGCCAAGTTCGAATCGGGCCTCGCAGACCCGACAACGGGTCACTTGCCGCTCGACGCTTCGAGCACTGCGAAGAACGTCCAGGTTGCCATTTTCGACACCACCGACACCGACAACAAGTTCGGCCAGGCTCCGGCTCCCAGCGCATATCAGACGCTGACGGGCGGCGCCGCCACCCTGAACTACAGCGCCTGGTACGCAGCGACGGGTGCGGCGACGGTGGGTACCGCCAACGCAAACGCGACGTACACACTCTCGTATCAGTAAGCGGTTTACGGATGGTGGACAGGGACGAGCGAGTCCGCACGCCGTCTCTGTTTTTCAGGGCGAGGGTGTACTGAACAGGACAGGGTATGAGTCTCAAACCATGCCTTGTTCAGTATTCCTTATAAAAACAGAGTGTGAGTGACCTGATATGCGAATCACGAGATTTCTACGAAGGCTAGGCGTTGTTTTCCTGTTGGCGGCGCTGAATATCGCGTCGTCGCACGCGGCGGTGCTGATCTATGGCACTCGCGTGATTTATAACGAAGCATCGCGCGAGACGCTGGTCCGGTTGAGCAATGAAGGCGCTGTACCGCTGCTGATCCAGGCGTGGCTGGACACAGGAGAAGACAAGCCGATAGCAGAACAGCAAGTACCGTTTGTGATTACTCCGCCCGTTTTCCGGATGAACGCGCACCAAGGTCAGATGCTGCGCATCAGCTATACAGGAGAAGCCCTGCCCGGAGACAAGGAATCGGTTTTCTGGCTCAACGTCCTGGAGATTCCGCCGAAGTCGGCTGCCATCGGGAAGACAAATACGCTGCAGATCGCTGTGCGTAATCGCATCAAGCTGTTCTTCCGGCCCACGGCGCTTGCCGACGGGCCGAAGGACCTCGTCAGGCAGCTTCAGTGGCAAGTCACCGGTGAGGGCGAGCACACGAGCGTAACCGTCAAAAACCCGACACCGTTCTTCGCTTCTTTCCTCGAGGCCTACGTGACCGTTGACGGGACCTCGTACGAGCTGGCCACCGATATGGTCGGCCCGGGGGAACGCGCGACCTTCCCGCTGCTCAAACCAACCCGGCTGTCAGGACAGGCAAAAGACGTTCAATTCAAGCTGATCGACGACATTGGCGCCGCGATCGCCGGGACCGCCCATCTGGATGCTGGCACGTCCTCGCAGTCCACGACGAAGGACTGATTGCCGTGTCATCGTTCAAAGTTAAAGCGCTCGTCCTTGCAATGACGGGCATCACCGGCTATTCGCTGAGCGGCACGACGTTCGCCGCCGATGCCTTGCCGTCGCCTGCCTCGAACACCGACGACGACACCGTCATCTTCAATGACGCCTTCCTGTACGGCGCGCAAAAGGTTGACGTTTCGCGCTTTTCCAAAAAGACGCCGCTTGAGCCGGGCAAACATCTCGTCGACATCTACCTGAACAACAACCGCGTATCGTCGACCGACGTCCTGTTTGTTCGCGTCGAAGGACAGGACACGCCGCAAGCCTGTTTTCCGAAAGAGATGCTGACCTCCTGGGGGCTGGACCTCGGAAAACTCGACGATGCACAGCACGCGCTTTTCGAGCAGGGCGATGGTTGCGCGCGTATTGCGCAGCTGTGGCCGCAAGCGTCCAGCGAGTACGATGGCACCCAGTTGCGCTTGAATGTAGAGGTGCCGCAAATCGCTCTGTCGAAGCGCAGTCGCGGCTTTGTCGACCCCTCACTGTGGGATCAGGGCGTACCGCTAGCGTTTGCCAATTACAACTACAACACCTATTTGTCGAGTCAGCCCGGCTTCGGTCAGGACGGACGCCACATGGTTCGCAATGACTACCTGAACGTTAACAGCGGCATTAATCTCGGACCGATTCAGCTACGTTCGAACGCAAGCTATACCGGCGATTCGATCAACGGTTATCACTGGCAGAACCAGCAGTCCTACCTGCAAGCCAGCCTGCCGAAAATCAAGAGTCGCGTAATCGTCGGCCAGTCGTTTACCTCAGGCCAGTTCTTCGACAGCATTGGCTATACCGGCGGCGAAATCGTCACCGACGAACGGATGATTCCCGACGCCGAGCGCGGCTATGCCCCGGTAATTCGCGGGGTAGCGCGGACGCAGGCCAAAGTAACGGTCAGGCAGGGCGGCTATGTGTTGCTGGAAACGTCGGTGCCACCGGGTCCATTCGAGCTGGATGATCTTTTCCCGACCGGCTACGGCGGTGATCTGCAGGTGACCGTAACCGAAGCCGATGGCAGCGTGCAGTCGTTCGCTGTTCCATACGCCTCTGTGCCGAACATGCTGCGCGAAGGTCAGTGGCGTTATTCGGCAACCGCCGGACAACTGCGCGACCCGGGCCTGCGCAACAAGCCAATGTTCTCCCAGTTCACCTATAGCCGGGGCGTGAACAATTTCATCACGGCATACGGGGCAACGCAATTTGCCAACAATTATTTCGCCGCTTTGGGCGGAATGGGCGTCAACACGCCATTCGGAGCGGTGACGGCCGACGTGACAATGTCGCATGCGACGCTCCATCGGCTTGGGGCGCGGCAGGGTATGAGCCTGAAGCTGACCCACAGCTATTTGGTTCCTACCAGTGACACCAGCATTTCGGTTGCGGCATACCGTTACTCGACTGGCGGCTACCTGACGCTGAACCAAGCTGCGTACCTGAATGACCAGATCGACGCGAATGGCACTGCTTCGATGAATCTGCCGCGCCCAAAGAGCCGCTTCGACCTGACCTTGGGCCAGCCGCTTGGCACATACGGGCAACTATATGTCGTCGGTTCGACGATGAATCAATGGGATGCTAGCGGACAGATCACGCAGCTCCAGTTGGGTTACTCCAATACGTTCAAGCGCGTCAGCTACTCGCTCAACTTCAGCCGGGTGCTTACGGGCGCCGGCTTGCAGAGGCAGCAGAACAGCGTATTCCTGAGCCTTACGATTCCGCTCGGCGACCAGTCTAAACATACGCTGAACTCGACCACGAACCTGACGAGTACCGGCGGCAGTTACAACGTGCAAACGCAGATCTTTGGCACGGCGCTGGCGGACAATTCGCTATCTTATGGCGCGCACATGAGTTACGACCAGGCAGGGGCGCAGACGGCTGCAGGCGTCAATGTCGACCGTCAGTTCCGCAACGTGGACGTGCAGGCGGCGGCATCGCAGACCGGTGGCTATCGCCAGTATTCGGCGGGGCTTGCGGGCAGCGTCGTCGCTCACCCGGGCGGCGTGACGCTCGGTCATACGCTCGGTGAATCGTTCGCCGTCGTCGATGCGCCGGGCGCACAAGGCGCCAAGGTGCTCAATGCCAACAATACCTACGTCGGCAGTTCCGGTTACGCCATCGTTCCGTATCTCTCTGCGTTCCGCATGAATGAAGTCATGCTCTCGCCCGAAGGGCTGAGCCCGGACATCGAGCTCAAGCAGACGAGTCAAACGGTGGCGCCTTATGCCGGGGCTGGAGTACTTCTGAAGTTCGCGACTCAGTACGGGCGCGGCGTGCTGCTCGACCTGAAACAGCCGTCTGGCAAGCCGATTCCCGCGGGGGCCGACGTGTACGACCAAAGCAACGACCCAATCGGTGTCTTCGGTCAAGGTAGCCGCGCTTTTGTGCGCAGCGCGCACGACGCGGGAACGTGGACCATCAGATGGGGCGAGTCGGATACGCAGCAATGCACGTATGCCTATGCATTGCCGAAACAGAACCAGAACTCTGCCGCAGCGCGTGCCATGACCCATGTCACCGGGACCTGCATGGCCGTCAAAGGGGAATGATATGAACAGCATGATTGACAGACTACTTAAATACGTCGGTACCGCACTTTTTTTTACCACCTTGCTGATGGGCAAAGTTTCCATTGCGTATGCAGTCGATGCCGATTGTCGGCCGAGTGGTCTGTCAGGGTCGGTCAATACGGTCAACCAGGTGAACTTCGGGGCGAATGTGGCGGTGCCCTATGCGGCGGCGGTAGGCACCACCGTCGCCACGCAGACCTGGAACGCGCCATCATCGGGGCTGAACAATCCTTCGGTCATCATCCTGCAATGCCGAAAACCCGGCGATCTGCGGATAAAGATCGTCGCCGATCAGTATGTCCCGACGCCTCGTGGCTCGCCGGGGTTTCTCCAAACGTCGTCACCCAACATCAATGTCCGGTTCACCCTCGGAACCGACACCAGCAATCAATCCATGTGGATGAGCACCACGGGCGCGGGCAACATCATTACCATTCCCAATGCGATTCCCGATGTCGCCGATATTGGCGGCGGCCCCCTGAACCCCTCGCTCGGAAGCGCTAACTTCAACAATCAGCCGGCCGGAACCTACAATCTGACGCTCGCGAGATTGATGCAGCTCATCCCGTTGACTGTCACGGCCGAGCTTGAAAAACAGACAACGGTCGGTTCGGTCGCCAATTTTGGCGGCTACAGCCGCGTGAGCCTGAATCTGCTCTTTACCAATTGGGGTAGCGCAAACTACAACCACGTCCTTGGTCTTTTTCAGATCTCGCCCACGCAATCGACATCCGCACCGTGCGACCCGCTTGTCATGCAAAACTCCGTTGTTAACCTCGGAACTTATCCGCTGAATTTTTTTAGTGCGGTCGGAAAAACAACCAGCAACGTGCCAGTTCCGATCACGATCAGTTGTCCCGGTATGATTTCCGGCGGCAGCGTGTATTACGGTTTCGCGACCGATTATCCTGACACCACCAGTGCCGATCTGATCGGCAACATGAGTGGCGACGGCAACGCCACGGGAGTGGCGGTGGAGTTGCTGCAATCCGACAGCACTACCCGCCAGAATTTGCTCAGACCGAATGATCTGAGTACCAACTGGACCAAGTCGGGTATTACGACTTCAAATAAGACAGCAAGCCTGATGTTTTATGCGCGCATGCGGCAGACCCAGGCTACTGTCACGCCAGGTGCGATCAACACCATCGCTACCTTTCTCGTCAATTTCAAATAAGACTGGCTGGTTTTGTCACGTGGTTGGCAGGTTGAGGGAGATGGGGCGAGAATGGACCAGCATGGCGTGGTGCTCGACGTGCTGGTGCAAAGCCGGCGCGACCGGCGCGCGGCCCGGCGCCTGATGCGCAAGCTGCTAAGGAAGCAAGGGCGCGCCCCACGTGTATTGATCACCGACGAACTCAAGAGCGATGCGGCGGCGAACCGGGATGTGGGGATCGACGTCGAACACCGCCAGCACAAGGGGCTGAACAACCGGGCAGAGAACTCGCACCAGCCGACTCGGGTGCGCGAGAAGGTAATGCGCCGATTCAAGTCGGCACGTCACCTGCAACGGTTCGCTTCGATCCTCGGTCAGGTAGTCAATCTGTTGACGCATTGCCGTTACCACAACGTCGCAAAGCAGAAGCGGGCGCTACGCAGCCAGGCCTTCGAGGCTTGGGAAAGCGCGACGGCCGAATGTCCCCCTCCGCATTACAGTGGATAACACCCGCCAGATTCGCCCATCGGGAAAGGGATTCCGCCCCGCCTGATTACTCAACCAGGCCGGAAATTTCTACTTCAGACCGGGACTAATTCCGGTTCGGGCTCAAGGGTCACGGAATCGTGCATCCACCTTCGTCTACCTGACTCGTTTGCGCCGGCCGCCGCAACACCAGATACGGATGACGTCTCCCATACAGTCAATGCGGCGGCCCTCTCAGCGGCAAATAATGTGCGTTAGCCCATCATGCCGCCCGTGCCCCCCGGCATGCCGCTGGTGTTGCCCGCGAGGCCCATCACATCCTGGACGAGCTTCATCAGGTCTTTGAGGAGATCGCCCTGGCCACCCGTCCCGCCATCGCCATTCGAGGCAGAATCAGGAGAAAACATCGGAGCCGACTGGCCTTGCTGGGCGGCGGGCGAACAAGGCGTGCAACCAGAATTACCAACGGAGGAGAACTGCGTGGCACTCATTTGCGAGATATTGACCGACATGTTTATTTCCTTAATGAAAGACGCCTTTTAGGAAAGGCAAACTTGCGATAGGCACAGCAGTGCCCGCGATGTAGGAGTGCAAAGACAAATTTTTACATTGGAACCTCCCGATGCACGAATGCGTCACGTTCAGCGACAAGCATTACAGAGCGTCGCGCGCTTCAGGTAACAACGGGGTATTGGGCAAGATCCATCTGACGAGCCGGATCCGCGCGCCTCATCAGTTGAACAACACAGACTACGCGTACGTAGCCCGTAAAGTTCCATGTGGACTCGTGCGCGAGATCCATTTCCATGGCCCATCGTGATATCAACTTTCCTACAGTTAGTGATTCTTCACGAGCAAGTTCCTCGATGATCGACCAGTAGATTTCTTCCAGCCTCAGACACGTAGCGATACCGTTGAGGCGAACTGATCGCTGTCTGAGCTTTAGAAGATCGGTGTTGAAATTGCAATACGTTGTTCGCAGCATTGGAGTCCAGAGTAATTTAGGTACTTGCAATGCTCTAGGGCTGAGATTTTTGTCGGTGATATATGCGTATGACCTTGATGCACAAAAGCCACGATAAAGTCTCGTCACGTCAAATCCAATGCCCATTTGGGAAAATTCATATGTTCATGACGCGGCGAAGCGAGCGTTCAAGAAACGAAAAAATAGGTGTCGGGCGATATCGAGCCGCCGTAGGCATTCGCGGGGCCCTGGTTGCTGGAATCGTGTTGCACGCTTCGCTAGGCAATGCCGTCCAGCCGGTCTGGCGCGGGAACCCGATGCATTACTTCGCACGAGACACGCCTCTGCCAGAGCTTTTGAGAGAGGTGGTGAGCGCGGGCGGCCTTCAGATGAAAATCTCGCCGGGTGTGAAGGAGTCTGTCAACGGGGGGTTCAACGAACCTCCAGAACGCGTGTTCGCCAGGCTGATCGAGGCGTACGGACTCGCCTGGTACTTCGATGGACATGTCATTCACGTCTCTCGCACGAGCGACATCCGAAGCCGGACTATTCCGTTCGCGCCCTTGACGCGCGGGGATGTGGCCAGCCTGTTGTCTAATCTCGGTCTCGATGACAGTCACCTGCCGGTTCGCTATTCGGATACGACCGCTGGCGTATCCGGTCCGTCCGAGTACGTCGATGCGGTCGCCGATGCCGTTGCGCAGGCACAGGAGCAGACTGTCGTCAGCCCGGCGGTCAGCGAGATGGCGATCCGCGTCTTTCCGCTTCACTACGCGCAGGCACAGGACATCACATACACGACCGGCAACCAACAGCAGATTGTGCCCGGCGTGGCATCGCTATTGCGCAAGCTGATGGCGGATGTCCCGGCTTCCGTGCCCAGCCCGGAAACGCCGGTGACAGTGCGCAGCCGGCGCCGGGAGGCCAGTGGCGGCCCTCCGCCGCTGCCTAGCCTGCGCGGCTTGGGTTTGGCAGATACGGCGGCGGAGATCGACACGTCGTTGCCCGACCCTGCCGTGATTCATGCCATTGCTGCGCCAATGCGACGCAATATCATGGCCGATGCGCGCACGAATTCCGTTGTGATCTATGACGTGCCATCGATGATGCCGAACTATGAACGCACGATCGCGATGCTCGATAAACCACAGGATCTCGTCGAAATTACGGCGGCAGTCATCGATGTGTCGACGGATGCCGCGAGTGAACTGGGCATACGCCTGGCCAGCGGGGCGAGGGGCGGGTGGGGCGCGGCTTCCGCCATTACGGGCGCATTGTCGTCCGAACAGAACGCGCCCAACGTACCGATATTGCCGGGCGTCAATCTTGCGACGATGATCGGCAGTCCGACAACCTATCTATTCGCAAAGATTCGCGCGCTCGAAGAAAGCGGCAAGGCACGCATCTTGTCGCGGCCGCAGGTGCTGACGTTGAACAACACGGAAGCGGTTCTGTCATCGCGCAATTCTGTCTATGTGCGGGTAGCAGGTAATCAGGATGTCGACCTTTATAACGTCGATACCGGGCTGACATTGAAGGTGACACCCACTGTGGAGTCGGTGCAGGGCGACGCGAAGAATATCCTGCTGAGCGTGCAAATCGAAGACGGCGCATTCGATTCGTCTGCATCGGTCGATGGCATTCCGAAGGTCAGTCACAACTCCATCGTGACGCAAGCCGTCATCGTGGACGGAGAAAGCCTGCTCGTCGGCGGTTATGAGTATGAGCGCAACACGAACTCCACGTCGCGGGTGCCCGTGCTGTCGGATCTGCCATTCGTTGGTCATTTGTTCAGCGATAAGCAGGAGCAAACGCAGCGTCTCGAACGGCTGATCCTGATCACTCCACGTATCAAGTCGATGACGAACCAGGCTGTCCGACCTGCTGTCGGCAGGGAGCCTTTGCCATCGAGCCTTCAGCAGCCGATAGGTCAAGTCGGCGTTGGCGACGCGACCCCGCACACGCCGCTGATGCACCCTGCTGGGTACACGCCGGGGTGGACTGATTCGCCTCCCCCGCTTCCTTCCGGCTCGTTGCCGGGTTCATCCACGACGAAGGGGCGAATCCGATGAGCACCGGCGGAATCATTACCGTTACCGGCGGCATTCATGCCGGGGCCACCGTGCTTTTGTCCGATGCTCATGACATGGCGATCGGAAACGGAGAAGACGCGGATTTCGTGCTTGTCGATGACGGCATCGCGGCACGCCACGCGATCATTTGCCTGAACGGCAATTTGCTGAGACTGACTGCGCACCATGACGGCGTGCGGGTGTTCGGTCACGCATTGGCACCGGGCAAAACAACCGTGTTGAGACAGGGTGCGTCGTTCACGGTGGGCGATGCGCAAATACAGTTCAGCGGTCGCGACTTGCTGACGCCGGCTGCAGTGCGCTCGGCAGAGCTTGCGTGGATGATGGCGCATGCGCCCCTCGCCTATGTGGCGAAACGTTGGGCGCTGGCTTCGCGCGGCGTGAAGCTAATGCTGATGCTAGTGCTGATGTCAGCCGGGGCAGGCGCGATATGGCAAACGTACGGCCCGCGTGACGTCGAGAGCGGGACGCCGAAACTCGACGGCGCATTCCGCTTCGTGACGGTGCATGAAGATCCGAAAACGCATGCGTATATCTACGATGGCTATGTGTCGACCTCGCCGGATCTTGCCACGTTGGCAGCCATTGTCCGCCGCGATACGTGTGCGTCGGTGATGCGCGTGGTCGTCGTCGATCAGATGAAGGAGCAACTTGCGGACTTTCTGACCAGGTATTATCGCGGCGCGCAGATCAGGCCAGGCGCTCCGGGCGCGTTCACTGTCATTCCTCCGGCTGAAGAGGGTTACCTTCTGCCGGAATCGTGGGATTACGCACGCGTCGCGCGCCTTGCCTACGAATCGATCAACGGCTTGCGCGACCTTGGGTTCGAAGGCCATGTTTCGGATAGCGGTCTGGTGCGAGCGCCGCTCGGAGCCATTGGCATGAACCTGGCGCGCTCGGCCCATGGCACTTGGCTCGTCGATACGCGGGGTGCGCGTTATTTCATAGGCGCACAGCTGCCGCTTGGCAGGATTACGGGGATATCGGGGTGCACGGTGAAGATTGTGCGCAACGACGATGGAACGCGATATGAGCTTTCCGCTCAGGGCGACGAAGGCAACAAGAAGTGTAACTGAGTAGCCGGACAGGTTTTGCCTGCCGGGCATGTACGCGCGTGGCTCGGCGCGCAATAAGTCGACATAAATAAAACGCGCGTTATTTATTGTGATTAGGAGTATTTAGTATGCAAATCGGTGGCGTTGGTATGAACTCTCCTTACGCTGGAAATACGGGTGGCGCAAGCCCGGCGGCCAGTGCGGGCAATGGGCAGACCACTCAGGATCTTCAGGATCAAAAGGCTCAAAACGCTTTCCAGGAAGAAATCACCAAAGAAAGCAACATGGAATCGAAGCGCAATCAAACCCGTATGGGCGTGATCGCGAACCTGAAGTAATTACCTGATTGAGGCGCCGCGGTGACGGCGCCTCGAATGTGACCACCATGAAGAGACAACGACATGCTACTGCAACCCGTGGTGATGAATGTATTTTCCCGGAATCCGGTTCCGGATTCGTGGCAGATCCATTCGTCCACCAACACGTTTGGCGACACCGGGAGTTCTCCCTTTCTTCAGATCCTCGAGCGTGCAGAAGAAATCTGCAAGGCTCAGGACAGGCGTATTGCTGACGATCTCGACGCGCACGCGAAGAGCCGGTCCTCGACGGCGAAACTTCTCAATCTCCTGCAGCTGCAGTACGACCTCGACGACATGCAAGTCAGCGCCACGATGGCGAAAAACATCGCCAATCAATTTAGTCAGGCATTGACCACACTTACACAGAGAAACTGATGCGCCGCGCACTGATCCTGCTGCCGCTACTATTCCTCGTCGGCTGCAAATCGTCACTGTTCGAAAACCTGGACGAGGACCAGGCAAACCAGATCATCGCCGTGCTGAGCCAGCACGGTGTTGATGGCGTCAAGGAACGCAATGCCGACAAGACATGGAACGTCTCCGTGGACAGCCAGAACGTCGTCACCGCAACTGAAATCACGCGCGAATATGCGTTGCCTCATGGCGGCCATGCGAATCTGGGCGAACTGTTCAGCCGTCAAGGATTGATTTCGAATCCTGGGGAAGACCAGGTGCGCTACGTGTATGGATTTACGCAAGAGTTATCGGAGACGCTAGAAAAAATCGACGGGGTGCTCGTTGCGCGCGTACACATAGTACAACCGGAGCGCGATCCGCTTATGCGGCAGGTCACGGCGCCATCGGCGTCGGTGATGATTCGCTATCGCAGCGACTACAACCTCGACTACATGAGGGACAAGATTCGCGGTCTGGTGGCAGGCAGCGTGGAGGGGCTGACGCCCGACCATGTTTATCTGACGCTGGTCCCGGTCACGCCTATCGTCGAATCGGGCGATGCGAGCAGCAACAGGAGGGCGTGCGTCGCCGCGTCCGATGACAAACCGCGCCGCGCCCATACGTTGACGCTGATAGTTATGATGATGATGGCGATGGCGTTGATCGTTTCGGCGTGGGTGTGGGGCAAAGGCATTCGCTCGTTCGCACCGACATTCTTTCGGCGCAGAAAGATCAGGATGACGGCAGAGCAGTCTGCCGGGAAGAAGGCGGCCACCTCCAGTGGAAAAGACGCGTCATGACCCGCATCACCGTACTCGACTTGTCGAAGTGGGCGCACTTCAGTTGGCTGCCGCGTGGTGAACGCGCGATTACAGAGCGGGCACAGGCTGACGCGAACGCCGATCTGCTCGCGCGCTTCCCGCAACTGGCCGCGATGCAGACGAAGCCAGCCATGCCGCCGTTTGCCGCATTGCCGCGGCCGGCATGCGCGAAGGTTTTGCGTGTGACCGCGGCGCTCGCGTACGCGCGTTTGCTGCGCAGGGTCGTCAGCGCGGAGGCGCAGAAGATTTTTGCCGTCCGTATTGCGCCGCACGTGCTACACGCGATTCAACGCGATATACGCGGAGATGAGGAGGATGTGGAGCCGGGCATGACGCTAAACGTCTTGGACCGCGCGGAAATGACGGCGGCCGGCCTTAGGGTGGCGTTGCGTGCGATTGATGACCCTTCGCTGCGCGTGTTGATGGAATTGCGTCTGCCGCGCACCGTCGTGCAGCGCATGACGCATTTTGAAGTGTGCGACACGCGTGTAAAGACCGCCCACGATTTGCTTGATGCTGCGTACACGCTTGCAAGAGGTGAAGCATGTTGATTTGCCGAAGAGGTGAGTGGCGCGTGGAGTCCGATGGCTATGTGTCGTCCACGGAGCTTTACGGGCTTGACGGCTTGTCGAAAATGGAATCGTTCCGCGCACAGGAGGCCGAACGCGAGGCAGCACGCCTCGCGGACCGCGTGCGCGCACTGAAGCGCCGCGCGTGGCGCCGAGGGTACGAGGCTGGCCGGCGCGCCGCACTGTACAAGTTCGTTGCGCAACCGGCAGCCGTATCGTTCACGTCGCGTTGTCTGGCAGGACGGCTCGCCGACGTGGTGCTGAAGACGGTCGCGGGGATACTCGGAGAACTGCCTGCTGACGTGGTGTTGCCGAGTCGGCTGCGGCAATGCCTTGATGCGTCATGTGCGCAACAGGTGCTCTCAGTGCGCGTGTCGGCAGACGATTACGAAGAGACACAACGCAGTGTGCGCAAGATCGAACAGGAATTGAGCGCCCCCATTTTCACGGTGCTGGCCGATGCGGGCTTGCCGCCCCATTCGCTTGTCGTCGAAACCGAGCGCGGTGTGATCGACGGCAGCCTGACACCGCAACTACGCGCGCTGGAACATGGCATGAGGGATGCAATCAAGACGCTGCTCGATGAGTACCGCTACATCGATGACGACTCGGCAAGGCAGTTTGGCGTGGTCGAGAGCGGTTTGCGCGAGGTGATCGCTGTGCTTGCGGAGCCGACAGATGGGCAGGATGACGGGGAGGGCAAATGAGTCCGTGGCGAGACATCGAGCGGATCTCGCTTGAGCATGCCCGGCGGCAAAACGTTGCCGCGCTGCACTTCGGCGCGGCCTATCCGGTCAACGCCGGCAAACAAACGTTCACGCTGCAATTCGAGCCGTGTCGTGCCAGCTATCCATTGCGGCTTCACGGACAAGCAGGGGGGGCGACGCTTACGCTCGACTGCGACGCACAGGCGCTTTTTCCCGAGCTGGCCCTGCAATCGCTGATGCAGGCCGGAGCCAGGGCCCATGGCTTGATCATGCAAGCCTTCGAGGACTGGCTGAGTGCACTCGAAGGCGTGTTCGGATTCACGGTCGACGTGAGCGGCATTTCGTTCGATGTGGCACCGCAGCCCGGCGCATATGGCCTCGTCCTCACGCACGCGAGGAGCCATCGCACAGCACACTTCGCGCTGGACAGCGAAGCAATTGATCAATGGTTGAAACTTCAACCTGTTCCCGTGGAGGATATGGCCCGTCTATCGCACCGGCTGCTGGTGCCCGTGCCCGTGTGCAAGGCCGGCCCCGCGCTGACGCTGCGGCGCCTGCGCAGGATCAGACGCGGTGACGCGCTGCTTCTTAACCGCTCGTCGCTGTATTTGCGCCTGCCGCTCTGCCGTGGGGCGCGCCGTATTTTTCTCAAACCTTCAGGGGACTACATGATGATAGACCGTCCGATGATCGACGAAGACACTGAATCCGTAGAGATGACAAGCGAGCTGGTTCCCGCTAGCGCCCTCACGTTTTCGTTCGATGCGGTGATTGGCACACTGTCGCTGACACTCGATGAGCTGACTCGCCTGCGCCCGGGCTCGATCGTGTCATTGCAGTTGCCGGTGCGCAGAAACTCGGTATTGCTGCTGTGCCAGGGCGTACCGTTCGCCCGTGGCGAGTTGATCGACGTCGATGACGCGCTGGGTGTACGCATTGTCGATCTGGCGCACATGGCGGAGCAAAGTTCGTCATGAGAGATCAGATTGTCAATCTTCAGCTCGTCGTCCTGTTTTTCTTCCTTGGACTGCTGCCGCTGATCGTCACCATGACCACTTCGTTCACGAAGATCAGCATCGTGTTGACATTGCTGCGTTCCGCAGTTGGCGTGCAGCAGGCGCCGGGCAACATGGCGATCTCAGCGCTGGCGCTCGCGGCGACCCTGGTTGTGATGGCGCCGACACTGGAGAAGATCGGCGCCGATCCGACCATCAACGAGCGCATCGAGCGCGGTGAGCTGCCCGACGTCACGGACCTCTATCGGGGCGTAAGGGGGCCGCTCGGTGATTTCATGCTCCAACATTCAAGGCCCGCGGAGCGCGCGTTTATGGTGACGGCCGTCAGGCGCCTCAATCCTGCGGACAATGTGCAGGAAACCGATTTTTCGGTTCTGATTCCGGCGTTTATGATCAGCGAGATTTCGAGCGGCTTCGAAGCTGGCTTCCTGCTTTACATCGCATTTCTCGTCATCGACCTCGTCGTGGCCAACGTCTTGATGGCGATGGGCATGGTGATGCTGTCGCCCACGACAGTCTCGACGCCGTTGAAGCTCTTTGTGCTCGTGTCCGTGTCAGGTATTTCAAAACTGATGCACGGCCTCATTGTCAGCTACGCAAAATGAACTGGAGTCCTTCACTTCACTCGCTGGCGAGCGATGCATTGTTGCTTGTGTTCTGGCTTTCGTTGCCTGCGCTCGTGGTCGCCACGGTGATCGGTCTGCTGATTGGTCTCGTGCAGTCCATCACGCAGATTCAGGATCAAGCTCTGCCGTATAGCGTGAAGATTATCGGTGTCGGGCTTGTGTTGATGATCGCGGTGCCGTGGGGCGAGAACGAGGTTTTTCATTTTCTCGATCAGACGTTTTCATATATTGCAACGGGACGTGGGCAATGATGACCGACTACATCGGATATATCGAGGGGTTAGCGTTTTGCAGCATCCGCCCGATCGTCGCGCTATCGCTGATTCCATTTGCGGGCACGGAGTCGCTCGGCATAGCGTTGCGGCTGCCGTTGACGTTGCTGCTCGCCGTGCTGCCGCATCAGGCGGGTTGGCCCGACAATCCGGTCATCGCAATCGGGGTTGAAGTGTTGATCGGCCTGACGCTCGGCCTCCTGCTGAGCGTGACATTTCACGCGGCTGCGGCTGCCGGTGCGTTGATCGACCAGCAAGGCGGGTACATGATCGGCGCGTCCTACGATCCGAATTTCCGCGACGAAGCAGCGCACTTCGAGAGGCTTTTCGTCTGGTGCGCAACGTTGACGTTTTTCACCGGAACGGGCCTGCGGGCCGTCTACGGCTTCTTCGCCGATGCATGGGCGCTCTGGCCGCCCGGTGCGCCACGTCCCGATTACATGCGAGTGATGCAGGAGTTGGCGGAGAGAAGACCGGCGCTGTCGATCGTCGAGGGCGTAAAACTGGCGATGCCGCTCATCGGCCTGATGTTCCTCGTCGATATTTCGCTGGGATTGATGTCCCGCTACGCGAAGCGGATCAATCCGTTCATGACTGCGCCCGCCGTCAAGGCGATCGTGTTGTCGTTCGCGATTGTCTTTTGCGCACCGATTCTATTGGAACGACTCAACGCTATTTTCCTGGCGGGCGCGATACTGCAATGAGTGAGAAGACCGAAGCCCCGACTCCCGAGCGGCTGCGACGTGCGCGCAAAGAAGGCGATATTGCGAAGAGTGCGCATATGACTGTTGCGGCGAGTGGCATCTTCTGGTGGCTCTTTCTGGTGATCGAAGGGGCGCACATGTATCAGGTCTGCACTCATGTGGTGGAGTCTGTGATGCAAATCGATCAAACGCTGCGATTCGATGAGCGCTTCATGCAGGTGGGAAGTGCGCTCGCCGCGATGCTGCCGGGCGTGATCGCAACGCTCGGCGTGAGCATGATCGCGATCATCGTGCCCGAAGCGGCGCAGACCGGCGGTCTGATTGCATTCAAGCGTGCGGCGCCAGACATTAAACGCCTGAACCCGGTGTGGGGATTGAAGAACCTGTTCGGGCTGAAGACGTTGATTGAGTCCGCAATCACGCTGGCGCAGTTTTCTATCCTGCTTTTCATCTTCCGCTATGCGTTCGAGATGTGGTGTGCGCAGTTGGTGCCTTCGTTTGCGCTTTCGTTCGACGGCCAACTGAGCGCCGCCTGCCAGTCGCTTGCGCGTCTGCTGGCCATGATGAGCGCGTCGCAACTCGTACCCGCAGCCGTTGACGTCGGATTGCAGCGTTTTCAGTGGCGGCGGCGTTTGAGAATGGACAAGAGCGAAATCAAGCGCGAATACCGCGACGAAGAAGGTGATCCCATTGTCAAGGGGCGTCGCCGGGCCATGCATAGGGAGTTGAGCCAATAAGATGTTCGAAAAAACCCGTTTGAACCATGTTGATTTGCCGGGGCTGTTGACGCGTTACGCGGACCTTGGCGTGGGGGCCGGCTTGCTCTGCGTGCTGGTGCTGCTGATCCTGCCGGTTCCTCCGTTCATCCTCGATCTGTTCATCTGCGTGAGCTTCACGACCAGCTTCGTGATGCTCACGGCAACGATCTACGCGGCGAGACCGGCGGAGCTGTCGAGCTTTCCGTCGCTGCTCCTCGTGACGACTTTACTGAGGCTTGCCCTCGCGGTTGCGTCGACGAAAATGATTCTCCTCGACGCGCACGCCGGACAGATCATCAGCGCGTTCGGCGAAATGGTGGTTGGCGGCAATGTCGCGGTTGGTATCGTGGTGTTCGTCGTGTTGTCGGTGATCCAGTTCATCGTCGTGGCGAAAGGGGCTGACCGCGTCGCCGAGGTGTCGGCACGCTTTACGCTCGACGGCATTCCCGGGCGCCAGATGAGCATCGACGCCGATCTGCGCAGCGGCCAGATCGCGCCCTCCGAAGCCGGCCGGCTACGTGCCGTGCTGGAGCGCGAAACATACTTTTATGGATCGCTTGATGGAGCGATGAAGTTCGTCAAGGGCGATAGCATTGCGGGGCTCATCGTCGCACTTGTCAATATTGTCGGCGGTCTTACCATTGGCATCGGGCAACGTGGTATGTCGTTCGGCGACGCGCTGCACACGTACACGATCCTGACGGTTGGCGATGGTCTCGTGTCGCAGATTCCGTCGTTGATCGTATCGATATCGGCGGGTTTGCTGGTCACGCGCGTCTCGTCGAGCGGCGGCAGTACGAATCTCGGCCAGGATATCTTCCGGCAGTTATCGCTGCATCCGGCAGCACTGACGATGGCGGGCGTTGCGTGCCTTGCTCTCGCCGTCATTCCGGGTTTTCCTCACGTCCAGTTCATCCTCGCGGCGGTCACGCAGATCGGCCTGGCTGTCGTGACGAAGCGCCAGCGCGCGGCGCTGGACAGGTTGGAGCGGCCACGGATGCCGGCGATGACGCGCGACGGTGGAACCTACGTGCAACGCATTCTCGACGATGTCGAGCTTGGCACGAGTTCGCCGCTTCGTGTGCGTCTCGGCGTCAAGGCGTGCGACGCGCTGCACCCAGCCGAACTCAACCGCCGCTTCGCGCTCATGCGCCGCGACCTGATGGTTCGGCTCGGTGTGCCGTTTCCGGGCGTCGGGCTCTTGCGCGATGCGCAACTCGACGAAAATCGCTATATCGTCGATATCGCGGACGTGTCGTTCTACGGAGGTACGCTGGTTGCCGGACACGTGCTGGTGAGCGGTGATGAATCCCTGGTGACGGTGGATGGCATTCCGGGTTATCACCCGCAGGCGGAGAAATCGGTTTGGGTGCCTGAGCAGTCGGCCGCCGTGATCGACGACGCACGCGTCATGAAATCGAGCGTCGATGCGGCGCTCTGCGATCACCTGATGGACGTGTGTGAGCAGCATGCGTCGTCGTTCATCGGAACGCAGGAGACGCGCTTTCTCCTTGATCAGATCAGCATCGAGTTCCGTGAACTCGTGAAGCAGATTCAGCAGGTGATAACCACGGTGCAGCTTGCTTGCGTGCTGCGCAGTCTGCTGGAGCAGCGAATTCCGATCCGCAATTTGCGCGGCATTCTCGAGGCAATCCTTCGCGTGCCGGATGCGGGGCGCTCGCTCGACCGGATGGTGCGGGAGGCACGCATCACGCTTGGGCAGCAAGTGGTGCGCCCGCTTGCCGATCTGAACAACTGGGTAGTCAATGCGGCCGTGCTCGAACCGGCGTGGGAAGCCGATCTCGAAGCGCAGATTGAAGTCGGCCCCGATGGCGAACCACAATGCGTGCTCGACGCCGATCGACTGGAAATCCTGCAGCGAGCCTTTGCCGCGCAACGGGATACGGTGCGGCTCGTGGTGACGACGGCTTTTCTGCGTCCTCATCTCGCGCGCGTTCTGCGCACGCTTGGCATTCGCACCGATGTGCTCGCGACGGAGGAAATTCCGCTCGACACGTATCGCGTCCACGTGATCGCGACGCTCGAACCGGGTTGATCCATGCAGCCAATGAACAGCAAGAGGAAAATGCTTGTGCCGCAAACGCCACTATTCTCGACGAAGCTCGTGCTCAATGCGAGGATTGTAGAAGCGCGGGGTGTCATCGTGCGTGTGGTCGGCGCCTCGTTGCGCGTCGGCGAAATGGTGCGTCTTATCCGGCCCGATACCCAGGAGGCGCAGATCGGCGAAGTGGTCGGCTTCGCGCAGGACGGGGCGCTCGTCGTACCGCTCGACGGACTGACGGGATTGTCGAATATCACCCAGGTGGAGGGCTGCGGGCTCCACTGGCGTAGCTTCGACGCACTTTCCCTGCTCGGACGAGTGGTTGATGGACTTGGGCGGCCGCTCGATGACGGCGCCGCCCCGACGACGGCGAACGCGCGGCAGCCGGCGGACATGCTGCCGCTTGTCAATCCACTCGACCGTCCGGTGATTTCGACGCCGTTCGCGACCGGTGTACGAGCAATCGACGGCCTCTTGTCTTGCGGAGTTGGCCAGCGCGTCGGCATCTTCGCGCCGGCAGGCGGCGGCAAAAGCACGCTGATAGGTATGATCGCAAACGGGGCGAACGTCGATGCGATTGTCGTCGCGCTGATCGGCGAGCGTGGCCGCGAAGTGGCCGAGTTCATTCACGATCATCTTGGTCCGCGGCGCGCATCATCGGTTGTGATCGCGTCGACGGCCGAGCGTCCGGCGGCCGAGCGCATCAAGGCCGCCGAGCTGGCGTGCAGCGTCGCGAGCGAGCTGCGCGCTGAGGGAAAGCAGGTCCTGCTGCTGTTCGATTCTCTGACGCGCTATGCGCGCGCGCTGCGCGAAGTTGGTCTGGCCGTAGGCGAGCCTCCAGTGCGCCGCGGATATCCGCCGCGAGTGTTCGCCGAGTTGCCGAGATTGACCGAAGCGGCGGGGCTGACGCGGCAGGGCTCGGTCACCGCGTTCTTTACGGTGTTGGCCGAAGATGAAGAAATGACGGACCCTATCGCGGAAGAGGCGCGCTCGCTGCTCGACGGACATATCCAGCTCTCGGGGCGACTCGGTGCGGCGGGACACTATCCGGCCATTGACGTGCTGAAGAGCAAGAGCCGCGTGATGACACGCGTGACGTGTCAGGACCATCGCGACGATGCAAACCGCGTGCGCGGCTGGATGAGTCGGTATCAGGAAGTCGAACTGTTGTTGCAGATAGGCGAGTATCGGCGTGGCAACGATTCCGAAAGCGATCTCGCGATCGATCGTCATAATTTGATTGAACGCTTCCTGAGTCAGCCGCATGACCAGTATTGCGATTGGGAAAGCACGATGTCATCGTTGCGCGCGCTTTGCCGTGTGGCGCGCCAATGAAGAACGCGACCCAGTTGCGCGTATGGACCCTGCTCGCACGTGTGCGGCAGCTAAGGGTCCAGCGCGCGCGTCGCCTGTTGAACGAGGCGCGCCTTGGCGTTCAGCGGGCGGCAGCAGATACTGCGTGGCAAAGGAATGTCATCGCGGAGCATGAGGCAAGGCGGTGCGAAATTCTGGCCGCATGTTCCTCTGGCGAGAGGGGCGCGTCGCTGTGGCGCATGGCGTTGCATCGGCACGACTCCGGTAAATTCGCTCTGCAATCGGCGCTTGCCATTGCATGCCATGCCGCGGAGAAAGCACAGCAACGAGTCGTGACTGCGCTGCATGTTCTGCAAAAGGAGATGCGCGGGCTGGACTATGCGCGGGATCGCTATCGTCTCATCGCTGCGCAGCAGGACGATAGCGATCCCGACGATTGATGATCTAACGCCGGATGGAACCCGTCGCCATAGTCCGTGCGAGACTTCGGTAGTTAAAATCCAGTGCAGCCAAGGTCGCCGTTTTTCGGCGACCTTGGCTGCTACGGTCAGACCTTGCTGAAGTCTGCCGCAGTCGGTGCACGTCCCGTCTGCGGATCGATCCAGCCCGTGCCGGCGCTATTGGCGGCGAGCGTATAGCCGTCCGGGGTCTGTTGGTCGAGTTGGCGGCCATTGTGGCTGCTTTCCACGGTAAGCGGATTGCTGTCGATCTGACTCAATCCATTGACCACGTAGGCCTTGTTGCCCTGCGTGATCGTCACCTGGTCGGCATAGCTGACGGAGCCCAGCGCCTGCGTTCCGACGGTGACCTTCGTGTGATCGGGCAGATCGAACGTTAGTGATCCTTTGAACGTGCCTGCTGTGCCATCGGTATCGATGTGCGGATCGCCCGAAATTTTTGTCGTACTGCCGGTCTGCTTGTCCGTCAGAAGGAGAGACGAATTACTCTTGTTCAGATCAATAGAGTAGTTGCCTAGATCTATACTCGCTTTGTTGTTCTGGACCTGCGTATTGCTCCAGTTACTTTGTTGATCACTGCAATTGCGTTTGTTGTCCTTGACTTGCGTATTGCTGCATTTGAAATTTTGGCTGCTGTAATGGCTCTTTTCGTTATTTACTTGTGCATTGCTCCAGTTGCTATTTTGACTGCTGCAATGGTTCTTGTTGTCCATGGTCTCGGTATTGCACCGGCTGTTCTTACGACTGCCGCATGGGTCCGACCTGTCGCTTTTGCCGCTGATCTGTTGAAAAGTGGCCGTGGACATCGACGCCGACTTACCGTTCGGTGATCGCGAGCACTGCTGCGAATAGCTTGCTACAGAGAGTTGCTGATTCGCTACGCTATTTTCGCGATTTCCGGTCGCGAACGACTTCGAGCTGGATGATTGCATCGTGCTTCGATACGAGGCGCTGCTCGCCGCGAATGAGGATTGGGTCTGGCTGTACGATGCGAAGCTGCTGCGATCGATTGTAGTTTGCATGTATGAGTCCTTAAATGGTTGATTTGTCGATCTTGTTGGTTATCTGGATCTATCCGGAGAAGACACGTTTACCCCTGTTTTTCCCGGCAGGAAAAGTCTAATGAATAACTACATCTCGGATGCACTACAGGCGTATCACAGCACCAGGCTACGAATGCGAAGTCTGACGCGCCCGCTTTGAGGGCTTGCCCAATGAAATTTGGAAACCTGAAACGACCGGGACTACACTGTCCACTGACACATGAAAACGGGTCGGCACGGTAACGCTTTTCCCGAGCTAAAGCGTGTCTTGACAAGGGTGTCAGAGCACGAACGCGTCCATTGAAGCGGAAACGTATAGTCTCAACTTTTTTTGGTAAAGCTTATCTGTATATCCAGGAGCATCGGTACGGGGAGCCTCAGGGCGTTGTGCTCGCCTCGGGTCCACCGCCAGGACCGGCCTTCACTTCATTTGCCCGCGGGACGAAAACCATGCTGACAATCGACGACATCCGGGCAGTCCCGCTGTTCGCCACACTCGCCGACGACGAACTGGACCATCTCGCGCACACCTCCGCCGACCTCCATCTGTGCGCTGGCGAGTTCGCGGTTCATGAAGGCGGTGAGCGCGCGCTGTACGCCGTGCTCGCCGGCAAGATGGAAGTCATCAAGACGTTCGACGGCATCGAGCGCACGCTGGGCTGGCGGCTGCCGGGGACCATTTTCGGCGAAGTGCCGCTTGCGCTCAGTTCGCCGTTTCCCGGCGCGTATCGCGCTGCGGAGCCCTCGCGTGTGATGCGTGTCGACGCTCAGCGTTACTACGCGTTGGCTGCCGCGTCGCCGGACGTGGCGGTCAAGATGGGGGCACTGGCGCGTGAGCGCATCGGCGGCCTGCAAGGTGTGTCGGCCGAGCCGCCCAAGCCGCGCGTCACGATGGTCGGCAATCGCTGGGACATGGCGTGTACCGCGCTGCGCCAGTTTCTGGCCCGCAACCAGATCAGCTACGACTGGATGACGCCGGATACGCCCGAACTGCCCGCGCGCTGGCCGGGAACCTGTCCGGCCGACGATCAGTGCCCGGCGGTGCGGCTATTCGACGGCACCCTGCTGAACCGGCCGGCCACGCGCGAGCTGGCGGAATTGCTCGGCTTGCAGACGCAGCCCCGCCTCGCCGAATACGACACGATGATCATCGGCGGCGGGCCGGCCGGTCTCGCGGCGGCGGTGTACGGAGCGTCCGAAGGATTGCGTACGATCGTGCTCGAGCGCGAAGCGCCAGGCGGCCAGGCCGGCACGTCGTCGCGCATCGAGAACTATTTGGGCTTCCCCAACGGCGTGTCCGGGGACGAACTCGCGAGCCGCGCATTGCAGCAGGCAAGACGGCTTGGCGCCGAGATTCTGGTGACGCGCTCGGTCACGCGGATCGCGGTCGGAGATCGTCAGGTTCACCTCGACGGCGGCGACGTGATCCGCGCGAAAACGATCATTCTCGCGACGGGCGTGACGTGGCGGCGCTTGTTGATAGACGGCTTCGACCGGTTTATCGGCAAGGGCATCTACTACGGCGCGTCACGCAGCGAGGCGAGCGCGACGCATGGGCTCGATGTTTATCTGATCGGCGGCGGCAATTCGGCCGGCCAGGCCGCTTTGTACTTTGCCAATCACGCGCGCATGGTCATGCTAATTCTGCGCGGCGATTCGCTCGAGAAGAGCATGTCGCGCTACCTGGTCGAGCAGCTGGGCAGCAAGTCGAACGTGGCGGTGCAACGGCGAGCGGAAGTCGTCGGCGCATACGGCGAAACGCATCTGGCCGCGATCGACGTGCGCGATGCGTCGAGCGGGGCAGTGCGCCGGCACGACTGCGGCGGCTTGTTCGTGTTCATCGGCGCCGATGCCGAAACCGGCTGGTTGCCCGCGGAGATCGCACGCGATGCGCGCGGCTACGTGCTCACGGGCGACGACGTGGTGAAGGCGGGGCGCTGGTCATACGGCCGCGATCCATACCTGCTCGAGTCGAGCGTGCCCGGCGTGTTTGCCTGTGGCGATGTGCGATTGAGCCCGGTGAAACGTGTCGCGTCGGCGGTGGGTGAGGGGAGCATGGCGATCGCGTTCGCCCACAAGTATCTACAGCAGGATGCGCGGTCAGGCTGAGCGGAAGGTGGCGGAATGAAGAAAGCCGACGCGTGGCCACGCCGGCTTTCTTGCACGCGAGAACGACGTGACAGCCGCTTACTTGTTCTGCGCTATCCCAACCGCCGCTCGAGCGCCAAGACTGTTACGTGCTTTCCTGACTTCATCAGCGGAGACCGGCGCCGCCGCATTGCCCCAACTGTTGCGGATATACGTGGAGATTGCAGCGATGTCCCCATCCGTCAGCTTCCAGCTGAAGTTCGGCATAGCTGCGCCAGTCGGATTGCTTTGCGTCATCGCGCCCCGGCTGCCGATCAGGATCGTGCTCAGCATGTTGGCCGGGTCCGGCGCCCGCACGCCCGCGCTGTCGGCCAGTGACGACACCATGCCCGTCACGCCCTGACCCGACGAGCGGTGACACGCGCCGCAGTTCTGCATGAAGAGGGTGTGGCCGAGCGTCATCGTCGAATCGCTCGCGGCAAGTGCAGCCGGTGCTTGACGGTCCGAGCCCGGCATACTCTTCAGATACACGCCGATTGCATGCAGGTCTGCGGTGCTGAGGTATTGCAACGAATGGGTCACGGCTTCGGCCATCGGACCCGACGCGACGCTGCGATGGTTGCCGCCCGTCTGCAGGTACTCGGCGATGTCCTGCGTCGACCAGTTGCCCACGCCGGTGTACCGGTTGCCGGTGATCTCCGGCGCGTGCCAGCCTTGCAGCGAGCCGCCTTGCAACGCCGCTTTGTCGCCGCCGAGAAGTTCTTCGCGGTGTGACAGGACGCGGGGTGTCCGAGCCCTTCGACCAGGTACGCGCCGCGGTTCTATTCCACCGATTGCCTGTCGTCGTGTTTGAACGGCGTGTTGTCGAAGAACAGCAGATTCCAGCCGAACATCAGCATGCGGATGTTGAACGGGAACGGCAGCTGATTCGCGTCGACGTGGTGGCGCACGGGCGGCACTGTGTCGAGATACGCCTTGATATCCACGTCGCGTGAGACCGTCAATCTAAGTTGCCGGTGCCTGGCGCGAAGCCGAACAGTTTGCGCGGAGTCGTCCACAGCACGCGCCGGCGCGCGCCGGCCTCGGGAATGAGGCGCTGAACGAGCGACAGCAGCGGCGCGTAATCCATCCGCTGCGGTGCGCGCAGGAACGGCCAGTCCGAGCCCCAGACACACTGATCCGGCCCGAACACGCGAAGCAACTCTCGTGCGAACACTTGTGCGTCTTCGTAGGGATAGTCGAGCTGCGAAAATTTTTGCAGCCCCGAAATCTTGACGGCGGTACGGCCGTTGCCGGCAAGACGCAGTAGCGCCTGGAAGCCGGGCTGATCGACGCCTGCCGCGAGTTCGGGGCGGCCACAGTGGTCGATGAGAAGCCGCGTGCGAGTCCGTTCGATCAGCGGCTGCAACGCGACCAGCTGATCCCCTACGGTCTGGATCTGCGCGAACATGTCGAGGTCGGCCAGCGTGTCGAAGAGGGCGCCAGCGCTCTTCATCGAGTCGACACCGTCCATCGCCGGATTGAACGCGGCGCCCACCACACCGGCGCTTTTCATCTCGACGAGTTCCGCACGGCTGACGTCGTGCTCGACCACCGCAATGCCTTTGAAGCGACCACCGCCTCGCGCGATCGCATCGAGCATGCAGCGGTTGTCGGTGCGGTAGCCGCTCGTCGGTCCGACCAGCAGCGCATGCTGAACGCCGCACGCGTCCATCAGGTGAGAGAACTGCGCAGCGGTGCCGATCTCCTGCAGCGCGGGCCGGTAAGCGGTGTCGTTCCGATACGCAAAGCGCGCGGGGTCGAACACATGGTTGTGACAGTCGATCTTCTGTTCGTCGAAAATGTTCATTGACTGGATGCTCCGGGTGATTCACGGCGCCGCGCAGCGTCGAGAAGTGCGCGCGTGCTCTGGTAGGCGAGTTCGAGCCGATCCTTTGCGGGCAGGGACGGCAGCGGCATTTCCACGTCGAGCGTCGTACCGGCGGGCAGCGCGGCCAGCAATCCGGTGAGCGGCAACACGCCGCTGCCCGGGGGCAACCGGCCCGTGCGCGCTTCGAGGATTGTCGCATCATCGCCGACCGGCTCGTCTTGCGACGCGTCGCAAAGCTGCACGGCGCGCAGCATCCCGCCAGGCAAGCCGCGCAGGTCGTCGGGCTTGCCGCCCGAGCGGGCGAGATGCAACGCGTCGACGAGAATCGCGAGATTCGCGCTGCCGCCCCGCTCGACCGCCGCGCGCGCCTGTCTCAGCGTGCCGACGTGTCGCCAGCGCATGAATTCCAGATCGACACGCAAGCCATATTGGCCTGCCAGTTCGCACAACTCAGCAAGGTTGGCGGCGAGACGCGCGGCATCGGGGTCGTCGCCCGAGACCGTCACGCATTGGGCGCCGAGATCGGCCGCCGCGTCGAACATCGCCGCGTAGGACGCGACGTCGATATCGGGCAGCACCGGAATGAACTCCACGTCGTGCACCGTCATCCCCTCGTCAGCTAGCCGCCGCCGCAGTGCGAGATGCGCGTCGCTACCCGTGCGGGTCGGATACGCGATCGCGCCCGCGGCGGTGGGATTGAGCCGCAGTCCTACCGCGCCGAATCCGGCGCGCGCCGCGTGCCGTACCCACTCCTGCGGCGCCAGTTCCAGCGCGGTCAGATGCGCGACCGCGAGTTTCGGCGTGACCGTTGACGCGTTCAATAGGTAGCCCTCCCGCCGGTCGGATCGAACGTGAAGCCGGTCGTGAAACTGCATTCGGGACTGGCGATCCAGCTGACCATCGCGCCGACCTCGTCGATCTGAAGGAAGCGTCCCATTGGAATCTTTGCCTTGCTCGCCTCGATGTGCGTGTCCGACATCTCGCTGAACAGTTCGGTTTCGACCATCGCCGGCGCGACGCAATTGATCAGCACGTTGTCTTTCGCGAGTTCCTTCGCAGCGGACTTGGTGAACGCGATCACGCCTGCTTTCGCCGCCGAATAGCCCGAGATGAACTGCACCCCTTCCTTGCCCGCGATCGACGCCACATTGACGATCCGGCCGCCGCCGCGCGCGCGCATGTGCGGGATTGCGACGCGGCAGCAGTAGAACACGCTGTTCAGATCCACTGCGATCACGCGTTGCCACGCCTGCACCGGATACTCCCAGCACGGCGCCACCGGTCCGTTGATCCCCGCGTTGTTGACGAGAATGTCCACCTGGCGCAAGGCGTCGAGCGTGGCCGCGAAGGCCTGTTCGACGGACTCGGCGGACGCCACGTCCACTTGCTGGAGGTGGTCCGGCGTGAAGCCCAGTCGTTGCGGATTACAGTCGCCGACATTGAGGTCCCGCACGGCCACGCGTGCGCCATCGGCTTTCAGCTTTTGCGCGATGCCCAGACCGATGCCGCGCGCCGCGCCGGTGACGATGGCGACTTTTCCGTCGAGAGAGCGAGTCATTGTTCGATGCTTCCTTGCGTTAAGAAATGGTGTTGCGCAGTTCGATGCGTTTGATGTCGCCGACTACGAAGAGGTATGAGAGCGCGCCGGCGAGCGTGACGGCTGAAATGAAGGCCAACGCGTACACGAACGAACCCGTGGCGTTGACGATCAAGCCGATCACCAGCGGCGTGACGATCCCCGCAGCATTGGCGAACAGATTGAACACACCGCCGGTGAGTCCCAGCAAACCATTCGGCGCGATGTCCGCGACGATCATCCACGCGAGCGCTCGGCGCGGCAATGCCGGCGACGCTGCGGTCCAGATAGTTGATCATCGTGCCGACCGCCAGCAGCGCGAGGATGCCGAAGCGGGTGCGCGTTCGACGCGCGCTGATGCCGGCGTCGATTGCAGCGACGCCTGACGGAGTTGCCTGATTCATCGTGTCTCCTTCGTTTTGCTTGTCGGCGGACTTCGCGGCTCGCCGGTTTGCCCATGTCGAGGCGCGTTTCACGCGCGGCGAGCCGGCGCCCGGCGAGCAGTTCGGGGCGGGCTGTCTCCCTGTGAGCAGATACTAGATAGATGTCATCCGGCTGTCGTATGCCGAGTTTCAGTTACCTATAACTTTTAGTTAATACCGACCGATACGGGTTCTGGAGGCCGCATGCGGTTCAAGCTCAGGCAGATGGAGGTGTTTCGGGCGGTCATGCTGACCGGCTCGATCAATGCGGCGTCGAAAATGCTTTATGTGTCGCAACCGGCGGTCATCAAGCTCGTTTCTCACACCGAGACCACCTCGGGGCTGCGTCTGTTCGAACGCGCCAAGGGCAGACTCGTGCCGACGGCGGAGGCGCAGGCGCTTTTCAGGGAAGTCGAGCAGGTGTATCAGGCGGCGTTGCGCGTGGACGAGTTTGCGCGGGCGTTGTCGCTCGGACCCGCGAGCCTGTTGCGGGTGTCCTGCAGTCCGTCATTGGCGATGTCGATCGTAGCGCCCGCGATCGTCGAATTGAAGCGGCAATTGCCGGGCCTCAGCGTGGACTGGCACACCACGCTAATGGCCGAAATGCCGCTCGAAGTGCTGAGCAAGGCCGTCGATGTCGCGGTGTCCTCCACGCCAATGGAACACGAACATCTCGACGTGGTGCCGTTCATGCGCGGCCGGATGGTCTCCGCGGTGCCGCCGGGCCATCGTCTGGCCGACCAGCAGCGCATTGCCTTAGCGGACCTGGTGGATGAACCTATGATCCTCTTCAGGCGCGACATTCCGTTCGGCACGATGATCGTGCAAGCGTGCCAGCAAGCGAATGTAGAACTGCAGTCGATCGTGGATGTCACGCGTGCCGATCAGGCCATGGCGCTGGTGAAAGGCGGCCTCGGACTCGCGGTCGTCGACGAATTCGCAGCGCACGGACAGGATTGCGTGATCCGCCCGCTGATCGAAGAACTCGAACTGGTTTCGACGTTTGTCTATTCGAAGTTCTCTCCGCCTTCGCGCAATACCGCACTGCTGATGCAGACGGTCTACCGGCAGGCGCAACGAATGAAACGGCATATCGCCAGTGCATCATTACCGGCCTGAGCTTGCATCGTGCGCATGGTGTTGTAGCGCAAGTTTGATTTAACAGTTTCGCGATTGACAGCGGTGCTAACCATCGAGCCAGATTCCAGGGCTAAAAAACTTCGCGTCACGCTGCGGATATAGGCTATAAAGTTTAAGGGTTGGGTATCAAGCGGAGAAAAGCCCGATGAGGAGATGGAATGCGAACTCGCTCTCGTGGTAAATTGCCAGCGCCACTGCGCTGACCACGGGAGCTGTCCGTAGCGGGTGACCATACTTAGATATTTTGTTACGCCTTTCAATCGCAATCCGAATGACTGGAGAACAAGTATGCTCTTTGACGGTGGTTTCACATTCCCGAATTTTCTGGCCGACATCTTTTCCGTTTTTATGTTCATCCTGTGGTTCTGGTTGTTCATAACGGTGGCGAGCGACCTGTTTCGCCGTCATGATGTGTCGGGATGGCGCAAAGTTCTTTGGGTGATCCTGCTTATCGTGTTGCCCTATATCGGCATCTTCGCCTACCTGCTGACGCAACACCGTGGGATGGCCGAGCGCGAGCAGGCGCGCGCCAAACAGATGAGGGAAGATCTGCGCCAGGTGGTTGGCTTCAGCGCAGCGGACGAATTAGAAAAACTCGACCGGTTGAAGGCGGCGGGATCGATCTCGGAAGACGAATACTCGCGCCTGAGGGCCCGGCTCGTGCAGTGATCGCAGTTCTTCCACGAATGCGACTGGCGACCATCGGGCTTCGAGCCTGATCGATGGCGGCACGCCGGGCGTCATCCCCGGCACACACAGGCAGTGTGGGAGTGACTCGCGAACGGAACCGGCAACGCGGAGAGCTTTGGTGTGTTTACACCGCTCATTGCGCTACTCGACGTAACCGGAGGAACTCATGCGCGCCTTTCTCGCTCGTGTTGCCGCCTCCGCCGCGCCAGCGGCGCGTGTGTCGTTGCCTGTGCGTCGCGCGGTGGCGATCTGTGTTGCGGCGCTGACGCTGGCAGCGTGTGTCCAGCCGTGGCAGCAATTTCAGGCCGGCCAGGACTAGTCGGCGATCATTGCGCGCATGGGGCCGCCGCGCGAAGTTCATCAATTGCCGGATGGCGGGCGGTGGCTCATGTGGCCCACCCAGCCGATGGGCACGACGACAGTCGCCGCCGATATCGACTCATCCGGCAAGATCGTGAACGTGCGTCAAGTGTTGCAGATCAGCGAATTCAATCGTGCGCAAATAGGGATATGGACGCGTGAAGATGTGCTGGTCAATTTCGGCCAGCCTGCGCAAACCAATTTTTTCCGGCTTTCACAACGCGAAGTCTGGTCGTATCGCTACGTGGAAAACAACATCTGGCACATGCTTTTCAGCTTTTCGTTCGACAACAGCGGGGTTTTGCGTGAAACGCAGCGCGGCCCCGATCCTTTGCGCGACCGGGATTTCCGACGTTTCTGATCGTTTCGATCACGTGGCGGCTCAGCGGCGCTTCTCGTAAGGCTCGCAACGGCGCGGCGCACTGCCCGGCCATTGCGAGTTCTCACACCTTGAGCGTGTTCTTGTGGATCGTCCCGTCTTTCATGATGACGACCAGATTCTTCGACGGATCGGCGAGGAGCGCGAGGTTCTCGACCGGATTGCCGTCGACCAGCAACAGATCGGCCATCGCGCCGTCCTCGATCACCCCTAGCTTGCCGGGATACGGATTGCGCGGTCCCGACAGCGCAAGCAGCTGGCCGTTGGCTGCCGTCGCCATCTTCAACGTTTGGGCGGGCGTGTACCAGCTCAGCAGGTGCGTCAACATCGTGCCCTGACGCGCGGCGAGCACGGGTGAGAACAGCATGTCAGAGCCGAATGCCGTTTTGATCCCGTGTTTTTTTGCCAGCGTATAAGCGTTATTGGTGCCCGCCAAAACCTCGAGCATCTTCTCATGGCTGGGCCCGGTGAGCGGAACGGTGTCGGCTTCGCTGACGAATGGCTGAATGCTCAGCCATGTGCCGTTCTTCGCCATCAATGCGGCTGTCGCGTCGTCCATCAAATGAGCATGCTCGATGCACTGCGCACCCGCCGCGATGGCGCGCTGGACTGCCTGCGGCGTGTACGCGTGCACCATCACGTAGGTGCCCCAATCCGTAGCGGTCTCGACGGCCGCGCGCAGTTGCGGCTCGGTGAAAGTGAGCATGTCCAATGGACTGCGGGGTGTGGAAACGCCGCCGCTGCCCACTATTTTTATTTGCGAGGCGCCCTGCAAGAACTGTTCGCGCACACGCTGCCGCACTTCATCGGCATTGTCCGCGATGATGCTGCCGCCCGTTTGCTCGGAACTGCTGAGCTTGCCGCCGGATCTGGGGATATCCGCAAGCGAGCGGAAGTCGCCGTGACCGCCTGTGGTGGTGATCATCGCGCCGGACGGATAAATGCGCGGGCCCGAAATGATTCCCTGGTCGATGGCCTGTTTCAACGCGAACGCGGGGCCGCCCGCATCGCGCACCGTGGTGAAGCCGCGCATCAATGTGCGCTCGGCCTCGGCGCTTGCGGCCAGATGCAGGAAGGCGATGTCGGCGGTCAGCGCGGTCTGTAGCGGCAGCGCGGCGAGTATCGCATGCCAGTGCATATCGATGAGGCCGGGCATCAGCACCCGGCCGCCGCCATCGATGATCTGCGTGCCGTCGGCCACCGCCGGCTTGCCTGGTGTCACGCTGTGAATGCGATTGCCGTCCACGAGCACAGAGAGGCCGTCGCGCAAGGTGCCGGATTTTCCATCGAACAGCCTGACGTTCGTAAAGAGGACAGGGCGGGTGGGACTGGCGGGTAGAGGCGCAGTTTGCGCACTCGCGAGCTTCGGCAGGATGAGTGTCAGCATGGAGGCGGCCATGCCGGTGACAAAGCCACGTCGTGAAAGATCGGCGCTGATCCGGTTGTTCACGAATTCGATCTCCGACTTCTGGCAGAAGCAGGCGAACGGATGAGCGGAGTCTTCTTGATTGCCCGGCTTGCGAGAGAACATCGATCCCCCCAGATAGTTTTCGGACTTTCGGTGCGGCGCCGAGTAGACAGTATAGATAGGCGGGATAAAAAGGGAAATGAGAACGCTCGCCATCCGACTGAAGATCGGATTTGCGCCGGATCGAAATGCGTACGATCAATGACTCGCAGCGTGATGCTTACAAAAGTGACCGAAAAATACGGTTACAAAAGTGATTACAAGCGTGACTACAAAGGCGATTACAAAAGCGATTCGATCGGCAGAATGGACAGCATCCACACGCCCAGCCGCGCATACCAGGTCGTATTGGGCTCCGTCTCATGGCGGATTTCCTTGTCGCCGTTCCGCTCGATCCAATAGAGCTTGCCGTGCTCGTCGAGCCGCACCGAATAAGCGACTTGCGGAACGAGCGCGAGGAAGGTCGCTTCGATCTGGCTGGCGAGTTCAGGGCTGTCGATCACGAGCCCGAGCTCCGTATTCAGATGCGCCGAGCGCGGATCGAAATTGAACGATCCCACGAATACCCGGCGAGAATCCACCGTGAAGGTTTTCGCATGCAGACTGGAGCCCGAACTGCCGAATGGCCCCGGAGACTGTTCTTTCTTGTGATGGCTTATCGGCGAGCGCCGCAATTCGTACAGCTGCACGCCACCGGTCAGCAGTTCGACGCGCCGTTTCGCGTAGCCGGAATGTACCGCGGCGACATCCGTCGCTTCGAGCGCATTCGTCAGCACGAGCACATCGACGCCGCGCGCAGCGAGCCCGGTCAGGTACTGCGTGCCCGATGTGGCCGGCACGAAATACGGCGACACCAGATCGAGTTCATGCGTCGGCTCGCCCAGCACTTCCCTCAACTGATGCGAAATGAGCGCCTCCGGAGGCGCGTTGTTCAGGCCTTTCGCGGGGTCATCGCTAATCAGCTCCGTCTTTGCCCATTCGAACGGCAACGTCCGGTCCAGCATCTTCTGCACGACATGTGGACCGCGCAACGCGTCCATATAGGCTTCGGCTGCCGGGTCCTGTTCGATGGCCTTTGCCTTGCGTTCAAGCTCGTCGAGCCGGCCCGCGTCCGCGGGCGCCACGATCCGCTCGACCGGATAGGCCGACGCACTCGCCCAATAGCGGTCGAAGTCCAGGGCCACGTCGGCCGCGGCGGGTCCGACCGCCAGCACGTCGAGGTCCGCGAAGACGACCCCGTCGGTGGCGTCGAAGTACTCGTCGCCGATGTTGCGGCCGCCGAGAATGGTCGTCGTGCTGTCCGCGGTCATCGACTTGTTGTGCATGCGTCGATTGGCGCGGGAGAAGTCCGTCAGGAAGCCGATGAATTTGGGCTTGCGAACCACGAACGGATTGAACAGGCGAACTTCGATGTTCGGATGCGCTTCGAGCGCGGCCAGCGTCGGGTCGAGAGAAGAGGGGATGCCCAGGTCGTCCAGCAGCAGGCGCACCCGTACGCCGCGATCGGCGGCTTCATGGAGTTCTTCGAGCAGCAGCGTGCCGGTCAGATCGTTGCGCCAGATGTAGTACTGGATGTCGAGCGTACGCTGCGCCGAGCGGATCAGATCCATGCGGGCCGCAAACGCCACATGCGCATCCGAGAGCGGATAGATGCCCGTGAAGTCCGCATGGGTTGCAAGCCCAAGGGCGACGGCGCGGCCGAGATTCGTGGAAGCGGCTTGCGAGGGCGTCAACGCGCTCGACTCCGTGCGATTTTCAAGCGATGGCAGCGCACAGCCCGTTAGTACGCACGCGCAAAGCAGCAACGCTGAAATCGCGCCGATGGATCGGCGAATCGAGTGGAACAATTCGTGTTTCAACGATCGCATACGGTCCATAACTTCCTTCAGGTCATTACCATCCGTCTGGTTCTACAATGAGTACATCGAGTGAACTGGCAAACATGGCAAGACCGCAGCGATGACGTGCGACGGGCAGCCGGTCTGTTCACTCCTGCCCAATCCGGCGCCTTGCATTGTGCGATCAGAATACTATGACTGGCGGATTGCCGGAATTGGCAATAACGCGTCATTTCTGTCGCAGATACGGGTTCGCCTGATATCGGTGGAGCGTTTCGCACTATCCGGAGTCGAGCAACGTGAAGATATCCCGCTTGCTGCTTGGCAGTGTTCTGCTTTTCGCGCTCGGCACGGTATTGCAGTTCGTATGGCCGCTTTCGCAGCCGGCGTCTTATCACCACTTCGCTGATGAGCGCTCACTGGGGATGCTTCCCAACGCTTCGGACGTGCTGTCGAACCTCGTCATTCTGGCTGCGGGTCTCGTCAATTTCAGGTGGGTGATCCGGCATGCGTCACGCCCGCCGCTCCAGTTTCCCGCGATGGTGGTCGCGGGCCCCGGCCTGATCCTCACAGCGTTCGGCTCGGCCTACTATCATGCGGCGCCTTCGGATGCGTCGCTGGTGTGGGATCGATTGCCGATGACGATCGTATTTGCCGGCATCCTTGCGATGCTCTGGACCTCGGTGACCAGACAGCGCGTGGGCTGGGTGCAGATGCTGATCCTCATTGCGGTATCGCTCGGCACCATCGAATACTGGCTTGCCTTCGACAGCCTTTGGCCCTATGCGATATTGCAGTTCGGCGGACTGGCCGTCGTCGTCGGCATGACCGTCGCTCGCAAGGTCGATGCGCCGGTCGCATGGGCGATGGTGATCGTCTTCTATGGGCTTGCGAAGATCTTCGAAAGTCTCGACTGGCAGATATGGGCATTGACGGGTCATCTGTTCGCAGGGCACGCGCTGAAACATATCGCGAGCGGATTCGCCGGCGCCGCGTTGCTGCTGATCGCGCAAGCGCCGCAACGCGTCGGCGCATCCCTGGCGCTATAGTTGCGATTCGATCGGCAACAGGCCGAGGAACCAGATGCCGGTGCGCTTGAGGGCCGACACGCCCGGCTCGTCGAATTGCGTTTGCGTTCCGGTGGCGGTGGTCTCGATCCACACGATCCGCGTCTCGCCGTTGGCATCGGGCTGTTCTTCTACCCGCCAGGCAATCTGGTCGAGTTTCGGTTCGAGTCCATTGACCACCTGCGCGGCGAGCGCAGGGCTTTCGCAATACACGCCGATCTCCGTATTCAGGCTGATCGAGCGCGGGTCGAGATTCATCGAGCCGATGAAGATGCTGGACTTGTCGAACACATAGGTCTTGGCGTGCAACGAGGCCTTCGACGAACCGAACAGCGACTTCTTTTTCGCGTGATCCTCGGACGCGACGGGCTTCAGCTCGTAGAGGTGCACGCCCGCATCGAGCAGAGCCATGCGGTAACGCTGATACCCCGCATGCACGGCCGACACGTCCGTGGCCGCCAGCGAGTTGGTGAGGATGGTGACGCGAACGCCGCGTCCGGTTTCCTTGCGCAGCCATGCGACGCCTGCTTTCCCGGGCACGAAGTAGGGTGAAATGATGAGCATCTCCTTTTGCGGCTGGATGCTCAAGGTCTTGAGCTGCGACAGCAGATGGCCGGTTGGATCGTCCGGAGAGCGCGTGATTTTCGCGGGATCGTCGTGAAGCAGGGTCGCTTTCCCCCAGGAGACATCGATGTCGCGCAGCTTCAGCGTTTCCTCATAGCGCTGCCTCGCCTGCGTGACGTAGGGCGTGTCGCGTTGCGACTCGATGAATGCCGCGAGCAGCGTGCGATGGGCGGCGAGCGCGTCGGGGTCAGCCGGATGGCCTGTCAGGTTTTCGATCGGGTAGGCCGCGTCCGAATTCCAGAACTCGTCGAACGCGGTGGAGATGTTGCGGACCACGGCGCCATACGTCAGCACGTCGAGGTCGCCGAATGACACGTCGTTCGACGCGTTGAAGTATTCGTCCCCGATGTTGCGCCCGCCGACGATTGCGGCTTCGTTATCGGCGATGATCGACTTGTTGTGCATGCGCCGGTTCACCCGCTTGAACTCCAACGCCGTGCCCAGCATTTTGAAGCGGCGGCTCGCGACCGGATTGAACAGCCGTATCTGAATGTTCGGATGGGAGGCGATGGCGAGCAGCACCTGATCGTCCGCGCCGGTGCCGAGGTCGTCCAGCAACACGCGCACCCTGACGCCGCGATCCGCCGCGCGCAGCACCGCATTCGCCAGATGCCGGCCCGTCAGATCGTCATGCCAGATGTAGTACTGCAGATCGAGCGTGCGATCCGCCGCCTCGGCGAGTACGATGCGGCTGAGCAACGCGTCGACGCCGTCGGGCAGCAGGTGAAAGGCCGTCTGGTCCGGGTGCAGCCGCTCCTGCGGCGTAAAGGCCGCGCCAAGGCGGGTGCTGTCCGACGGTTCGATCGCATGCGTTTCGATGCGCGACGTCTGCGGCGGCAGACCCACGCAAGCCGACAACAGCGCCAGCACCAGGACCGCGAGGACCACGCGCCACTTTGCCATTACGGAACTCCAGACCATTGTGCCGCGAACGCTTCACGCGACGAAATCAGCCGCCATGTCGGCATCGGTGCGCGCTTCGAGTCGACCGCTGCGGCACGCGTGACGGAACCTTTCGTAGTCCTGTTCCACCTGATCGGCGTAAGCGCGTGAATAGCCGACGAGCGCTTCCGCCATCTGGTCGCCATTGCCCAGATAGCCGGCCACCTCCGTGGCCTGCCCCCCCGCTTTCGCGTGCGCTCGCGCGAGCACCCAGCCGCACAGACCTGCGTAGTCGCGGAACGTATCTTTCTGAAACAACTCGAGCGTGGCTGAGATCTTCATGTCGCGTAGTTGGCGCCCGTAAATGGTTCGCCCGAACGGACCCGAGCTCCAGCCCAGGAACGGATCGGTCGCGCCCTGCATGAGCCGCTGGCCGTGGACGACGCGGTGGCCGTGATGCCTCGGCGCCGGCGCGTCGAAATAGCGCGAGATGACGGAGGTCGACGCTTCCTTGAACTGGATGAAGAGCGGCTTCTCATGGGGATCGACCATCAACAGAATCAGGCATCGCGTGCCGACGCTGCCGACGCCGACCACTTTGAACGCGACATCGTGCATCTCGAAGTGCGCGAGCAGATTGCACCTCACCTCGCCGAGGGACTTCAGATAATGCCTGTAGATCGGCCCCATCAGCTTGCGCCAGTCGCCGAGGCCGAGCCAGTCGTCGTCGTGCGTGAAAAGCGTGGTCTTGCCGTGCACGTGGAAGATGCAAGGCGGCGCGTCGCGAATCTGCCAGATGCCTTCGCGACGGCTGGCGAGCTTGGGGAGCATCGTGTCGTGAGTGCGGCGCGAGGCTTTTTCGATCAGGTTGCGAATGCGTTGCCGCGAGTCGTCCGTGGTCACGATCCGTTCGAGACGGTCGAACGTGATGAGTTCGTACCAGAGTTCGAGCGGGCTCATCGCCGAATACCGCTCTGTCCAGTACTGATAGCTGTGCACGGCGAGCGCCACCACCTCGTCGGCGAGTCTGTCGCCGTGGCCGAGGTGCCTGACCGCAATGCAAAGGCTGGCGCTCAGGCGTTTGAGGTCCCACTCCCACGGGCCGACCGCCGTTTCGTCGAAGTCGTTGATGTCGAAAGCGAGCGCCCGTTCCGGCGTCGCGAAGCCGCCGAAATTCATCAGGTGGCAATCGCCGCATATCTGGAAATGAAACCCGCTATTGGCGGTGGTCGAGAGATCATGCGCCTGGATGATCGCGCTGCCCCGATAGAACGTGAACGGAGATGCAAGCATGCGTCCGTAGCGTAGCGGAACGAGGGCTTCGACGCGTCCCAGACTGTTCTCGCGCAACAGATCGACCGGGTCGCGATGGGTGTTGCCGATTTTGGCATGCGCGCTGCGCGGCGTCTCCTTGCGCGCCGTGCGGCCCAGCGCACGGCGTTCCCTGAGCAAATCGAACGGCGTCATCACTTGCTCCCGGCCGATGCGGCGAGGCAACCTGCCCGAAAGCCGCGCGACAAAGCGCGGATCAGAGCGGCATGCATATTGGGAGCGGGTGGTGGGAACGTCTGCGCAATGACCGGCGCGCCGCCATGAGACGACCCGCAGAGGCCCGGCATTGCGCCGCCTGGAAGGGAGCGGGTGAACACGCTTGCGGCAGCCCGGCCCGCCAATGCGGCGATCGTTCTCATCTGTTATTCCCCTTGACTTGACGCTTGCATGCCGCAGCGCCCATGCGCCGCGATCTGATAAACGCGTTCTACGAGTAAGACGGGAAAGCGACTGATAAAGACTGCATGCCGGACGAGTCCGTTTGTCTGTTCGAACTCTAGCTTGTCTCCCTGATTATTTCCATAGAACCCGCTCCGGGGCTCCGTGAGCTTCGCAGCCGTATTCAGAGCTGTCAGGCGTCGCTGTCGACGGCATCGTCCCGCCCCGCGGATGCGCGTCCCTGAACGCTCAGCAGATGCTCGCGCATGGCCCGGGCCGCCGCTTCACCGTCACGGGCCTTCATGGCGCCGACGATGGCTTGATGCTGCTGGGCGAAAAACTGGCGCGTCGTCTGGGCCGCCGTCTTCTCGCGCAGAGCCGGTTTGACCCGCATGCCGTTGATCACTTCCATCAACGCAATGAGCGCCGGATTGCGCGTGGACTGGCCGATCAGCAAGTGAAACCGGTGATCCCATTGCTGCCACTCGTCGTCATTCTTCGCTGCGGCGTTCTTGCGCGCGCATTTTTCCAGCTCCAGCAGATCGTCGCGGCTCGCTTTCGTCGCGGCAAGCCCGGCGAGCGCAGGCTCGAAAAGCAGACGCATTTCCGCGATGTCCGCTGGACTCGCGCCCGCGCGAAGGCCGCGCAGGGTGGGCGCAAACTTCAGCGGCCGCGCGCCGAGATAAGTGCCGCGTCCGACACCACGCCACACCTGCCCGGCCGCCTCCAGCGTGGCCAGCGCGGCGCGCAGCTCCCGCCGGCTGACGCAAAGGTCGTCGGCGAGCTTTCGTTCCGGCGGTAGCGCGTCGCCGTCCCGAAGCTGATGATCGGCAATGTATTGCCGCAGGCCGTCCAGCATTGAGTTTTCCATGTGTCGCGTGAACCAATGTGAATTGGTATCAACCATAGCAGAATGCGGCGGTTTCGCGCTGGATCGTTGGATGTCGCTTTTTGATCTTGTAATATCGCAGATATTTCGGGTTAACACCGGGTGAAGTTCAGCGCTGTAAGCCGTACCCTGACACGTTATTTTTTCTGAACCTTTATTGATTGGTTCGCCAGATCATCGCAATTCGCCGCACAAGGAGTCGAGCATGTCGTTTACAACCCGTCCGGAACTGATTGGCACATTCGGCATGGTGGCCTCGACGCATTGGCTGGCCAGCGCGTCGGCCATGGCCGTGCTCGAAAAGGGCGGCAATGCGTTCGACGCCGCAGCCGCAGCCGGGTTTGTTCTACAGATCGTCGAGCCGCATCTGAACGGTCCGGGCGGCGAGCTGCCGGTCGTGTTCTACAGTGCGCGCGAGGACCGGGTGCGCGTGTTGTGCGGCCAGGGCGTGACGCCGGCGGCGATGACCATCGAGCGCATGCGCGGGATGGGGCTCGAAGTCGTTCCCGGCACGGGCTTGCTGCCGGCCGTGGTGCCCGGCGCATTCGGCGCGTGGATGGCGATGCTGCGCGACTACGGCCAACTGCCGCTGGAAGACGTGTTGAGCTATGCGATCGGCTATGCGGAGAACGGCTATCCGGTGCTGCCGCGCATGACGTCGTCGATCCTCGCCATCAAGGATTTCTTCCAGACCGAATGGCCCACGTCGGCCGAGCAATGGCTGCGCGACGGCGATGCGCCGATGCCGAACCGGCTGTTTGCGAATCCGGCGATCGCGCAGACCTACCGGCGCATCCTGCAGGAAGCGAAAACGCGCGCCGACCGCGCCGAGCAGTGCGAACGCGCACGCGAAGTCTTCTATCGCGGCTTCGTGGCCGATGCGATCGACCAGTATTTCCGCTCGACCCCGGTGCTCGACACGTCCGGCCAGCGCAACCGCGGCCTGCTCGATGCAGACGATCTCGCGCGCTGGCAGCCGACTTACGAAGACCCGGTCTCATACGACTACGCAGGCTTCCGCGTTCACAAGACGGGTCCTTGGGGCCAGGGGCCCATGTTCCTGCAGCAGCTCGCATTGCTGAAGGGCTTCGATCTGGCGGCGATGGACCCGCTAGGGCCCGACTTCGTGCATACGGTGATCGAGTGCTCGAAGCTCGCTTTCGCCGATCGTGAAGTGTTCTACGGCGACCCCAGGTTCGCGCAGGTGCCAATGGATACGCTGCTGAGCGACGCGTACAACGACGCACGCCGCAAGCTGATCGACCCAGCTCGCGCGTCGTTCGAATTCCGTCCCGGCATGCTCGGCGACAGCGAACGGCGCGCCGCGCTGATCCTGGCCAATGCCGGCAAGGAGCAATCCGGCGGCTCCGGCCAGGGCGAGCCGACCTTCGCCTCGCTGCCTGAACTACGCGGCGACACGGTTCATCTCGATGTCGTCGATCGCTGGGGCAACATGGTCTCGGCAACGCCGTCGGGTGGCTGGCTGCAGGCGTCGCCCGCCGTGCCCGGTCTCGGCTTCAACGTGACCACGCGGGCGCAGATGTTCTGGATGGAAGAGGGCTTGCCGTCGTCGCTGGGACCGGGACGCCGCCCGCGCACCACGCTGTCGCCGACACTGGTCACGCGCGAGGGCATGCCCTACGCGGCTTTCGGCACACCGGGCGGCGACCAGCAGGATCAATGGTCGCTTCAGCTGTTCCTGCGACACGTGCACGGCGGCATGAACTTCCAGGCGGCCGCGGACGCGCCGTCGTTCCAGACCGCGCACTTTCCCGGCTCGTTTTACCCGCGTTCGATGCAGTTGGGCAAGATGTCCGCCGAGTCCCGCTTTCCGGAGCACACGCTTGCCGGCTTGCGCGCGCGTGGACATGACCTGAACGTGGCCGAACCCTGGGCGCTGGGCCGCGTCTGCGCGGTCGGGATCAGAAACGGGCTGATGCGGGGCGCGGCAACGCCGCGTCAGATGCAGGCCTACGCGGTCGGCCGATAAGTTTCGCGGCCCGCCAACCACCTACGTGTCCTTGAGGAGAAACGCCGTGTCTGCTGTCGCCGCCCGTCTTGAACGACTGCCGATCTCGGGCTTTCATCGCAAGCTCCTGCTCATCGGCGGGCTGGGGTATATGTTCGATGGACTCGATTCTTCATCGCTTGCATTCCTGCTGCCGGTCGTGAGCAAGCTGTGGCATCTGACGAGTGCCGAGAGCGGCCTCGTCGCGAGCAGCACCTATATCGGCTACTTCTTCGGCGCGTTCCTCTCGGGCGTGCTCGCCGATGTGATCGGCCGCCGCCGCATCATGATGTCGGCGCTGGCGATTTACTGCGCCGCGTCGCTCGCGAGCGCCGCCGCCTCCGACTGGCACACGTTCTTCGCGTTGCGCATCGTCGCGGGTTTTGGCTCCGGTGCGGAGACGGTGGTGATCGCGCCGTTTCTGGCCGAGTTCGTGCCCCGGCGTTACCGGGGCATCTTTTGCGGCGCACTGGTCGGGTTCATGTCGTTCGGCTATCTGGGCTCGTCGATTCTCGGCTTCACCGTGGTGCGCAATTTTGACGATGGCTGGCGATATCTCGCCGTGGCGACTTCATTGCCGGTCGTGATGCTGCTGTGGTGGCGCAGGACGCTGCCCGAGTCGCCCCGCTGGCTGGAAAGCCAGGGGCGACGCGGCGAAGCGAACCGTATCGTGAGCGATATCGAAGCGTGGTTTGCAAGCCGCGGCATCGCGCTGGCGCCCGTCGCTTCCCTCGTTGCGATTCCCGCGTCCGCACCTGTGAACGCCGGCGCGTTGCGCAACGTGCTGACGCTGTGGTCGCCACGGCTCGCACGCACGACGGCGGTCAGTTGGATGATGTGGTTTGCGGTCGCGTTCGCGTACTACTCGTTTTTTTCGTGGATCCCGAGCCTGCTGCTCAAGGAAGGGCTCACGATGACGAAAAGCTTCGGCTATTCGATCGCAATCTACGGTGCGCAGATTCCGGGCTATTTCTCGGCGGCGTGGCTCAATGAACGGATCGGCCGCAAGGGAGTCGTGGCGTCATACATGCTGCTGGGCGGAGTGTCGGCGATCACGCTGGCGTTCTCGCACACGGGCATACAGATCATGGCAGCCGGCATCGCGTTGTCGTTCTTCATGAACGGCGCGTTCGCCGGGGTCTATGCGTACACGCCGGAGGTCTTCCCGACGACTGTGCGCGCGACCGGTACCGGTTCGTCGTCATCGTTCGGCCGGATCGGTTCGGTGAGCGCGCCGATCCTGGTCGGCCTCGTCTATCCGGAGCTGGGTTTCCTCGGTGTGTTCACGATGACCACGACAGTCCTGCTGATCGGGGCCTGCGTGGTGTTCTTCCTGGGCGTCGAGACGCGCAACCGCTCGCTCGAAGATATCGAAGTGGATAGCGCCGAAGCGGCGCTGGACGTCCGCGCCCCGCTCAACTCCACCGAAATGCGCGGCTGAGCCTTCGTCATTTCTCAAACCGGCACACGGACTATGCAAGAAGATCTTATCGAGCAGCACGCGCTGGAACTCTCGGACCTCGAACGTCTCGCCAAGGCGCTTCGCGTCAAGGATCAACCCGCCGAGATTTTCCGCGCGGTGCACGCGGTGGCGGCGAGCGCGATCGGGGCGAGGCTGTTCACGATCATGTCCTACGATGCGCGGCAGCACGAAGTCGAGCGCGTCTATACCAACATGCCGGCGGTTTATCCGCTTGGCGGGCGCAAGCAGAAGCGCGGCACCGCGTGGGCGAGACAGATCTTGCAGGACCTCAGGCCGTTCCGCGCGGAAACCGCGCAAGCAATTCGCGACGCGTTCGACGATCACGCGGTGATGACCGCCATGGGGCTCGGATCGATCCTGAACATCCCGATCGCGTACGGCGGGGTCTGCGTCGGCACGATGAACATGACCCACGTCGAAAGCTGGTACACGAAGAGGCATGAGGAAATCGGCGTGCTGATCGGCAGCTTTCTCGCCCCCGCCTTGCTCAATCTGCAACCGGCTGGTGCCGACGGTCCCGCGACTTACTGACATCAACGACAGCTATGGCTTCCACCACACCGTCAAGCTTGACCACGACTTCCGAAGCCCAGGGCCGCTGGCTGCTCGTCTTCATTCTCGGCTACCTTGCGTTGATCGCCGACGGCGCGGACGTGATGATGTACGGCCTGACGCTCACGCGGATCAAAAACGAATTCGGACTGACCAACGTCGAATCAGGCGCACTGGGAAGCTTGACGTTGATCGGCATGGCGATCGGCGGAATCGCGGGCGGCTGGGCGAGCGATCGACTGGGGCGGGTGCGGGTCGTCGCGTGGGCATTGGCGCTTTTTTCGCTGGGCGCCGGCTTGCTGGGGCTCACGCATAACTTCGTGGAATTCGCGGTCGTCCGATTCATCAGTTCTCTCGGCATCGGCTGCATGGTGCTGGTGACCACGCTCGTCGCCGAATACGTGCCGACGCAGCGGCGCTCGCTGATTCTCGGTGCGTTGCAGACGGGCATTTCGGCGGGCTATATCGTCGTCATTGCGCTGAGCAACTGGATCTTGCCGCAGTACGGCTGGCGCACGCTGTACTACGTGTCGGCGCTGCCCGTGCTGCTCGCGCTGGCGATCAAATTCGTGGTGCCCGAACCGGCCAACTGGCGAGCGACCCGCGCGGCCGCCCGCACTAGCGAACGTCGGCTCATCGACAATCGCTACTATCTGATCTTCAGCAACCGGCAGTCGCGAACCATGTTCATTTTGTGGACCCTGGCCTCGGTGTTCGCGCTTTCCGGGTTTTATGGGTTGAACAACTGGTTGCCGACTTACCTGGAAAAGGAACTGCACGTCAAGTTCAACGCAATGGCGGGATACATGATCGGCACGTTCGTGGTCGCCTTCGTCGGCAAGATCGTCGCCGGGTGGCTCGGCGACCGCTGGAGCCGGCGCGGTGTGTATGTGCTCGGTTGCGTGGGCGCGGCGCTGTTTCTGCCCGTCATCATCTTCTTGCATACGCGCGAGAACATCATTTATCTGATGCTGCTGTTCGGCTTTTTGTACGGCGTGCCGCTGGGGACGATCGGCACGTTCATGTCCGAGAGCTTCGCGACTCCCATCCGTGGTACGGCGGTGGGCGGCTCCTATAACCTCGGCCGCTTCTGTTCGGGCGCGGCGCCGATCGTGATCGGTTATCTGGCTACCCAGTTTTCGATTGGCGCCGGCTTTCTGGTGGTGGGCGGGGTGTTCTTTTTGAGCGGTTTCACCGCGCTGTTCGTGCCCGACCGGTTGTACGACACACAGAAGTAAGCTGCTTTCGCAGCGCCACGGTCGCATGGACGTGGCGCTTGCGGTTCATGTGCTGCGCGCAGAAGGACGTTCGCGATGAGCAGGCTTTTGAAGCCTTGTTACGCGATTATAAATAAGTTTCCCGAATGAAATTGGGCGACGCTATCGGATAGCGTTCAAAACATTCTTGTTCGGTTCCGCGCATTGAAGCGATGGACATGATCGTTCCTGTGCACGCCGTGCAGCGTGGATGAACTGCATTGACCGTCTGTCGAGCGGCCTGTCGCAAATGGCGGTTGTAAAATGGAAATTCTTACGATCTGGGCGAGGACCCGCGTCAAATCGGATTTCCACAAGTGAACAAGCCCGCCTACCCCACCCTCGAAGCACTTCTTGCCGACGTGCGCGATTGCCGCGCATGCGAACGCGATCTGCCGCTGGGGCCCCGGCCCATCGTGCGTGCTGCCGACGAAGCCCGCATCCTCATCGTGGGTCAAGCGCCCGGTGCGCGGGTGCACGCGTCGGGAATTGCATGGAGCGACGCGAGCGGCGAGCGCCTGCGATCCTGGCTCGGCGTCGACGTCACGTCGTTCTATGACGAGACGCAGTTCGCCATCATTTCAATGGGGTTCTGCTATCCCGGACGAGGCACTAGCGGCGACAAGCCGCCGCGCCGCGAGTGTGCGCAACTGTGGCTGGATAGCTTGCTGGAGAAGTTGCCTAACGTAGAGTTGACGCTATTGATTGGCCAATATGCGCAGCGCCATTTCCTCGGCGCGCGCCGCAAGCCGTCGCTGACGGAAACAGTGAGGGCATGGGCTGAATACGCGCCGGCCTTCGTTCCGTTGCCGCACCCGTCGCCGCGTAATCAGGCATGGTTCAAGCATCACCCGTGGTTCGAAAGCGAAGTACTGCCGATGCTGCGGGCAACGGTGCAAGCAGTCACCGGCGGGACAGGCGGGAACAGATAAACCGGATCGGCACATCCTGTAGAGCGGAGGAACGCATGCCGCGTGCGAACAGCAAGAGTGCGAAGATCGTGATCCAGCGAGCCTACGCAGAGCCGGGCCCGGATGACGGTTATCGCGTGCTCGTCGATCGCGTATGGCCACGAGGTCGCAATAAGGAGACGCTTAAACTGGACCAGTGGTCGCGTGAGCTTGCGCCGAGCGCGCAACTGCGCGAATGGTTCGGGCACGATTCGAAGCGATGGACGGAGTTTCAGCAACGCTACCGCGATGAACTGGATAGCGATGAGATGCGAGCGCGCATGCAGCAACTCATGAGCGATGCGGCCGGTCAGCGGATCACACTCGTCTACGGCGCGAAAGACGAGGAACACAACCAGGCGATCGTGTTGCGCGACGTTCTTTTGCATGTGCGCAAAGGCTGAGTCCGCGTGAGGCTGGCGAGATTGCGTGCATGCCGGTTTGACGCGGCGTGTTGCCAGCGCGGGCCTCTGGCGGGCCATTTTGTGTCCCGCAACGCAAGAAGCGATGTGGGCTTTTGTCGATTGCGCGGCGGCGCTCGTCGTGCGTCCGGCGTCAGGGGGATGGTTCGCCCCATTTCTGATTGGTGCGGGTTCATGGGGCCGGCGAGGCGTTCGCCAATTGCTGATGCCTTGAGCATGAGCCCTGCGAGACCAATAGCCTCCTATAGTGAGACGGATTGGTCAATAGAGAGGTGTGCTCTGTTGATCAATAGCACCTGCCGTCCGATACTGGAAGTGTCGTTTCGCTTACCGGGTGATGGCGACGCCGGCCACCGGAGCGAACCCACGCGCCGCGGCGATTCCCCGGGTTGCATTGGGAACTGGCCGAAATGACAGGCCGGCCCGTCATATCCGTGCGGATAGCTCGCCGCACAGGCTGGTTGCTCGTCAAGCCGGGCCTGCAACGAAGGCCGGTGAGTTGGATAGTTAACCGGGTGGGCGTCAGCGGGAACGGAGCGTATTCCGGTTGGAGTGCAGGGGAGTCCGGCTTATAGCCGGACGGCCGGCGAGATCGCGGAAATCACGGTCGAACCATGAACGACACAGAAGGGGGCCTGATATGGCGTATGCTGATCTGGCAGTACTCTGGGGCGTCGGGATTCTCGCGCTGGCCTGCCTGGTCGTGTGCGGGGTCTATCTGTACTGGAGCAGCGAAAAATACCGCCGCCGGAAACAGCGGTTCGACAAGCAAATGAGCCGCATTCGGGCGACGGGGAAAACCAAGGCATCGCTCTCGCGGACCGGGGCAGACATGGGCACACAGCTAAGCCATCGCTGCATTACCTCGCTCTATCGGGCGGTATTCGACAACACCCATCACGAAAGCATCGTGTTTCTGCTCGCTGCCAGCCGCGACGATGCGCGCGAGCGCGCGGTCGGCGCGCTCGCTGCGATCCACGGCATCGCGGTGCAAAATGTGCGTCTTGGCAACCTAGCGTCGTTTCAGGAAATGATCGACATCGGCATCAGCGAGGATCGGGATTTGCGCGTCTTCGAACTGGCCAGGAAGGGGACGAGTGTCAGCGCATGGGTGGGGCATCCGCTGTTTCTGACCGACGACTGCACGTTGCTTGGCAAATGGGCTGAGTTATACGCGGATCTTGCGCGGGAACTGGCGCTCAGCACGATCGACCGGGCGCGGGGCTGACGCTTGCAGAGTGTAGGAGTCAAGCGTCGCAGCCCGGCGACTGTACTGGTAGCATGACCGCCCGGCGACGGGCCGTTTTCGTTTGCTGAACCGGCTGTTTGGGAGCAGTCCGCGAAGCGGGCAAGGTCTGCGGGATCGCGACTGCATCGTGTTGCTGTTCCTGTCGCCCGACGAGAGCGGTGTGGTGCGGATGCCGGTATTGACGCAAGGCCATCGCGCTACCTTTGACGCTGCGCGCACACCTTCTGCGTGACAGGGCCGGTTTCCACGGTTTCCTACGGCAAGTTGACCACGGGATTTCCCGAATGCGCGGCGTTGCCGAAACAGGCGATAACGCGCCTCAGCCTCAGTCCCGCTTCAGCCTCGGCCTCAGCGCCAGCCAAACCCGCAGACATCCGCTATCCCAACGACAGCACATACCCGGCTTGACACGAATATACTCGGCGAAGTATATAAGAGGTATGGAATCGACATTTGCCATCATCGCCGAACCGAGCCGCCGCGCCATCCTGAGTCTGCTCGCATCCTCGGAGCAGTCCGTGGGTGAAATCGAGGAGAAGCTGAATCTCTCGCAGCCCTCGGTTTCGAAGCACCTGCGGGTGCTTCGCGAGGCTGGCTTCGTGGAAGCGCGCGTCGACGCACAACGGCGTCTGTACCGGATCAAACCGGAGCCGCTGATGGAGATCGACGCATGGCTCGAACCGTTTCGCCGCTACTGGTCGGTTCATGTCGATGCTCTCGAACGCCACCTCGATCAGATCGATCCTGCACCGCGCCGCAAGGGGAAGAAACCATGAGCAAGCGAGACGACTACATGCCGGGCCCCGCCGCCGGCGCGGAAGTCAGAAAAGACGGCGAAAAATGGACACTCGTTTTGGTTCGCGAGTTGCGCCATTCGCCGCAGAAAGTCTGGAATGCGTTGACCGATCCGGCCAGTCTGCGTGAGTGGGCGCCATTCGACGCCGACCGGAGTCTCGCCGCTGTCGGGCCCGTGAAGCTTTCCACGGTCGGCACGCCGACGCCGCAAGTCTCCGAGACAGAGGTGACGCGCGCCGACGCGCCCAAGCTGCTCGAATACCGCTGGGGCGACAACGACATGCGATGGGAGCTCGAACCGCTCGGCGACGGCACGCGGCTTACGCTGTGGCACAACATCGATCGCGGCTTCATCGCGATGGGCGCAGCGGGCTGGCACATCTGCCTCGACGTGCTCGATCGGCTCGTTGGCGATGAGCCGATCGGACGTATCGTCGGCGGCGAGGCAATGAAATTTGGTTGGCCGCGCCTGAACGAGGAGTATGCGAAGCGCTTTGGCATCTGAACCTGCAACCCGTGAGACGAACTTCCGGTTCACCACGCGCGGAGAAAGACGAGCTCCGCAACCGGCGCGATGCTGGAAGTCCAGGAGAACAACATGAAAACGTCGGATTCGCCCGAGGGCCAGCCGGCATCTGAGTTGATCGACAAAAGAATCGCCGATCTCGCAGACTGGCGCGGCGAGACCTTGAGCCGGATGCGCAAGCTCATCAAGGAGGCGGACCCGGATGTCGTGGAGGAGTGGAAATGGATGGGCACGCCTACGTGGTCGCATGATGGGATCATCTGCACCGGCGAGTCGTACAAGTCGGTCGTGAAGCTGACTTTCGCCAAAGGGGCTTCGTTGCAGGACCCGCGAAAGCTGTTCAACTCGAGCCTCGACGGCAACGTCAGGCGCGCGATCGACATCCATGAAGGGGAGCAGGTCGACGCGCGCGCGTTCAAGGCGCTCATCGTCGCCGCGATTGCTGTGAATACGGCCAACGGAAAAGCGAAGGCGAAGCCAAAGCGCGCGAAGTAGGCGTCGGCATGTGAACACCTCGTGTTGCTCGAAGCGCCATCGCCAATGGCTGGGCTTCGAGCAACGGCACGCGCATCTGTGGCTACGCGCTCAGTCAGAAATCTCGGGCTCGACCAGCTTCGCCAACTGCATCAGCGACTCCTGCCAGCCGAGATAGCACATCTCCACAGGAATGACCTCGGGCACGCCCTCCTGCACGATCGTGACGTCGGTCCCGCAGGACACTTGCCGCAATGAAATGGTGACGTGCATCTGGCCGGGCAGGTTCGGGTCGTCGAAGCGGTCCGTGTAGCGGATTTTTTCGAACGGCACCAGTTCCACATACTCGCCGCCGAACGAGTGGCCGTTGCCGGTGCTGAAGTTGCGAAAGGACATCTTGTGGGTGCCCCCGACGCGGGCATCCATGTGATGGACCTGACAGGTGAAGCCATACGGAGGAAGCCACTTCGCGATTGCGTCGGGTTCGAGGAAGGCGCGATAGATGCGCTCGGGGGTCGCGCGCAAGACTCGATGGAGATGGATGGTTCCGGTAGCCATGGTGTGCTCGCCTTTCACTGAAGAAGTTGGAGATACTTTCACGACGAGTCGACGATTGCGGTATCGACATCGTCGCGACCAGGGAAAACCCGGGGTACTGCTGGGGTTCCCGGAGCGCGATAAACGCCGGTTGCTTGCGCGTTGCTCACCGACGCCGTGAAACGCGCTAGCGATCTTCGACAATCTCGTCCTACTGTCGCACTCCTTTTCGGCGAAAGTGGTAGCGTTGACAGGTCACAGGAACGCTGCCGGTGACGCTGCCAGCAGAGGTTTTCTGGCAGCGGCCCGAACCGCATGAAGGAGACGCCAACATGAACGGCTATCAGGTCACCTTCTTTACCCAACAGGATCGCCGCCATCGCGGCAAGCCGCTGGCCGACTGGCTCGTCCATCTCGCCGGCGAACTGGCTTTGCGCGGCGCCACGGTGATACCGGCATGCGAAGGCATCGGCCACCATCATCGCATTCATTCCGCGCACTTTTTCGAACTGGCGGACCAGCCGCTGTCCGTCGTGATGGCGGTGACCAGCGAAGAAGCCGACCGGTTATTCGAGCGGCTTCGCGCGGATAACGTGCGTCTGTTCTACGTCAAGACCGCCGTCGAGTTCGGAGTCGTGGGGACTGACGACGAAGAAGTCAAAAAATCGTAGCCTGCGATCTTGCCGTTGCCGCGAACAGGCCCAGTCAGGACGGGCAGCTTCCCGGCTATTCCAGCGGAAGACACGAGGGTCATCGCATGCCGTTCGGACCATGCGGCCCGGCATGCGTGATCCGCATGAAATGATTTTTTTAATGCATTTGTATGGTTGGGCAGATTAGGCTCGAATGTCGGGCCCGCGCGCGGGATGCGGCTCCATGAGTTATCGGTCTCGCCACTATCAGGCTGTTGACCCGCCGGACCATGCCCGTTCAATCCAGCCGCGAATTTTTTCTAAAACAGTGACAAAGGAGAAACATGAAAGCCACGCTTGCAACCCTAACGGTTGCGCTGCTCGCCGGATCGTCCGGCAACGCAATCGCTAAGGACTGGCCGACCGTGCGGTTCGGTGTCGACGCGAGCTATCCGCCGTTCGAATCGAAAGCCGCCGACGGCAAGCTCGTCGGTTTCGATATCGATCTGGGCAACGAGATTTGCCGGCGTCTGGATGCAAAATGCGTGTGGGTGGAAAACTCCTTCGACGGGATGATTCCCGCGCTGAAGGGGCGCAAGTTCGACGGCGTGCTGTCGACGATGTCGATGACGCCCGCACGCCAGGCGCAGATCGCGTTCTCGGCGAAGGTGTTCCGCATTCCGACGCGCCTCGTCGCGAAGAAGGGCTCGACGATCGTGCCGACGCCGGAAGCGCTGAAGGGCAAGCGAATCGGCGTCGAGCAGGGCTCGATCCAGGAAACCTACGCGAAGACGTATTGGGAGACGGCTGGCGCGACGATCGTGTCCTATCAGGACCAGGATCAGGTGTACGCGGACCTGATCGCCGGGCGTATCGACGCATCGCTGCAGAATGCCGTGCAAGCCGACGTCGGTTTCCTGCGCACGCCGCGAGGCAAGGACTTCGGATTCGCCGGCAATCCGCTTTATGATGCGAAGACCTTGGGCAGCGGTACCGCGATCGGGTTGCGCAAAGAGGATACCGACCTGAAGGAAAAGATCGACAAGGCCATTGCCGACACGCGCGCGGACGGCACGTATGACAGGATTGCGAAGAAGTATTTCGACTTCGACGTCTACGGCCAGTGAAATAAGGCCCGGCGCACGGCATCGAGCGGTAGGCCGGTTTACGACCGGGCAGCTCGCCGTCAATGCCTTCGCAGGTGCGCTTGAATATCGCGCGCATCGAGGGCCGAGAGATCTTCGTTGATCTCTTCGAAAATCATCTGACGCGTCTCCTCGCTCAGACGCTCGCGCAGCATCCCGAGAAACTTCGGCTCCACGGCAAATCGCAATCGCTGATACCGGTGATGAAGCCGTCCCTGTTCGACGTAGTCGGCGACGGTCTTCGCGAATTTTTCGCGATCCTTCTCGCTCAGCGACGGTCCACTCGGGACGACATTGACGAGGTCTTCGATTTCCCGCAAGTCGAGTTTAAGTCCCGGTGTCTCGAAGATTCGTGCACGGCTGCCGTCGGCAACGACAACCCAGGTAGTGAAAGCCATGGTGCGCCTCTCAGCGTGATCGGTCGCCGGCTCGGCGGCCATCGCAAATCGTCGCGTGATGCCAGCGAGCTCGCCGTTCAACGACAGTCTATCTCCAACGCCCATCGATGACGGACCGTGGGGCCTCCCCGCGCTCCTGCGCGAGCGACGGATAGTCGGTATACCCGCGCTCGCCGCCTCCATAGAACGTCGACGGATCCGGCGAATTGAGCGGAGCGTGCAACCGGAAGCGTTCCGGCAGGTCGGGATTGGCGATGAACAAGCGTCCGAACGCGATCAGGTCCGCGTTGCCGTCCTCGAGCCATCTTTCCGCACTGCTGGCGTCGAACCCGCCCGCGACCATCAGCACACCGCGATAAGCGCGGCGTATCATCTCGCTCATGCGTTTCGCGCGCTCCGTGAAAGCGACATCCTCACCGGTCGCCGCCAGCGCGGGATTGACGATGTGCAAGTAGGCCAGCCGGTATCGATTGAGCTTCTCGATGACGTAAGAAAAGGTCGCCTCGGGATCGTCGTCATGCATGTCGTTGAAGGTGCCGAGAGGGGAGAGCCGTACGCCGACCTTTTCCGGCCCCCACACTTCGCAAACCGTTTCGATCACCTCGAGCAGCAGCTTGGCCCGACGCTCGCTCGACCCGCCGTATTCGTCCGTGCGGCGGTTCGTGCCGGACAACAGAAACTGGTCGAGCAGGTACCCGTTCGCTCCGTGCACTTCGACGCCGTCCATACCGGCAGCCTTTGCGTTGCGCGCCCCCCTGGCGTATTGGCGCACGAGATACGGCATCTCTTCGACCTGCAGCGCGCGAGGCGTGACGCAGGGCGCGACGACACCTTCGCCGCGCTCGTTCTCGATGAACGCCTCCGCCCTGGGCCGGACCGCAGAGGGCGCAACGGGCAGCATTTCATCCGGCTGCAACGAGGGGTGCGATATGCGTCCGACGTGCCAGAGCTGCATGAACATCAACCCGCCCGCCTCGTGCACGGCGTGCGCCACGAGCCGCCAGCCTTCAACCTGCTCGCGACTATGGATCCCAGGCGTCCATGCATAGCCCTGTCCTTGCATCGACACCTGCGTCGCCTCGCTGATGATGAGGGCGGCCGCTGCGCGCTGCGCGTAATAGCAGGCGTTGAGCTGCGACGGTATGTTCCCTGGTCGGCTCGCGCGCGAACGCGTCAGCGGCGCCATCACGACACGATGACGCAGGTTGTGCGGTCCTACCTTTACGGGTTCGAAGAGCTTGCGCAGCGGGATTTGCTCGTCGTGCTGCCCGGCTTCCGCGGGCGCGATTTCCGTGTCAGGCATAAATTCGCTCCTTGGGTTTTTGACTCGGCCCGAAAAGTGCGGCCATAGACGCTTCGAAGCGTCGGCGTCAGATCACATCGACAGGATTCCGCTTTCCGACCAGTCTAGCCATGACCCGCGTGCGCTTCTTTCCCGTTTCTGCTCAGATGTGTCACCATCCTGAGGCCACCCGGTCCATCGCGCCATCGGGGGCCGGATGCGGCCCTGCCGTGCCCTTAGCTACTCTGCCGCTTTCGAAAGATTTCAGTTCAAGACCAACGCAGCACGTCGTGAGGGACCTGGAGATTGGGCAACCTATCAACTCCGACCAGTGCTCAGAAGCCGCGGACGGCGTTGCACGCGAAAGCGAGGGCAGAAGCCGGTACCGCTTTCACGCTCTGTGACAAGGCAAAAAAGAGCTTTACCATCTACAGCATGCCGCATAACGCGCGGCTGACGGCGACACGTGTCGCACCCGCATCTACCGTAAGACTTTCCGAGTTGTCGGGGCGCCTCGAACAAAATCTACCGACGACGATGGAGTTTACTTCTTCGCGGGTTGCTCGGGCTCCGGGTGAACGGCAATTGGATCGCTCGCAGGAAAGGTCTCTTCGAGCGCTTCGTCGAGTTGCTCGTCCAGGGTCTTCGGCGCTTCCTGTGCCTCGGCTTTCGACTTCTGGATGTCGACGCGACTTTCCTTTGTCATGTTGTGCTCCATAAGGGAACCAGCGGAATTTCGCTATTGCAGCGGCGTTGCGTGCATGCAGTCACGCTTATTGGAGGTGGAGATCGCCACCTTCATCCCGCAGATCGAAAATCGCGGCATCGACGACGTCCAAATCCACGTCACTGATCTTGCTGGGTGGCGCGAGATACCGGCGCTTGCGTGAAGCAGGAGATGCTCGACACCACGGGTCTCGCGTGCTCGACCCCGGCATCGCGACTAACAAGCTGCTCGCGAAGATCGGTTCTGAGTTGGACAAGCCTGAAAGGCTCGCCTTTCTGACGTCGCACGATCTGGCATGTAGACACTCTCCGGGTTTCTCGATTTGGCCGCGCTTCGCGTGCTCGCCTTGGAACCCGAACGCTAACGGCGGGCATTACCTAAAGGGAACATGTCGCTCGTTTCACACACATTTTGTACTTCTCGCGCGCTTCCGTCTTACAAGCGACCTGTATCTTGGACGCCGCGCAGACGGCTAGGTCGAGTGCCTTGCCTTCGGCGCATAGCGATCTTATCTGTGGGCAATTCACATAGACGAGCCCTGACAGGACGACCGCTGCGAGCGCCGCAATAGTGCTGCTTCCTGCTTTCATGCCATCCTCCACCGGACGCGCCCTACGGGATTCGAACCGGTGACCGACGGATCTCAACTCCGGACTTCAATTGCGGTCATATCAGTCTTCGGAAATTTAAGCGTGAGCACCCTCCAATGTCGAACTGCGCGTCGATGTTGTCGACGTCCACACGGTGTGGTCCGCATAATTGTCGGAGTGTCGATCCGAGCCACATGCGAACTTCAACAGAATTCGAGATCACAACCCTGATGCAGCGCAGGGGCGCTCATGCTGTCGTGCCGCTGCTGTCCAGGCTCTCTAGCGCCTTCTTCAGGCGTTCCTCCTGATCGTTCGTGAGAGATGTCCTTAATATCTTTCCGCCGAAAGGCTTCAGCTCTGGCAGGACCTTGTCGAAATTCACGCGACGCACAAGGATGAAGAGCGCCGACGAACCCGGCTCAATGTTCTGGCCCGTCGAACGCATGAAATCGTCATCGATCCCATAGTCCGAGAGCGCGCCCGACAACGCGCCCGTGCCAGCACCGATGGCCATGCCTGTTGTCAGCCCGACGAGCGGATTGAGCAACATCAGCCCAACCAGCGCACCAAACAGACCACCCCAAGCCGCGCCGCTGAGCGCGCCGATCTTGACGAGATCGACGGCTTGCTTGAGGTGTACTTTGCCGTTCTGGCTACGGACCACGATGCAGGCATCCTCAAGGTCGATCAGGTGCTCCTTCTGCATCTGCTGGAGCTTGGTCAACACCTGGTCGGCCGTGTCTTCGCCTTTGAAGCTTACAACGACTAGATCGCTCATCGATTTACTCCTTTTCTCTGGGAAATAAGCCGAGACCCTTCCGCGGCACGACGGTTTAATTCACGCCCAGTGCCGCGCGCAAGCTGGTCGACCGCGCCGCAAAGGAGCGGCGGTGCCAGCCAGCCATGCGTGTCGCGGCCGGCACGCACCGTCGGATGTTGACGGTGCCATTGATGCGATGACTATGACATCAAGACTAGGTTCTTGCCGGGTGCACTTCTTCCTCATTCCTGCGAAGACGTGTCGGATCTCTGCAGCTCCTGCTGCGCGGATTTCAGATATGAACGTACGGCAGCATTCCGAAAAAATTGCGCAGGCGCAGGAAAGACAATCGGCCCGACGCGCCCTACCGTTGTCCTATCGTGGACGGATGCGTGTGGCGCTGCGCGTGGCCCGCCTGCGCGCGTTAGTCCATCAACAAACCGGTTAGTCCATCAACAAACCGACGAGGAGCAGCGATGAGAACCGACGACGAGATCAAGCGGGACGTGGAGTACGAACTGAATTGGGATCCGGACATCGATGCATCAGATATCGGGGTGGCGGTCAAGGACGGCGCCGTCACATTGTCCGGTTTCGCGCGCAGCTTCCGGCAAAGGCGCAAGGCTGAGGAGGACGCGACGCGTGTGCGCGGCGTGCGGGGGGTGGCAAACGATGTGGAGGTGCGGTTGCCGCTGATCAACAAGCGGCCCGATCCGGAGATCGTGCGCGAGATCATTGCCCAACTGAAGGCCGAGCTCCCTTATTCGGCGGACGACATCAAGGTAGTCGTCAGGGACGGAGATGTGACGCTGAAGGGCGAAGTCGAATGGGACTACCAGCGCCGCCGCGCGGCCGACACGGCGCTGCGGGTGAGCGGCGTAACCGGCCTGACGAACGAGATCGAGATCAAACCGAAGGTCAAGCCCGAGGAACTCAAGCGCAAGATCGACGACGCGTTCAAGCGCAACGCGGAAGTCGACGCACAGCACATTACGGTCGAGGCCGAAGGCAATAAGGTCGTCCTGCGCGGCACGGTCCGCTCGTGGGCCGAGCGCGAGGAGGCCGAGCGGATCGCATGGCTTGCCCCCGGTGTGATGCAGGTCGACAACCGGATCACCATCGATTACTGACGGGGGTGTGCTGGAGACGGGCGGCTCGATTGTGTACCGTCGTGATCGAGGGGCGGGAAAGCACACAGCACCAAAACCGGTAACACCCTCAGCGCTCCTGACAGCCGCCTATACTGCCAGAATGACTTGGGTTGATGACACTGCTCTTCGGCTCGTTGCAACGTGAATTGAACGGACTCGCGAGGTTGTCATGAAAATCCTGGTGGTACTGACTTCACACGACCAACTCGGCGATACGGGCCGGAAAACCGGATTCTGGCTCGAAGAGTTTGCCGCGCCTTATTACGTGTTCAAGGACGCTGGCGTCGAGATGACACTCGCTTCGCCAAAAGGCGGGCAGCCGCCCCTCGACCCCAAGAGCGACGATCCGGATTCGCAAACCGAAGCGACCCGGCGTTTCAAGAAGGATAACGAAGTGCAAGCGGCCCTGGCAAATACAGCGAAGCTCTCAACTGTCTCGGCCGCGGACTATGACGCCGTGTTCTATCCCGGCGGGCACGGACCGCTATGGGATCTGGCAGAAGATCCGCAGTCGATCGCATTGATCGAAACCATGTATGCGACGGGAAAGCCGGTCGCCGCGGTTTGCCATGCTCCCGGTGTGCTCCATCATGCAAAGGCGCCCGATGGCTCTCCGCTCGTGCGCGATAAACCCGTAACCGGCTTTGCCAATTCGGAAGAAGCGGCCGTCGGTCTTACCGAGGTGGTGCCTTTCCTCGTCGAGGACATGTTGAAGAAGAATGGAGGCAAGTATTCGAAGGGGCCTGATTGGCAATCGTACGTGGTTGTCGCGGCAAGCCTGATTACTGGTCAGAACCCCGCGTCGTCGGAAGCAGCAGCAAGAGCGCTGCTCTCGAGGCTGAAGGAGCGAGTCACGGCATAGGCGACCGGGGCCAGCATCATTGGCAGGTCGATGAATCAGCTACCGGCGTTCCGGCGGGCTAGTCGGAATGCGCGTGGCGTCACACCGCTGTATCGATGAAACACTTCGGTGAAATGCTGCTGAGTCTGAAACCCCGCGCGCGCGCCAACGTCCACCAGGGGAATGGTCTCCTCGCACAACATCGTCCTGGCAAATTTCACTCGTTCGAGTGTCAGGTACAGATGGGGCGGGGTACCTGTCGCCGTTTTGAAAAGGCGCGCAAAGTTTGATGCACTCATGTGCACCAGCGCTGCGAGTTGCGCGACCAGAATGGTTTCGGCTATGTGCTCATTAACGAAGGCTTGAATGCGTGTCAGCATTTGACGCGTAAGAGGCATGTCCGGCTCGGCCGCAGCAGCACAGTGCCCGTAGCGCAGAGCGATGTGCACGGAGATGACATCGGCAAATGAGTCGGCGCAGGCAGCGTCGATGAGATCCGCATGATGCAACGCAGCCAATGTGTCCGCGGTCTCGCGCAGGATCGGGTCCCAAAACCTGGACCATTTCGGGACCGCGTCAAACGCTTCCTCCGAGACTTGCCCAAGTACGCCCGGTTTGAGTGCGATAACCCATCCCTTGAGATCGTTGTCAGCGACCGTGGCCAGCTGCGCCCCGGCCGGAATAACTGCGACAAATGGTGCACTGATCAGGATTGAACGACTCGTTCCGTGGTCGTCGCAGCCCGCAGCCTGCGCGACAGTGCTACCTGTCGGTATAACGAGGCGAAGTCCCTGCATCGGACTCAGCCCGCCATCGGTGAGAGCGACATTCATCGGTTGGCAGCGTAACCCGTGATCCGGGGTCGACCCTATTTCTTGGTTCATGATAGGCAGAAGTCTCCTCCTTGATTCGTCGCACGTTTAAGGTTACGTCGAATTCAAAGTTGCTTAAGGCAGATTCGTAATATGGGCGGCAACACCCCGACTTCGTAATGGAGATGCTGATGAGCTATCTTGCTGGGCACCTCGGAACGACGCTCGACATGCTGTTAGCCAGAATTCGAAGCAATCCATGCTCCTGAAGGCATTCTGCAAGCTGACGCTTACGCCGGGTATTGCGTGGCGTTCGAACGCAGTCAGGTTCGCGAAGCGGCATGTCTTGCGCACCGCACGCGCGTCCGCGGTCTGGGAACATCGATCACACGAGCCGTGGGTAAGGCGATCGCGCTCGAATCGCCTACCGATCATCGCGGTCCCGACCAGCTGTGCAGGCTCAGAGATGACACCGATCCATGGCCTTGCCGGGGACAATCTGAAAGGTATGGGACGCGACCTGCGTGAGTTGCCGAAGACGGTGATCTACAACCCTAAGCTGTCATGTGAATTGCCGCCCGGCTTGTCTTTCGTGAGCGGCCACAATGCCATTGCGCATGCGGCGGAGGTGTTGTACGCCCATGACAGCAATCCAGTCATGTCGCTGATGGCCGAAGACGGAATACGTGCGTTGGCGACAGACTGCGCGGCATCGAGAACGAGCCCCAAAGCCTGTTAGCGCGCAGCGATTGCTTCTGCGGTGCAAGGCTCTGCGGCTGTGTGCTGGGGCACGTGGGAATGGCGCTGCATCAATAGCTTTGTCATGCTTCTGGCGAAAGCTTCAACCCGCCGCACGTAAGCGCACGCGATCATATTGCCTTACGCACTGGCATCTAACAGCGCGGCGTCGCCTGAGGTCATGATGTGAATCTGCCACGCACCAGGCGGCGAGAGCGCTGCGCATGGTGTCTTCGATGCCTGGACAATGGTTCGGCGTTCCATCTGGCTTACGCGAGACTTGCATGCAGGAATTTGCCCTCCTAAAGCGTGCGAAATAGCCATGTCGAGTCCCTCTTGGAATCCGCGATCTATGTGCTTTTCGCGCTCCAGCGCGGCTGCAAGCGCGGTCAGGTAGTTGTGAAGTGCACTGATACTGAAAAACGTCCTCCACGAGGCAGTCACCACTTCGGGTCAATTAAACTTTTTGCTGCATCGGCTTACTATCAAGCCACATCACGGTATGAACGTCGCACGCTTCGCGGAGCAGTTCCCGAAGCTCGAGCGCTGGCGCGAGTTGCTGCATATATGTGTGCGCGCAGCACCGCATCTGCGCCACTGCAACGGCGACCGATTGCTGCGGTCGCAAGAGGATAACCGCGGTTTACAGGCTAACGGGTCTCCTGAGCGGCGTTTGACGCTCAAGCAGCTCGCTACTCTCGACGCTAGACTGTAGCGAGCAGCCAGGTGCTCGCCGAGCGCGACGTTACCAGGAAACCTTAGCGGGGGTGCCGATGATTTCACACGTGCAATTGCTTGAGGCGATCTTGCGCATGGTCGCGGCAGTGCTGGTGGGTTGTATCGTCGGGCTCGATCGAAACCTGCATGGCAAGCCAACCGGCGTCAAGACGCTAGGCCTCGTTGCGCTCGGCTCCTGTCTCGTCACGATGGCTGGCCTGTCCTTCGAACTACACGGTTTCACCGACGGCAGCGACGCCGGCCGTGCGATCCAGGGCGTCATTACGGGCATCGGCTTTCTCGGCGCCGGTGTGATCCTGCAAGACCGCGCTACCGGCAGGATCAGCGGCTTGACGACGGCGGCTTCGATCTGGGTCAGGGCCGCGCTCGGCATTGTGTGCGGCATCGGCGCATGGCAGATTGCGGGCATTGCCACCGCCCTGCTCCTGCTGCTGCTCTCGGTGGGCAGCAGCATTGAGCGTGGTTTGCACCGGCGCTGGTTAGGAAAGTCCTCTGAAGAGCAGGCGGCGATCATGCGGCACGACGAATAGTCACGCACAGGCGCGCTGATTGACGCACTGCCCATGGATCGAATGTGCCGCGCGTCAAATGCATCGATTGGGATGGGTGCGAGACATATGTCAGTGATGCTCGCTGTAGTCGGACCTCGGTTTAGGTGTCGCGCGTACCTTTGCGTATTGAAACTCGGGCAGCGCCTTGATCGCATCTTTCGTCGCACCGGCGAGCACCAGTTTGCCATTGACGAAATCGAGCTGCTCGATCGGAATGGCTACATCGTGATGCGACACCCCCAGAAACTGATTTGCGGCGACGATTGCAAACGATACCGACCGGTCGGGTGCCACGATAATGTCATGAATGACGCCGACACGCTCACCCTTTTCGTTGAAGACCGGCTTGTCCATGACCGACTTTCTCACGCTCCAGCCTGCGACGATCGCGGCCGACTCTTCCACGGTGACACCAAGCGGCTGCGTGCCGGCCACCTGGGCGTGAGCGTCCAGAGGGAGTCCGAGCGACGACGCGAGCAGCCATACAAGCAGATTCGTTTTCATGAGATTCGCTTCGTTACGATGTTGAGGGTGCGACACCGTGCCAGCAATGATCACGCTAATGCCGGACCGTGCGCGGCGTAAGTTCATGTTAGAACGCCTCACGGCGAGCCGCTACAAAAAAGCGGTGATGGATCAGGTTATTTTCGTGCATCGGGATGCCATTGAGCACGCGTCCTGAACGAACGCAGAATCGCGAAACGCATGGCAGAAACGCGAAAGAATCGCAGATGCGCGGAGCCTAGACTGAAGTTCATCACCTGACGGTACAGCTTGGAGTCCCATATGGATGAACTGCTTGGACGCGCTTGGTGGATGCTCATTCTGCGTGGCACGTTAGCGCTGCTGTTCGGTATTCTGGCGCTATTCTGGCCCGGTCTCACTCTGCTACTGCTTATCAGCCTCTTTAGCGCCTATGCAATCGCCGGCGGCATTGTCGCGATTGTCGCGGCCATCCGCTACCGCGCGACGCACGGCGGCTGGTGGGTGCCTTTGCTGTTCGGTATCTGCAGCATCGGCGCCGGTGTGATAGCCGCGATAGTGCCGGGCATTACCACGCTCGTACTGGTCGCCGTCATCGGCGCAAACGCGATTCTCACCGGCGTATTCGATCTGATCGCAGCAACGCGGCTGCACAGGCGCCTGCGCAATGCGTGGATGCTGCTGCTAACCGGAGTGCTGTCCGTGCTTTTTGGCATTTTCGTGCTGCTCTTTCCGGGCGCCGGCGCACTAGCGCTCGTCTGGCTGATCGGCGTGTATGCGTTGTTCACGGGCGCGCTGCTGTTCGTACTCGGCATCACTGCGCGCGCCTGGCACCGTGACGGCCTGACCGGCGAGCCGCACGCGCCATTGCATCCGTAAACGCACCGTTCGGGGGCACTCGCGGGTCAGAAGATCATGCCCGCGGCCACCCCCGCACCGGACTGGTTCCGCTATCGCGGGCGATGCCGCGCCGGCCGCGCCCCTCGCATGCAGAGGGCGAATGGACTGCCCGTCGTCTCCGGTGGTCCAGCGTCAGGTCTGGCACTGGTCTACCTCACGTAAGGAGAATCACATGCTTCTGGATCTCGACAAATGGAATCCGTTCCGGTTTTTACGCTCGCACCCCGCGCAAAAAAGCGCATCGGGCGAGACCGGTGCGCCGCGCATCAATCAGGAGAGCGCCCGGCAAAATGGGCAACAGACGGGCGGCACGCAAACGGGTAACGGGGCACCGACGGCAGCGGCTGCTGCGCCGGTACTCGCGCCTGCCGGCTGGCCGCTGCCTGATCCGATTCATCTGTTCGCCGAATTGATCCGCGATCCGTTCGGCGGGCGTGGACCGCTCGGGAGCTGGTTCGGCGACTTCAGCGCGAGCGAGTTTCAACCGCGGATCGACGTCACCGACGAAGGCGACGCACTGCGTATTGTCGTTGAATTGCCGGGCATGACCCGCGACGACGTCGAACTCGAAGTGATTGAAGACATGCTGATCGTCAGCGGCGACAAGCGCTTCGAATCGACCAGCGAAGAACAGGGATGCTATCGGGTCGAGCGGTCGTTTGGACACTTTCAGCGCGCGGTCCCGCTGCCCGCGGGCATCGATCTCGATCGGGCAGAGGCCAGATTTGAAAACGGCATGCTGACGCTGCGCGTGCCCAAAGCGGCCGGAGAACCGGCAGCGAAGCGGCGCATCGAGATCAAATAGCATCGTCCGTACTCCACGGTAAGGCCTATCGTGAAACAACTCGTCAGCTTCCAAAGTCTCGATGATTCGGTCCACGCAAGCATCGAGCAGCAGATTGGTGAACGGGCCGCGCACCATCCGAAGCGGCATCTGCACCCGTCTTCGACGGAACTGGTCAATTTGCGGGCGGTTGTCGAAAGGGACACTCCGTGCAGCGGCGACGCTTATCGCGCAAAGCTGCGACTGGTACTGTCCACTGCCACGCGAACCGCCGGGGAAGAAGCCGAACACGTGGCGGATTTCATCGCCTTCGCGGGCATCCCGGCATATCCATTGAAGAGGGTGCGCCGCACGCGCTACGCTGGTCGGGATCCCAGACGGGGTCGGCGAGGCGCACAGCAGATTTTCGGATTCTGGCAACCGGACCAAACGCTCAAGGCCGAAGACGCGCTGCCCGGCAGCGGCGAAGAACCCGAAGAGGCAGCGAGCGAGCATGCCGATGCGTTCCTGCGCACGGTTAGAGGAACTGGGTGTCACGGGAACAACGGATCGATCGACGTGCCGTCCACTGGATTGCCTCGTTTCGAGTGCAGCGCGAGCCCAGCGCGCAAACAAGGCGACATCGGAATAAGCAGCGGAACAGATATTTCCACCCACCCATTACCCGCCCGGGAAGCGATGCCCTCGCGGACGAAAAGGAGATCATCATGGCCGAGTGCAGTGTTTGTGGAAAGCCCGCAACCTCGCAGATCACGATCACCGAAAACGGCCAACGCCGTCAGCTGATGCTGTGCGATGAGCACTACATGGAATTCATGGCGCGCAATCAGCGCCGCCTGTCGCCGCTCGAGTCCCTTTTTCACGGTGGACTGTTCGACAGTCTGTTCGACGACATGTGGCCCCAGATGGAAAGCGGCCGCGGTAGCCGGTCACGCATCGGACGCTCGCCTGGGCAATCGGGCGGCGCGGAGCAGGGTACCGGCGCCGGCAGCGGGCAAATGGGCGATTCAGCGGGCGCACAGCCAGGCGGCCGGACACGTCGGCATCGCCGGGCGCGTGAAGCGGTGGACCTGCAGACGTACCTGAGCCAGAGCGGTCTGGACCGCCTGCAAGCCGCGGCGCAAGCTGCGGTGGAATATGGCAAGAACGAAGTCGATACGGAACACCTGTTGCTGGCGCTCGCCGATAACAACGTGGTGCAGGAAATCCTGCGCGAATTCAAGCTTGATCCCGAAGAGATCAAGAAGACGATCGACCAGACCGCGCCGCGCGGCACCCGCAAGGAGCCGAGCGACAACGAGCAGATCGGCGTGTCGCCACGCGCCAAAAGTGCGCTGGAAAATGCGTTGAAGTCGTCGCTGGAACTGGGTCACAGCTATGTCGGACCAGAACACATTCTGATTGGGCTCGTCGAGGAGGAAGACGGCTTTGCAGGTGAATTGCTGCGCAAGCTCGGGCTGTCGCCGCAATCGCTGCGGCAAAAAGCAGTCAAGGTGGTCGGCAAGGGTGCCGAAGACGGCAAGATGGAAGACCGCTCCACCACGCCCACGCTCGACAAGTACGCGCGCGATCTCAGCGCGCTTGCGCGTCAAGGCAAGCTCGATCCGGTGATCGGCCGTGACAAGGAAATCGAAACCACCATTGAAGTGCTCGCGCGGCGGCGCAAGAACAATCCGGTGCTGATCGGCGAACCCGGTGTGGGCAAGACCGCAATCGTCGAAGGCCTCGCGCAACGCATTGCTCAGGACCAGGTGCCGGAAGTGCTGCGCGGCAAGCGCGTGGTCGAACTGAATATCAATAGCGTCGTGGCAGGCGCGAAGTATCGTGGCGAGTTTGAGGAACGCGTCAAGCAGGTGCTGGATGAGATCGTCCAGAATCAGGACCGTCTGGTCGTCTTTATCGACGAACTACATACGATTGTCGGCGCCGGCCAGGGCGGCGGCGAAGGCGGCCTCGATATCGGCAATGTCTTCAAGCCCGCGCTCGCTCGCGGTGAGCTGCACCTCGTGGGTGCGACCACGTTGAACGAATACCAGAAGTACATTGAAAAGGACTCGGCATTGGAGCGGCGCTTCCAGCCCGTGATGGTGGCTGAGCCCAGCGTCGAGGAAACGATCGAGATTCTGCGTGGCCTGCGCGACCGGCTCGAAGCGCATCACAAGGTGAAAATCACAGAAGGGGCGATCGCTGCGGCGGCAAAGCTCTCCGACCGCTACATCGCCGCGCGCTTTTTGCCCGATAAGGCAATCGATCTGCTCGATCAGGCCGCCGCCCGCGTGCGCATTTCATCGAATTCGCGTCCGCAGCCATTGCACGATATCGAGGCGAGCATCCGCCGCATCAAGCAGGAACAGGACTCAGCCAGCGCTGCAAAGCAATTCGATAAAGCCAAGGAATTGGAAGAACGGCTCGTCGGGGAACAAAAACGGCTGCATGAAACCACTGAAACGTGGAAGAAGGAGCGCGGCACCAGCTCGCAGGAAGTGACCGCGGAAGACATTGCGCAGATCGTTTCGTCGCTCACGGGCGTACCGTTATCCGAACTCACTGCCGAGGACCGCGAAAAGCTGCTGCGACTGGAAGACCGCCTGAAGGAGCGCGTGGTCGGCCAGGATGAAGCCGTCTCCGCGGTCGCCAAAGCGGTGCGGCTTTCGCGCGCCGGTTTGACGGAGGCCGGCAAGCCGACGGCGAGTTTCCTCTTTCTTGGACCTACGGGAGTGGGGAAAACCGAACTCGCAAAGGCGCTAGCCGCTTCGGTATTCGGCGACGAGAACGCGCTGGTGCGCATCGACATGAGCGAGTATTCCGAACGTCATACGGTGGCACGGCTGGTTGGCGCGCCACCCGGATATGTCGGCTACGAGGAAGGCGGGCAACTCACCGAGCGCGTGCGGCGCAGGCCATATTGCGTGGTGCTGCTCGACGAAATCGAAAAGGCGCACTCGGAGGTGCACAACCTCCTGCTGCAACTGTTCGACGAAGGGCGGCTCACCGACGGCAAGGGACGTCTGGTCGATTTCACCAACACGATCATCATCGCGACCAGCAACATCGGTTCACAGCTGATCCAGGACAACATGAAGGCTGACTCGAAGCAGCTCGACTATCCTGAGCTGCGCGACCGGTTGATGGAAATCCTGCGGCATCATTTCAGGCCGGAGTTTCTCAATCGCGTCGACGAGGTGGTCGTGTTTCGTGCGCTCGGCAAGGAGCAGATCCGCACCATCGTCGATCTGCAGCTTGCGCGCGTACGGCGTACGGGGCTGGCCCAAGGCATCGATCTGTCGTTCGACGACGGCTTGCGCGATCACCTTGCGCAGATCGGCTATGACCCCGAGTTCGGCGCGCGGATGCTCAAACGCAAGATCCGTCTTGAGGTGGAGTCGCAACTCGCCGACGCGCTGTTGCGAGGCGACGTGCGCGACGGCGACAAGGTCACAATGACCTATGACTCGGGTACGCACTCCGTGCGTGTGCAGAAAGGAGCACCGCCCACAGAAGCGCCCAGCGAGGCGTCGAAGCAGGCACCGGCGCATGCGTGACGCTGGCGTGCTGAAGAACGCGACGCCGCCCGCCAGGTTCGGGCGGCGTCGCCGTCAGGATTCAAGTTCACCTGCGACGATTTCGTCGCGATAGCACCAGATCCACGTTTCGCCGGGCTCGATTGAGCGCACCAGCGGATGGCCGGTCGCGTGAAAATGCTTGCTTGCATGCCGGTTGGGCGACGAATCGCAGCAGCCGACGTGTCCGCACGAAAGACAGAGCCTCAAATGTACCCACGGCTGGCCAAGCTTCACACAGTCCTCGCAATAGTCGATGGACGTGTGGAGAATGCGGGCCTCGCCCAGGTGCGTGCAACCAGGGGTCATGATCGTACTCCTCGGACAGGTACGGGCGACATGCGCGGATCAACGTTGCGCTTCCGCTCAAGCGCTATTCAGATAGCGATGCACTAGCGCGACGGCCATTGCGCCCTCGCCGACTGCCGACGCCACGCGCTTGATCGACGCGTGACGCACGTCGCCCGCTGCGAACACGCCAGGCACACAGGTCTCCAGATGGAGCGGCGCCCGTTCGAGTGGCCATTTCAGGTTCGCCCGATATTCCTGCAGGTCGGGACCGGTCACGAGATAGCCGCCTTCGTCGCGGACAATGCCAACCTCCTGCGCCCATTCGGTCTGCGGCACGCCGCCAATGCAGACGAATAGCCAATTCGTCCTTACCGTGCGTTGCTGGCCGGTGCGCACATCGGTCAGCGTGATCTCCTGCAACACGTCACTACCTGCGAGCGCGGTAACTTCGGTGCACGTACGCACTTCAATGTTCGGCGCCGAGGTGATGCGATCCACCAGGTATTGGGACAGCGTGTTCTTGAGCGATACGTCACGCACGAGCATATAGACGCGGTTGGCGGACTGCGAAAAATGCATGGTGGCCTGTCCCGCCGAATTGCCGCCACCGACCACATACACGTCTTCGCCATGGATCAACGCGGCCTCACTCGCACCGGCGCCGTAATAAAGGCCCGCGCCGAGAAAGCGCTCTTCACCTGCCAGGCCTAGCGTCCGATAGGCCACGCCGGTCGCACAGATAGACGTGCGCGCCGTGATACGTGTGCCGTCTTCCAGATACACGATGCCCTGGCCCGGCGGAAACTCCGCGTGCACGCCCGCGCGCGCCAGCAGGATTTCGGCGCCGAACTTGATGGCCTGGTCGCGCGCCCGTTCAGCGAGTTCCGCGCCGCTCAGGCCCTGTGGAAAGCCCAGATAGTTCTCGATCTTCGAACTGCTGCCTGCCTGGCCGCCCAGGGCCCAGCGCTCCACCAGGACGGTATGCAGCCCCTCCGATGCACCGTACACCGCGGCGCTCAATCCCGCTGGTCCCGCGCCGTAGATCGCCAGATCGTAGGCCTCGCGGGATGGACTCGCAAACCAGCCGAGTTTCTCGGTGATTTGCCGGATGGTGGGACATTCGAGCCGCGTTCCGTCGTGGAAGACGCAGACCGGCAAACGCGAATCGGCAAGATGTTGCACGTGCGCCAGTTCCTTTGCTTCCTTATCGCTGCCCAGTTCGATCCATTCGAACGGTATGTCGCAGCGATGCAGGAAGTCGCGTATCGCGTAGCCATTTGCGCTGCGCATGCGTCCATAGATCCTGACCATGAATATGCTATTTGCCTTTGAGGACGTTCAGATCTTTCTGTTTTCGTTTCTCGCGCTTCGCAAGCAGGCGGCCGCGCCGGGATACGGCGGTTGGCCGTATTCGTGCACCGTAAGACCATCGAAGGGTGGGGTCTTTCGCGAAACTGCCGGGTTTTGTTCGCTTTCCGCTGACGGTTCCATTACATCCGGTCGTGCGACCCTTCCAGCTTGTGATCGACAAAACGCATGCCCCATTCGATGCCGTCCCGCACTGCCTCCTCCTGCGCAAGCCATTCCGGCTGAACCGTATCCGGACGGAATTCGGCCACGGTGCTATCGGCATGGCGCACACTCACTTTCGCCTGCCACGCGCCGTAGGCGTTCTGCTCCGGCTCTACCACGATCTCGTAGCCTCGATGCTCAAACACGTGCGTTTGCATGAGCCGCTCCGGTTCCGTATCAAGGCGTCAATCCGGAAGCACGAACTCGGTACGCATGTCTTCGATCACCTTGTGGACATGATGTGCGCAATCTGCGCCGAGGTCATTGAGCGGCACCAGGTTCCAGTTGCGGCCGGATGCGTCGGGCGGGTGCCGCTCTGGTAGCGGTATGCGCACGCGCAAAGCTCCCGGCACGTCAGCGGCGATTTTCGTCATGCGGTTCTGCAGTTCGTCGCGAATCTGCTCAGCGGTTCGAACGGTCTTCGGCATCGGTCTGCCTCCCTTCGGTCGCACGTCCGGATCGTGTCTGAACGGCGCATGGGTGCTTGTTGCCTGAGCATGCGCCGACGATGCTTAAAGTCTAGTCGCTAATCCGGGGATGTTCGGATAATCGCTGGCTTCTGCCGACTGCATCAAGGGAGGCCGCGCCGCACAGCTGCTCTTCGGGAAAATGTGCAAAAAGCCGAAGGACGCCGGTGTGCAAAGGCCCAATCCTCTCCAGGTCGGCACGCATCGTATCTGAAGCGGGTGTCCATCCTGGGTGGGGCGGTTGGTGACGTAATCCCCAATGGGCGCTGCCCAAATGGCGTATTCCATATTGCGCTCGTCGGGGTACAGTGCATGGACCTGCAGCTTCAAGCCAGGTCCCTCTTCGAGTACATGACAGGTACCTTGTATCAGAAGCGCGAAATAGTTCGATCTCTGTTATCAATTACTGAATACGTCAGTTCTGTTTTGGGCAGCTATCCGCAAAGAACCCGCGCAAACGCGAAGGACCGTAGCATGTGCGTCACGCGACCGTCGAATAAACTGTGCATGGCGCATGTGCAATCCATGTACGCGCGCGGTGCGTTCGCGGCCAGCGACGGCCGCCCGGGAGCCAAATCATGGAAACAAAGAAAAGCTGGCTGCGCAAGGATCTCGACGCGTTGCGTCGGCAGTGGGACATGCTCACCTTTTATGAACGATTCGAGCAGCTTGTCGCGCATGTGCTGAGCGTCGTGATTTCCATCATCATCCTCGTGTCGCTCTGGCAGTTGATTCGCGCGGTGATTTCATTGCTGGTTTCGGACGCGCTGAACCCGCTGGATCACGCGGTGTATCAGACCATCTTCGGCATGATCATGACGCTGCTGATCGCTATGGAATTCAAACATTCGATTACGCGCGTGATGGCGCGGCGCGATCACATCGTGCAGGTCAAAACGGTGCTTCTGGTTGCGCTGCTGGCTATCGCCCGCAAATTCATCATTCTCGATCCGGCCAGTGCGCCCGCCCAGATCGCGGCGCTTGCGTTTGCGCTGGTGGCGCTGGGGAGCGTCTACTGGCTGATGCGGCAGCGTGATGACCCGGCCGACGCGACGGCCGCCGCGCAAGCGGAGCGCGATCGCGTTGCGCACGCGCAGCGACAGCAAGGGGTACGGCCCGGCGAAGGCGGGCAGCGCGACAATTGACCCGACTCGCCATGCTCGTCACGTAATGGCAGCGTAAGCATCAATCTAGCGGACGGCGTCGATGGTCACGCGAAGTCCGGCCGCCGCCGGTTGCACCCGGGATGCGGGCGTTTCGAGCGTGAGCCCCTTCGTCTCGATGCCCATCGCCCGTACCGCAGGTGTCGCCACGCCGGACGACAGCGCACGAAGCGTCAAATGCCGCCCTGGCCGAATGGCGGCAACACGAGACCGACCGCATACCGATCGGCGACTCGAACCCCGGCGACGCGGACGACTGGATTGCGGTGTTTTGCCAACCAGGTTACATCACATCACTGGCGAATGAAGAAGATTCGGATGCTCGAGCGTTTCGGCGATTACGCGCAGCGCCCGCTCGCATTCGATCCGATTCTTCGAGCCTCCCAGACATACGCGCAACGCGTTGGGTGGGTTACCGTCAGTCGAGAACGCTGCGGCGGCGACAGCGGCAATGCCTTGACTACGCAACTGCAGCGCCAGTTCGGAAGCACTCCAGCCGCTTTCGCGGGGAATCGGCAGCCACAAATGAAAGCCGTCTGGATGCGCGTCATAGGACCACGCACCGAGAACGCGAGCGGCAATCGCCTGGCGCGCTTTCGACTCGCCGCGGATCGCGCTGAGCATCTCTTGCGCCGTGCCGTCGGCAACCCACTGCGTGGCGAGCGACACCGTAAATGGACTCGCCATCACGGTGGTCGCGCGCAGTGCGCCTGCCAGGCGCTGCGCCTGGCGCGGAGTCGGCGCGTGCAGATACGCGACGCGCAACCCGGCACCCAGATTTTTCGACATTCCCGTTATGTAGTAAGTCAGCTCAGGCGCGAAACTCGCCAGCGTGCCCGGCGCTTGCTGCGGCAACATCCCATAGGCATCGTCCTCGATGATCGGCACGCTATAGCGCAATGCCACGTCGGCGAGCGCCTCACGCCGCCTTCGTGTGAGCGTCAGTGTGCTCGGGTTCTGTAGCGTCGGATTGCAATAGAGCGCGCTCGGCTTGTCGGTCTTGCAGAGTGCTTCGAACGCATGCGCTAGTGGCCCCTCGTCATCGCGCACGAGTGCCTGCAAACGCACCCCCAGTTGCGCTGCGATGGCCTTGATGCCCGGATAGGCGAGCGTGTCGAGACAGATTGTTGCACCCGGTCGTGCCAGCTGCGAGACGAGTGCGACGAGCGCGCTGTGAATGCCGGGACAAACCAGGACGTTGTCCGGCGAGCAATGAGCGAGGCGGCGCTTTAACCACTCCGTGCCCGCCGCCTTGTCGGCCGGCGTGCCGCCGAAATCCTGATAACGCAACAGTTGGTACGGGTCGCTATTCGCCATCAGCCGGGCGGCGGATTCACGCAGGAGCGCGGCGCAGTCGGCGGGCTCGGGGGGCGTGTTCATGGTCATTTCGATGCTGCTGCCACCGCTTAGCGGCAGCGTCGCGGTGCGGCCTCGCACGAAAGTGCCGCTGCCGGCACGTGAATCGAGCAGGCCGCGCTTCTTCGCCTCGGCATAGGCGCGCGCCACGGTGGTGTAGTTCAGTGCCAGTTCGTCGGCCAGATCGCGCAGACCCGGCAGTCGGTCGCGCGGGCGCAGACGTCCGGTCGCGAGGTCTTCTTCTATCAGATCCGGGATCGCGAGATAAGCCGGTTTGCGGATTTCGGCAAGACGTTTGATCCAGTGGTGAGTCGGGCTGCTCATGGTGTTCATGGAAATCGAAGGCTATTGGTAAAGACATCACGTATGTTCGAATCAGCGCTGGAAAGTGATCGCATAGCATGGTCTGACTGATCGGATTGATCGGACGGGCAACTGGTCGAGCTTGGTGAATGGCTGCACCGGAACAGCGTATTTTCACCATCACGATCGCACCTGGCTGGTGCGATCGACGTCTGCCCGGCCGCTTTCATTGGTCGAGTTCGCTGCATGCAACCTTCGGGCCAAAAAATTTTTCGGCACGCCTCGCGAATGATTGTCTATTTGATCGGAAAGTGATCGCATTGGTTGCGGCCGTCATTGGCATGGGCGTTGCGGTAGTGGGTTCGGCGCAAACGTAAAGCGGCGCCTTGATATGACGCTTCATTTCCTGTTCCGGCAAATCACATTGGAGAGTGCCATGCCAGTTGTCAACAAACCGCTGCATCAGAAGGGCGATTACCTCGTCGACTACGAAGAGAAAGTCTTCGAGGACGTGAAGGCCGAGCCGGGTGAAAAGGCGCTCGTTACGTTTCATACGGTGGCGTTTGAAGGCTCGATCGGCTTCGTCAATCTTCTGCAAGCCACGCGGTTGCAGCGCAAAGGTTTCGAAACCTCGGTGCTGCTCTATGGCCCAGGTGTGACGCTCGGTCTGCAGCGCGGTTTCCCAACGCTCGGCGACGAAGCGTTTCCGGGTCATCTGAACTTCAACAAGCAACTGATGAAGTTCATGGAAGAGGGCGGCAAGGTGTATGCGTGCCGCTTCGCATTGCAGGCGCTGTATGGGCATGGCGAAGCGTCGCTAATCGAAGGCATTCGTCCGATCAGTCCGCTCGATGTGCTGGACATCCAGCTTCTGCATCGCAAGGACAACGCGCTGATCATCCACACCTGGACGGTCTGAGCACAGGCGGCTACCACCATGTCTGAAAAACGCATCGTTCGTGCCGCCGCAGTCCAGATTTCACCGGACTTCGAGCGCAGCGACGGCACGCTGAACAAGGTTTGCGAGGCGATCGACCAGGCGGCGCGCGAAGGCGTGCAACTGATTGTGTTTCCCGAAACCTTCGTTCCGTATTACCCGTACTTTTCGTTCGTGCGGCCACCGGTTGCCTCCGGCGCCGACCACATGCGGCTTTACGAAGAAGCGGTGGTGGTGCCCGGCCCCGTGACGCAGGCAGTGGCGGAGCGTGCCCGCCTGCATCGCATGGTCGTCGTGCTCGGCGTGAACGAGCGCGATCACGGCAGCTTGTATAACGCGCAGCTGATCTTCGATGTGGATGGGCAACTGTTGCTCAAGCGCCGCAAGATCACGCCGACGTTCCATGAACGGATGATCTGGGGACAAGGCGATGCGGCGGGACTGAAGGTCGTGCAAACCGGTGTGGCGCGCGTCGGTGCGCTCGCCTGCTGGGAGCACTACAACCCGCTCGCTCGCTACGCGTTGATGACGCAGCACGAGGAAATTCACTGCAGCCAGTTTCCGGGCTCGCTGGTGGGGCCGATTTTCGCCGAGCAGATCGAAGTGACGATCCGTCATCACGCGCTCGAGTCAGGCTGCTTCGTCGTGAACGCGACGGGGTGGCTGACCGAAGCGCAGATTGCATCTGTCACGAGCGATACGAATCTGCAAAGGGCGCTGCGTGGCGGCTGCAATACGGCAATCGTGTCACCCGAGGGGCAGCATCTGGCTGCGCCGCTGCGTGAAGGCGAAGGCATGGTGATCGCCGATCTCGACATGGCGCTGATCACCAAGCGCAAACGCATGATGGATTCGGTCGGCCACTATGCGCGGCCCGAATTGCTGAGCCTCGCCATCAACGAGCGGCCGGCTACGACAGTGTCGCCGATGCCGTCGCCGGGCAATGCGTGGCACGCCTCGTCCAGCACCGATTTCAACTCAACCATGGGATGCCGCGATGAATTCCAGCGAGACCTTGCCGGCCGCGAGCCGGCAATTGATGACTGAATTGCAGTCGGTCGGCCTGCGGCTGGCCGATCCTGGTACCGGCGTCGCCAGCCGGCGCGGTGGCGCGGGACCGTCCGATCACAAGGCTGTCACGGTGGATGGTGTGACCATCATGGTGCCGGTGCATACGAACACGGCGTGGCATTCGCCGTTCGTCGCCGCGCCTGCCGATGCAAACGGCACCAGCGCATTGCTGCGCGGCACGATTCCGATTGCCAATATCAGCTTTCCAAAGGTGCCGCGTTTTTACGCCATGCAGACGCTCGACGGCGTGCCGTACTCGCACATCGCAACGCTGCACAGCGCCGATGTGCTGGCGACCACCGTGCTGCAAACCTGCATTCGCTATGAGAGCCGCCGCAAGACGTGCAAGTTTTGCGCGATCGGTCAATCGCTTGCTGCGGGTCGCACGATTGCGCGCAAGACACCGGAGCAACTCGCAGAAGTCGCGCGTGCGGCGGTGCTGCTGGACGGTGTCAAGCATATGGTGCTGACGACCGGCACGCCGCCCACCAGCGACCGTGGCGCCCAGATTCTCTGCGAGAGTGCGTTCGCGATCAGGGCCGCGGTCGATCTGCCGATCCAGGCGCAATGCGAACCACCGGACGACGATCAATGGTTCGCGCGCATGAAGGCGAGCGGCATCGATACGCTCGGCATGCATCTCGAAGTGGTAACCCCGTCGTTGCGCGAACGCATCATGCCGGGTAAATCGGGCGTGCCGCTGTCGCGCTATATGGAAGCGTTCAAGGCGGCAGTCGCCGTGTTCGGACGGGGACAGGTGAGTACCTATATCCTCGCGGGACTCGGCGACACCGCCGAAGCGATCCTCGCGATTTCGCGCGAGCTGATCGACCTCGGCGTGTATCCGTTTGTAGTGCCATTCGTGCCGATCAGCGGCACGCCGCTTGAAGATCATCCGGCGCCATCGCCGGAGTTCATGAAGTCGGTGCTGCAGCCGCTCGGCTCAATGCTCGCCGCGGCTGAAATGCGCTCAGCGGACATCAAGGCCGGCTGCGGCAAGTGCGGCGCGTGCTCGTCGCTGTCTTCGTACGAGGTTTGATCATGTTTGGCGAAGCGATTGCGGGTGCATCGGGTGAACTGAACGACCTGGATGTTGCGCCGGCGTTTTACACGCCGACCGAATACCGGATCAAGTGGACCACGCTGCAGTGGGAAGCCGACGAAGCCTACAAGCTGCGGCGTGCGGTGTTCTGCATCGAGCAGGGCATCTTCGTCGGCGACGATCGCGACGAGATCGACGAGCGTGCGCAGCAACTGGTGGCGGTGAGTTGTATTGCCGGGATGCCGGAGCAGGTGGTCGGCACGGTGCGGATCCATCAGGAAGAGCCTGGCGTCTGGTTCGGTTCGCGGCTCGCCGTGCACGCTGCGTTTCGCCGTCACGGCAAGATCGGTGCAACGCTGATCCGTCTCGCCGTGACGAGCGCGCATGCGCTCGGCTGTCAGACATTCCTCGCGCATGTGCAGAGCCAGAATGTGCCGCTGTTTCGCCGTCTGCGTTGGGATGTCCTTGCAGAGGAAAGGATGCTCGGCCGTCCGCATCATCTGATGCAGGCCCAGCTTCGGCACTACCCGCCGTGCACGACACCGCGCAGCGGCTTTGTCACGCAATCGCGGAGCGGGTCATGAGTCTGGCGGATCTGGTCACCGGTTTGTGCGAAAGCCGTGGCTTTCGGCACAAGACCGATATCGCCGGCGTGGTGTCGTCGCTCGCGCGACATCTGCCGGGCGGCGCCGGCGATCTCGGCCAGGCAGTGGCGGTAGGCGACGATTGCGCAGCCTTGCCGGATGGCGACGCTTACCTGTTGTTCGCCATCGAAGGCATGGTCAGCGACTTCGTGCAGGCGATGCCCTGGTTCGCCGGCTACAGCAGCGTGATGGTCAACGTCAGCGATATCTATGCCATGGGCGGGCGGCCGCTTGCGGTCGTGGATGCGCTGTGGAGCGATGGCATCGACGCGGCGCACGAGGTGCTCGCGGGAATGGTGGCGGCCTCCTTGGCGTATGGGGTGCCGATTGTCGGCGGACACACCAATGCGCGAAGCGATCAGGCCCAACTGGCCGTGTCGATCGTGGGCCGCGCTAACGCGCTGTTGTCGAGTTTCAACGCGAGACCGGGCGACCGACTCCTGATGGCAGTCGATCTGCGCGGCCACTTCGAGGAACCGTATCCGTTCTGGAATGCTTCAGTCGGAGCGCCGGCGGCGCGTCTGCGCGACGACCTTGAGTTGTTGCCGCAGTTAGCCGAGAACGGGCTGTGTGATGCGGCGAAAGATATCAGCATGGCGGGTACCTTGGGCACAGCATTGATGTTGCTCGAATGTTCGCAGGTCGGCGCTCGCATCGATCTCGATGCGATCCCGAAGCCGGCTGACGTGCCGCTCGCGCGTTGGATCACCGCGTTTCCGAGTTTCGGCTACCTGCTCTCGGTGCGTGAAGCCTACGTCGAACGTGTGCAGGCGCGATTTGAGGCGCGCTCGCTGGCCTGCGCGGAGATTGGCACGGTAGACGCAACGCGCCAGGCGGTCGTCCATCGCGGTGACGATGCGGCAGTGTTGTGGGACTTCAGCGACGCGTCGTTCATCGTCCCGGCCGATCAGGTGCCGCGATGAGCATGGACGGATTACGGATTGCGCTGCTGACGCACTCGGTCAATCCGCGCGGCGGCGTTGTGCATACCCTCGAGCTGGCGAGCGCACTCAGTGCGCAAGGACATGACGTCACGGTGTTTGCACCGGCTACGAACGGCGAGACGCTATTTCGCACGCCGCCATGCCGCGTCGTGTACGCGCCGGTCACGGACTCGCAGGCAGGCACCGTTGCGCTGGTCGACGCGCGCATCCGCGCATTGAAGAGGAGCGTGCGGGCGCACGGCCCCACGGCCTTCGACGTCTTGCACGCCGAGGACAGCATCAGCGGCAATGCACTCGCCGAACTCAAGGAGGAAGGTGTGATACGCGGGTTCGTGCGCACCGTGCACCACCTCGATCGCTTCGACGATCCGCGTCTTGCGGCATGGCAAGCACGCGCGTACCGCGACGCCGACCTGGTTTTCTGTGTGAGCGACACGTGGACACGCGAGATGCTAGGTCGTTACGGAATCGCTGCGGTCACGGTGTCCAATGGCGTCGACACAGCGCGTTACACCTCACAGGCGCTATCCGCAGACGAGGCGCTCAGGCAACGGCTCGGACTCGGAGCGGGGCCGCTCATCCTCGCGGTGGGTGGCGTCGAAGCGCGCAAGAACACGCTCGCGCTGCTGGATGGGTTTGCCTTGGTGCGCCGCGCCTTGCCGCTCGCCCAGCTTGTCATCGCGGGCGGTGCCAGTCTTCTCGACCATGACGCGTACACGCAGCGTTTTATCCAGTGCGCGGCGCAACACGGTTTGTCCATCGGAATGCACGAAAGCATCGTGGTCACGGGGCCGCTCGAAGATCCCGCGATGCCGGCTTTGTTCCGGAGCGCGGATGTGCTGGCGATGGTGTCGGTGCGCGAGGGCTTCGGCCTGGTTGTCCTCGAAGCGCTCGCGTGCGGCACGCCGGTGGTCGCGTCGGCGATCGCACCGTTCACCGAATACCTCGATGACGCCACCTGTTTCTGGGCCACCCCCACCGACGCCGGCTCGATTGCCGCAGCGCTGCTGCGCGTGATTCACGGCGATAGTGCGACCGATTTTGTTCATGCCGTGCCTGCGCTGCTTGCCCGCTTTAGCTGGGACGCTAGCGCCCGCCGTCATGTCGACGCCTATCGCGCGTGGCTGGCACACCAGCCGCTTGCCATTCACTAAGCCATCAGCAAAAGAGGATTTCTATGCCTGTCATGCACTTCCGGATTCAATGGCCCGACGGGGACGAAGCAAGTTGTTATTCGCCGTCGCAGGTGGTCAGCGAGTTTTTTACGCCGGGCCATGCTTATCCGCTCGATGATTTTGTCAGACGCTCGCGCGAGGCGCTCAACATTGCCTCGGAGCGCGTGCGGCAAAAGTACGGCTTTGCCTGTTCGGCGGCGATGGATCAGCTCGCGCAGATCGAACAGGAGGCAGACCGCTTTCGCAATCGACCCGACGCGACCGTGAAGGTCATCGAATTGCTCTAAATCCAGGATGAACCGTTGAACCAGGTGCGCCGGGCGGCAGCGCCGCGACGGTGAGCCGATTTTTCACTTGCAAGGATGCATCATGGCGAACACAGCGCACTCCGTAAGCGCCGGGACGCGCGAGAACAGGCACTACAGCGTACTCGTCGTCGGTGGCGGGCAGGCCGGCCTGTCGATCAGCTACTATCTGAAACAGGCCGGAGTCGACCACCTCGTCGTCGAGAAGAACACCCTCACGCACACCTGGCGCAACCAGCGCTGGGACGCGTTCTGCCTCGTCACGCCGAATTGGCAATGCGCGTTACCGGGATATCCGTACCCGGGCGACGATCCGCATGGCTTTATGAAGAAGGATGAAATCATCGCGTATCTCGACGGCTTCATCGCGATGGTCGATGCGCCGGTAATCGAGCACACGGAGGTCAAACGCGTGAAGCGGCTGGACGACGGCACCTTTGCGGTAGCGACGGGCCAGGGCGATTTCACCGCCGATCAAGTCGTAGTAGCCTCGGGCGGTTATCGCACGCCGATCGTGCCGCGCATGGCTGAACGCCTGCCCGAGCAGATCTTGCAGTTGCAGTCGTCGGAATATCGCAACCCGCAGGCGCTGCCCGAGGGCGCGGTGATGGTGGTGGGATCGGGGCAGTCCGGTGCGCAGATTGCCGAGGACCTGCATCTGGCCGGCCGCAAGGTGGTACTCGCCGTGGGCGAGGCGCCACGTTGTGCGCGCTTTTACCGCGGGCGCGATGTAGTGGACTGGCTGGCCGACATGAAGTACTACGACATGCCGGTGGAAAAGCATCCCTTGCGTGAAGAGGTGCGTGACAACACCAATCACTATGTGACCGGCCGCGACGGCGGACGCGACATCGATCTGCGCAAGTTCGCGGCGGAAGGCATGGAGTTATACGGACGGCTCGAAGACCTGCGCGACGGGCGGCTGCACTTCACACCGAACCTCGCCGCCAATCTCGACGATGCGGACGATACCTATAACCGCATCAACGCGAGCATCGATGGCTTCATTGAAAGGAACGGTATCGATGCACCGCCAGGCGGTGTCTATGAGCCTTTATGGCAGCCGCCTCACGAGCGTGCGGCGCTTGAACTCGCAGGCAGTGGCATTACATCGATTATCTGGTGCATTGGCTTTACGCCGGACTTCAGCTGGATCGATGCCCCGGTGTTCAACGGTCGCGCTTATCCGGCGCACACGCGTGGCATCACGCCGGTTGACGGGCTTTACTTCATCGGCTTGCCGTGGCTGCATACGTGGGGCTCGGGGCGTTTCTCGGGGATCGCGCGCGATGCCGACTACGTGGTGAGGGCAATTCTCGCGAGCCTCCGCGAGAGAACGTCCGCTCCCGAGACTGTAGCGGCTTGACGCGCATGCGGCAAACGACACAGAGCTATCGCGCCGGAATGCCGCAACTGGCCTATACAGGGCTGTCCGAAAACTGGCTGATCAAGGAATGCGGACATCGCCACTGGGAGGCGTTGGCGGGAGATGCCGGCCGGCGCGCACCGGATTTCGTCGATGATGACGGGAGCAAATCGTACGCGGCCTTCACCGCAATCAGATTGACGGGGGCAACGCTCCACGCAATCGGTGAGAACGACGACTTCCAGCTCGGTACTGGGCTTTGCCGAACCGGTCCGGCTCGCCACTTTAGCCAGCACCGCCTGCTTTCGCGCAATGGCGAATGCGCCATCGTGTCGATGTCGTCGACGTTCGTGCGGCGGCATGAGGTGCGCAACAACCGTTCAGTGACGCGCGCCACGTTCGCGGCAATGGGAGGCCCGACACCGACTCCGCCGGTGGACGCAGTGGACATGGCATGGCGCGGCAAGCAGTTTCGCACCGGCCAGTGGGACGAGCGCTTGCCCTTCACCAGCGCCGATCGTGTCGAGAACGACTGGATCGAATTTCTGCCATGTCCGAACAACGATTTTAACGGCGCGGATTTTCTCTACTTTGCAAGCTTTCAGTCCTTTGTTGACCGTGCCGAATGGCAGCGCCACCGGTTCCACGAGCCACCCGTTATCGCAGGCCGCGAGTTGTTCTTCTACGGCAACATCAATGTTGGTGACACCCTTGGGCTGCGCGTGGTCGCGGAGCATATGAATGATCGCGGCCTCGTCCATTGGTGCGAGGTTCGTCGTGGCAGCGATCAGCAGAAGATTGCCGACGTAGTAACAAACAAGCGTTGGAGGCAGCGATGAACCGCGAGGGCGATATGCCCGGCGACCGCGGCTTCGCCGATGAAAGTCGCGGCACGGTAGGGCACCCGCCCAGTGCGGTACCGCTTAAAGCGCTATATACGGCGAGCGATCTTGAAGGGGTGTCGCATCTCGGCAGTCGGCCCGGTGAGGCGCCCTTCGTGCGAGGGCCCCATGCGTCGATGTATACGCAAAAGCCGTGGACGATCCGTCAATACGCAGGCTATGCAGACGCGGCCGATTCGAATCTTGCATTTCGGACGGCGCTTGCCGAAGGGGCACAGGGTTTATCGGTTGCCTTCGATCTGCCGACGCATCGGGGCTACGATTCGGACGATCCTGCCGCGGTGGCCGATGTCGGCATGGCTGGAGTCGCAATTGACAGCGTCGAGGACATGAAGCGCCTGTTTCGACAGATTCCGCTCGATCGGGTGTCGGTCTCGATGACGATGAACGGCGCTGTATTACCCGTACTGGCTGCATTCATCGTGGCAGCGCAAGAAAGTGGCGTGCGCACGGAGGCCCTTACGGGTACGATCCAGAATGACATCCTGAAGGAATACATGGTGCGCAATACCTGGATATTCGCGCCGGAGCCGTCCTTACGGATCGTCGCGGACGTCGTCGAGTACCTGGCCGAACGCGCGCCGCGCTTCAATGCAATGTCCGTCTCAGGCTACCACTTTCAGGAAGCGGGCGCGGACGCGGTACTCGAACTCGCGCTTACGCTGTCCAATGCGCGCACCTACGTCGATGCCCTGGTCAAGCGTGGCATGAATGTCGAGCGCATCGGCGAACGGCTGAGTTTCTTTTTTGGCGTTGGCACCGAATTCTTTGTGGAGATCGCCAAACTTCGCGCCGCTCGGGTTCTCTGGGCCGGGATAATGAGCGAACTGGGTGCACGTGAGGCTAGAGCGCAAGCTTTGCGCATGCATTGCCAGACGTCGGGATGGTCGCTCACTGCGCAGCATCCACAGAACAACATCGTCCGGACGACGATCGAGGCGATGGCCGCCGTGTTCGGCGGCACCCAGTCGCTGCATACCAATGCGTACGATGAGGCGCTTGCACTCCCAGGCGCGGATGCGTCGAGGCTCGCGCGGGACACGCAGTTGATCATGCAGCATGAGATGGGCCTGTGCGATGTTATCGACCCGTGGGCGGGCTCGTACATGATGGAGTCGATTACCGGCGATATTGCCCGGCGCGTGCGTGATCTGATGACGCAAATTGCTACGCAAGGAGGCGTCGTCGAAGCGATCCGCTCGGGTTGGGTACAGCAACGCATTCACGAAGCCGCAACACGCACGCAGGCGCGGATCGATGCAGGGCAGCGTGTCGTCGTGGGTGTGAACCGGTTTCGATCGCCGGATGCGGATACTCCGTCTAACTGTCTCGAGATCGACGGTCGGCGGGTTCGTGCCAGGCAAGTTCGGCAGCTTGCAGAGCTGAAGGCACAGCGCGACGATGTCCTGGTCTCGCGCGCGCTGGCGGCGCTCGCTGACGGTGCGCGTGACGGTGCCGGCAACCTGCTGGCCCTCACCATCGAGTGTGTCCGCGCGCGCGCGACAGTCGGCGAATGCACGCGCGCGCTGGAGGCTGTCTGGCCGCGTTACAGCATGGCCAGTCGTTTTAGCAGCGGAATTTACGGCGAAGCGCGGATGGTCGATGCGGCATGGCGTGACGCATGCAATCGTGTCAGTGCTCTTGCCGCGCGCCTCGGACGCCTGCCCAGGGTGCTCATCGCAAAGGTGGGGCAGGACGGCCACGATCGGGGTGCAAAGACCGTCGCGGCGGCGTTGGCCGATGCCGGATTCCACGTGTCGCTCGGCGCGCTGTTCCGCTCGCCCGCAGAGGTGGTCGACGACGCCGTCGCAGCGAAGGCCGATGTCGTCGGCATTTCGTCCCTATCGGGTGCGCATCTTGACCTTGTTGGCGAGGTCGTGCGCACGCTGCGGGTCCGTCGACCGATGGTAGCAGTTGTGGTTGGTGGCATCATTCCGGAGGAGCACGCACGTTTGCTCAAACGCAATGGCGTTCTTGCAGTGCTCGGACCGGGTGCAGCGATGGAGTCGATTGTGGCGAGCTTTGTCGAAACCGTCGAGCTGGCATTGGCATCGACATCGGCATCGGCCGTTGCGAGGTGATGTCCGATCTTTAGCCCAACGGCGTCTCGCCACTCGAGCGCGCTATGAAGTGACCTTGACTAGAGGTAGGCTGGGAGCGGGGACAACCCATTGTCCTCAGAAGAGTCGCCCTCGCGACGGGCATAGAGCGAAGCATCGGCGACGCTGTCGCAAATCGCTCGCGACCGGCGTCGGCCCGAGCTAACCGTCACACTCTTTCATCCGACGCTCAAGCTCGGCAATATCCTTCGAAGCTGCGAGGTATTCATCACAGCGGGTCCGGCGGGTATTCCGCAGCCAGCGGTCGAGGCGTTCGAATAGGAGATTGAAAAGCATACGTATACCCGGTTCGGTTGAAGGCGATTTAAGGTCAGCCAGCTAACGGAAAACCTTTGCCGTTGCGCACGCAGAAGCTCTTCTGGCACTGCACGATATTTCTTAAACCATGGATAGCTATCCGGCGGCGTTCCCTTCAGGTCAGTATGTGATGTGGGCGACTCATATCCAAGCGCGTGGATGCATCGCAGCATGCCAAACGTACGGCGTTTCATGCCACCCCGAGCGACTGAGTCCTTTGGGGTTCGTTGTCGCGTGAATTGACAGCACCGGGGGAAGAACTGCCGCCTCTCAGCTACGAGCCATCGCCTTTCCGACGTGTTCGGCGAACGCTTTCACCTTGGCCGAATGCCGGCGCTCCAGAGCAGAGGGCTCACCAGATGGATCGGGATGGGGATCGTTTTCCAGTCCGGCAACATCCGCAGCACGTCGCCACTGGCCAGTTCGTCATCGAACAGCCAGGTCGGCGAATATCCGATGCGAGGACCGACGCCCGCATGACCTCACTGCTGATGGTTTGCAGATTGCCTTGAACCCGCACGATTCGCGTGGTGCCCACCGGGTCCGCCGCGCCGGGGCTTGCCGTGAATCTCCACGCGTTGCGCATTGCCAGTTCACCTGCAATAAGGCGTTAGTCAACCTATCAACGGCCTGCACAACTAAGCGGTCATTCATCGGCGCGGCTGGTGGTGTGCAATGTGCGGTCTGTCGAAGCGACAACTCCGGATAGATCGGTTTGGTCACCGATGGGCGGTCCAACCATCAGCAACATCCTTCCCGCCGATGCTGAAGCAGCATGCCGAATACAATTAAACGGGTTGCGGTAGGTCGCGCGAATCGAACAGACAAGCCTCCGGAATTCCCGGAGCGATTCCCATCTTTCGTTCAAAGCGCGCGCTGCAACCGCACCGCAATCGCCTTTAGCACGGGCAGAAATTTCTCCTTCAGAGTGGCCACGCTCACGCGTCCAGAAAACACGCTTACGCTGACTGCGGCCTCAATCCCGCCGCTGCGATTTCTAACCGGCACGGCCATTGCCGACATGCCGATCTCGAGTTCCTCGTTGCTGATTGCGTAGCCGTCTTCCGCTACGCGCTTCACGGCCTGCAACACGGCATGGCTGTTCGCGAGCGTGCGATCGGTCAACCGTTTCATCGGCACACAGGCGAGATGCCGGTGAATTTCCTCTTCCGTCAGACCGGACAGCAGAACACGTCCGGTCGCCGAGCAATACACCGGCAGCCTTCCGCCGAGCTTCACCCCCGTCGACACGATTCTGACCGCTTCCGCGCGGGCGATGAAGACCGAATAGCCCTCATCCATGACCGCCAGCGATACCGATTCCTGCAACTCGTCGCGTGCATTCGCGAGTAGCGGTTGCGCGATCTGCGTCAACGACGACGTGCTGAGGTATGCACTGCCCAGCCTCAGCATGCGCGGCAGCGGCGTAAAAAATTTACCGTCGTGCGCCAGATAGCCGAGATCGACGAGGGTGAGCAGGCATCGGCGCGCCGCCGGCCTGCTCAGGTCCGCAAGATGGGCCGCATCCGAGACGGTCATGCGCGTGGTCGACGCTCCGAACGCCTCGATGATTGCCAGCCCCTTGGCGAGGCCCGCCATGCCTTCCTTCGCTCGCACCTTGCCGCTTGACCCGATGTCTTCTTCAGGCGACGAGTCGCCCTCCTGCCCGTTGACAGGTTCTTTGACGGATGTCATATTAAATCAAATATCGAACATTGTACGTTATTCGAACATATTCAATCGAGTCTGTCAACTTTCGCCGGAACCCCAAAGACCGTCTTCAACGAAGACCGGCACCGTTAAACGGGCCCCTTGCAATAAATGGAGCGAGCAACTTGAATATCATCCCCATCAAGCCGGCGCGGCGCGCCAGCATCACTTGGCCGCCCGAAGGCCTCACGCGCGTTCCCTACACGTTGTTCCAGGATGAAGACGTGTACGCCGACGAGCAGGACGCGATTTTCCGCGGCCCGAACTGGAGCTACCTGTGTCTCGAGGCGGAGTTGGTGAAACCGGGTGACTTCCGCAGTACTTTCGTCGGCGATTCGCCTGTTGTCGTGACGCGTGACACCGACGGCGAACTCTATGCGTTCGAGAACCGGTGCGCGCATCGCGGCGCGATGGTGTGCCTCGAAGACCAGGGCAACGCCAAAGATTTCAGCTGCGTCTATCACGCGTGGACATACAACCTGCAAGGCGATCTGCTGGGTGTCGCATTCAAGGACGGCATCAACGGCAAGGGCGGCATGAAGCCCGACTTCTGCGAGGGCGACCACGGTCTGCGCAAGCTGCGGGTCGCGACGCTGCACGGCCTCGTGTTCGGCAGCTTCTCCGACGACGTTGCGCCGCTCGATGAATATCTCGGTGAGGAAATCGTCGGGCACATCGCGCGTGTGCTCGAAAACCGCACGCCGGTCGTGCTCGGCCGTTTCACGCAGATGCTGCCGAACAACTGGAAGCTTTACTTCGAGAACGTCAAGGACTCGTATCACGCGAGCATCCTGCATCTTTTTTTCACGACGTTCCAGCTGAACCGGTTGTCGCAGCGCGGGGGCATCATCGTCGACCCCAGCGGCGGCCATCACGTCAGCTACTCGGCCGTTGATCATGCCGCGCAGGCTGCGGCGCAAGCAAAAGCCGTCAGCGATTACTCGGAGCAGAAGATCCGCTCCGAAAGCGAACATCACCTCGAGGACACCTCGGTGTTGGCAGGCACGGACGAGTTCGGCGATGGCGTCACGCTGCAGATTCTTTCGGTGTTTCCCGGTTTTGTGCTCCAGCAGATCCAGAACGCGATCGCGGTGCGTCAGATTCTGCCGCGCGGTACGCAGCAGACCGAATTGAACTGGACCTACCTCGGCTTCGAAAACGACACGCCGGAATTGCGCGAAATGCGCCTGCGCCAGTCGAACCTGGTGGGGCCGGCAGGCTACGTGTCGATGGAAGACGGATGCGTCGGGGGTTTCGTGCAACGCGGCATCGACGGCGCGAGCGAGAGCCGCTCGGTGCTCGAAATGGGCGGCGATAGCGCCGAAAGCAGCGAGAGTCGCGTGACGGAAGCGTCGATTCGCGGCTTCTGGAAGGCCTACCGCAACGCAATGGGGTATTGAAAAATGGCGCAAGACATCCAACAACTCATTGCCCGCGCGCAGGCCGAATACGCGCGCTGCATCGACGACGGCGATCTCGCGCAATGGCCTGACTTCTTCACCGGAAGCTGCGTCTACCGGGTCACCACCACCGACAACTACAAACGCGGCCTCGCGGGCAGCATGATCTACGCGGTCTCCCGCGGCATGCTGATCGACCGCGTTGCTTCGCTGCGCGACGCCAACATCTACGAGCGGCACAGTTATCGGCATCTGCTCGGGCAACCCTACGTTGTAAGCGCGAACGAGCAGGAAGCGCGCAGCGAAACCTCGTTCATGGTGGCTCGCATCATGCGCGACGGCACGACGAGCCTTTTTGCCACCGGCCGTTACTGCGATGTGTACGTGGCGGCAGAGGGCGGTTTGAAGCTGCGCGAACGGATCGTCGTGTGCGACAGCTCGCGCATCGACACACTGCTGGCGTTGCCGCTATGACGCACGCAACGTCCCGCGCCATGAGAGTCGCGCTGGCGATTGGCGACCCCAACGGCATCGGCCCCGAAATCGCGGTCAAGGCAGCCGCCCAGCGCGCTCGAGAGATGGGTGTGACGTATCCGTCGTCACGTGTCGTGCTGTTCGGCGATGCCTTCGTCATTCGCTGGTATGCGCAGCGCTGCTGTCCCGAACTCACGCTTCGGAAAGTATCAGCGGACGATTTGCCGCCCGCCGAAGCCGGCCTGATCGACATGGTCGACGTTGCATCGCTGGCCGCCGCGGCGTTCGTGCCGGGCGAGGTCGCGGCCGCGGCCGGCACCGCAACGCTCGCCTATGTCAGCGCCGCACTTTGCGCGGCGCGGGCGGGCACCGTCGACGCCGTGATCGCGTGTCCGCATTCGGAGACGGCGATCAATGCGTCCGGTGTGCGCTTCGCGGGTTATCCGGGTTTCGTCGCCCGGGAAATGGGCATGCCGGCCGATGACGTGTACCTGCTGCTGATCGGCGGCGGCCTGCGCATCGTTCACGCGACCTTGCACGAAGGCATCGCATCGGCGCTCGCGCGGCTCGACCAGCGACACGTCGAACGCGCCGCGCGAGCCGCCGTGGAGGCGCTGCAATTGATGGGCGTCGAACGGCCGGTGGTCGGGCTAATGGGCATCAATCCGCATGCAGGCGAAGGCGGGCTGTTCGGACCGGAGGACATCGAGATCACCGAACCCGCCGCGCGGAAGTTGCGCGACGAAGGCATCGTCGTGGTCGGACCGCAAGGCGCGGATCTGCTGCTGACGAATTCCGATGTCGACGTGTTCGTCGCGATGTATCACGACCAGGGGCACATTCCCGTCAAGCTACGCGCGGGCCGTCATTCCGCGGCGCTGTCGATCGGCGCGGGCGTGGTGTTCTCGAGCGTCGGACACGGCAGCGGCTTCGACATCGCTGGCACGCTGCGCGCCGATGCCGCGCCGCTGCTCGGCGCGATCCATCTTGTGACGACCGGGACCGCGCTCTCCGCACCGGCCGACTGACACATCCTAACCGATCACCGAGGTCAAATTTTGGATTACCGGATTTCCATCGCGGGAAGCGATGTCGCGTTCCGCTGCGAGGCGGGCGAAACCCTGCTCGACGCCGCCGAGCGAGCGGGCTACAGCGTGCCCTATTCGTGCCGTAAAGGCGTGTGCTCGACCTGCGAGGGCGGCGTGGTCGACGGCGGCGGTCGTTCGTCCGTGCAGGGCGATCTGCAAGGGCCTGCCGAGCGCGTCCTGCTGTGCTGCTTGCGGCCGTCCTCGGACATGACGATCGCGCCGCGCAAGTTTGAAAAGCGCGAGCCGGTCGTGCGCAAGACGCTCGACATGTCCGTGTATCGCGTCACGCAGCCCGCTGCCGACGTGAGTGTTGTGCAACTGCGCCTGCCCGCTGGTGTGCGTGCGAAGTTTCGCGCCGGCCAGTATCTGCAGATCGAGCTCGAAGACGGCAGCCGCCGCAATTACTCGATGGCCAATCCTCCTCACGAAAGCGACACGGTCCAGCTGCACGTGCGTCACGTGCCGGGCGGCAAGTTTTCCGACGGGATGCTGCGTGGACTTGAGAAAGGGCACAAGCTGCGCGTCGAACTGCCGTTCGGCGAATTCTCGCTACAGGACGATTCGACCCGCCCCGCGATCCTGCTGGCGACCGGAACGGGCTTCGCACCGGTCAAGTCGATCGTCGAAGACGTGATCAAACGCAAACTCGACCGTCCTCTCCATTTGTATTGGGGCGCGCGCCGCGTCGAAGACCTCTACCTGGCCGAACTGGCGCGGAAGTGGCACACGAGCGGCACGCTGACGTTCGTTCCGGTGCTCTCTGAGCCGCACGACGGCTGGAATGGCCGCTGCGGCTTCGTGCACGAGGCGGTGCTCGAAGACTTCGGCTCGCTCGCCGGATATCAGGTCTACGCCTGCGGCAACCCGGCCATGACGAGCGCCGCGCATGACACGTTCATTGAAGCGGGTCTGCCCGAGGACGATTTTTTTAGCGACGCTTTCGTTCACACGGATATCCGCCCTTAGAGAAGGCCTGACTCCTTCCACACAATAACCAGGAGACAAATATCGTGGCATCCCCCCTCATCGACGTAGTCGAGGTCATTGAACGCCAGAAGATAGGCGCAGGGCAGTGCCTCGTGGTACTGCTGTGCGCGCTGTTGATGTTCATCGATGGCTTCGACACGCAGGCGATCAGCTACATCGTGCCGGTGCTTTCGCGAGACTGGCATCTGTCGCGCGAAATTCTCGGCTCGATTTTTTCCGCCGCGCTGGTCGGTCTGATGGTCGGCTATCTTGCCATCGCGCCGCTGTCTGCGCGCTTCGGCCACAAACGCATGATGTTGACGAGCACCGTGCTATTCGCGGTGTTCACCATGCTGACCGTGTTCGCGACCAACGTCACCGAACTAATCGGTTTGCGCCTTCTGACCGGTATCGGCCTGGGTGCTGCCGCGCCGAGCGCCGTGGCGTTGACCTGTGAATTCGCACCGAAGCGGCTGCGCGCCACCTTCGTACTGCTCGTGTATTGCGGCTTCTCACTGGGCTTCGTCGTGGCCGGGCTCATCGCCGGCATGCTCATTCCTGCGTACGGCTGGAAATCGCTGATGCTGGTCGGTGCGTTCGCGCCGCTCGCGCTAACGGTGCCGCTTGCATGGCTGCTGCCAGAATCGCTTGCATTCCTGCAACGGCGCCCGCAAGGCAATGAGCGGATGCGTGCCGTGTTGCGGCGGCTTTTCCCGCGTGTCGACGTGCCGGTTGGCAGTACGTTCCAACTCGAAGATCAGGGCGAGGCGCGTGCGAGCGTCGCGGCGCTGGTCAGAGGGCGCACGTCGGCGGGCACGGTGTTGCTGTGGTTGATTTTCTTCCTGAATCTGGCCGAGTTTTACTTCATGCAGAGCTGGTTGCCCACCATGCTGACGGGGCTGGCGTATTCTCCCGCGACGATTGTCTGGGTTACGGCGCTGCCAACGATAGCGGGCGTGCTGTCGGCCGTGCCGCTTGGCCTTGCGATGGACCGCGTAGGCCCGTATGTGACGCTGACTGTGATGTACCTCGCGGGCTGCGTATTTATGTGGCTGGTGGGTGACGCGTTCTCGGGCAGCGTCGCGTGGCTGATGGTGATGATTTTTTGCGCCGGCTTCTGCATCAGCGGCGGACAGAAAAGCGTGATCGCACTCGCGGCTGTCTACTACCCGCTCAACCTGCGCTCGACAGGGGTGGGCTGGGCGCTCGGCATTGGCCGGCTCGGCGGCATCGCGGGGCCGCTGGTCGCGGGCATGCTCTATTCGGCGCATTGGACGCCTGCGGAAATCTTCCGTTTCTCGGCGTGGCCCGTGCTTGTCGCCGGTATCGGCGTGTACGTGATGGGCCGTATCTATGGTTCCCGTCCGGTCGTTGTCGAGGCGGGCGTCACGCACTAGGCCGGAGTGCGGTTTCAGCCGGGAATCCTTGCGCTTGCCGGCTGCTGCATCGAAGTACCCCCGTCGAAATAACCATCTAACAGACCCAGCGATGTCCGCCGTTTTCTCGCTCTCCCGCGAGTAAGCGCGGATTCGTCATGTCGGAGACTTTGTGAAAAAGACCAGAATATCCTTGTTGACTCTGCCGCTCCTCGCAGGCGCGGCGCATGCCCAAAGTTCAGTCACGCTGTACGGCTTCGTCGATGCCGGACTCGTATATGTGAACAACCAGTCCGGGCACTCGAATGTGCAAATGGTCAACGGACCGACGAACGGCAGCCGCTGGGGCCTGCGTGGCAGCGAAAATCTCGGCGGTGGCCTGAAAGCGATCTTTACGCTGGAAAACGGCTTCGACACGTCGAACGGCAAGCTCCTGCAAGGTGGCCGCGAGTTCGGCCGCCAGGCATTCGTCGGGCTCAGCAGCAACACGCTGGGTACGGTGACGCTCGGCCGCCAGTATGACCCGATGACCGAGCTCATCGGCGCGATTGCCGCGACTTCGATGTGGGCATGGCTTGGCACGCATCCGGGCGATTTCGACAATCTCAACTCGACCTTTCGCGTGAACAACGCGGTGAAGTATCAATCGCCGAAGTTCCACGGGCTGCAGGCGAGCGGCATGTTCGCGCCCGGAGGCGTGGCGGGCAATTTCGCAGCGGGGCGCGTCTACGCGCTTGGACTCAAGTACGGGAATGGTCCGCTGAGCGCCGCGCTCGCGTACGACAACATCAACAATCCTTCGGTATCCGTACTCGACAGCGCGCTTTCGCCGGGGCAGACGGGCTATGTGACGCCAAGCAAAAGCCCTGTGTTGCGCGGTTTCGCTTCGGCAAACGTGTGGCAGATTTTCGGGGCGGCGGTTTCGTACAAGATCGGTCAGGGCAGCATCGGGCTCGTGTACACGAACGCTCGCTTGCAGGACATCCGGCGCACGGCTTCCACGCCGAATGCGGGCAACGCGAGCTTCAACAGCTACGAGATCAATGGCCGGTATTACATCACGCCTGCATTGCTGATCGGTGCATCGTTCGACTACACGAAAGCGCGTGACGCAAAGTACGAGCAGATTGATTTCGGTCCCAACTACTCGTTCTCGAAGCGCACGGACGTAAACCTCGTCGGTGTTTGGCAGCATGCGTCGGGTGTCGATTCGACGGGGCATGCGGCGGTCGCGGCAATCACCACGCTGGGTCAGTCGTCGACGCCGACGCAAGTCGCCCTCAAGCTTTCGTTGCGGCATCGCTTCTAGGCGGTACCGGACAGGGCTGGCGCGTGCAGACGCAGTGACCGCAGTGGGATGACAGCATCTCGTCGTCGGATCGTCGCCGGCCCGTAACGCCTGGTCGATAGCGATTTTAAAACGCTGAATCTTTTAACGATAGACAACGACATTTGCGTTCCTGGTATCAACGCTCACATGCGGCGCGTACATCGCACTCCTTAGGACCCTGCGACGCGCTGCGGCAGTGTTGCGGGTCACTTTGGCTGGCGCCTCGCTGGCTAACGCAGGTCCGCCCGAGAGTGCTGCCAGTCGCGGTCGCACGGCGGGGGCAACGTGTGGCAGCAATTGACGGACTGGTTCGCTGGTCCGTCAGCGCCCCCGCTTCGCTTCGGCACAGCCTGCGCCCATTGCGCGGTCGCCCGTTATGCATGCCGCCCCCTCGCCGAACCGGTCGCTGGGCCGATGCTTCTTGCGCCCCTTATCTGCGATTTGCTGACCTACACACCTCTGGATGTTACGGGCACCGCTCCTGTTACCGTCAGCCTAAGCCCCAAGGTTGTGACGTGGCTCGGGGAAATGCGCTGGCAGGTGGGCTACAACGCGGCGGTGAAACGAAGCGGTATCCTGGCCTCTGACAAAGTCACATCGTCAAGTTCGAGTTCCGGGAACGTCAGTGGCTGCGGCTTGCAAAGCCGGGCGCCTTGGGAGCACTACCTGGGAATCTCGGCGTCCGTCGATATGTACTGCGGGGCGCTCGATGACTTTGAGATACCGCGGGACGTGCGCGTGCCCAACGCACTGCAGCCTCTACCCGGCACGGCGTAGCGCTGCACCGACCGCGCGTGCACTGGGCGGCGTCGCTGCTCAGCGAAGCTTTTAAGTTCACAAACACTGCGTATCCTCCTACGATACGCAGTGTAGCAATTTCAGAAATAGGGCGGGACCGGGGCGCCGGTCCGTCAAGGGAGACAAAGGCGTGGGAGATTTTCAAGTGCTCGACCACATCACGGACGGGGTGATGTCGCTCGACCGGGAGTGGAAGTTTCGGAACATCAACCGGACCGCTGCACGGCTGCTCAAGCGTCGGCCCGCGGACCTGCTGGGTCGCGAGATCTGGGCCGAATACCCGGACCTCATCGGGTCGAGCTACGAAACGGCCTATCGGCAGGCGGGCGAGACCGGTGTGCCCAGCACCGCGACCGACTTCTACGCGCCGCTCGGTACCTGGTTCGAAGTGCGGTCGTTTCCATGCGACGACGGCGTCACCGTGCTGATTCGCGATGTCACCGAAGCGCGCGCGATCTCCGAACGCTTGTCGCGCCAGGCCACGCACGATGAACTGACCGGCCTCATCAACCGCCGCGAACTGCTGCTGCGCCTGGACCGTCTCGTCGACGAAGGCGCGGCCGATTCCGTCGATCT
>NZ_JAQQEU010000009.1:0-169032 GCF_046026895.1 Paraburkholderia sediminicola
TGGGCTATGGATTCCGCGCAAACAGCGGCCCCGGAAGCTGCATCAGCCGAGAAACCGCCGCGCGTGCCTGGACGAGCTGGTGCAGATCGACGGGAGCGATCACCGGTGGTTCGAGGAACGCGCGCCGGCCTGCACGCTGCTGGTGTTCATCGACGATGCAACGGGCCGGTTGATGGCCAGGCCGTCCCAAACGGAGCTCAGCTGATCACAACCCCGGCTGATCACCGATTACACAGGGTGGGGAATTTTACCTCGATACTTCTGGGGAAATTACGGTCGACATTGACACTGCGCCAACAGCAGCCAGGCCAAGGGGCGCGTCGAGCGCGCCAACCTGACGTTGCAGGACCGGCTGGTGAAGGAACTGCGGCTGCGCGGCATCAGCACGAAGGAGGCGGTCAACGCTTACGCGCCCCACTTCATCGCTGACTTTAACGGCCGGTTTGGCAAGATGCCGCGAAACACATTCGATGCGCATCGGCCATTGCGGGTGGATAACGATCTTGATCTGATCCTGACGGTTCGTGTGCCGCGGCGCGTGTCGAAGGTACTGACGGTGCAGTACGACCGGGTGATCTACCTGCTGGAGGATACCGTGGCGAACCGCCGCCTGGTTCACCGTTATCCGGGTGAATGGCGCTGCCCTGCCCTGTGTGCCGTATGACCGGCTCTCGGAAATCGATCAGGCTGCGGTGGTCGATAACAAGCGGCTGGGCCACGTGCTGCAGCTCGTGCAACACGTTCAGGCCGATCGCGATAACCGCCTCGCGTCAGGTTCGCCGTCACGAACCAATCAGGGGCAGGCGCCAAGGCTGAAGGAGCGCAAGGCAGGGACAAAGAAGCAGCGGGAGCTCACAGTTGATGATCTGAACACCGCGATTGGCAGAACGACGGCCAGCCTCCAGGACGCTGTACTCAGAACCGCGTCAAAGAGATAACAAGGTACAAACCACGACATTTCTACTTTGCTGCCACTACGACATTTCAGGATGGCCTCGACATACACAGAACAATGATCTCCCGATCAAAATGCCGACCATCGAACAACCCCGCCAGGCCCTTCCCTTTGCTCATCGCCGCCCACCAGCTTGATTGGATCGCTACTTTAGCCGGTGCAGTGACCTATTTGCACCAGAACCTGAATATCAACGCGTCCGTGCGTACCACCGCCCGACAATGTGAACCTCAGATGGCTCCAATACGGATCGGACGGAATAAACATGCGTGTTTGGTCGTTCAATGTGCAATGACGACGCAACACCGACGCGAAGGTTCGCGGGGAAGGATGCCATCGACGACGCCGCGGGTTGGAGCGTTCGTTCAGAACAGAAAAGGATCGACGCGCATTGCCAGTGGTCGTGCCGCGTGGGGACTATAAGCAAATCATTTACCGATCAGGAGGTGACATGCATAAGCGTGCAAGTGTTTTCTCGCTTGCTGGAGCGGCCACGCTCGTACTTGCTGCGTGCGGCGGCAACTCGAACAACAACATGCCCACGGCGACCGCCGGAACATTCAAGTCGACCATTCTCGTGTCCGACGGCAGCGTCGCCGCGCCGCACGTCGACCCCAATCTGCAAAACAGCTGGGGCATCGCGTTCGGTCCGACCACCCCCGTCTGGGTATCGGACAACAATACACAGAAGTCGTCGCTGTATGACGGCAATGGCGTGGTGCAGTCGCTCGTCGTTACACTACCGCCGGCCGCAAGCGGTCAACCCGCGAGTCCGACCGGCATCGTTTTCAACGGTACCACTGACTTCGCCGTCACGGCGAATGGCGCAGCCGGCAACGCGGCATTCATTTTTGCCACCCTCGCGGGCACGATCGCGGCCTGGTCGCCTAAGGTGCTGCCGACGCAGGCTGTCACCGTTCACGATGACGGCGCAGGCGCAGCCGAATACACAGGCCTTGCGATCGCCAGCAACGCCGGCACAAGCACGCTGTACGCCGCCGATTTCCATAACGGCAAAGTCGATATGTTCGACAGGACTTTCATGAAAGTTTCGGTTGCCGGCGCCTTCAGCGATCCGAACGTACCTGCGGGGTTTAATCCGTTCGGCATCCAAGCCGTCGGCAATACGATTTATGTGGCGTATGCGAAGCTCGGGCCCGATGGTCACCGAGATCAAAGCGGTGCGGGCAACGGCGTGGTGGATGCATTCGATACCACCGGCCACCTGATCAGGCGCATCGCGTCAAACGGGCCGCTCAATTCGCCGTGGGGGATCGCCATGGCGCCGGCCAATTTCGGCGCGTTCAGCAACGACCTACTGATCGGCAACTTCGGCGACGGCACCATCAATGCGTTCGATCCTGCGACTGGCGAGTCGAAAGGGCCGCTCACGCAGGCCAATGGTTCGAAAGTGACGCAGCCAGGACTTTGGGGACTGGCGTTCGGCAACAACGCCGACAACCAGCCTTCCAACACGTTGTTTTTCGCGGCGGGTCCGACGGCGACGACGGGTGTCTATGGACGCATAGATTCGTCGATGTAGGGCTGAATGTCCAAGGCTCGATGCAATGTCGTCAAGCGAGGCGCCAGAGACGGCTAGCTGTCCCGTCCAAGCACTTCTAGCGGAGTGCATTGCCGGTGCGAACCGACTTTGTCAACATGTCAAGATTGAAATGGAACCGGCGTCCGGCGCATTGCTGTTGTCTCCGCACGCGCCGAGCATGGCGGACAGGAATATTGCCGCGAGAATGCGGTACCCAATAAGGCGTGCGACCAATTCGTGTCGTCGCTATCGTCCGCCAGGCGGCAATTTACGCGTGCCCATGCGTGGTGCCCGCGACGGAATATCGATGTGACTATCCTGCTGATCATCTGCATGTCTGGAAGTGGTTTTCACATGATCAGCGGCGCTTATGTCCGCGGAGCGAAGGATAGAACGACGAGCGGCCGTACCGGCCCGCTCGTTGCCGCATGTGGGTCTCATGGCCCGTGGAATGGAGCCCCGCTCGTCAACGACCATCAGGAAGTTGACGACCGGTCGGCTGGCGTCGACGACTTAACGTCACCCTCCAAGCGCCGGATCTGATGCGCTGTCACGCCCGGTTTCCACGTGACCGGCTATGCGCCACAGGGCGTTTTTGTCGGAGGCGAATGTCACTGTCAGGTCGTACCACCCGAATGAATTTCGCAGGTCAATCATCAGAACGCTGACATCGCCGCCGCGCACGCTGAGTTCGCCGCTCACCGGCGAGTTGTAGGCACTGTCGAGCTTGAAGACGGATCGCGCTTTACCCGGGTTCGACAGACGTAGTTGCAGATTGCCGTTTGCGACATCGTAGCCATCGGCAACCTGAACCGCTGTTCCTTGATTCCTCGTAGAGTCTGCTTTGCCCACAAAACGGCGCAGATAGCCATTGGGTCCGAACACGGAAAAGTCGTAGATCCCCCCGGGAGCGAGCATCAAATCGTCCGAAAGCTCCTTACCTGCTTCAACCGTATAGCTGCGCGGCAGATCCGTCGCATTGCCCGAATAGACCAGGAGGTTGACCCCCGCGCGCCCCGTGTTCGTCATGTGCAGACGGAACGCGTTGGCTTGCCCGTTCACGCCGCCGCGAACGAAAAACTCGTACGGCAGTGCGCGTGCCGCCCGTACGCCGGATTCCTGTCTCGGTAGTGACTGCGCGCTCGGCACGACAGGTACGACGTCCGGGTGACGGATCTTGTCCGCCGGAAACGTGGTGACGGGCAGTTGCGGGAAGCCGTCGTTTGGGTTCCTGAAGTTGAAAGCCGATGTCAGGTCTCCACATACCGTGCGGCGCCATGCCGTAATGTTCGGTTCCTCCAGGCTGTTGCCGTCCCCGAAACGTTTCTGGATAAAGCGGATGATCGATGTGTGGTCGAAGACTTCGGAGCACACATAACCACCCTTTGACCATGGTGAGATGGCGATCATCGGTACGCGCGGCCCAAGACCGTAGGGACCGGGTTGATTGTTGCCCAAACCCGCGAAAAACTCGTTCGCCGTGGAGACCGTGGAAAGGCCAGTTCCGGGCGTGGATGATGCATACGGCGGCGGCATGTGATCGAAGAGGCCGTCGTTCTCGTCGTAGGTCAAAAGCAATACTGTCTTGCTCCAAACTTCCGGGTTGGACGTGAGCGCCTGAAGGACCTGGTCGACATACCATGCGCCGTAGTTCGGCGGCCAGTTGCCGTGCTCCGAAAACGCCTCCGGGGCCACGATGTACGAAACCTGGGGCAGCGTATTGTTCTGCACGTCCTTTCTGAGTATGTCGAAGTATGTCCCGCTCACCTCGACCTGCGTACCCGTGCGTGCCTTTTCGAACAACGGACTGCCCGGATGCGCGTTCTGATACTGCTTGAAGAACAGAAGCGACGTATCTCCGAAGTTGCCGATGAAGGGATCCTTGTCATCGCCCCAGCCGGTCGACGGATTCAAACCGGAACCGGTGTCCTGGTAAACCTTCCACGATATGCCGGCGGCCTCCAGCTTTTCCGGGAATGTGCCCCATGAGTAACCGGCTTCGGCGTTATCGATCACAGGGCCGCCCCCGCTTCCGTCGTTGCCTACCCAGCCGGTCCACATGTAGTAGCGGTTCGGGTCGGTTGGCGTCATGGCCGAGCAATGATAGGCATCGCAAATCGTAAATGCGTCGGCCAGTTGATAGTGAAACGGGATGTCCTCACGCGTCAGATGGAACATCGTCGTTGTGCCCTTGGCCGGCACCCACTGGTCATAGCGGCCGTTGTTCCATGCCGCATGCGTGCCGGGCCAGCTGTGATCCAGATCCTGCACGAACTGCAAGCCGAGGTTCGGAAGATCGGGCCGGAAAGGCAAGACATAGCCGTCGGCGTTGCTGGCGGGTTGGAAGAATACGGACTTACCGGTTGTAAGCGGAATGGGACGCTTGTCGCCGAAGCCGCGCACGCCGCGTAGTGACCCGAAGTAGTTATCGAAAGAACGATTTTCCTGCATAAAGACAACGATGTGCTGTACGTCCTCGATACTGCCGGTCGCATTGTGCGCGGGTATCGCCAGTGCACTGCGGATACCGATAGGCACTGCACCCAGCGCGGTGGCCGCGCCGGCCGCTTGCGCAGCGGCTCGCAGGAAATCACGTCGACTGTTTGATGTCATGTTCGTTGTTTATCTGCCGTTGATTGAAGGAAACAGCGTCCAGTGCAGCCAGAACAAAGGAACTCGTGACTTCACGGCACGCGTTACAGGGAGACAACTATTGACTCAGAACCGCGTAAGGCATCCGGGAGAATGGGCCTTTAACATGACCAAAATGTGGCACCTGCTTTAGAAATGAGGCGATATGTGGCGGCCAGAAGTTGGCATCCAGTACGTCTGATTCGCCGATCTGCCGGATCATGTCAGTGGCTTCTGGACGAGACCATGACAGAGGCGCACGGGTGTGACCCGAGTAGGCGGAACGTTGGCAAGTACGTTGAGAAACGTAAGGCGCGCGCAACGGTAACGTCAATGCCTCATCGTCATCGAAGTTGAATACCGCAACCGAAAGTTTGGACTAGACGCGTTGCTCGACGGCGCATCCGCGCTTCCTCCGAAGGTGCTCGATGTAAATCCCCCACGACTTCGCTGCAGAAGCTGCTGAGATTTACCGCGGCGCCCGGCAAGCGAAACGCATTTGCTGAGGCGCGTGATCTTGCGACCGTGACGGCGGTGTCGAATCTCCACGTCGCTGCATCGAACCAGCGCCTGCTGCCGGGCAGCACGGGCCCTTTGCGATGGGCGTGGTGTCCTTGGGCGACGGGTGTAACGCATTTGGCCACAATGCTGCGCATGCGGTCGCTTGTAAGAGAAATTATTTGTCGCGCAATGGAATAGTTGCGCGCAGGTTACGTTTAAGTATGGAGACGCAGGCCTGCGTCGAGGCAGGCCAGCAGTCCGACAATGGGAAACCTCATCAATCACGGGATCGCTTTGATTCGCACAACGATTCAACCCGCCTGGGTCCGCTGCACACACTGGATTAACGCCCTCGCTGTCGTACTGATGGTAACAAGCGGTTGGCAGATCTATAACGCTTCACCGATTTTTCAGGTCTTACGGTTTCCTTCCGCAATCACATTGGGAGCTTGGCTCGGCCGGGCCTTGCGATGGCATTTTGCGATCATGTGGATGCTGTTTGTGAATTTCCTCGTCTATGTCGGGCTGAATATCGCTTCCGGACGTCTGCGCAGACAACTGCTGCCGGTCAGCTTCAAATCACTTGCAACCGATCTCGTCGGCGCACTGCGTGGCACGCTTGCGCATGAGGACCTCACACGCTACAACGCGGTACAGAAATTCGCCTACCTCGTGGCCATCGTCGATATCGGCGTCGTAATCCTGTCGGGACTGGCGATATGGAAGTCGGTGCAGTTCCCGCTGCTGCGTACGCTGATGGACGGTTACGACAATGCGCGCGTCGTGCATTTCTTTGCAATGGGCGTGCTGGTTGCGTTCTTCGTCCTGCACGTCGTCATGGTCGCGCTGGTGCCGCGCTCATTGTTTCTGATGATTGGCGGACGATAACCATGACTTTTCGAAAAAGGGCTGTGAAGCCCGATACGTTTCTTTCGTCTCACGCTGAATCCATCATCAAGGATGCGCGCAACGAATTGAAAAATCCGACGCGCCGGCTGCTCGGAAAGCGAGTTCTCACGCTCGGCGGCATTGCGACGCTGTCAGGCTGCGATCTGTCGAATGACAAGTCGGTGAACACCGTGCTGCGCAGAATGTCGTTCTTCAACGACGAGGTGCAAGCGCTGTTGTTCAATCCGAACGAGATGGCCCCGATCTATCCGGAGTCGATGATCACACGGCCGTTTCAGTTCAACGCGTTCTACGATATCGACGATGTGCCCGAAGTCGACGCCGCTACATACCGGCTCCAGGTGGGTGGCCTCGCGAATGGCAAACGCGTCTGGACGCTCGACGAACCGCGTGCGTTGCCGCAGGAAAGCCAGATTACGCGTCATATCTGCATCGAAGCATGGAGTGCGATCGGCCGCTGGGGTGGCGTGCGCTTCTCCGATTTCATGAAGCGTGCGGGCATGGACACGACCGCGAGGTACGTGTCACTGCACTGCGCGGACAACTACTGGACCAGCATCGACATGCCAACGGCATTGCACGCCCAGACGCTGCTCACGCTGACCTATGACGGCGAGGTGCCTCCGCCGAAATACGGCTTCCCGATGAAGCCGCGCATGCCGACCAAACTCGGCTACAAGAATCCGAAGCATATCGTCGCGATCGGTGTGACGAACGAATATCCCGGTGGTTACTGGGAGAATCAGGGCTACAACTGGTTCGGCGGTTCCTGATGCGCATTAGTCCACTCTCCGCTCAACAGGTCTCGACGGCGGGATGGATCGCTTGCCGGATGAAAGCACGATTCTCCGGTTTCGCCACCTGCTGGAAACGCACGGACTGGCGGTGCAAATGCTGGCACTGGTCAATGAAATCCTGACGGAGAGAGGCCTGATGCTTAAGGCTGGGTCGGCAGTCGACGCCACCCTGATTGCCGCGCCCAGTTCGACAGAGAATGGCTCCGGCACGCGCAATCCGGAAATGCAATCGATGCAGAAAGCCACCGCGCACTTTCCCTGACACCGCCACGCCCGCCGTTTGCATCGCGTGACTCGCGCGCCCCCCTCCAGGCATTCATCACACCCAGCGGCTCCCGATCCGGTGTCACCGCATAAGTCGCGTGAAGATACATGCCCACCTGTGCTTCATAACTGAGTGGGGCGCCCCCCCTCCTTCGATGTCCTGACCGTTAAAGTTCAGTTCTGTCGTATCGGCAATGCACAGCACCACCGGCAACGCTCCCATGCGCGCCGTGGTGCGATCCCAACGCGGCTGCATCATGTCGCGCCAGTCGATGCGCTCATTGCCCAGAAAGCGATATGCCGCCATCGTCTCGGCCCAGCCTTCGCACGCGCCCGGAATGCTGGCCGTGGGCCGGTTGGCAAACCGTTTGATCAGTTCCTTCGCGGCGGTCTCGCCGTGGATCGCCCGAATCCAGCGTCCCAAATTCTTCGTCCACCCATGCTCCCGCGTCGTTTCGGATCTTCATGCTCACCCAGCGGTGCATGCTCGAATGGTCGACCTCGAAACCCCGTTCGGCCATGATCTCTTCGAGATCACGCAGGCTCAGCGAGTAAGCCACATACCACCGCACGCATTGCAGGATCACTCCCAGCCGATAGTGCAGCCGTTCAGTACCCGCGCCACGCCCACAGGCAGTGTCTTTCGCGGTTACTTCGTCCTGGCCATCATCGGTTTCGTGAATTTCGGGAGACCAAATCTTACCTGAACGACTTAGCGCGACAGAGCCCTTTTGCGGACCGTCCTTAACCCTGGTGTTAATGATGAAATTTACGCGGCGTTAACCCGAGAGGCATTTTGGCTGCCAATAATCCGCTCCGTCGTATGCCGTCGCGTGCTCGCAGGCGCAGCGAGCCCCGGCGAATTTCCTGGGACGGGTCCCTACCTATCGGCGGTGATCCATCCACGAACGATTGAGGAGTCAAGCAATGAAGCAGGTAGCCGCAGTCATCAACGGTGAGTCGATTCAGACACGCAACACCGTCGCGGTGTTGGATCCATCCAGCGGCGAAGTCATCGCCGAGACGCCGGACTGTGGTCCTGCGGAAATCGACCTTGCCGTTAGCGCGGCACGGCGCGCGTCGCATCAGTGGCGCAAGGTGGCGGTTGCTGACCGCGCGCGGATTTTGCGCCGCTTCGCGCAGCTGATCGAACGTGACCGGGATGATCTGGGGCATCTTGAAGCACTGCAGACGGGCAAGCCTTTGCGGCAAGCGCGACGTGATGCTGAACTCACTGCGCGGTATTTCGACTTCTACGCAAGCGCAGTCGAAACACACTACGGATCGTCCATTCCGTTGAACGCGGATACAATGATTTTTACGCAATGGGAGCCGCATGGGGTCACGGCGCACGTGATTCCGTGGAATTACCCGATGCAGATCTTCGCGCGCACCATCGCACCGGCGCTGGCGATGGGCAACTGCTGTGTATTGAAGCCTGCTGAAGAAGCGCCGTTGACGGCCCTCCGACTGGCATCGCTAGCACTCGAAGCGGGCTTGCCCGCCGGCGCGCTGAACGTTGTGACCGGCTATGGTGAGACGGCAGGGGCGGCGTTGACGGGCCACAGCGACATCGACCATATCTCGTTCACCGGCTCGGTCGAAGTGGGACGCACCATCGCTCGCGCGGCCGCCAACCGCGTGATTCCCGTGACCCTGGAGTTGGGCGGCAAGTCGCCCAATATCGTGTTTGCCGATGCAGACATGGAACGCGCCGTGCCGGGCGTGGTCAACGCCATTCTTCAGATGGCAGGCCAAACATGCTCGGCCGGTTCGCGGCTGCTGGTCCACGAAAGCGTGCACGACATTCTGGTGGAGCGCATCCAGCAGGCCTTTGCCAACGTGACGATCGGTCCGGCGCTGAGCGACCTGACCCTCGGGCCACTCATCTCGCAGGCGCAGCGCAGCCGCGTCCTGTCGTTCCTCGACGAGGCACGCGGCAACGGCGCGAAGATCGTCGCCGGCGGCAGCGCGCTGAACGGCGGCGTGTTCGGCGAGGGCTTTTTCCTGCAGCCGACGTTGATCGACGATGTCGACCCGGATAGCCCGCTGGGCCAGGAAGAAGTCTTCGGGCCGGTGCTGGCGGTGACCAGGTTCCGCGACATCGACGAGGCGGTGCAGTTCGCCAATGGCACGGACTACGGTCTGGTGGCCGGCGTGTGGACGCGCGATCTGAGCACTGCGCACAGGATGATCCGCGAGGTGTTGGCGGGACAGGTCTTCGTCAACACTTACGGCGCTTCGGGTGGCGTTGAACTGCCGTTCGGCGGCTTCAAGCGTTCGGGGTATGGGCGCGAGAAAGGCGCGGAGGGACTGCGCAGTTTTGCGCAGATCAAGACCGGCGTCGTCGCGCTGTAAGTACCCGCAACCCATTCCACGGTCGGATATATGCCGAGCAGCATACGAATATCAACGGACCCGAGTGCGCCGGGCAGCAGCAGCGAGTCGCGCGCAGCAATGTCTAGTTCAATCGAGTGCTTACCCACCCCCGCATTGTTGCTCGATGAGAGCCGCATGATGCGCAACATCACGCGTCTACGAGCGCGTCTCGCGGAACGCGGTGTCAAGTTGCGCCCGCACCTGAAGACGCCGAAGTCGATCGAAGTGGCTCGCCGCGTGATGGATGGTCCGGGCGGACCGGCCACGGTTTCGACCCTGCAGGAGGCGGAGCAGTTTGCCGCCGGCGGCCTGCGCGACATCCTCTACGGTGTAGGCGTGGTGCCCAGCAAGCTCGAGCGCGTGACTGCGTTGCGCCGGCAGGGCATCGACTTGTCGGTCGTGGTGGACAACGTCGACGCCGCGCGTGCGGTGGCCGAGCAATCGCGCCGCACGAATGACCGTATTCCAACGCTGATCGAGATCGACTCGGACGGTCATCGTGCCGGCGTGCGGCTCGAGGACACGGTCAACCTGGTGACCATCGGAAACACGCTGCACGGTGGCGGTGCGCAATTGCGCGGCGTCATGACTCATGCGGGGGAATCGTACGCCTGCAGGAGCATCGAAGAGATCGTCGCAATCGCCGAACGCGAACGCGCTGCCGCGGTCGGTTGCGCAACGGTGTTGCGCGATGCGGGACTGCCCGCCCCCGTCGTTAGCGTGGGCTCGACGCCGACGGCTCATTTCGCGGCCGACCTGACGGGCGTCACGGAAGTGCGTGCGGGTGTGTTCGTCTTCTTCGATCTCGTGATGACGGGTCTTCAGGTTTGCACGGTCGACGACATCGCGCTCAGCGTGCTTGCCACCGTCATCGGTCACCAGGCAGACAAGGGGTGGATTCTCGTCGATGCGGGCTGGATGGCGATGTCGCGCGATCGCGGTACGGCGTCGCAGCGCATCGACCAGGGTTATGGTGTCGTGTGCAGTGTCGACGGCGTGCCCTACCCCGACCTGATCATGGTCCAGGCGAACCAGGAGCAAGGGATTATCGCCGTACGAAACGGTAGTGAGGCGTCGCTGCCTCACTTGCCAATCGGTTCGCTGGTGCGCATCCTTCCGAATCATGCCTGCGCGACCGCCGCCCAGCACGCCAACTACGAGCTGATTCGCACGGGCTCGCGGGAAATCGCAGCGCAGTGGCCACGATTCAGGGGCTGGTGAAAGCTGGCGATCAATTGATCCGCCCGCTGACAAGTCACCTATCAGCATAGCGGATTTCACGTTGGCGACTGGCTCGACAAGTTGTGTTGGCTGATTCTGCCGAGCGATGAAATGGCGGCGATGTAGAGGAATACGAATTGAATATTAACGATTGGTTGTATCTTTGCGTCGCGCCGATGGTGTCCGGAACAGGCGGGTCGACGTCATCTTTCCGGGCGGGAGAAATGTCATGAAGATTCGCTTTGATGCAGGCCGTCTCTTTGCGTGGCTGGCGGTGAGTTGCGGCGCCTTGACTCTGGGGATGTCGGCTGCGCACGCTGATGAAGATCACTTGAACACGGTAGTCAAGCGCGGTACGTTGTTGTGCGGCACGGACAACGCGACGCCGGGATTCGGCTATCTGAATACGAAGACCGGCAAGATGGAAGGGATGGATGTCGATCTGTGCAAAGCGACCGCTGCCGCCGTACTAGGTGATCCGAAGAAGGTCCAGTATGTGATCGTCACGGACCGGAGCCGCTTCAACGCGCTTCGCACCGGACAGGCCGACGTCGTCTTCGCCCATAGTACGGTCACTCCGACGCGCGAGTCGGCGGCGCTTAGCATTTCCTTCTTGCCCACCAACTTTTATGACGGCACCGGCGTCCTCGTCAAGACCGCACTGAAAGTGAAACACATTAGCGACCTCAACGGCGCAACGTTCTGCACCACCCAAGGTTCGGAAACGGAACAGATGCTGGCCGGTTACTTCAAGGCTCACAACTGGAAAACATCGACAAAGGCGCTGACTTATCAGGACACGAACAAGCTGTTCGACGCCCTGAATTCCGGACGTTGTGATGCGATGGTGACGGACAAGTCCGCTTTGGCTGGCTGGCGCGGCAATGCGAGCAATCCGGCTGCTTTCGAGATTCTCCCTGAGGCGTTCGACAAATCACCGCTGGCTGGATTCGTATCGCAGGACGATCCTCGCTGGCACGCCGCGTTGACGTGGATTGTGAATGCGACCTTCGAAGCCGAAGAACACGGCATCACGTCGGCCAATCTCTCAACCTTCGTGAAGACCACTGACCCGTACCTGCAAAAATTCATGGGGGTGAACGGTACGCTCGGCAAGGACTTCGGGCTGCAGCCTGATTTTGTGCAGAAGGTCATCGCGTCCGTCGGCAACTACGGGGAAATCTACGACCGCAACATTGGCCCAAAGACACCCTATGCGATCGAGCGCAAGGGTTCTCTGAACGCGGCGTGGAACGAAGGCGGCATGATGTATTCGCCGCCTTGGTATTAAGCAGCGTGAGTCGCGCTGAAGCCAGTGGCGAGTAACCTGCCGCCGTCTTCAGCGGAGTCCGGATATGAAACCAGATGAACTGCCCGTGGAGAAGGAACCGTGTCGCAAGTAAAGCTGTCCAGCACGGAAAACAGATCGCTCGGCCGTCCTCTTTCGCCCGCTTCACAATCGGAGTTGAAGCGGCGGAGGTTGGCACGCACACGAGCAGCCGCGATCCAGACGCTGATCCTTGCGGGTATCGTCGCGACCGTATTGGCCTTCCTGGGCCTGGTATGGGAAGGTCTTCGACGCCATGGCATCGGTTTTAGCCTCGACTTTCTCGAGCAGCCCGCTGGCTTCAACCTCAGTGAAGGTCTCACGATAGCCAAGAGTCCGCATGGCCTGTCGCTGGTTCCGTTCAATTCCCAGCAGACGTATGCCCAGGCGCTGTTTGCGGGTTTTTATAACACGCTCGTCGTCACGCTCATATCTATCGTGCTTGCCACGGTTGTCGGCGTGATTGTCGGCGTTGGGCGGATGTCAAGGAATTGGATTGTCAAAAACTGGGCGTGGGCGTTTGTCGAACTCATACGAAATACGCCGCTGCTCATCCAGCTCATCTTCTGGTATTTCGCGGTGCTGCTGCAACTGCCGAGCCTGGCGGATGCGTCGCTGTTGCATGGCGCATTGATCGCGAGCCGTCAAGGTGTGTTTATCCCGTGGCTGGTCGCAACGCCGGCTTTCTCCCGCTGCGCGTGGTTTGCAGGACTCGCGGTGGCCGTGTTCGCGATTGGCGTGCTGCTTCGCACGCCAGGTGGGCGTCGCGCGGCTTTTGCAATTGGTGCCGGGGTACTGGTGCTGGGCCTGGCGTTCGCTGGACGGCCGTTCAGCATCGACATGCCGCAGGCCAGCGCCTTTTCGGTGTCGGGCGGCGCAGGCTTCTCTCCGGAGATGGCCAGCCTGATCATCGCACTCGGCGTGAACTTCGCCGCGTACGTGGCTGAAGTGGTCCGCGGCGCGGTGCAATCGATCGACAAAGGACAGTGGGAAGCCGCTGCGGCATTAGGTCTTGCTCATCGCGAATCCCTCTGGGTCGTCGTCTTGCCGCAGGCGGTACGCGTCATCCTGCCGTCGCTTGGCAACCTGTACGTCACCGTGGCCAAGAGCACCTCCTTTGCGATTGCGATCGGCTTTCCCGATATGTTCAGTGTATATGGGACTGTCGCCAACCAGACCGGCCGGGCGCTGGAAGGCATCATCATCGTCATGGTGGTCTACACGCTGATCAGTTTGTCCATCAGCGCAATCGCGAATCTGTACAACCGGCGTGTCATGAAGAAAGGAGCACGGTAATGGCGATGACGATCGGCCGCTGGGCGCGGCACAACCTGTTTGCGAGCCCATCCAGTTCACTGCTCTCTCTGGTGTCGATTCCGCTGACGCTGTATGTCGCGATCTTTGCCGCGCGCTGGGTCCTGTTCACGGCGCATTGGTCGGTCGTGGTCGACAATCTGGCCGTATTGCTGGTCGGGACGTTTCCCGGGGACCAGATCTGGCGTGCGCTGGTCGCTGGGGCTGGACTGAGCGCACTGTTCGGCATGACACTGGGTCTCGTGTTGATCGCGAAACGCTGGAAGCGCTATGTTGTCATCGCAGCCGCTCTGGCGGTGGCCGCCGCGGTATCTTACGGGATGCAACTGCAGTGGCTCGCCGGTGCGTTCGGCTGCCTGTCCATTGCACTTGTAGCATGCGCCGCTACGAGCCGCTGGCCGCAGATCGGTCGTGGCATGGGCCTGTTGTGGCTTCTGGGCGTGGGTGCCCTCTGCGCGTTGTTGGTTCCGGCCGGCGTCGACCGATGGGGTGGTCTGCTCCTGAGCGTCCTAGTGACGGTGATTGCTACCTTGCTCAGCCTGCCGGCAGGCATCCTGCTGGCATTCGGCAGAAATAGTCGGTTCTCGAGCCTGCGACTGGTGTGCTCGGGGTACATTGAATTGATGCGTTCCGTGCCGCTCGTCTGTACCGTCTACTGGTCATGGATCATTATCCCGCTGGTGTTTCCCCCTGACATTCACATTCCCGATCTGGCTCGGGGTGTCGCGGGTTTCGTCCTGTTCTACGCAGCCTACGCCGCCGAGTATGTTCGCGCGGGTATTCAGAGCGTGCCACGGGGGCAATCGGAGGCAGCCCAGTCATTGGGCTTCAGCAAGCTGGACGAGAGTTTCATCGTCGTTCTTCCGCAGGCGTTGAAGGCGGTGATTCCTGCGCTCGTCGGGAACGTGCTTGACCTGTTCAACAACGTACCGGCGCTGTTCATCATCGGGCTCACCGATTTCCTGAAGGCGGGACAAACGGTGCTCGCCAATCCGCAGTACAGCAGCTCGCAATATGAGGTCTACGTTTTTCTGTTCGCAGCTTATCTTGTGATCGGCTCGCTCATATCGTACGGGGCTCGCCGTATCGAACTGAAGATGAGCGAAGGGGCGCGCTAACCGGCGCGTCGAACAAATTGATGGCCGGCCTCTTTGCTGGGTGAAGATATTTTTGACGAAGGAGTGGATATGTCTGCGATTGTCCAAATGCACAAGCTGAACAAATCGTACGGCGCATTTCACGTGTTGAAAGACATAGATCTGCAGGTACAGGGTGGCGAAGTGGTTGTCATTATCGGTGCAAGCGGCTCCGGCAAGTCGACCCTGATTCGTTGCGTCAACGGGCTGGAGAATTTCGGCGACGGCCGACTGATTGTCGATGGCATCGAGCTGGCGCCATCGGAGGATGGCTTCGGAACGTCGAGGAAGGAATTGGCCGATATCCGCAGGGAAGTCGGCATGGTGTTCCAGCACTTCAACCTGTTTCCGCACAAGACCGTTCTGGAAAATGTGATGCTTGCGCCGATCCGCGTCCGAAGGTGGCCACGTGCGCGCGCCGAAACGATCGCCCGCAAGCTCCTCGACCGCGTTGGATTACGCGCCCATGTCGACAAGTACCCCTCCCAGCTTTCCGGCGGACAGCAGCAGCGGGTCGCGATTGCCCGTTCGCTGGCAATGGAGCCGCGGATCATGCTGTTTGACGAGCCGACGTCGGCACTTGACCCCGAGATGGTAGGCGAGGTTCTTGAAGTGATGCGCGAGCTTGCCAGTTCGGGGATGACGATGATGATCGTTACCCATGAAATGGGCTTCGCGCGCGAGGTGGCAGACCGGGTCATCTACATGGACCACGGCAAGGTGCTCGAACAGGGCAAGCCGGCAGTCATTTTCGACAGTCCCACGCATGAGCGAACGCGAACGTTCCTGTCACGGGTGCTCAAGCATTGATGCCGCATCGACGCTGACCGATCCAGGAACGTATCCCGCCGGCGCACAGTAAGGTTGGTATTGCGACGGCCAGCGTCGACATGTGAGCGGCTGATACGTCACGCGGCGAGAGCTCGAACTAAACGGGCGATTCAAAGAAGTTCGCTTTTCAATAGAATTCCTTAGGAAATACAGCGATGAAACTGCTTCGTTATGGGCCGAAATGCCAGGAAAAACCGGGCTTGCTGGATCACGAAGGCAAGATTCGCGATCTGTCGGATGTCGTTTCCGACGTCGCTGGTGACGTGCTGACGGACGCCGGACTTGCTCGGGTGCGCGCCGTCGATCCAGCGTCGTTGCCTCTCGTGCAGGGCGAACCGCGCATCGGTCCGTGCGTTGGAAACATCGGCAAGTTCGTCTGCATCGGCCTGAACTACGTCGATCATGCGGCCGAGTCGAATCTGCCGGTGCCCACGGAGCCGATTGTGTTCAACAAGTGGACGAGCGCCGTGTGCGGCCCGAATGACGGCGTTGAAATCCCGCGCGGCTCCAAAAAGACCGACTGGGAGGTTGAACTCGGAGTCGTCATCGGCAAGCCTTGCAAGTACGTCGACGAAGCAGATGCGCTTGCGTACGTAGCGGGGTACTGCGTCATCAACGACCTCTCGGAGCGCGAATGGCAGATCGAACGCGGTGGTACGTGGGATAAGGGCAAGGGGTGTGACACCTTCGGTCCAATCGGCCCTTGGCTCGTGACACGCGACGAGGTGGCTGATCCGCAGGCACTCGATCTATGGCTCGAAGTCGACGGCCATCGCTACCAGAATGGCAATACGCGCACCATGGTGTTCAGTGTCGCGAAGCTGGTGTCGTATCTGTCCCAGTGCATGAGTCTGCAACCGGGTGATGTGATCTCCACCGGCACGCCGCCGGGAGTTGGAATGGGCGTAAAGCCGTCGCCGATGTACCTGAAGGCAGGTCAGACGATTCGCCTTGGCATCGAGGGACTCGGCGAACAGCGCCAGACTGCGTACGCGGCTGGGTGACGCTCTGGCGGTCTGTATTCCAGCGAGCAATTGAGCGGTGAAGGGACACTCGGCGTGAACTGTTCCCATGAAATGCAGCAGTGTTTTGGGTATTGTCAAGTTGTCGAACAGCACGCGCTCGAACACGCCGTATCACCGCACGCCAGTTCGAGTAACGCCGGGGATGAAGAGCGATCGATGAAAGATCCCGCATGGCTACGCGCGGCTTCGCAATTGAGCCGAAACGCTCAGCGCGACGTAGCGGCGTATCAAGGGGCGAAAGATCCCAAAGCCTATATCCGAGATCGCCCGGGCAAGTCGTTCGTTCGCCGGCATCCCTCTGACGTTCAGGTCCTCGATAACCACCGCTTGGTTCTCGCGGCAGAACCGAGTCGTGAGCTTGTGCATGAAATCCGCTCTGACGTGCGCGATGCATGGGCACCCCTGCCAAGGATACAGCCGTCTTCATCTATTGACGACGGCGAAAACGATTCCTCGCCCGCCTGTCTGCAGTGGCCGAACGTGACGCCTCTTTGCCGGTCGACAGGCCTTTAAAGCGGACGGAAAACTATAGTGCCTTCTCCCGCCCACAAGATAAAGTTGAAGTTTCTTATAGTCTGCATCAGCGATCGTGCATGGATCGGTGTGAAAGCAGCAGCATTGCCTTGTCATCCTTGATGGACATGCCGTTCCCAAGTGCATTTACTATGCTATGCCAAGTTTCGTCACCGTGATGTGATCAATAGCCAGAAAGTACGTTCTGGAAATACCATCCTTGCACTAATCGCTCAACGCCTTTAACCACGCGGGCTTCGACGCCCGATCATCACGGCGGGTTGGCTACAACCCGGCTCCCCTCTCCATCTCTTACGCGGTATCGGCTAGAGTTCCACCTGTGAAGCAGGTCCTATTGGAGAAGACATGCGCGACAATCTGATTCCCGTCATCGTGGGCCGGAAATGGCAAATTGCTAAGGGGTACCATGCCGTCGAACTTCGAACAACGTCCAGATCGGCGCTTCCGCCATTTAACGATGGATCGTGCGTCACTCTCTGTCTGAATAGCGCTGGCGACAAGCAAAGAATTTATCCATTGCTCGGTGTTTCGTCCCTGCCCGATGGTTACGTGGTAGGCATGAGACAAGAAGGTGATGGCAGAACGGATAGTCTGTTAACCAGGTTTCCGTTGAATGAGCGAGACGAAGTGTTTGTCGGCCCCCCCAAAAGCCCCCCGACAATTTTGGACGATCGTGCGCGATCTATCCTTTTTGCTGGCGGAATAGGCGCAGCATCGATCGCGGGAATCGCGAAGCGGCTTGCATCGGCGGGTCAAAGGTTCGAGGTGCACAATTTCGCCCGATCGGCCGACCGCGCAGTTCTTCGAGAAGAATTCGACGCGCTTCGAAGTCACGGTGAGGTCTATCACCATTTCGGCCTGTCCGATGATCTATTCGCGCAGAAGAGTTCCCACGCAATGAGTCCAACTCATTCCAACACACAAATTTACTGCAGCGGCCCCCCTGCTTTCATGGATCTCATTGAGCGCCAAGCCCGCGAATGGGTGCGCGCAGCGAACGTTCATAAAATCGCCCTTGGCGACCAAACGGCATGGTCAGCGGCAGTGCGACGGCACGGCAACTGAGGCGCGCTTTCCGCAGTTGATGCACAATCGCAAGTCAGTCCGGGACATGATGAGCCAAAGCGAGTTCGGATCGCCTGCTACCCTTCATGCCCGCGTCACGTCGATGCGGGAAAACGGCTGGCTCACACTCAGTGATACGGAAGACGTTCGCGGCAAACAGATCGGGCTCAAGCCTGCGGCCTTACGACACTTTGACGAACTTGCCGAAACGTTCATCAAGGCCGCAAGGGAGACCTGACATTTCTCGACTGTCGGTCTAACCGGCGCTATCACGTTCTGAACAAACTCCGCATCCCTATCGCAATGCCGCTCCGATTACTCCGTTCTGGAAATTCCCGCGCCTGCGGCAATTAAACACGTTCGACCGCTGACCGTTGCATCTCGTCGTCGACGTGCGTTCGCCGTTTCGCTTGACCAACTGCAGCTTATGAATGGTTAGCGGTTGTCTCCCCGTGCGCCCGGTAGCCACCGCTTACCGAATATTGGAGAAGTGAATCAGATGCCTGGCGTCCGATGCACTGATTCGGCACGCCATCGCCTTGCCTCGTGCACCTCGGTCGTGCGTGGGCAGCGTCATGTGGTGCGGGAACCGTTCTGCGGCAGTCTCGCCGGCGCCCCATAAATCGCCGCTGCCATTCGATAACAGGCCGTCCGTTCGTAACTGGCACCCATGGCATGCAACTTGCGTTACACTGAATTCAAGATACTTGAATGCTAATCCAAGAGCTTGAATTTAATGAAAGGGGAATGTCGGTGGGCATTAAGAAGCTTTCGAAGGTAATGGGATTCGCAGCGCTCGGATGGTCGCTGCTAGCAGGATCGGCTTTCGCGAAAGACGTCGTCAAGATCGCGTTCATTGGACCGCTAACCGGTGGTGTGTCGTCGATTGGCCTGGGCGGCCGTAACTCCGCGGACCTCGCCGTGCGCTTGCGCAATGCGGAGCCAAAAACGAAATATCAATACCAGCTGGTTGCGCTCGACGACGAATGCAAACCGAACGTGGGTGTGCAGGTCGCCACGCAGGCAGCATCGGACAACAGCATCGTTGCCGGCGTGACGAACTTCTGCTCGGCCGTCGCAGTGGCGAGCGTGGACGTTTACCATCGCTTCAACCTGCCGGTCGTGGTGTGGGGCGCCGTGCTGCCCGATGTCACATACAGCAACGACTACAAGGAAGTCCACCGGGTCAACGGCACCATGATCAACCAGAGCCAGGTCGCCGCGAAATTCATGACGGGCCTCGGCTACAAGAAGTTTGTGATCATCCACGACACGACCGACTACGGCAACGGCCATAACAAGTACTTCAGCGAGGCCCTGACCAAGGACGGCGGCCAGATCCTCGCCGACATCGGCGTGTCCGCGGACCAGCAGGACTTCACGACCGAACTGACCAAAATCCGTGATCTGAAGCCACAGGTCGTGTATTTCGGCGGCCTGACGCCAATCGGCGTACGCATCCGTACACAGATGCAGAAGCTCGGCATCAACGCGCAGTTCGAGGGCACCTCCGGCATCAAGTCCGACGCGTACATCGACGGCGCCGGCCAGGCCGTTGCCGAAGGTTCGCTGTCATTCCTCGAGGGCGCACCCACCGACAAGCTGCCGGGCGGCGCCTACTTCCTCACGCAGTACAGCGCCCAGAAGTATGCCGAGCCGCCGGAAGCCTACGGCGCATTTGCATTCGCGGCGACGAATCTGATCATTGATGCAGTCGAGAAGGACGGTCCGAACCGCCACAAGGTACGCGACACGCTGAACCACACCAGCAACGTCGATACGATCATCGGCAAGGTGACGTTCGACGATCATCGCCAGAACATCGTGCCGCTCGTCTCCAAGTACGTCGTACAGGACGGCAAGTGGGTGATCTGGGAGGACAGTGCGTACGCAAAGGGCCAACGGAAATTAAAGGGTCTGTGACCGGGCGGCCCGGTCCAGTTGACGCGGGCCGCCGATGACCAACGCGGCGCAGCCTGTGTGCCGCGCAGTTCGATGATCCGCTTGATAGGGCAATGATGGATGCGTTAGGGCAGTACATAGTCAACGGGCTCATGCTCGGTATGATTTACGCGATGGTCGCGGTGGGGTTCACGCTCTTTTTCGGCGTGCTCGACGCGATTCAGTTTTCGCACGGCGATGTGTTGATGCTCGGCGCTTTCGCCGGCCTCGCCGCGTCGCTTGGCGTGTCGGCGCTCGGCATCCGTTCCCCATGGTTGCAACTGGCGGCCGTGCTCGTGTGCGCCGTGGTCGTGACCGGCCTTCTGGGCGCAGCGATCGCGCGTTTCCTGATCCTGCCGCTGCATCGGGCGCCACCGCTCAATACGTTGCTGGCGACCTTGATGCTCGGCTCGGTGCTGCGCGAATGCGTGCGTCTGTTCTATCCGGACGGCGCCAATCCGAAACCGTTTCCGGCGCTGCTGCCCACGTCGTTTGTGAAGCTCGGCAGCTTTGGGCTGCGCGTCGATAACATCATCCTGTTGCTGGCCGGGCTCGTCGTGATCATCGGCCTACATCTGCTGATTACGCGAACCCGGCTCGGACTGGCGATTCGCGCTGTCGCGCAGGATGGCGAAACCGCGCGGCTGATGGGCATCGACTTCAGCGCGGTCGTGCTGCTGACGTTCGGCCTGGGTTCGGCCATCGCTGCGCTGGCCGGCGTGATGAATGGTCTCTATTACAACGAGATCAATTTCAACGAAGGACTGCTGCTCGGCGTCATCGGGTTTTCGGCGGCCATTCTGGGCGGCCTCGGCAACGTGTATGGCGCGATTCTGGGCGGCTTCCTGTTCGCCGGGCTCGAGGTGCTTGGCAGCGCCGCGCTGCCCGCCCTGGTTCCCGACATTCCCAGCGCCTACAAGGACGTGTTCGCGTTTGCTGTCGTCATCATTCTGATGGCGTGGAAGCCGACGGGACTGATTGCCGAACGAATGAGTGAACGAGTATGAGTACGCTGACCCCATCCCTCGCACGCGGCCGTGGCCGCGGCGGCGTTGCCATCCAGATCGCGCTGGCCCTCGTCATTACCGTCTACCTGTGGCTGTTCCTGCAGGCGCGGTCGCAAATCGAAGTGTGCGTGCTGCTGGTCGTTGCGGCCGTGGCGGTGTTTGCCGCGAACCGGTTCGGACTGACCGGGCGCATCGAAGTCGCAACGCGCTCGAGCCCACGCGCCGGACCGTGGTGCGCATTGGTCGGCACGCTGGCGCTGATCGCCGTGTTTTACGACGTGCATTATGTGCTGCTGCTGATCTGCACGGTATTGCTGTTCTCGACGGCCTGCCTCGGTCTCACCGTGCAGTTCGGCTATGTGGGTATAGCAAATTTCGCCGGCGCCGCCTTTTTCGGCATCGGCAGCTATACGATCGCCGTGCTGGCGGCCCGTACAGGTATCCCTCACCTGCTGCTGATCGTGCTGTCCGGGGTGGTGTCGGCCGCAATCGGTTCGATCCTGATTCTGCCGGTGCTGCGCACGCGCGGCCACTATGCGGCCCTGGTGACGATCGCGTTCGGCATCCTGTTCCAGACTTTCGTCGAGGTGAACAACCTGCTCGGCGGACCGCAGGGGCTGCACCTGCCCGGCATCTCGACATTCGGCTATTCATTCAGTGACGGACTCGAACTGTTCGACCAGGACGTCTCGTTCTACGTCCCCTATGCGCTGCTCAGCCTCGTGATCTTCGCCGCTGCGTATGTGGTCATCAAGCGGCTCGAGAGGTCATGGATCGGCCTTAGCATGGATGTCGTGCGCACCGACGAGACGGCCGCGGCCACCTTCGGCATTCACATTGCACGCTGGAAGGTGATCGCCTTCATGCTCGGCAATTTCCTCGCCGGCGTGGCGGGCAGTGTGTACGGGATGATGACCGGCTTCGTATCGCCCGACAATTTCACCTTCAGCGATTCGCTCCTGCTGGTCTCGATTGCGGTGCTGGGCGGTCTCGGCAATCCGCTCGGCCTGGTGCCGGCGGCCTTCATCGTACTGGTGCTGCCGCAGAAGCTGCAGTTCATCCAGGAGTACCGTTTCCTCTTCTACGCGGTGGTCGTGATCGCGATTCTGTTGTTCCGCCCGGATGGTTTGCTGCCGCGCCGGACCCGGCAGTTCTTCAACAGTGAGGTGCCGCGATGACCGCACACCAATCCCTCGTGCAAGTGCAGGACTTGACGATGCGCTTCGGCGGACTCACGGCGCTCGACAACCTCACGCTCGATATCCGCGCGGGCGAAGTGTTGGGCCTGCTCGGCCCGAACGGCTCGGGTAAGACCACGTTCTTCAATGTGCTGACGGGCATCTACAAAGCGAGTGCCGGCGCGATCCGCTTCAACGACAGGCTCCTGACCGGCCTGCGCCCGCAAGAAATCTACCGCGCGGGCATTTCGCGTACATTCCAGCGTTCGCGCCTGTCGTTGCCGCTGACCGTGTTCGACAACATCGTCATCGGCGACTACCAGCACCTGCAGCGTGGCATGCTCTTCAACCTGTTCCGGCGCGGCGCGTTTCGCGCCGAATATGAGCAAGCCGTCGAACGGGTGCGCCAGCTACTGGCGATTTTTAGTCCGCCGCTGCTCGATCGGCTGTTCGAGCCGGTTGGGACGTTCTCGATGATCGACCGGCGCCGTATCGAGGTCTGCCGTGCGCTGATGAGCGGTCCACAACTGCTGTTGCTCGACGAGCCGTCGGCCGGCATGACGCACGACGAGACCCATGAACTGATGGACGACATCCTCGAGGTGCGCGGCAAGCTGCGCAACCTGACGGTCGTGTTGATCGAACACGACATGAACGTGATCGAGCGTGTGACTGAGCGCTGCATCGTATTCAGCTACGGCAGAAAGATCGCTGATGGCAGCTTCGCGCAGATCACCGCGGACCCGGTGGTTCAAACGGCCTATCTGGGAGAGGCCGCATGAGCAATCTGCAGATCCGCAATCTCCGCACGGGCTACGACAAGGTGGACGTGCTGCACGATGTTTCGATCGACGTCGCGCCAGGCAAGATCACGTGTATCCTGGGCGCCAACGGAGCAGGCAAGAGCACGCTGATCCGCTCGATCCTCGGGCTGACGCCGCCGCGCGCCGGACAGGTGCTCTGGGACGGCGCCGATCTCACAGGCGAGAAGACCCATCGCATCATTGCACGCGGTATCGCCTGCATTCCGGAGGGGCGCAAGGTCTTTCCGCGCATGAGCGTCGAAGAGAACCTCATGCTCGGCGCCTACCTCGAGAAAGGCGGCGCGCGGTTGCGTGAACGGATCGAGCGCGTCTATGCGATCTTTCCGCGCCTGCGGGAGCGCGCGCGCCAGTTCGCCGGCACGATGTCGGGCGGCGAGCAGGCCATGGTATCGATCGGCCGCGGTCTGATGGCCGCGCCCCGGCTGCTCCTCATCGACGAGCCGTCTCTTGGGCTGTCGCCGCTGTTCGTCAAGGAGAACTTCAAGGTCATCAAGCAGATCAACGACCTGGGCACCGCTGTGCTGCTTGTCGAACAGAACGCCCACCAGACGCTCGCGATTTCACACTACGGCTACGTGCTGTCACAAGGGCGCGTCGTTGCGTCCGGCACCGCGCAGCAGTTGGCCGAAAACAATGAAGTGCGCGCCGCGTACTTCGCCTGACGACCCGACTAGAGGAAACACGCTATGACTGACGTTCTCAGCTTGAGCGTACGCGAACTCGCCCAGAAGGTGGCGCAGCGCACATTGACTGCGGAAGCGGTAGCGCGCGCCTATATCCAGCGAATCGAGGCGCAGGAGGCCGCGCTGCAGGCGTGGCAATACTTCGATGCGGCGCAGGCGCTCGCGCAGGCGCGCGGCATCGATGCCGCAGGCGGTGCGGCCGGCCCGCTTGCCGGCGTGCCGGTCGCTGTCAAGGACGTGATGGACACCGCCGACATGCCGAGCGGCTATGGCTCACCGATCTACGCGGCACATCGCCCTCGGGTCGATGCCGCGGCGGTGGCTGCGGTGCGCGCCGCCGGCGGGATCGTGCTGGGCAAGACCGTTACGACCGAATTTGCCACGTTCAAACCGGGACCGACCGTGAACCCGCGTTCGCCCCGCCTGAACGAACCGCACACGCCGGGTGGCTCATCGAGCGGCTCGGCCGCCGCGGTGGCAGCCTGCATGGCGCCGGTCGCGTTTGGCACACAGACCGCGGCGTCGATCCTGCGTCCGGCTTCGTTCTGCGGCATCGTCGGCTACAAGCCAACCTTCGGTACTTTGCCGACCGCCGGCGTCAAACCGCTGTCGCCGAGTCTCGACACCATCGGCGTGCTGACCCGCCGCGTCGATGACGCGGCCTTCTTCGTGGGGATTCTTGCGCAGCGCGAGTTCGTCATCCAGAAGGCCAGCTCGCTGCGGGTCGGTGTGTGCACGACGCCGCACTGGGATGCTGCGACGCCGGCCAGCCGCCAGGCGCTGGGCGACGCGGCGCGTTTGCTGGAGGCAGCCGGCGCAACGATCGCCGACGCGGTGCTGCCGCAGGCTTGCGACAATCTCGCCGACGTGCAGAGCGCGATCATGAGCTACGAAGCATCGCTCGCGTACGCGCCCGAGTATCGGACATGCCGGAACGATCTGAGCGAGCCCTTTCGCGAAGTTCTCGCGGCGGGAGCGTCGCTGGGGGGCGCCCGCTATGCGGCTTTGCAGTCCCGGGCCGAGCGGGGCCGCCAAGCGTTGGCCGCCCTCTTCGGCTGGTTCGATGTGCTGCTGGCACCGAGCGCACCCGGTGAAGCGCCCGCGGGCCTCGCTTCGACCGGCGACCCGATCTTCAGCCGGATGTGGACGCTGCTCGGCAATCCTTGCGTGAACGTGCCGGTCGGCACGGGCCCTGCCGGACTGCCGATCGGTGTCACGGTGATCGGGCCGCGCTGGCGCGACGAGGTGGCACTGTCAGCCGCCGCGCGACTGGAACAGGCAGTGGGCGCGCGTTGATGCGCGACGCCTCGATTCAGCAGATGCAATCTCAGGTAATCCCCTATGAGCAGTAACGAAGTCAGTCAGGCAGCGGCCAAAGCCGCTGCGCGCGCCCAGGACGCAGTCGACAGTGGTCGGCTGAACGACGCTATCGCGGACTTGGCCGCATTCGGCGGTCGCAGCGACGGCGGCGTTTCCCGCGAAACGTTGACGCCGCTCGATTTGCAGGCGCGGCGCCATCTGATCGAGCGCGCTCGCGCGCTGGGCTGCAGCGTCTGCGTCGACACGTGCGGCAATCTGTTTTTCCGGCGCGCGGGGCGGCAAGCCGATTTGCCGCCGGTCTTGACCGGCAGCCACATCGATACGCAACCGGTCGGCGGCAAGCTGGATGGTGCCTACGGGGTGGTCGCGGGACTCGAGGTCATTCAGGCGTTGAACGATGCAGGCGTCGCGACCCGGCGCCCGGTCGAAGTGGTGGTGTGGACCAATGAGGAGGGCTCGCGCTTCGGACCCGGAGCGATGGGCTCCAGCGCGTTCGCACAATCCGGGCGTCTTGCCGGCTATCGCGCGTCGCGCGATGCGTCGGGGATCCTGTTCGGCGACGCGCTTGACGCCGCGCTGGCCGACACTCCGGATGTCGAGCACAGCGCGCTGGGGCACTCCGTCGACTCTTGCGTTGAACTACATATCGAACAAGGGCCGGTGCTCGAAGGTGCGAATGTACCGCTTGGCGTCGTGACCGGCATCCAGAGCGTGCGCTGGTTCAACGTGACGGTTTCTGGGGCCGCCGCGCATGCGGGCACCACGCCGATGGAGGTGCGTCGCGACGCGATGCGCGCGGCGGTGGAACTGGCCGGCCATCTGTACGCGTGCGGCGACGCGGTGCGTGCTCGCGGGCTGCGGATGACGCTCGGCCGGTGGCGGGTCGGTCCGAACTCGATCAACACGATCCCGGGCGAAGTGGAGTTCACGGTCGACGCGCGCTGCGTCGACGAAGACGTGCTCGCCAGCTTCGAAGCGGCACTGCGCGATGCCGTTGCGGGCCTCAATGCGGCCGACGGCTTCGCCGCGCAGGTGCAGAACCTCTTTGCACGGGCTACGACGCGCTTCCCGGCTGATATGACCGACCTGGTCGAGCGAGGTTGCGCACGCGCGGCGGCGAACGCCGGCGAGGGGGCGCCGATACGGGTGACGTCGGGCGCCTTCCATGATGCGATGTATGTCGCGGACCTGTGTCCGACCGCGATGATTTTCGTGCCCAGCCGTTCGGGCATCAGCCATAATGCCGCCGAGTATACTGAGCCCCACCAGCTCTATCTGGGCGCACAAGCGCTCGCGTACGTCGTGGCCGAACTGGCCTGTCGCTAACTCTTTCCAGCCGACACATACCTTGAAAAAACCGAACAGCGTCGCCGAGGCGCCACCGGAGCCAGACGACGCCTCCACGCCCCATGCTCTGCTCGGCGGCCGCATGCGCCATGCACGGCGGATGGCCGGGCTGACGCTGTTGCAGTTGGCCCAGAAGGCCCATTGCTCGGAAAGCCTTATTTCCAAGATCGAGAAAGGCAATGCCACGCCTTCGCTGGCCACTTTGCACCGGCTGGCCGTTGCGCTGGATACCAATATCGCCGCGCTGACGTCGCCGACGGAGCCGACAGGCGGTCCAGTGATGCGGCAAGGAGAGCGACCCGTGATCCGCGGCGGTGGCATCGCGCTCGAGCGCGTAGTGCTGCCGAACCGCAACGGTTTGCTGCAGGCGAATATTCATATCCTCGAGCCGGGTCAGGGCAGCGACGGTCAGATTGAACACATTGGAGAGGAAGTCGGTTACGTGCTCGAAGGCACCGTCGAACTGACCTTGCGTAGCGCGAGCTATATTCTGCATGCAGGGGACGCCTTTACCTTCACGAGCGAGACGCCGCATGGCTACCGCAACGCGGGCGACACGACGGCGAGGATCCTTTGGGTCAATACGCCCGCGACTTATTGAATGGTGTGCTGGGGTAGCACGGCGTACATCCGATCAGCAGCAGAAAGACAGGACAACGGCTTCGAGCGCGTGGGATTGGCGACGCGGTGAGCCGCGGATAGCGGCCCTGGCCTTTGCGGCGCGGCGAAGTCCATGGGGGCGTGCGACTCAGTTCGGCTGCGGATTCAACCGGCCGACGCATTGCCCCAGATGGTCAACCATCGGAAGTCCAGCTTGAGATGAATGGGTCGTCGCGCATCATTCGAATTGGGCCGACGGGATAAGCCTGGGGGGCGGCAAGAATCGGTCCCCGCCGACGCCTTACGCCGGAGTGAACGATTCAGCTTCTGGCCTCGCGCGCCAGGCGATTCTGTGCAATTGCAAGCGCTCCTTTTTGCGGGACGCTCAGCTGAGCAATACCGAACCGCCCTTCTCGACGTACGCCTTCAGCAAATGATGGGCAATGGCGAACGGCTTGGGCGTCGACAGACCATTCGCATGCGTTCCCGCGAGCATCGCCGCAACCTCCTGGCGCGAGAACCAGCGGGCGTCTTCGAGTTCGTCCGTATCGACGTCGATGTCGGTATCGCTCGCCTGCGCAAAGCAGCCGATCATCAGCGATGAAGGAAACGGCCACGGCTGCGACGCGAAGTAGACAACCCGTGCACACTTCACGCGAGCCTCCTCCATCACTTCGCGGCGCACGGCGTCTTCGGTGGTCTCGCCCGGTTCAACAAAACCAGCAAGCGCCGAGTACATTCCAGGGGCGAAATGGCGCTGGCGTCCGAGCAGACACCGTTCGCCGTCTATCACCAGCATAATCACGACAGGATCCACACGGGGGAAATGGCGTGCGCCGCAAACATCGCAGATGCGTTGCCAGCCGGCCGTCGTGACGCGGCTTTCAGAGCCGCAGTTTGCGCAGAAGGAGTGGCGTCGATGCCAGTCGAGCATCGACTTCGCCTCGGCCAGTATTCCGAGCGCTCCCGCAGCGACGAGGTCTTGCAACGCGATCGAGCGAAGGTCGATGCGGTCATAGCCGGTGTCTGGCGATAGGTCCTCTGGTGCAAGGTTGAGTGCGAAGCCGAGCGCGAAGCGTCCGCCGCCGTCGGTATCCTCCCCGAGGAAGACGCAATGAAGCGGCTGGCCAAAGGCAGCGGTCTCGCTGGCGACGAACCACGGGTCATACTCGCTGCCTCGCTTGAGCAAGGGGACGTCGCCGTCGAAGACGAGAAAGCGCGCGGCCGGGTCGCTACGCAGATGCTCGAAGAAAGCGTGGTCGTCCCGCTTGTCGGAGCGTCGGTCGAGCGGGTTGAAGTTAAAGCCGATAGACGCGGAAAAGGCGGTCATCAAGGTCGTTGACATATGGGCGAGGAGATTCGCAAGTATGGCACGGAGTTCAGTCCGTTCGCTCGCCGGGGTTCGGTCGGCGTCGACACCAGGGACGCCAGCCGGCCAAGATGGCCGAGCCTGTGATCATTGCGACTGCGACAGCGTTGCATTGCGCAAGATTGCCGTGAGTTTGGGCCTGAATTCAATTAGCGTCATCACGGCCGCTGCGTATGGGCGATCATCGGATCGTCAATATCGATGCCAAGCAGGCGAAGAGCCGTGTCGATCTGCTTGATCTGCGGCCTGAAGTCCGTCTTCCACTGTTCACGTTCGGAATGGACAATGAGACCGTGGTACGTCGCCAGCATGTGACGCGCGATATACAGCGCGTCGACCATCTTGGCGTCCCGTTCGGCTTGTCTGATAAATGCGTCGAATTCCATATCTGCCTCGACCACAACTACGTTTTCTATACCCGGACAAAGCCGGCACGGCTGACGGAATGGAAAGCGCCATAACGGCAGGTTGCAATCGCTTCAGCGTCGGACTGTGAAGCGGCCTGTGCGAAGGCGACCGACCAACGGCCGCAGCCAGCGCGATAACGGATCGAGTAGATGAACATGGCAATCTCCTGTGGCATTCACTATCAACGCGCCTTGGCGCCCTTCGTCGCTGATCCGGACGGGTTGATTCCATTCTGGTCAACCGCCGTTGACTCGATCCTGTCTCTCGGGTTACATGCTTGTTATCTCGAAGCAACTTGTGCGCGTCGCAGCCATCCACTGATTTCTTCCCCGCGAACGCTGAACCCAATACGACTTCGGACATGCTGTCAGAGAATGGCTCTGACCATACGCAAGCGGCGAGCGCTTTCTCTATGAGAGAAGAATAGGTTTTGCCGAAGGGCGAATCTACTCTACGCTTGGATATGCCGATACCGCGTTAGCGTTGCCTGGTTATACGGACGTATAACCGCGGTAAGGTGCGTTCCTTCGACGGATGAAAGCTGCCCCAGCTGAGCCGCCTGCGAAAAATGACGACGACGCATTGTCCTGAGAAGATTCGTCCTCGCGACGGGCATAGAGCGGGCATTGGCGCCGCTATCGCGAATCGCTCGCGACCGGTGCCGGCCCGAGCTAACCGTCAATCTCTTTCATCCGACGCTCAAGCTCGGCAATATCCTTCGAAGCTGCGAGGTGTTCATCACGGCGGGTCCGGTGGATATTTTCCAGCCGCCGGTCGAGGCGTTCTAATAGCAGAGTCAAAAGCATACGTACACCCGATTCGGTAGAAGGCTATTTAAGGTTTCGTCAGTTAACGGAAAAGCTTCACCCTTGTGCGCGCAGAAGCTCTTCTGGCACTGCACGGTATTCCCGAATGGGAGATAGCAATCCGACGGCGTTCGCTTGAGGTCAGTATGTGATGCGGGCGACTCTCATTCAAGCGAGTGGATGCCTCGAAGCATGCCAAACGTACAGCGTTTGATGCCACCCCGCGCGACTGATTTCCTTTGTGTTCGTTGTCGCGCGGACTGACAGGACCGGGAGATATTGCCTGGACGTCGATCGGTTGAAATTCCCAGGAAATACGGTCAAGTCTGGTGTATGAGCGGTTGATGGGCGGCGGCGTCAGGCGGCGAGTTTCTGCTGACCGGGTCGATCGTCTTGCACCGGTTCGCCGTCCCTGAAGGCAATGCCCTCCAGCAACAGCCTGATCTGTTCAGGGCCGTTGATGCGACGCCAGCTTTTCTCGGCTTCCTCGATCAGCTTGATTGCCAGACCAAGGAAGGTTGGTCGCGATACACAGTTGCGCGTGCGCGTCGTACGGTGGCGCACCGTCGCGAACGTCGATTCAATCGCATTCGTGGTGTGCAAATGCTGCCAATGCTCGGCCGGGAAGTCGTAAAACGCCATCAGGCTTTCCCGATCCTTCTTCAACGTCTCTGTTGCCTTCGGATATTTCGCGTAGACCGTTACGAAACGATCAAACGCGGCATACGCGTCGGTGCGCGTGGTCGCGAGCATGAAATACACTGACAGGTCGCGACCGATATAGCGGATCTTCGCCATCGCGTACGGGGCCGGAATGCTGACCAGCAGGTTCAGCAGGCCTAAGCTGACGTTCGGGCATCGGGTTTATGAGGCAGTTACAGGTTGCTTTCCCGACATTCGCATCTCAGCTTCCGCGAATGTCAGGTCTCACCATAAGCGGATACGTACTTTCGTACCCACCGCCGCTATTGGCCATTGCTGTCAATCCACCGCTTAGGGGCGCACCAGTTTCGCCAGGACGGACTTCAAGCGCTGTTGCAAAAAATCCGGATCCACCGCGATCAGATAGTTCCCCTGTCCGAAAATTCGACGCACATACGAGTCGGCCTGCGTGTCCAAAGCCATGCAGAAGCAGCGGATGCCAGCCCGCCTTGCATGCTGGACCGCGACCCGGGCGTCTTCGACCAGATAGGCGTCGCGTGTCACGTCGATGTCCGCCGGCGCGCCGTCCGTCACCATCAGAATGGCGCTGATGTCATCGGGCTGGTGGTCGATCAGCGCGGTCGCATGGCGCAGTGCCGCGCCGAAGCGGGTTGACCAGGCGGCCGTTGCGCTGGCGAGGCGTTGGCGCGGAGCCTCGCAAAATGGCATGTCGAAATCCAGGTAGCGTTCATAGTGCACGTGTTTGCGTGTGTTGGACGCAAAACCGTGCACGGCAGCCCTGTGGCCGCCTTGCCGGGCCAGCGCGACTGCGTGCAGGGCAAGGGCTTTCTCGGTTTCCAGCACGCTGACCGAATGCGAACCCAACCGGCTCGCACTCGAGGCGGATACGTCCAGTAGTAACAATACCGATGCTTCACGCACACGTCTTCCGGGATTCTCGAATACACGCTCATCGATATTGCCGCCTTGTCGCTGGCTTGAAATCGCATCGACCAATGCATCCAGAACGAAGCGTTCCCCCTGTGGCTGTCGATTTAGCCGCACCGAACGGTCGAGTACGCCCCCGCCCTCCAGGCTGCGCAAGCGCGCCCTGCGCATTTGCGTAATCGTTGCGCACGGCTCGCGCCCGGACCTTTCGTACAGCGTGCACCAGTTGTCTCGCAACGTTTCGATTCGCTCGTCCCATTCCGGGTAGTTCACACTACGCTGTGCTCCCCAAGTCAATGCTTCGGCGGGCGATGCGTCCAGCGGGCTCACCGCACTGCCCCCGCTGGCCGCATCGGCCGATATGCCGCCATACAGCAATTGCAACGTGACTGGTTGCTCTATCGCAGCATGATCGGATGCCGCCTGCTCACCGTAGTCCCACAAATAGCTATGGTCATCGCGGTATGCCGGAGTGGCGGCGTAGCCGGGCAAGTCGAACTGCACGCGCATCTGCCCCAGGTCGTTAGCCAGCAAGGCGGCAATGCTGTGGAACGCAGCGACATCTTCCAGGCACGCACGCTGCGCGTCGAACAGACGACGGCCTTTATTCACCCAGAAGTTGGCGTCCTGATAGTGCGGATCGATCAGCGCGCGACTCAGGCGCGCAAGCAATGCGGCGCAGCCGAGGCCGTCGGTCGGCGACGCGCTATGCAGGCCGCGCCAAAGCATTTCCACGCCGGGATAGCGGCGCGCCAGCAGCGCTTCGGCCCGTGCATCCTCGAGCAAGGAGATCACCGTCAGTGCGAGCGGCTTGCGCGCCGCAGCGGGTTGAGCCGCGGGTGAGAACAACATATGGGCAGCCGCATGGGCAGCCGCCGCTCGCATCAGGCCGCCTCGATCCGGGCAGTCGAGGAAGGTGTACGAATCCGGCAACGCAAGCATCGCGCGAGTTAGCACCGGACGCGCCGGCGGCCCGTTCAGGACCCCTTGTCGACGGGTGCCGATAGCGACTGTGAGACCGCTTAGGCCGAACAGGTAAGCTTCCAATGCTGCGGGCGCGGGCTGTTTAGGACGCCCTGCCGCTTCCCAGTTCAGAATCTGCACCGACAGTGCGTCGCCGCATGTGAAATAGCGCAGGCGCGCGGCACGTTCGCCGGCATAGGCGCGCAGACCGGCAAGCGCCCATCCATAGAAGCCGGGAACCCCGGCTCTTGCGAGCAGGAATTCGATTCGGCCTAGCACGGGCGGCACGCAATCAGGCGCGGCCCGTTCGAGTTCGCCGAGCACTTCAAGCAGCGCTACCTGCGAAGCCTCGTCCAGCATGCGGCCTGGCGCCTGCCAATAGGGTGCAAGACGCGCCGCATCGAACACTGCAGACTGAGCCGGAACAGCGGGCGCGGAGCCTGCGCCGTCCCCGCGCGCATGCGCGCCGGCGGCTTGATTGGCGAGAGCTGGCGGCATCGTCTAGCCGAAATGTGCCTCGACAAATCCGTCGAGCGCTTCGAGCATATCGGGGTCGTCCGTCAGCGGAAGACTGAGCGCCACCCGGCAGGCCAGCCGAACCGGCTGGCCGTCGCCGATCAGACGCGCGGCATGGATCAGCATCCGCGTCGACATACCTTCGTCCAGCCCTCTGCCCCGCAATGCCCGCGAGCAGGCCGCTATGTCGACCAGCTGCTCGCACAAAGCGAGCGCCGCGCCGCTTTCATGGGCGACGATCATCGCTTCGTGTTCGGCTCGCGGATAATCGAAATCGAGCGAACAAAACCGCTGCCTCGTCGATTGCTTGAGGTCCTTTGAAGTGCTTTGATAGTCGGGATTGTATGAGACCACCAACTGAAAAGCCGGGTGCGCGTTGACGGCTTCGCCCTTCTTGTCGAGCGGCAGCAACCGCCGCGTGTCGGTCAAAGGATGGATCACGACCATCGAATCCTGGCGCATCTCCACAACTTCATCGAGGTAGCAGATCGCGCCGTGGCGCACGGCCAGTGTTAGCGGACCGTCTTGCCAGAAGGTGCCATCGGGGCCGAGCAGGTAGCGGCCGACCAGATCGGCCGCGGTCGTGTCCTCGTTACAGGCGAGCGTGATCAAAGGGCGCTTCAGGCGCCATGCCATGTGCTCGACGAAACGCGTCTTGCCGCAGCCGGTCGGGCCTTTGAGCATCAGCGGCAAGCGCAGGCGATAGGCCGATTCGTATACCGCGATTTCGCTATCGACCGGTTGATAGTACGGCTCTTCAGTCAGCAGATAAGGCGTGATGGGCATGGTGAGTCGCGTTGCGTCGGGAAACCGCCTCAGCGGACAATCTTGTAGACACATGGCATACCGCGGCGCCACGTGGCCGGCCTTTAGCGGTGGCTGGGTTCCTGATTGGGAATGCCCTCGATCGGACACTCCGGTGTGCCCACCGTGCTGCGTGTAAACGATTCGACCGTTTTGCGGGTTCCTTCAGGATCGTTGATCCATCGGGAATAGAAGTTATACGGGCAGGCGGCGACGCCGTTGACGTCGTCGCCTGAATTGATGGTTCCCGTATAGCCGCGGTGCAGCAGCTTGAATAGGTGGTTTTGCGACTGCATGTTCTTGCGCGCATCGCGAATCAGACTGACCGACAGTTCGGCATACTGAATGCCCATCTCCTCCTCGCCGCACTCGCCGAGCGTTCGGCCGTCGAAGCCGACGATTGCAGAATGGCCGAAATAGGAATAAACACCATCGAAGCCGGTAGCGTTGGCCACCGCAACATACACGTTGTTCATCCACGCCATGGTCTTGGCCACCATGACCTGCTGCTCTTTGGCTGGGTACATATAGCCCTGACAGCGCACAATCAGTTCCGCGCCCTGCATCGCACAGTCGCGCCAGATCTCCGGGAAATTGCCGTCGTCGCAGATGATCAGGCTGATCTTCATGCCCTTGGGACCGTCCGAAACATACGTGCAATCGCCCGGATACCAGCCTTCGATGGGCACCCAAGGCATGATCTTGCGATATTTCTGCACGATGTCGCCGTGGTTGTTCATCAGGATCAGCGTGTTGTAGGGTGCCTTGTTCGGGTGTTCTTCGTGGCGCTCGCCCGTCAGCGAAAAAATGCCCCATACGTTGGCTTTGCGACAGGCGGCGGCGAAGATTTCAGTCTCTTCGCCGGGAATGGTCGACGCCGTTTCGTACATTTCCTTGGCGTCGTACATGATGCCGTGAGTCGAATATTCAGGAAATACCACGAGATCCATGCCTGGCAGACCGCGCTTCATGCCGACCAGCATCTCGCCGATCTTGCGCGCGTTGTCGAGAACCTCTGCCTTCGTGTGCAGGCTGGGCATCTTGTAGTTGACCACCGCTACGCCCAAACAATCGTTGCTGCTCGATATATCGCCGTGTCGCATAACTCATCTCCCGGGCAAGCTCGCCCATCACTTCTGTCCACGTACCAATCGATCACGTGCCGGCCGTGGCCGGCACCCTGGAAACACAAGGCCCGCGGCAGATGAACTGCGTGCGGGCTTCGCCCTCAAAATGCGCCGCCTCGCCCTTAGCCGCACAGACTGCAATTGCCGCCTTTGCAGACATGCAGGACGCTCGAACGTCCCGCTCTGGCGCGCGTTCCGGGGCCGGTCACGCCCGCACCGGTCAACCGTTCGGCCTGGCTGCGCGGCCTCCATTGTTCGGTGACGCTGACCTGCACATTGCGTGCGGTAATCATCGTTTCCGGCTCGACGCTTTGCTCGCAGTAGGGACACTCGACAGGATCGTCGCGTCTGGATACGGCGAGCAGTTTTTCGAAGATGCCCTCACATAGGGGACAACGCATATCGTAGAGAGGCACGGCAAGTATCCCGATTCGATCGTCAAAAATGCCGGCGCGCAATGCGCCGGGTGTCTCGGCGGGATGACCATGGCCGCCGCCTGTCTGTCGATCTCCTCGTCAGTTCCTGTGGCCCCAGAAGGCGCGATCGTTGAGCATCCCGGCCGGGGCGATGTTCTTCTCGAAGATGGCGAGCGGCAACGACACGGTAGCCGAGCAATTCGGAATATCGACAATGCCGCCGATGCGCCCTTCGACCGGCGCCGCGGTGAGCAGCATGTATGCCTGCGGTCCGGTAAATCCGTGGTGCGTCAGATAGTCGATTGCCTTCAGGCAAGCCTGGCGGTAAGCGACCGTTGCATCCATGTAGTAGTTCTTGCCGTTCTCGACGCTGATGCCCTCAAAGGTCAGCCATTGGTCGTAGTGCGGCCTGACCGGGCTAGGCATGAAGACCGGCGCGCTCAGGTTGTACTTCGCCATGCCGCCTTTGATCAGGTCGAAGCCCACGTGCGTCGCGCCGTCCATTTCAATCGCGCCGCAAAAGCTGATCTCGCCGTCGCCTTGGGAAAAATGCAGATCGCCCATCGAGAATCCCGCGCCTTTGACGTAAACCGGGAAGAAAATCCTGGTTCCGCTAGAAAGGTCCTTGATGTCGGTGTTACCACCATGTTCGCGCGGCGGAACCGTACGGGCTGCCTCTTTCGCCATCCGGTCGAACGCAGCTCCGCTCACGCCGCGCAGCACGGCGGTAGACGGCTCGGGCGGTTTGGCAAGACCTAGCGCCGCCAGCGGCGCCTCGCGGCGATTCCATTCGGCCAGCAATTCGGCTGACGGCAGACAGCCCATCAGGCCGGGGTGCGTCAACCCGGCGATGCGTACGCCCGGAATATGGCGCGAGGTCGCGTACAAACCCTTGAGGTCCCAAATGGCCTTGGCCGGATCGGGGAAATAGTCGCCAAGAAAACCTCCGCCGTTGCTCTTCGCGAATACGCCGGAAAACCCTACCGGCGTGATCGGTTTGATATCGAGCAGATCGACAACCAGCAAGTCGCCAGGCTCCGCCCCTTCGATATGGAACGGACCGGTCAGCGGGTGCGCACGGGTAAGGTCGATGTCGCGCACGTCGTCGGTGCCGTCATCGTCCTTGATTTGCGCATCGAGAAAATCGAGCGACTCGATGATGATTTCTTCGCCGGGCTTAACCGTCGACAGAAACGGAATATCCGGGTGCCAGCGGTTATGCCCGAGTTCGGCTTGCTCGGCAAGCGGCACGCCAGGTTTAATGGTGAAATGTTGCATCTATTCTCTCCGTGGTATCACGTTGCAATTGCACTGCGGCTTAAAGTCTCGACTCAGGCAGCCGGATAAACACATGCGGCGCAGCCGGCCTGATAGCCGCCGTTGACGGTGTCGTCCTTGATCTGCGTACAGACCTTGGCTGTCCATTCGGCTTTTCCCAGCACCGTGCCGTCAGGCAACGTGCCGCCGCGTGCGTCGACGCGCAGCAGGCAGACCGGGCAGGTCTGCACCGACGCAGCGGTGCGGCCTTTATGCCGGTCGGTAAAGCCGGCATGGCCGAAGCGGTTGTAGTACAGGTAGCCAATCATCTTGCTCACTCCTCTCCAATAAGCAGCGCGCGCCAGGTTTCCGCGTTGCATCGCATAATTTCGGATATCAAACTGACAGGTAACTGCTGATCTTCGCGATATCGACTTCCGCGCGCCGGTTTTCATGGACGAAGCGGCCCTTCTCGATCACCAGCAAACGGTCCGCAATGTCCATCGTGAAACTGAGCACCTGCTCGGAAACGACGATGGTGAGTTGCTTGAGAGTGCGGATCTCCTTGAGGGAGCGGGCAATGTCCTTGATGATGGAAGGCTGGATTCCTTCAGTAGGTTCATCGAGCAACAGTACCTTCGGATTGGTGACAAGCGCGCGCGCAATGGCGAGTTGTTGCTGCTGCCCGCCCGACAAATTGCCGCCGCGGCGATCGCGCATGTCGTAGAGAACCGGAAACAGATCGAATACCTCCGCTGGCACCTTGCCGCGCGCCGAGTTCGGCAGACCCGCCTTGATGTTTTCGAGCACGGTGAGGGTCGAAAAAATCATTCTGCCTTGCGGCACATAGGCGATCCCATGCGCGACTCGCTCGAATGGTTGCAGTTTTGCGACGTCGACGCCGGCCACTTCCACCTTGCCCGCACGGCACGGCAGGATCCCCATCAATGATTTGAAAAAGGTGGTCTTACCCATGCCGTTGCGCCCCATCACTGCGACGATTTCGCCGGCGGCGGCGCTCAAGTCGAGTTGATGGATCACTTCGCTCTGACCGTAGCCCGAGACCAGTCCGCTAACGTTGAACATAAGCTGTTCCTTTTGATTTGCAAGTTGCCGTTCTGGCGCTTCAGGATCGAGCTTCAATGCCCGAGATACACTTCGATGACTTTCGGGTTGGACTGCACCGCTTCCATGCTGCCTTCGGCCAGCACCTTGCCTTGATGCAGCACAGTGACGCGGTGCGCAATGTTCTTGACGAACTCCATGTCGTGCTCGATCACCACCACCGAACGATTTTTGGCCACTCGCGCCAGCAGTTCGGCGGTCTTTTCACGCTCAGACACGCTCATGCCCGCAACCGGTTCGTCCAGCAGCATCAGTTCAGGGTCCTGCATCAGCAACATGCCGATTTCGAGCCACTGCTTCTGGCCGTGGCTAAGCAAATCGGCGGTGTGATCCAGCATCTCGGTGAGGAATACTTCCTCCGCAATCTGGCGCACGCGTTCGTCGACGTCGGCAGTGCGCCGGAAAGCGATGGCACCGAACACACTGCGTCCTCGGGGAAAGGACACTTCGAGGTTTTCGTACGTCGTGAGATTTTCGTAGATCGAAGGAGTCTGGAACTTGCGGCCTATCCCGGCGCGCACGATCATGTGCTCGCTCATGTTCGTCAACTCCAGGCCTTTGAATTTGATGCTGCCGCCGGTAGCGCGCGTCTTGCCGCTGATCAGGTCGAGCACGGTGGTCTTGCCCGCGCCGTTCGGACCGATCACGACACGCACTTCATTGCGGTCCACATAGAGGTTCAGGCCGTCCACAGCCTTGAAGCCATCGAATGAAACCGTCAGGTCCTCGACCGATAAAACGAGATCTTTTTGAGCCATGATGTTCTCTGTATTTGGGAGTAGACGAGCGTCAGGCCTTGGGTTCGGAAGCTGAAGCTGCAACCAGCGCGCGACGTCGCAGATAGCCGGCAACCGGTAAGCGCGCCAGCAGCTTCTTGCCGTGACTTTCATAAAGACCCGCCAGTCCATTGGGGAAGAACATCACCACGCCGATGAAAAGCGCGCCCATCAGGAACAGCCAGAGCTGCGGGAAAGATTCCGAAAAATACGACTCGCCGAAGTTCACCAGCAAGGCGCCGTAAACGGCCCCGAACAGGGATGTACGGCCGCCCACTGCACAGAAGATCACCATTTCGATCGACGGGACGATGCCCACGAAGGATGGCGACATGAAGCCCACCTGCAACGTGAACATCGCGCCGCCGATGGCAGAGAACACGGCCGCGACGCAGAACACAAATATCTTCAGGGCAGCCACGTCATAGCCCGAGAAACGTACGCGTTCCTCCTTGTCGCGCATCGCCACAAGCAGCTTGCCGAGCTTGCTCGAAAGCAGGAACTTGCCAAACGCGATGCACAGGAACAGCAGGACCGCATTGACGAAGTACAGGATGTAGTGCGCCGAAGTGGTGCGGATATCCCAGCCGAGCATCGTGCGTAAATCGGTAATGCCATTTACGCCGCCGGTCAGCCCCTGCTGGCCGATGATCAGGATCGACAGAATGGCGGCAATCGCCTGGGTCACAATGGCGAAGTACACGTCGCCGACGCGCCGCTTGAACATGGCAAGACCGATCACGAAGGCCAGCAGAGCCGGCACCACCAGCACCGCCGCCACAGCGAACCCCATGTGCCTGAAGGGCTCCCAGATCAGCGGCAGGTGAGTGATCTGGTTCCAGTCCATGAAGTCTGGAATCCCCGGCGTCGACTGGATTTTGGTACTGATCGGGTCCGATGCTTACAGCTTGAGAAACATTGCCATGCAATAGCCGCCCAGACCGAAAAACACGCCCTGCCCCAAGCTAAGGATGCCCCCATAACCCCAACACAGTGTGAGTCCAATCGCGACGAACCCATAAGTCAGGTATTTGCCCACCAGGTTCAGCCGGAAGACGTCCAGCGTCAGCGGCAACAGCACCAGTATCAGAAGGCCCAGCCAGATGAACCCCATCACACCGGAGCGTCCGCCCAGCCACTTTAGAGATCCCGAATTCATTGCTTTCTCCTGCGATCGAACAATTAGCGCCGCACTTTGGTTGCGAACAGGCCCTGCGGACGTAGCATCAGAATGACGATCACGGCTGAAAGGGTCAGCACTTTCGCCATCGAGCCGGACAGGAAGAACTCGGTTGTCGACTGGGTCTGAGCGATCGAAAACGCTGACGCAATCGTGCCGAACGGGCTTTGCGCGCCGCCAAAGACCACGGTCAGGAAGGTGTCGACGATGTACAGCGAGCCGCTTGTCGGGCCGGTCGAGCCGATGGTCGTAAACGCCGCGCCGGCTATGCCGGCAATCCCGCATCCAAGCGCAAACGTCAGGCGGTCGACCTTGCCGGTATTGATCCCGACCGCGCCCGCCATGACCCGGTTCTGGGTCGTGGCCCGCACTTTCACGCCCCACTGTGATTTGTACAAAAACAGCAGCAGGACCGCCGTGAGCACAAGGGTGACGACCATCACCATCAGGCCGTTGATCGGAATATCGAGGCCCTGATAGGGCGTGAGCGAACCCATCAGCCACTGCGGAAGATCCGGACTGACTTCTTCGGAGCCGAACACCGAGCGAAAGGTTTGCTGCATCGCAAGCGACAGGCCCCACGTCGCCAGCAGCGTGTCAAGAGGACGCCGGTACAGATGGCGAATCAGCAGCCATTCCACCAGGTAGCCGAATGCAAAAGCAACTGCAAACGCCACCAGAATGGCCACGAAGAAATAGACTGGTTGCAGTGCCGGTGCATATTTGTGGGTCAAGACCGACAGCACGTAAGTGGTGTAGGCACCGATCGTCAGAAACTCGCCGTGCGCCATATTGATCACGCCCATCTGGCCAAAAATGATGGCGAGACCAAGCGCCATCAGCAGCAAGACGCTGAAGACCGAGAGGCCGTTGAAACCCTGCATAGCGACGATCGCACCGAACTGCGAGAACCAAGCCATGGTTAATCCCCTGCGCGGCCTGCGTTCGAGCAGGCTGCCTTGAACATCGAAAAGTACGGTTGCTACCTGCGGTTTCCCACAGGCGGCTTTCACAGTGCCGCCTGTGCGACTCTCACGGTTTTTTACTGATAGCCCTTCGGAAACGGATTCGGCTCAATCAAGTCCGATTTGTAGACCACTTTGAATTGACCATCGCGCTGACCCTGCCCGATCAATGTGTTGCTCCAGAGGTGGTGATTCTGGTGAACCTTGACGTACCCTTCCGGAGCGTCCTTGAACTCCAGACCCGGCGAAGCCGCCACCACCTTATCGACGTCGAAGCTGCCGGCTTTCTCGCAGGCCATCTTCCACAACCACGGGCCGAGGTAGGCGGCCTGGGTCACGTCGCCGATCACTGCGTCATTGCCGTATTTGGCCTTGAAAGCCGCAACGAATTTCTTGTTGGCGGGGTTGTCCAGGCTCTGGAAATACTTCATGCACGAGTAGAAGCCCTGGAAGTTTTCGCCGCCGATCCCCAGCAACTCATCTTCGGTCACCGAGATCGTCAGCAACAACTGCTTGTCGCCCGTCACGCCGGCGGCCTTCAGTTGTTTGTAGAACGCCACGTTGCTGCCGCCGACTACGTCCGCGAAAATCACATCCGGCTTCTTGAACTTCATCTTGTTGATGAGCGAGCCGAACTGAGTGTTGCCAAGCGGGTAGTACTCTTCGCCGACCACTTCGCCGTGGAGCACGTTTTCAATGTGCTTGCGGGCGATCTTGTTGGAGGTGCGCGGCCAGATGTAGTCGGAGCCGACCAGATAGAAGGTCTTCGCCTTCTTCTCCTTGGCGAACCAGCTCAGGCTGGCCAGTACTTGCTGGGTTGCTTCCTGGCCGGTATAGAAAACATTCTTCGACTGTTCCAGGCCTTCATAGAAGGTCGGGTAGTAGAGCAGGCCATTGTCCTTTTCGAACACCGGCAACACGGCTTTGCGCGACGCGGATGTCCAGCAGCCGAACACCGTGGCGACCTTGTCGCTTTCGAGCAGCTTGGTCGCCTTTTCCGCGAAGGTCGGCCAGTCGCTGGCGCCGTCTTCCTGGATCACCTTGATCTGGCGCCCGAGGATCCCGCCCATCGCGTTGATCTGTTCGATCGCGAGGCGTTCGGCACGGATCGACCCGGTTTCGCTGATCGCCATCGTACCGGTTGATGAGTGCAACTGACCAACCGTCACTGTGGTGTCTGTGACCGCCCTGCCCGTCGTGTTGACTTGCGAAGTCGGCGGAGCGGCAGCGAACGACGGCTTGGCCATCATCGCAAACGGCAGCGAAGCCAGGCCAAGTGCAATTTTGCGGCGGGCCGGAGAGGCAAGTTCGGCAGCGTGGTCGGATAACTCGTCAGCGTGGTCGCCGCCGTTGTCGTCGAAGCGTTGTGTCATGTTCAAAGTCCCTTTCTGCTTGGTTTTTCAGGTCTGGCCGGCGAGCCGGGCGTGACGCGAAGTGCACGCGCGCCAGTCTGCATGGCGCCGACACGGTGGCTGGTTTGTCGTTGAACGGCGGGTGCAGAATAGGTATCCGAATTCCGCATCGATATACGTCATTTGACTTACCCACGCGCGGCGCTAACGCACGAGCGCAGCAATGCGCTGGCACGAGCGGATTTGCGACATTAGCAATCGCGGCGCCGCGTGGAGAGTGCGCGGTCCTACGTCAAATGACTTATCGGCCGGCTCGGGGGGCGGCGCTATGCTCGACGCGCATAAGGGGAAGCTGGCACAGGACGTTGGCACGTGAAGAGGCCGCCGTTAACAGTGAGCGGCGGCGCTGGCATACCGGTTAAAACGCCATCGCACCGTCCCGGTGCGGCAATGTCACATTAGGGGCGCGCCGCGCCGCCGCCCTGCACCTGCGCAGCGCATATCCAGCGCCGCGGGCTTTTGCACGCTCTTGCTGGCTTCGTACGGACCGTGGGCATGTGGCATGCTGCTTGCGTCTGTTGGGCGCTTCGTTCCGTCCACAGTCCGATCCCGAAAAATTTTGGTGAACCACTCCCCCGAATCAGCGGTGCCATACGCGATACCCGTCCAGCGCATCATCAAGGTACGGCGCGACTACAACACCTGGGTCGCCGACGAAACCATCGAAGACTATGCGCTGCGTTTCACACCACGCACATTTCGCAAATGGTCCGAGTTCCGGGTGGCCAATACTGCGTTCGGCGCGATTTCATTCCTCGCCCTGGAAGCAATTGGCGGATCGATTACCGTCAGTTACGGCTTCACCAATGCGCTCTGGGCGATCCTGTTTGTCGGCGTGATCATCTTCCTGGCAAGCCTTCCGATCAGCTACTACGCCGCGAAATTCGGCGTCGATATGGATCTGCTGACGCGGGGCGCCGGGTTCGGTTATATCGGCTCTACGATCACATCGCTGATCTATGCGTCCTTTACTTTTATTTTCTTCGCGCTGGAAGCCGCCATCATGGCGCTCGCGCTGCAGCTGTACTTCAAGATCCCCGTTTCGTTAAGCTATTTTATCTGCGCGGTGATCGTCATCCCGCTCGTCACGCACGGCATTACACTGATCAGCCGCTTGCAGGCATTCACCCAGCCGCTCTGGGTCGTGTTACTGCTGCTGCCCTATGCAACCGTGATCTGGAAAGAACCAGGCGTGCTGCGTGAACTGCCGAGCTTTCTCGGCAACGCCGGCAGCGACGGCCACTTCGATCTGCTGATGTTCGGTGCCGCCACCACCGTGCTAATTTCCATGATTGCGCAGGTCGGAGAACAGGTCGACTTCCTTCGCTTTCTGCCCGAGCGGACCGCGCTCAACAAGCGCCGCTGGACGCTGTGCATGCTGAGCGCCGGCCCGGGCTGGATCATTCTTGGTGTGGCCAAGCTGCTAGGCGGCTCTTTCCTCGCTTTCCTCGCAATACAGCATGAGGTGCTGCCCGACCGCGCGATCGAACCGACCCAGATGTACCTCGTCGCGTACAAATACGTGTTCGGTTCGCCTGAAACGGCACTGCTGGTCACTACCTTCTTCATTATCCTGTCGCAACTCAAGATCAATGTGACCAACGCCTATGCGGGATCGCTGGCGTGGTCCAACTTCTTCGCGCGGCTGACCCATAGTCATCCGGGCCGCGTGGTGTGGCTCGTGTTCAATGTGCTGATCGCGTTCATGCTGATGGAGCTTGGGGTTTTCCGCGCACTGGAACAGGTCCTCGGGCTTTATTCGAATATCGCGATCAGTTGGGTCGGCGCGGTCGTGGCCGATCTCGTGATCAACAAGCCGCTTGGCCTGAGCCCCGAGGGCATCGAATTCAGGCGCGCGCATTTGTACGCAATCAATCCGGTGGGGGTTGGCGCGACGCTGATTGCTTCGTCGCTGTCTTGTGCTGGCGTTTATTCATGTGCTGGGCGAGACTGCCCACGCGTTCTCGGCGCTCATTGCGCTCGCAACCGCCCTGATTACCGCGCCGGCGATCGCCTGGGCGACCGGCGGCAAATACTACATCGCGCGCCAGCCGGTCGCGCTGGCTGGGGTTCCGCTGGGCAAGGGCTATCAGTCGATTCGCTGTTGCATTTGCGAAAAGGCGTACGAAACCGAAGACATGGCGCACTGCCCGGCTTATGAAGGATCGATCTGCTCTCTGTGCTGCACGCTGGATGCGCGCTGTCATGACGTGTGCAAACCGGGCGCACGGCTATCCGAACAGACCAATGCAGTGATACGCTGGCTTTTGCCCAAGGCGCTGTCGACCCGTTTCAATACGCGCATCGGCCAGTACCTGCTGCTGTTCGTGCTTGTGACCATGATTCTGGCCGCCATTCTCAGCTTGATCTATACGCAGGAGTCGGTGCTCGTCAACGAACTCTCGCCGGCCGTCGACGTGCTACTGCGTGCGGCATTCCTGAAACTGTTTGCGGTGCTGGCGCTCGCGGGCGGGATTGGCTGCTGGTGGAGTGTGCTGACGGCCGAAAGCCGGCGCGTCGCGCAAGAGGAATCGAACCGGCAGACTCATTTGCTGCTCGAGGAAATCGATGCCCACCAGCGCACCGATGCGCAGTTGCAACGCGCAAAGCAGGCAGCCGAAAGAGCCAATTTAGCGAAGAGCCGCTATGTCACCGGCATCAGCCACGAATTGCGCACGCCGCTCAACAGCATTCTCGGCTATGCGCAGATGCTCGAACAGGATACGTCCATTCCTCCGCACCGCCATGTCGCACTGGCGGTGATTCGCCGCAGCGGCGAACACCTCGTTTCGTTGATCGACGGCCTGCTCGATATCGCCAAGATCGAGACCGGCAAGATGACGCTCGAATTCGAGGAAGTGCGCTTTCCCGAATTCGTCGCGCAGTTAGCCGATATGGTGAGCTTGCAGGCGCGTGCCAAGGGCATTACTTTCCATTACGAGGCGCCGCCCAATTTGCCCTGTGCCGTGCGTGCCGATAAAAAGTGCGTGGGTCAGGTCCTCATCAATGTCCTGGGCAACGCGGTGAAGTTCACCAATCGCGGCGAGGTCAAGCTGCGCTTGCAATACCGCCGGGAGATGGCCGTCTTCGAAATCATCGATTCCGGCGTGGGCATTGATGCGGATGACTTGACTCGCATCTTCCTGCCGTTCGAGCGCGGTGCTAGTGTCCCGGGCGGCTCGGAAAGCGGCACGGGGCTAGGCCTGACCATCGCCAAGATGCTCACGGACGTGATGGGAGGCACTCTTACCGTAACGAGCGAGACCGGCCGCGGCAGCACATTTCGCGTCCAGTTGTTCTTGCCGGAAGTGCGCGACCCGAAGCCGGTTCCAGCCGTTCCTAAACTGCCGATCGGTGGCTATGCCGGCCCGACGCGCCGTGTGCTGGTGGTAGATAACGAGCGGGTGGATCGCGAGTTGCACGTCAAGCTACTTGAGCCGCTGGGCTTCGAGGTTCAGGAAGTCGCTTCCGGAATCGAGGCGCTGCGCGCCGTCTCTTCGTTCGCACCCGATCTGATCCTGCTCGATATCGGCATGCCGCAACTGAATGGGTGGGAAACCGCGCGCTTGCTTCGCGCGAATCTGTTGAGCAATGCGCCGATTATCGTGGTCTCGGCCAATGCATTCGACAAGGGCCGGAAAAACGCAGCGGGCATTCGCAACGAGGATTTCCTCGTCAAGCCCGTCAATGTTGTCGAACTGCTTGAATTGATCCGCGAGCGTCTGAATCTGCAATGGGTCCCGGCAACGCCCGCTGTTGCGGCGCAGATAGCGCCAGCAGACCCGCTGCCCGCCGCGGCACGCGCGATTGCGCCAACCGAAGTCGCGTTACCCGACCCGGAACTGTTGCGCAGCCTGCGCGAGGTCGGCACCCTCGGGTACGTGCGCGGCATTCTCGACAAGCTCAGCGAGATCGAGCAACTGGACCCGTCCTATGGAGTTTTCACGGGGATCTTGCGCACTCACGTCGCGCGCTTCGACCTTCCTGAATATTTGCGATACCTTGACCGAGCCATGCAGGCGAACCCCGATGCTACGTCCTGATCCGCTTCGCGATGTCGTCCTGATTGTTGACGACGCCCCCGAAAACCTCTCTATCCTGCATACCTTGCTAGATAGATCGGGCTACACGGTGCTGGTCGCAACCGACGGCGCGGGGGCATTGGACCGCGCCCGCCGCTTGCCGCCGGATCTGATCCTGCTCGATGCGGTGATGCCCGGCATCGATGGATTTGAGACCTGCCGACAGCTCAAGGAGGACCTCCAGACCCGTACGATTCCGGTAGTGTTCATGACCGGTCTGACGGAGACCGAGCATATTCTGCAGGGTTTCCAGGCTGGCGGGGTCGATTACATCACCAAGCCGATTCGACCGGCCGAAGTAATGGTGCGCATCGCTTCGCACCTGCGCAATTCGCGCCTGGTCGTGCAGACCCGGGCGGCGATGGATGCTGCCGGCCAGGCTGTGGTCGCCGTGGACCCCAACGGCGACGTGCTGTGGATGACGCCGCTTGCCCTGTCGTGGCTGCGCAGCTCGCTCGATGCACACGGTCGCCTGCCGGCCGAGTTGTGCAGTTGGCTTCATGACGCGCTCGAGGCCCCCGAGGTCAGGCCGTTCGAGTTGATGGCCGCGAGTGAACAACTGGTCGTCAGCCGGCTGCGTCCCGGCGCGCAGGACGAGGAACTGCTGCTGATCCAGTGCAAGGCCGGTTCGCCCGGACCCGCCGCGTTGATGCAGGCGTTCCGGCTGACTCCTCGCGAAGCCGATGTGCTGTATTGGGTCGCGCTGGGCAAGACCAATCGCGATATCGCCGATATCCTCGGCATGAGCCCGCGCACCGCCAACAAGCACCTGGAACACGTCTTCGAAAAGCTGGGTGTGGAAACCCGTACCTCGGCCGCACGCATGGCTTTGAATGTCGTGACCCGGCGCAGCATGCAGTGAGGCGCGTCGGCGAGCCGTTGCATCGCGGTGGCCGAACCACCACAGTAGAGACAGTCCATCACGGCACCAGCGCGTTTCTCGCAGGCAGCGCGTCCTATATCCCCCAACGCAACGACGGCGTATGGACCGAGCTGTCCCAGTGGCGTGCCATTTCGTCGTCCAGCACACATAATGTAATCGACGCGCCCGCCATCTCGAGCGAAGTCGTCAGCGCACCCACCTGTGCCCGGGCGACCTTCAGGTCGCGTTGCTGAAGCCACGCGCGCGTTGAATTGAACAGCAGGTAAAGCTCGCCAAGCGGTGTTCCACCAAGGCCGTTGATGAGCACCAGCAATTCAGCCCCCGCCTGGGGCTTGAGGTCATCGACGATCGCTTTGAGCAGCTCTCCCGCAATCGCATCGGCGCCTGCGAACTTTGCGCGGCGCCGGCCCGGCTCACCGTGAATGCCCACGCCCACTTCGATCTCATCATCGCCAATCTTGAACGTCAGGGTTCCCGCGGCCGGCACGGTGCAACTGCTGAATGCCACGCCCATCGAAGCGGTGCGCTTGTTGGTCCGGTCGCCGAACGCCTTGCACTGTTCAAGGTCGGCACCGCTTTCGGCCATGCTGCCTACCAGCTTCTCAACGATCACCGCGCCAGCTACACCACGCCGCCCGGTGGTGTAGCTAGAGTTTTCCACTGCCACGTCATCGTTGATCAGCACCATCGCGTTTGGGATCTCGGACATCTCCGATGCCATTTCGAAGTTCATCAGGTCACCCGAATAATTCTTCACGATGAATAGTACCCCCGCACCGGTATCGACAGCGTCGGCAGCGGCCATCATCTGATCCGGCGTAGGTGATGTGAAGACTTGACCGGGACAGGCTGCGTCGAGCATTCCATAGCCGACAAAACCGGAGTGCAACGGCTCATGCCCCGAACCGCCGCCCGATATCAATGCCACTTTGCCCGGTTTGAGCGTCTTGCGACGCACATACACCGGTTCGTTGTTGAGTACGACCAGGTCGCTATGGGCGGATGCGAATCCCGCCAGACTTTCGGCGAGGAAATCGTCGACGTGGTTGATGAATTTTTTCATGGCCTGGCCTCCTTTCACGCCCTGTTGCGCGCCAGCTGCGCGCATACGGCGGTGATCATGATCTGACTGGAACGCGCACCAGGGTCGATATGACCGCGCGAGCGTTCACCCAGAAACGATGCCCGCCCTTTGGTCGCGAGCATATCGCGGGTGGCGAGCATGTTCTGCTCGGCCACCTGCGGCAATTCATCCAGCACTGTTTTTTGCAAAGCAGGTGATTCGATAGTCGCAAGCTCCTTAAAGCGCGCGGCAACGGGAATCAGCACGTCCATCATCGTCTTGCTGCCTACGCCCGTCTTACCCCGCTGCCCGACCGCTTCGACGCCCGCCGCAAACATGAGCGCGGTGCCCGCAACATCCAGGGGATTGTTCGCCGATGCTTTGGCCATCCCGTTCAGCAACGAAAAGAACAGCGGCCCGGATGATCCGCCGACCGTCGACAGCACCTTGTTCGCCGCGAGTTCCAACGCGGCTTCCAAGGTTTCCTTTTCGATGTCCGCACGCACTGCAAGCAAGGCCTCCATGCCGCGCAGCAGATTGAAGATGTGATCGCCATCGCCGATCTGCTGGTCGAGTACGGCGATTTCGTCCGTGTGTTCTTTGAGCGCCGCGTATGCGGCGTCCATACACGCCATGACCGTTTTGCCGTTCATGTCGGGATCCTCCTGCCGTCTGCACCGAAATATAAGAGGCTGTGAGCGGGCAGCGACACGCCCACCGACTGCCCCGGGCTGAAATTTCGCTCGGCCATCGTGGTCGCCACAACTGCAGTTCCGGCGCGCTCCAAAATCAGCAGATGACGCAGCGGTGAGTATTCGAGCACCTTCAGGTCGAGTGTGTCGCGTGCATGATGGGTGCCGGGTGCATCACGCGCGTCGCCCTCGTGCAGCACCACGTCTTCAGGACGGATCGCCACGGTCGCGGTGCCGGTCGGCACCGCTGCTGAAGCGAACAGCGTCGGCGGCAACAGGTTGATCGGCGGCGAGCCGAGCCGCTGCGCCGCGCTCAATGAAACCGGATTACCGTAGACCTCGCGCGGCGTGCCGAGCTGCACCAGACGGCCGTGTTCAAGAATGCCGATGCGATCGGCCAGTGTGGTGGCTTCGACCTGATCATGCGTGACATAGAGAATGGTCGCGCCAATCGTACGATGCAGCCGCTTCAGTTCGATACGCAATTCCTCACGCAATTTTGCATCGAGCGATGACAGCGGTTCGTCCATCAGAAACACTTTCGGCTCACGCACGAGCGCACGCCCGATCGCAACGCGCTGCATTTCGCCGCCCGACAAATGCGTTGCCATGTTGCCGAGCTTCGTTTCCATATGCAGCATCTGCGCGACCGCATGCACGCGCGCGCGGACCTGTTCCTCGCTGCTGCGACGACGTGGCGAACGCAGCGGAAACGCAAGATTGCCGAACACAGTCAGATGCGGATACAACGAGTATTGCTGAAAGATAAACGCGATATCGCGATCGGAAGGATGCACGCCGGTGGCGACCGCGCCGTCGATCAGCACGTCGCCGGCATCGGGACGTTCCAGTCCCGCGATCAGGCGCAGCGTCGTGGTTTTGCCCGCGCCGCTCGGTCCGAGCAGCACGACGAATTCGCCGTCTTTCACATCGATCGACAGGTCGTCCACCGCCACGATGTTGCCGAAGCGCTTCGATACATCGCGTAGCTGGACTTCAGCCATGAACGTCTCCGTTGACAGAAAGCGTGGAAGCAGCGCCCGGCAGCAGGCGTTCAGTAGCGGCGTCATAAAGCAGCGTGCGTTCTTTCCGAAACGACAGACCGACGATGGTGCCCGCGGCAACACCATCGTCTTTGCTTGCCCGTACGCGCACGACGCCGAGCGCGGTCTCAACCGCCAATACCTGGTGCGAGCCGAGGTATTCGTCGGCGATCACCTGACCGCGCAGCGGACCGTGCTCGTCAATCACGACGTGCTCTGGTCTGATTCCCAGCAGCACGTGTGGTGCAGCGGCATCGCAACGCGGCACGGACACCGCCGCGCCGTGCAGACTCACCTGCTCCTGCCCCGCCGTAACCGCCTCGTCAACGGGCAAGAAGTTCATGGGCGGACTGCCGATGAAGTTGCCAACGAACACTGTCGCGGGGAAGTGATAAATCTCATTGGGCGAGCCCGCCTGCAACACTTCACCCTGATTCATCACGACGATATCGTCTGCCATGGCCATCGCCTCACTCTGATCGTGCGTGACGTACACCGTGGTCGCGGCAAGCGCGTTGTGCAGTTTGCGCAATTCCAGGCACATCAGTTCACGAAAGTCCGCGTCGAGCGTGCCGAGCGGTTCGTCCATCAAGAATGCTTTCGGTTGCCGCACGATCGCGCGGCCGAGCGCCACGCGTTGCCGGTCTCCCCCGGACAGGCCTCCAGTCTTACGATCGAGAATGTTCTCGATGCGCAGCATATGCGCCGCTGCATCGACCCGGGCGGCAATCTCGCTGCGCGACACGTGTTCGTTCTTCAGCGGAAACGCGATGTTATTGCGCACCGTCATATGTGGATACAGCGCAAACATCTGGAACACGAAAGCAATATCGCGTTGCCGCGCGCGCAACGCAGTGACGTCCTCACCATCGATCAGGATCTGCCCGGAAGTCGGTAGCTCCAGCCCCGCAATCATCCGCAGCGTTGTGGTCTTGCCACAGCCCGACGGTCCGAGCAGCACGACGAAGCGTCTCGCGCCGATGGTCAGGCTGGTGTCGCGCACCGCGACGAAATCGTCGAAGCGTTTGTGGAGATGAGCGAGAACGATCGTGGACATGATTCAGGCAGGAAAATGGCTCGTGACGACGAACGAAAGCGCGCCCACCAAAAGAACCGGAAACGACCAGGTGAAGAGCACCAACGAAAATGGCTGCACCAGCATCGCCACACCTAAGCCGATCAGTATGGTCGATGCACCCTCACTGTAGCTGCGATGTAACAGCCAACGGTGCGGCGGAATGACTTCGCGTTTCATTTGCGCACGGCTCCGAAAGTGATGCCCCGCAACAGATGCTTGCGCAGCAGAACGGTGAAAAAGAGAATTGGCAGCACGAATAATGTTGTTGCAGCTGCGACGGCCGGCCAGTCCTGACCGCCTTCTCCGATGATAAATGGAATGAATGGCGGCATGGTCTGCGCATCGCCGCTTGTCAGCAATGAAGCAAATGCGTATTCGTTCCATGCAAAGATCAGGCAGAAGATCGCTGTAGCGGCAATGCCCGTCATCGCTTGCGGCAACACCACCTTTACGAAGGCCTGCAAGCGCGTGTAGCCATCCACTAGCGCAGCCTCTTCATACTCGCGCGGGATCTCATCCATGAAACCTTTAAGCAGCCACACCGCTAGTGAGACATTCACCGCCGTGTACAGCACAATCATGCCGACATAGCTGTCGCTCAAACCCAGCGCGCGATACATCAGGTAAATCGGAATAGCGACGGCAATGGGCGGCATCATCCGTGTGGAGAGAATGAAGAACAGTAGATCGTCGGACAGCGGCACCTTGAAGCGCGAAAACGCGTATGCCGCCAGCGTGCCGAGAAATACCGCAAGAAACGTCGAACCAAATCCAATGACAAGCGAATTCATGAAGCGCGGCAAAACTTTCGAAGGTCCGGCGATCACCATGTTGCGCTTGCGGACCTCACGCTCATACCAGGTCCGCGCAGGCGGCAGGCTCGCAATGAACTCAGGTGTCTGCCGCGAGCGGATCGTGAGCAGGTTTACATAGCCTTCCATGGAAGGCTGAAACAGCACGACGGGCGGATAAGCTATCGCATCTTCCTGCGTCTTGAAGCTCGTCAGGAAGATCCAGACCATCGGTACCGTAGCAATCAGCGCATACGTGATAACTACCGCGGCCGCGAAGCGCTTGGCGCGCGGAGATGACGCCACCACGGAATGCTGTGTCGTAGTCGGTCTCATCGCTGTTTGATCCGGTTAAGTGCCTTCACGTAAATATTCGCCGCACCGAATACCGTCACGAACAGAATGATTGCGAGCGCGGACGAATAACCCGTCTGCCACTTCTCGAACGCGGCCCGCTTGAGCGTGATAGATACTGTTTCGGTAACCGAGCCCGGGCCGCCGGATGTCAACAGGTTCACCATATCGAACATCTTGAAGTTTTCGATGCCGCGAAACAATACCGCCAGCATCAGGAACGGCATGGTCATGGGCAACGTGATCGACCAGAACTGACGCCACGGCGTCGCGCGGTCCACTTCCGCTGCTTCGTAGATATAGTCGGGAATTGAACGCAGGCCCGCCAGGCAGATGAGCATGACGTATGGTGTCCACATCCACGTATCGACCATCACAATGGTCCACGGTGCGAGCGCTACGTCGCCGATCATCTGGAACGACCCCGGCGCGATGCCGGTGAAGAAGCTGACGATATCGTTGAAAAGCCCGGTTTGCGGTTGCAGCAGGAACGTCCAGAAGTTGCCCACTACCGCAGGCGACAACATCATCGGCAGCAGGATTAGCGTGGTCCAGAAGCTATGTCCGCGGAACTGCCGGTTGATCAGCAATGCAAGACCGAATCCCAGCAGAACCTCCAACCCGACCGACCAGAACACGAAACGCGCGGTCACCTGCATCGCGTACCAGATATCTTCGTCGGTCAGGATGTCGACATAATTGTCGATACCGACAAAACGCGCGGGCACGCTCGGCATGTTCGATTTGAAGTTGGTGAACGACAGTCGAAGCGCCCAGATCAACGGAAATATGTTGATCGCGAGAAGCAACAGAATGGTCGGAAGAATGAAGAGCCACGCGATAGCCCGATCCGACAGTCCGCTTAGCCGCTTCGTTATGCGCGTTGACGCTCCCGCTTCGAGACTCGTGGGAGAAAAAGGCTTATCTGCCAACATGCCTGGCTCCTTTAAGCGGACCGGAGACGGGCCGTTCAGCCGTCGCCGGTCCAGTCAAGTCCAGCTAAAACCTAATACTTCCCTTCTTGCTTAAAGACCTTGGTCCAGTCTTTCACCAGCAGATCCAACGCATCTTTGGCCGTGCCCTTATCGGCCACGACGTAATCGTGCACACGCTTCTGCATGTCGAGCAACAGTTCGGCATAAGCCGGCTCTGCCCAGAAGTCTTTAACGATTGCCATCGACTTCAGGAACGCCGGCGCGAACGGCGCGCTGTTCGGAAAGTCCGGCGCGTCGACCACTGATTTGGCCGCCGAATAGCCGCCCAGTTGCCACCATTTCTTCTGCACGTCAGGTTGCGCAAACCACTTGATATATTCGAGCGCGTCTTCTTTATGGTCCGAGTACGAGACGACCGAGATGCCCTGCCCGCCTAACTGCGTGTATTGTTTCAGCTCACGCGGATTGACGAAGAAGCCGATCTTGTCGCCACCGACATTCGGGTCTTTATAAAGCCCTGGAAAGAACGCAAACCAGTTCATCTGCATCGCCACCTGACCAGACTTGAACGCGTCGAGCCCTTCCTGCATGTAGGCGTTGGTCATACCTGGCGCCGTGCAGCACTTATAGAGTGCCTTGTAGTATTCGAGCCCCTTCACCGCGCCTGGCGAGTTCACGAAGCCATCGAGGTGATAGGGCTTCTTGGGATCCTGATACTCAAAGCCGAAGTTGTACAGGGCGTTGGTCACGCCCATCGTGATTCCCTCGGATCCACGCTCCGTGAAGATATACACGCCATAGACCGTCTTGCCGTCAATCTTTCGACCCTGGAAGAATTCCGCAGTCTGCTTGAGCTCATCGAGCGTAGCAGGCGGCGCGAGCTCACGGTTGTATTTCTGCTTGAATTCTTTGCGTAGTTCTGGGCGCGCAAACCAGTCCTTGCGGTAAGTCCATCCAACCGCGTCAGCCATCGCAGGTAAGGCCCAATAGTTCGGCGTATTCTTTGGCCACTCCGAATATCCCACCACCGTTGCCGGCACGAAGTCGTTCATAGAGATCTTGTTCTTGGTGAAGAAGTCGTTGAGCTTTACGTAATGTCCATTGACCGCCGCGCCGCCGATCCACTGACTGTCGCCAATGATCAGATCACACAACTTGCCGTGCGAATTGAGTTCATTGATGAAGCGGTCGGCATAACTGGTCCACGGTACGAACTCGAACTTCATCTTGATGCCGGTCTTGGTCGTGAAATCCTTCGACAGTTCGACCAGTGCATTGGCGGGATCCCATGCCGCCCAGCAGAGTGTCAACTGCTTGTCCTGTGCCTGCGCGCCCGTTGCAGTGCCGAGCCCCAGCAATATGAGGGTTGCCGCCGCTACCCTCGCTGACGTTAGACGTAACATGTCTCTTCTCCTTGTCTTTCTCGGGTCTCCAACCTGATGACATTCAGCGCCCATGCGCCGGGCACCGCATTTCGGCTCTGGCAGATCAGAAGTCGATCCGCGTGTCGCGAGCGTCAGGCATGCGCATTCTCACGAAGATAAATCCGGGTCTCCGGCGTCGGGATGGCAAGCGCCCCCCGGACGTCGTTAAGAAAATTAATCGCGGCGAGCCCAGCCCAATGAACAATGCCGCGCACGTCCTGATCGAGTATCACGTCGATCGCTCGTTCCGACAGTTGGGTGCGGGTCTCCGCAGTGCATCCGTGGCCAATCAGGACGAGGTGACCCTTATCGCCGGAGTCCTGCAATGCCGCTGCAATGCCCGAGATCCCGCCGCCCGTCACATACACGCCGACCAGGTCCGCATGGCGCGCACTTAAGCCCTGTACGGCAAGGCCGGCGCCATCGTCGTCTTCGGCGAAGTCCGGTTCAGCGATCCAGCGCAGGTTGCGGAAGTTCTCCTCCAGCACTTGCGAAAAGCCGGTGCGGCGTTCCACCTGGTCATGCAGACGCGACGATCCCGATAGCACGGCAACAGTGCCGAGCTTCGCGCAAAGGAAGCGCCCCATCAGTAGTCCTGCCGTGCGTCCGGCAATCCTGTTGTCGACACCCACGTACGCGGCGCGTCGGCTCGCGGGTAAATCGGAGAACACTGTGACGACTGGCACGTGAGCGTCGCTCATCTCTTCGATGAAACGTTCAACCCATGGATAGTCGAGAGGTGCGAGAACCAGCGCGTCGTAGTCGATCACTTCAGCGGCGAACGCCGCGGTCTCGCGTTGGCTGGAAAAATCGCAGCGGTAAAACGAAGGGGTTATGCGGTGCTCGCGAAAGAAGCTGGCGGACAGCGCAATATCGCGCTCGACATGATCGAGGAAGCGGGAGTTCACTTGCGGCAGCACGAACGCGACTCGGAACGAACTGATCTTTGCCGGCCGGCCGCGGCTCGCCCGCTCATCACGCAGATTCGCGAGTGCAAGATGCACGCGTTCGGCGGTTTCCGGACGCACAGCCTGGTCGTCGCGCAGGACACGGTCGACCGTGGCCACGCTGACGCCGGCCCGACGCGCAATCATCGTACGAGTAGCCGGCATGGGTCTCCTCCGGTGCCGAGCGAAGAATTGTTTTGTTTCACTGAAGGTAGTTTTTTCTAGAAAAAATGCAAGCTTTTTCTCCAGGAAAAAAGCGTCATGGTTTTGACGAACGAACGGACGGCGCAGCGGGCCAGAAGATCGCGAATTGCAGCGAGAGTCCATGGGGTGCGGCGGCGACTAGCGCCCGAAGAGAGAACCCCGGCTAACTGCCTGCGGTCCGCGGTTGGTAGTTGATCTCCGCAGGCAGGCACGACGCTTGAACGTCCGTGTGAAGGAAGAATTTGAAATCATCGTTTACCGCGTCGAACGCAGTGACTCCAAGGGGTAATGTCGGGCCACAAGCGAGTCTGAATCGATGAAGCGCTCGCGTGTGCTTTTGGCCGCTCCATCGAGTACGGCAGTGTGCGCATGGGTCGGGACGTGACTCACCGACGAAGCGCACGCCCCCTTGATCACCGCAAGGAAAGGCACTACATGCGCAGGTCCGGATTCTGGCGATCGCCTGTCATTGCAGCTTTCGTGGCCGCACGGTCTTTATACGCATGCACGAGTGCGGCCTTCCATACCAAAGGACGTGCACGGCTAATCGGTTCGTGGATGCTCACGTATGTCGCTGGTCGGCGGTTAGCGAACGCTGCGGGACCACTGACATCCGGTCGCATTCGCCGGTCATTCAGGGCACTTCGATTGAACGCGCTGTCTTTAGCTATCGGCATATGCGGGTGCGATTCGACAAGGTGGGGTGGTCATGCGAAAGAAAGAACTGGTTCGCACCGCGATACTCGACTCATGTCCAATCACTTCCTTGCGCGCCCTGGATGTGACCACAGCGGACTGCGGAGAACACACAATGACTGCAATCAGATTTCCGAGGTTCCTGACCGCCTACGTCGCCACGGCCGTGTGCCTGACGATCGGTGCATCCTGCGCGCTGCCGACACCCGGCCTGATGCGTGCGTTCATTACTGTCGGAACAGACGTTCAACTGCCGCTCGAACGGGTCGCCACAGATAGCCAGAAGCCTGCGCAAGTCATTGACCTGCCGGAACCACTGCACACTTCCGCTTGGGAATCCGCGCATGCGCAATCGCCGGTACATTCATGGAAGGAGACCAGCCACCGCGCGGACCCGAGTGTGCCCGCGCCAAGTCATACGCCCGGCCATCAGCGGGCGATCACGGACTTAAAATACTGGACATAATGGTGCTGCGAGTCCGCATTGATAGCGCGGACTGAAGCGCATCATCCGCCACACGGTAAGAACACAATCGTTCAAATAAAAAAATGGCAATACTCGTCGAAGTCTTCCTCTGTGCTCTACCGACTGCAGGATTCCGGCAACGGCCAGCCAGCGCAAGCCGTGCGAGAAAGAAGCAAAGTCAGTTTTTTCTTGCAGCGTCGAGAGCTGACGTCAGGATCATCGCGCCGGCATTGCACGGCGCAGGCCGGCAGGGACGCGGCTTGTACACCGCGTCGCCGGGACGAATCGGGCGCCCGCTCATCGCGCAGACGCCCTCTGTGCCAGCCCGCCACGAGTGCCAGACCTGGTCGCCGTAGCAGCACCGGGTCGAGTCGCGCCAGGAGATGGTTGCCGTCGAAGACGTTGGCCGGTCCAACAGGCTTACGCTGACGCCTCGAAGCGCCGTGCCGTCCAGGTGACGCGCCCTGTGGCCTTCATTCGGCCCACTGCCACGGCGTTTCGACCCCTCCGCCGGCGCGGACAGCAGGCCAATGGTTTGCATCCACGGATCGATGATACTTGCGTTTGCGAGCATGTCGGACTCCTGTTCAAGCGTTACCTGGTCAAATGGTTTGTGCGGGGTCTATTGCAACGAATCGCGGCATTCACGCACCGCTTCACCGTGCGCGTCGGCCGTCACAGAAATTTCGTCGGCTTCGCGGCTGTCCTCGTTGGACGATGAATCACCGGTGTGCCTCAGAAACGCCTCGCTGATCGCAAGGAACGACTGAACCTGTCTATTGAGCGTCATTCGCTTTCATCCTCCAGCAGTAAGGCGTCTCGCCGACAAAGCGTTTGAACACCGTCGTAAAATGTGGCTGCGAGCGAAAGCCGCAGCTCAGCGCGACATCGAAGACGTTGTGCTTCGAGTTCAGCAACAGATGCTGTGCGTGTTCGATCCGGCGGCGCAGCAGGTATTCGTGCGGACGCAAGCCCGTCGCGCGCCGGAATTGCGCGGCGAAATGCATGCGGGTGAGGCCGGCGCTCGCGGCAATGTCAGCGAGGCCAATGGTCTCGGATAGATGCGCGTCGACGTACTCGATTACGCGGTTCATGCGCCACTGCGGCAGCGCGGCCCCTTCGCGGTTCTGCGTGTTCGACGCAGTGAATTGCCGCGCGACGATGCGCGACACGATGGCGAGGCCGACACTTTCAGTAAAGACCTTGTCCAACGCGGCATCGCCGGTCCGTGACACGACTAGCGCCTGTCCAAGCCGGTCGAGTGCGGGATCGCGGACCAGCTTCGGATCGCCAAGCACGATGTCGTCCGCATGCGGACGCTGGAACAGATCTTCGTAGCACTCCGCGAGAACCTGCTGCGACGCGAACAGATGCAGCACGTCGACGGGCGACTCGAAGACGGCGCTGACGGGCACAGCGGGCGCCGTAACCTGAACCGTGCCCGCGGTCACCCGCCCTCGCATGAGCCTGCGGCCCCCATGATTAAAAGTCAGCGACGCGCATTTCAGAGCGAGGCCGATGCAGTGATCTGACTCGTTGCCGTGATTGACGACTTCGAGCGGGGCGGTGATGTCGCGCGTCCAGCGCGACACCAGCACATTGCTCCGCTGAGGGCTCGACTGCGCATGATTGGCGTGCAGGCGGCGCCATTGATCCTCGCTGTCGGTTGCGCTGGCGATGCGTTTCGGCGCAATGTCGGCACCGGGTTCAGGATGCGAGAGCAGCGAACTGTTCATGGTATTTCCGTCCGATAGAGTGATCTGCTGCGGTCGAAACACCGGCACCGCGATGACTCAAAGTTAATCAAACGGAGCGCATATGCCTAGCCGTACATACGGTTGCCTACGGCGTCGAATGGGTGGGCCAACCTATATGAAGGTTTTAATGCGGGGGCGAAATGTGTAGATGCAATGCTGCGCGACGGCGACCGTGTGCGCGCCGGAGCGCGACATTGCCAGGGATTCGAGGGAGAAACGAACGGCGATGCGATTTTCGCCGTTCGGGAGGCAAAGATGCCCGCGCGATTCAGACGCGCTGAACGCGGGGCGGCGTAGTACCGCCTTGTGGCGAGTTGACGCCGAGTGCCTCCGCCTTCAGCACGAAATCGGCAAGCGAGCGCGACTCCATCTTCTTCATCGCCTGACCGCGGTGAATCTTCACCGTGATCTCACTCAGGTTCATTTCGGCCGCGATCTGCTTGTTCATCAAGCCGCTCGCGACAAAGGCCATCACTTCACGCTCGCGCGGCGTAAGCGACTTGTAGCGGCGGCGCAAATCTGCAACCGAGCGGTCCGCTTCGCGCCGTTCTTCGCCCTTGCCGAGGGCAGTCGCCACGGCGTCCAGCATGTCCTGGTCGCGAAATGGCTTCGCGAGGAAGTCCATCGCGCCGGCCTTCATCGCTTTGACCGACATGGCTATATCGCCGTGCGCAGTCATGAAAATAATCGGCACACGCAGTTCACCCGCCGCAAGCTGTTCCTGCACGGCGAGGCCGCTCTGCCCTTTGAGCCGCACGTCCAGAATCAGACAGCTCGGCACATCGGGCATCTCGAACGCAAGAAATTCATGTGCGGAGACGAACGCTTCAACTCGCAAGTCCACCGAGCGCAGCAACCTGCTGACCGCTTCACGCATCGACCCGTCGTCGTCGACGACATAGACAATCGAGTTACCAGCGGCGAGGCCTCTGTCACTGCTCATGGCAGGTTCCCCCAACGAGCGGCAGGATGAACTGCAGCTCTGCACCCTTTCCCTCATGCGATTCCGCCCAGATCCGGCCACCGTGCGCCTCGACAATCGAGCGGCAGATCGACAGTCCCATTCCCATGCATTCCGCCTTCGTCGTAAAGAATGCGTTGAAAAGCCGCCCGGCGTTCTCTTCGCTGATGCCCGTGCCCGAGTCTTCTACGATCACCTGGGCGTGCCGCGCATCGAAGCGGCGCGTGCCGATCCGCAATTTCCGCGGCCGTCCGGTGACGCCCGACATCGCCTGCATGCCGTTCATCACGAGGTTGATGATGACCTGCTGCAACTGCACCCGGTCGACACACACCTGCGGCGGCGGTGCCGCGTAGTCGGAATCCACCGCGACACGGTGCCCATCCAGTTCCCGTCGCACCAGTTCGATGGATTCTCTTACTACAGCGTTCAGATCGAGTATAGCCTGAGTCGGATCGCGCTTTTGCGCCATCGACCGTATCTGGCGGATCACATCGCTCGCGCGCCTGGCATCGCAAATCATCTGGTTAATCGACTCTCCGACTTCCCTCAGGTCGGGCTGCGGACGGTTGAGCCAGCGCGAGGCAGCGTCGCCGCAAGTCACGATAGCTGCGAGCGGCTGCGTGACCTCGTGCGCGATCGACGCGGCCAGTTCGCCGAGCATCGTCAGGCGCGTCACGTGCGCGAGTTCGGCCGTCGAGCGGTCGAGCGCTTCCTGCGCCACCTGCCGTTCCGTCACGTCCATCAGCGCGCCGACGTACTCGGGGCTCGCCGACTGAGATGCTGCAAGGTGCGCGACGTAATGCACGTATTTGACACTTCCACCGGGCATCGCAAGGCGATGTTCGACGTCGACGAACGGCGCGCCCGCGAGGCTCTGCTGATAAGCGCGCCTGACGAGCGCGATGTCTTCGGGATGCGAGCGCTCGAGGATCAGTTGGAAACTGGGTGTGACGCGCTTTGGATAGTCGAAGATCTGATACGTTTCGTCGGACCACCACATATCGCCGTCGGGCAGTTTTGTCGCAATGCTGCCGGTGCGGCTAAGGCGCTGCGCGTCGGACAGGAACGCTTCGCTGCGCTCGAGCGCCTGCTCTGCCCGCTTGCGTTCTTCGATATCGGTGTTGACGCCGTACCAGCGCAAAATGTTGCCGGCGTTATCGCGCAGCGGTTCCGCGCCGATATGCATCCATCGGTACACCCCATCGCTGCGCCGGATGCGCGAGACGTGTTCGAACGGCACACCCGTTGCAATTGCTTCGTGCCAGGCGTGCTGCGCCGCGCAGTAGTCGTCGGGATGAAGGATCGAGCGCCAGATACCGCCACCATCTTCAGGCAGCGTCACGCCCAGTTCGTTCCAGCGGCGGTTGATGAAGCTTATGCGCCCATCGCGCGACGAACTCCAGACCATGCCCGGAATCGCATCGATAGTCGCGCGCAACTCGTCCTTCTGGCGCTGCAGTTCGCCTTCCATCTGCTTGCGCACGGTGATGTCGTTGTTGGTGGCGAGCACGGCGCGCGGCTTGCCCTTCGCATCGCGCCAGAGTGCCAGGCGACTCGAAATGATGACCGTAGCACCGTCATTGCGCACGCGCTGCAATTCGCCTTGCCAACGGCCCGAACGCAAGAGCTCACTACGAATGTCGCCTAGCGAGACTGATGACCGCGTTCGCGTCAACTCATGAATTGGCTGGCCGATTGCCTCGTGCGGGGTCCATCCGTAGAGTGCTTCGGCGCCCTAATTCCAGAACGTGATCAGATCGTTCATGTCGTACGCGACGATTGCGTCATGCGTCAGATCGAGCAACTGCAGTTGCTCTTGCAGCGTCGCGGTGTTCTTCTGATTGCGCAACGCCAGCACCGACGTCGTCGTGATGGCGAGCAGGCTGACGACACAGCGCGCAATCGCGCCGCCCGAGTAGTGCTCGTCATGCGACATCGCAAACGCAATCAAGGTCAGCGCCACGCAGCTCCATGCGGTGAGGATCGCAGCACGCCTCGACCCGGTCGACGCGACGAGCAGCACCACGACCACGTACAGCACGGCAATCGCGATATCGAGTGGCGTGAGCGCGTCGATCAGGAAGACGACTAGCGCGATGGCGGCAGCGAGAACGGACAGCACGCGCGCGTCATGCCGCATCGGTTCGTCGGCGCGTGAGCGGAATATCATGACGACGATTGAGCGCGCCGCGCGGGAAGGAGGAAAACTAAACGCCGCGATGTTGGCATAGGCATTCCAGGAAAACGTTCAGTGACGAGTACCGGAACCCTGTCCCGTGCCGCAAGAACGGCACATCAAAGTCAGACATGCAGGACGCCGACTAATTTAATCCGATATTTTATCCGAATTTCCCTATATCCAACATTCAAGGCCCGCTGCTCGCGGACTTCAATGAGGCTCGCCGCCTTCGGCCGGGAGCGTCTCAAGGCAACGCGACACCGCCCCGCCATCGACAGGCTTGCTCAGCACGCATACCGCGCCGCCGCCCAGCGCCTGGCGACGCACCGTTTCCGATGCGAAAGCGGAGATAAAGATGATAGGCAGCATAATCCCACCGTCGAGCAGGCGCCGCTGCATCTCGAGCCCGGTAATGCCCGGCATCTGCACGTCGGAGATAATGCACGCGACATCGCTGATCTCGCCCGAGTCGAGGAAATCTTCAGCGGACGCATAGAGCCGGACGTCCCAACCGAGTGAACGAACAAGTCTCGATGTGGCGATGCGGACGGATTCGTCGTCGTCGATGATTGAAACTATCCGATGTGTATGCAAGCGACTCATCCTCTGCCATACATGCGATTGCCGCGGCACGATACTGTGTCGCCGTCGTTCATGTATTCCCATGCTATCGACAAACCGCTGCCGCGAAAATCATATGTGTGTATAGGGTAAGGCCGCGGAGCCGTAAAACACGCGGAAAAGCGGCGGGACAGACTGTCCACCCACATGCGGCCTTGCTGGGCGCAGTCGCTGCGGGCCCGAATGGTGACTCCGCAGCGGGGACTCCTTTCGTGCGACCGGCTTGCAGATGTCGCGGCCCCGGGTCGTGTAGCGAGTTCGCCTGCCCGTCGCTGCCCGTCGTGCGTATTGGAAGTCGCGCGTGCCTTCGCTAAACGACGGTTGAGACACAGCCGCTACATTTGCAACCTCGTTCACGCGACACGAGCGGATCGAAACGCTGACGCGCGGGGCCCATGAAAAGGCCCGCGAGGACGGCATGCCAAGTCGGAAGCGGTAGCCAACGCCCTTTGATCCACACAATCAAATTCACGCCCGGGAGCGACTTATGTCGACGTTCATTGAGCGTCTTGAAGGAGAAGCGCGCGAGCGCCTGATATGTTGGCTTAGGCGTCGCATGATGGAAGCCGGGATCACGATCGAAGCGCTGGAACACGCGCTCAATCGCGATGTCGAGGATGACCGGACAATTCGCTATCGCGATGCATACGGCAATGCGTGGACAGGTCTCGGTGAGATGCCCGAGTGGCTGCGCCGCGCAGCGGCCGCCGGCCAGAACATCGATCACTTCCGCTGCGGCTGAGCGCCTCCACGCAGACGATGGCCGTGCGGATTTGAAATGGACGGGCAATTGCAAAAGACCACGCCCTTCCGGACGCCGATGATGGCATCCAATGGCTCGCTGAGAGCGGAAAGGAAAATCGACATGGCGAAGAAAAAGCAGGTGATACGCATCTATAGCGAGCCGGCCGGTGGCTGGGGCGCGCTGAAGGCAACCGGCGAAGCGCTCGCGTTGCAGGGCGTGGCGGTGTCGGGCGCGCGCACGCTGTTGCACATGAATCAGCCAGAGGGCTTCGATTGCCCGGGCTGTGCATGGCCCGACCCGAAGCATACGTCGTCGTTTGAGTTCTGCGAGAACGGCGCGAAGGCGGTTGCGTGGGAAGCGACGGCCAAACGCTGCACGCCGGAGTTCTTCGTTGCTCATAGCGTCTCCGAGCTCGCCGCGTGGGACGACTACGACCTCGAAATGGCCGGCCGCCTCACCCACCCGATGGTCTACGACAAGGCATCGGACCGCTATCGCCCGATTGAATGGGACAATGCGTTCGCGTTGATCGCGCAGCATCTGAACGCACTCGATCATCCGGACCAGGCAGATTTCTACACGTCGGGCCGCGCATCGAACGAAGCTGCGTTCCTCTATCAGCTCTTCGTGCGCGAGTTCGGCACGAACAACTTCCCCGATTGCTCGAACATGTGTCACGAAGCCACTAGCGTCGGCTTGCCGCAGTCGATCGGCGTGGGAAAGGGCACCGTGCTGCTCGAAGACTTCGAACACGCGGACGCGATTTTTATCTTCGGACAAAACCCCGGAACCAACAGCCCGCGCATGATGAGCGACCTGCATTCGGCGTCGCGGCGAGGCGCGAAGATCGTGTCGTTCAACCCGTTTCGCGAGCGTGCGCTGGAACGCTTTGCATCGCCGCAAGACCCCGTCGAAATGGCGACGCTCGGCTACACGCCGATCAGCACGTTTCTCTATCAGGTGCATGTGGGCGGCGATGTGGCCGTGCTCAAAGGGATGATGAAAGCGATCGTCGAAGCGGACGACGCCGCGCTCGCCGCCGACCGGCCGCGCGTGCTCGACATCGAGTTCATCGAGGGGCACACACACGGCATCGACGAGTTGCTCGCGGATCTGCGCGAAACGCCGTGGGAGGCGATCGTACCTCAGTCCGGCCTCACGCGCGCCGACATCACGAACGCCGCGCAGATCTACATGCGGGCGAACAACGCGATCCTCGTCTACGGGATGGGTTTGACGCAACATCATCGCGGCACCGAAAACGTGCAGCAGATTGCGAATCTGGCGCTGCTTCGCGGCAATGTGGGGCGGCCGGGCGCGGGCATCTGCCCGGTGCGCGGACACTCGAACGTGCAGGGCAACCGCACCGTCGGCATTACGGAGAAGCCCTCTGCGCAACTGATCGAAGGCATCAAGCGCGCATTCGGCTTCGAAGCGCCGAGGGGACACGGCAACGACGTGATCGCGACGCTCGACGCAATGATGCGCGGCGACGCGAAGGTGTTCATCGCGCTAGGCGGCAACTTTGCAGCGGCGATCCCCGACTGGGTGCGCGTGCAGACCGCGATCCGCAAGCTGAATCTGACCGTGCACATCTCGACCAAGCTCAACCGCAGCCATCTGGTGCATGGCAAGGACGCGCTGATTTTGCCTTGCCTCGGCCGCACCGAAATCGACATTCAGGCCGACGGCCCGCAATCGATCACGGTCGAAGATTCAATGTCCATGGTGCATGCGTCTGCCGGCCGCAATGCACCCGCGTCGCCGTATCTGCGCAGCGAGCCGGCGATTGTTGCGGGCATCGCGCGCGCAACCCTCGGTGAAGACTCGCGTGTGCCGTGGGAACAACTGGTCGCGAGCTACGACCGCATTCGTGATGCGATCGAAATGGTCTTTCCGATCTTCCAGGCGTATAACGAGCGCATTCGCGTGCCGGGCGGCTTTCATCTGGCCTCGACAGCCCGCGAACGCGTATGGGCCACGCCGACAGGCCGTGCCAATTTCCTCGTCTTCAAGGGGCTCGAGGAAAACCCGTACCACAACGATCCCGACGCGCTGTGGCTCACGACAATGCGCAGCCACGATCAGTACAACACCACGCTCTATTCGCACTCGGACCGCTACCGCGGCGTGTTCGGCCATCGCGATGTCATTTTCATAAATCCGCGGGAGCTGCAAAGGCGCAACCTTCATCCGGGCGAACGCGTCGACATCGTTGCGCTGTCGACCGACGGCATCGAACGGATCATCCGCAGTTTCAAGGTGATCGAGTATTCGCTGCCCGACGGCTGCTGCGGTGCCTACTACCCTGAAGTCAATCCGCTCGTGCCGCTCTATGCATTCGATCCGCAAAGCCGCACGCCTTCGTACAAATCGGTGCCGGTGAAGGTGGTGCGCGCCGCCGCTGTCGGTCCGGATTCCGCCCCCCGTGCCGTAGTGCCTGGACAGGAGGACGCTCATCATGCTTAGTCATGTACTCGATCTGTCGCGTGCGCAGTTCGCGATGACCGCGATTTTTCACATCCTGTGGCCCATTCTGACGATCAGCCTCTCCGCGTTTCTTTTCCTGGTCGAAGTGCTGTGGCTCAGAACGGGCGACCTCATGTACTACCGGCACGCGCGGTTCTGGACCAAGCTGCTGGTTCTCAACTTCGCGGTCGGCGTGGTCAGCGGCATTCCGATGGAGTTTCAGTTCGGCACCAACTGGGCCGGCTTTTCGCAATTCAGCGGCCAGTTCATCGGCAACATTCTCGGCTTCGAAGGCGCGATGGCATTTATGCTCGAGGCGGGCTTCATCGGCGTGATGCTGCTCGGCTGGGGGCGGGTGCCGCGTGGTGTGCATCTGTTCGCCACGGCCATGGTGGCGCTGGGGTCGAGCATCTCAGCGTTCTGGATCATGGTCGCCAATTCGTGGATGCAGACGCCCGCCGGCATCTCCATAGTCGACGGCAAGGTCGTCGTGACCGACTACGTGGCCGCGATCTTCAACCCCGATATGGCGTGGGGTGTGTCGCACATGTGGGTTGCGGCGATCGAGACGGGCATGTTCGTGATCGCCGGGGTTTCGGCATGGAACCTGTTTCGCCGACGCAACCCGGAGTTCTTCGCTCGCTCGTTCAAGATCGCGTTGACGGTGCTCGTTTTCGTTGCGCCGCTACAGATCTGGCTCGGCGATTCGAGCGGCGTGAGCGTATTCGAATCGCAGCCGGCCAAGGGTGCGGCAATCGAAGGAAACTGGAACACCAACAAGCCCGGCACGGGCGCGGCATGGTCACTGCTCGCGTGGCCGGATCAGGAGAAGCAGCACAACGACTGGTCGATCGAAGTGCCCGGCATGCTCAGCATACTCGGCACGCACTCGCTGCACGGCAAGGTGAAAGGGCTGACCGATTTTCCGCGCGCCGATCAGCCGCCGATGATTCCCCTTCTCTACTACGCGTTTCGCGCGATGGCGGGCATCGGCTTCGCGTTCATGCTGCTCGCGTTCTGGACGGCCTATGCGCTGCGCAGGGCGCGCGGCAGCCTCGCCGCCTGCTCGCGCAACGCAAGCTGCTGCTCGCGTGGGTGCTGTGCATTCCGTTGCCCTATGTCGCCGTGGAAGCGGGCTGGATCGTGCGTGAAGTGGGACGCCAGCCGTGGATCGTGTACGGCCTGCTGCGCACGAAGGACGCGGTTTCGACTGTGGCTGCCTCGTCGGTATCGATGAGTATGGCGATGTTCTTCGCGTTCTATGTCGTGCTGCTGGTTACGTTCTTCGTGCTGGCCCGCCGATGGCTGCGCACCGGCCACGATTTAACGAGCACGCCGCCCGCCCCCGTCGCCGCACAAACGCCGACGACCGTCTCCGGCTACTAGACAAGGAGGTTGATTCATGGATAGCTCCACTCATTCGATGCTCGCTGTCACGTGGTTCGGCTTGCTCGGCCTGATGCTGATTTTCTACGTGGTCACCGATGGCTTCGATCTCGGGGTCGGCATACTCAGCCTGTTGCGCAATCGCCGTCAAGACCGTGATGTGATGACGCAGGCGATCGGCCATGTTTGGGACGCAAATGAGACATGGCTCGTCGTGCTGGGCGGCGGCCTGTTCGGGGCGTTTCCCACCGCGTACGCACTGCTGCTGCAGGCTTTGTATCTTCCCGTGATGGCGCTGATCGCCGGTCTCATCATGCGTGGCGCGGCGATCGAGTTCCGGCATAGCGTCGACCATGGCCCGCTGTGGGACAAGGTGTTCGGTTTAGGCAGCCTGATTGCGGCAGCGTCGCAAGGCGTCGTGCTCGGCAAGATCATTACGGCGTTCGCGCCGGGCGAGCTTAGCGGCCTGTTCGTCGTGATATCGGCGATTGGCGTGGTGGCGGGGTATTCGCTGCTGGGCGCGACCTATCTGGTCAAGAAGACAGTTGGCGCGATCGAACAATGGGCGCGACGACTCGCGTTGCTGAGCGCCATGCTGACCGTGATGGTCGCCGTGCCGCTGACCGCTGCGACGTGGCTCTTCAGCACGGTCGGGCACGACCGCTGGTCGCAGCCGGGCGTGTTGCATCTGTTGATCGCGCTCGGCGTGGCCGCCGCACTCGCATTTGCGTTGATTATGGCGTCGCTTTATCTGGGCAGTGCGCGCGGGCCGTTCCTCGCGTCGGTCGCGCTCTTCATTCTGTCGTTCGCGGGTCTTGCCATCAGCCTGTTTCCCGACTTCATTCCGGGCAGGCTGGGCATCATCGAGGCGGCATCCGACTCGCCGACGCTCGTCTTCATGCTGATCGGCATCGGCCTGATTTTCCCGGTGATGATCGGCTATAACCTGTACCAATACTATCTCTTCCGCGGCAAGGTGGTGGGCGTTGCGCATGCGGGAGAGTGAGGGGATGATCGTCCGGTCGCACGAGAACTGGCTTCGAGCAGCGTTTGTGAACACCAACGCCAGCCACCGTGCGGGTCATGTTACTGCCACTCGCCGAGCGGAATTCGCGCTTCTCGCAGGCTGCCTTTCGTACTGGTCAGCTAGTCCAATACGGCCGACATGCGGAACAGCGACCGGAGGAGCGAGTGGTTGACACGTTTCAGTAGTCTTGTCGATGCGCAGATCGAGATGATCAACGGCATTCAATTCGACCAGCCTCTGATGGCGATCGAAGCGCCAGTGCGTGCACAGGGGTGGTCCTGACAAGTCCCGTCCTGGTGGAAGCCGAGTTCGCTGAAGAAATGCTCGTCGAACCGTTCGGCAAAGCGCTGTCGTTGCCGAACGGGTACTATCTCGTACACGATGCGCAGAAGCTTCATCCACGCGTGAAATCGGTGAAAACGTGGAGGGCCGAGAGGATGGCTGCCAGGTTATCGCGACTTCTTCCCGGCGCCAACCACTGCGTCTGAGGCACGTAGTGCCGCATTGGCCTCGACCAGCAGCTTGGCATCGTGGTCGCGCAACGCCGCGTCGAGTTGGCCGAAAGCAGAGTTCAGTTCCTTCTGCCCCGGCTTCGTCGTGTTGCCGCTGTCGGAGATGGCGTCCGCTTCCTTTTTTAGCCGCTTCGCCAGCTTTGCGGCAAAGCGACTGTCGAGCGTCCCTTCACGGACGAACTTGCTGACCTGATTGGTCAGTGCCGCAAGCGTCGCTTCGGTCGTCTCGTTAGTGTCATCTAACTCGTTTGCGACGGATTTCTTGTTCATCATCATTCTCTGGTGTGACACGAGGCGAAACTTCGAGTTGATAGCTCCATACATTGTAGAGTCAGCGCACTGAGCCAGGCCGCCGCAGCTTCGTTTAGGCACACGTGTCATCGAGTGCCTTGCTACGGGCCAGGTTCGTCTACTGTCTCGACAGGGAGTCGTGTTTTTGGAGCTGGTTTGTCATGGGCATTCGGTGCCTCACAAACTTCCAAGGCCGCTATGGCCTTTTTAGCGAGCGCAATCGTTTCATTGCATGCGGCCGAGTCGCCGGCGATTGACTCGCATCCGCCACCGCTATTCACGCGCGCCAACGCGCTGCGTACCTTCGCGAGGGCTGCTCGCTGCGAACCGTTGTCAGAAATTAGCGCCGCTACATTAAATGCGCTCCCGGCGGGGGTAACAACCCAGTCTGGACAAGGAGATTTCGCTAGGGCGCCGACGGCAAAGAAGATCAAAAAAAGACCAGCGGTCGGCCAGCGGCGGAGCCATAACTTGGGTAAATGAATCATAGACACCACCACATCGGCTTTTTAACGATCTATTGACTTCAAGGTAAATTACATTGATTTCAATTAATTCGTTCTACCTGGAATGTCGCTTGCTTTCATTGAATAATTTTAATATGTAGGCTGTACGATAGGTCATAGATAGGTAATTGCAAGGCAATCCACGCAGCGAAATCCGACTTTTACTCGCCGCTAAGGTCGAGCGGGAAGGTGATTACGGACAGCGATTAAGCTCAGGTAGCAGAGAACCTACACAAACCAACCGCCAAGCGCGATTCGTGATGACTGCAGGTCCGGACGAGGCAACTCTCTTTAGAGAGGGTTTGGCTCATTTCTCAGGCGTCGCCGGAAGCGGTTCGAGCCCAGTCCTCGAAATCGCGGGCGCCGCGTCCGGCGAGGACAGAAAATGGATCAGCGCCTGCGCGCCGGCCGGATTTCTCGCACTGCTGGCGATTCCCCCGGAGAACACCGTGTACCTCTGCACTTCCGCGGGCAAACTGCCGACCACCGCCACCCCCTTCACCGGTAACAGTTCGACGACCTGCTGAATGCCGATTTCAGCTTCGCCATTCGCGACGGCATCGGCGACCCGCCCGGCTGGAATCATGCGGCTCTTGCCCTCCATCCGCCCCGCGATGCCGAGACCCCAGAACAGTTCGCTGCCGACATAGACGCCACTCGGGCTGTCCGGATAGACGATCGACTTCGCTGCGAGCAGCGCTCGCCGCAATGCGTCGGCCGAGCTGATATCCGGCTTCGGCGCCCCTTGGCGAACCACCATGCCGATTGCCGAGCGTGCGAAGTCCACTTTACTGTCAGGCAAGACCTTGCCGGCCTTGATCTGTTCGTCGAGCGCATACCCAACCACGATCAGCACGTCGGCCCACTCGCCACGCGCAAGCCGCACAGGGATCGCATTCGCGGCCGCACCCACCGCGGGACCCCAGACGGTGATCAGCTTACGGCCGGTCGTCTCCTCGAATTGCGGGCCCAGTTCGCGATAGGCCGACGCAAATCCGCCCGAAATCATTACCTTGACTTCGTCTGCCAATGCTGCCCCGCTGCCCAGTATCGCGCCGGCTGCGCAGAGCGCGAGTGCTCGAATCCTCAGCTTGCGGATGGTCATGGCCGGGCCCCATGTCGTTCGGATGACCTCGTCCGGATATGCATTGAGTCCGGATGCCAGTCATGATGTTAGCCGGCAGCGAGAGTGCCGCAAGCCGTCAGCTCACGACCGCCGTCGACGGGCGTTGTTCGACCCGGACGAATCGCTCTGGTGCAAGCTGGAAAGCACGCCTGCGGATAGACAGGCCCTACGAGACCGACACGCCCAGGAGCCGCCCAACGCCGAAGGTGAAAGCTGCAGCGATAAGGCCGATGGCAACCTGGCGCAATGCAGAGAAAGCCGCACTTCGTCCGTTGAAGAGCGACGTGAAGACTCCGATGGACGCGAGAGCAAGCGCGCTCAGCGCAATACACTGCGCGATGGCGCTGAATCCATGCGCCCACAAGAACGGCATGACGGGGAAAATGGCGCCCACCGAGAACAGGCAGAAGGAAACGCCGGCAGCCGACCACGGATTCCCGCCCAGCTCCGCCGGGTCAAGACCCAGTTCCTCCCGTGTCAACGTATCAAGCGCCTTGTCCTTGTCGCGCATTATCTGCGATGCAACGCGCTTCGCTTCCCCGTCGTCGAGTCCCTTCGCGCGATAAATCAGCGCCAACTCATGCTCTTCGGCCTCGGGTGAAGTCTCCAGCTCGTCGGCTTCTTTAGCAATCTGGGTGCTGGCCAGCTCCCGCGCGTTGGTCACCGAAAGCCACTCACCCAGCGCCATCGAGCAGGCGCCGGCAATCAACCCGGCGAGCCCGGTCAACAGGATTGCCTTGTTGGCCGTGCCCGCACCCGCGACACCCATGATCAGACAGAAGTTGGAGACCAGCCCATCGTTCGCGCCGAGCACTGCCGCGCGCAGGTCGTTGCCCGACGAAACCCCCTTGTGCCATGACTCCGCTGCGGCGATGCGCGCGCCTTGCGACATGGTCGGGTCGCCGCTGTGTGCCAGCGTCTGGACCACTTCGGCGTGGTGATGCTCGTCGGCCGACATGTGCCCCGCATCCGGTTGCCCGTGATATTTGTTCCGGTCTGCGTACTCGGCCGCGGCAAGCGTGGGCAATACAAAACCCGCGCCGAAAAAATGGACCATTGTGCGCATCAGGCGCGTTTTGACTGCTTGCCCGCTCCCCTTCGGACGGACGCCGTTGACTCTCAGCTTTTCGGCCCACACCTGCGCATGCTCGCGCTCGGATCTGGCCAGGTCGCTATACACCTGCTTGCGGGTTTCATCTTCCTCGACCTTCGCGAGCGTTTCGTATAACGCAGCACTATGAAGTTCATCGGCGAGGTTTGCCCTGAACCGTCTTATTTCCTGTTTCGATGCCATGGCGAAGCCCCTGCCTGTTTTTCTGTGGAACACGGAGCGTAGTGGATCAAGGAGCCGCGAAACACAAAGCCCCTCTAGCGCACCTTAAGCGAGAACGTCTATGGTTCTCATGCCGTTTTTGGGCTGCCCCCATATACTGGCTTGCATACACGGGCACAGGCCATAGTACAACTGGTCAGAACAGGCATGTCGACCGAGGGCAGGACAGGCCAGCCGAACGCATTGGACGCTGATTCACCTGACGTATCCGGATGACAAACGATGGCGAGTCACATCCGTATCAGCCTACAGGCGCTTTCGCATGCCTTTCCAGTCTGATGTTCTGAAAGACTCCGGTGGCATACCGACTCCTCTCAACGCGTTGCACAAGGAACCGCGAAACTATATTGGCTCTGCTGAACGAATCGTGTTGACTTCCAATTCTTCACGCGCCTAGAATTTAGGGTCTTCACAAAAAGGGGCCTTTGCCTTGGACACCTGCAGTAGTCGACTTTCGAACAGTTTTATTGCCTGACTGGCAGGACGTCCGCGCGCCCTTCTTTCGCCGCCGTCCTGCCAGCAGGCAGACGGTGCGCGCTGTAGTTTCTCTCCGTGCACCCTGATTAGCGCCATCTGGACGCGCCATTAACGCGCGTCCGCGTGGCATCGCGTCGCGAGCGTCAACTCGCGGCCGCGTTCGTTTGCGCCCATCCGAATTGCCGGCGCAAACCAGCGCGTGGATAAACACGCGCGTAGCAGACGCGCGTAGCAGAAGTGCGAACCAGACACCGATAAGGAGCCGCCATGCCGGACAGTGATAGTTACCCCATATGCCGCCGCACTTCCCCCTTACCTGAGGGACGCGAGTAGACCGCCCCGTCGCGCGCATCATGCGCTCGCGCTCCGAGTCTGCTGGCTTTCCGCGAACCGCGTCGTGCCTGACGCTCGGAGAAATATCATGAACTTCGGCCTCCTCCTGCCGAAACTGCCGCACGTGCGTGAATCGCGCGTCCACTACGACGCCATGCTTGCGTTGCACGCCCGCGAACCGCACAAATTCGCCGCATTCTGGCAGCGTCTCAGGGCGCTCGTTTCGTAAGTCCCGTGCCCTCCGGCCATACGAAAGCGACGTCGTTGTTCCCGATGACTGACGCTCTTCCGTATGCCGGGTTGCGCATTTTCGCTTCAGCAACTCATACTCGGGGAAAAAACAAGATGTCCACTCCATCGCACGTTGCACCACCACGCACGGCCGTGCTCGATGATGCCCACCTTGGCGACATCAAGGGCGCTTTCGGCACTATCGCGTACCATGACACCGCTCCACGCGCAACCTGGTGGGCGCGCTTTCGCACCCTGCTCGCCATTCTCGGCCCCGGCCTCATCGTGATGGTCGGCGACAACGATGCGGGTGCCTTTGGCACGTACACCCAGGCGGGACAGAACTATGGGACCACGCTGCTGTGGACGCTTCTGCTGCTGGTGCCGGTCCTCTTCGTCAATCAGGAAATGGTGCTGCGCCTGGGCGCGGTAACCGGCGTCGGTCACGCGCGTCTCATCTTCGAGCGCTTCGGTAAATTCTGGGGGGCATTCAGCGTCGTCGACCTGTTCATTCTCAACGCGCTGACGATTGTGACCGAGTTCATCGGCATCACGTTTGTCCTCGACTTCTTCGGTGTCTCCAAGATTGCGGGCGTCTGCATTGCCGCGGCGCTGACGATGGCCGCCGTCAGTACGGGAAATTTCCGGCGCTTCGAGCGCTTTGCTCTGGTGCTGTGCGCGTTAAGCCTGTTGCTGGTGCCCGTGCTGGTGTCGATTCACCCGCCGGTTTCGCAAATGACGCGCGATCTCCTCATTCCGAACTGGCCCGCTCACTCGAAGCTCAGTGACGTCATGCTGCTCGTCATCGGCATTGTCGGAACCACGGTTGCGCCCTGGCAGCTTTTCTTCCAGCAGAGCTACATCGTCGACAAGCGCATCACGCCGCGCTTCATGAAATACGAGAAGGCCGACCTGTGGATCGGTATCGTCTTCGTCATGATCGGGGCGATCGCGATGATTTCGTTCTGTGCCGCGCTGTTCGCCGGCAGCCCCGAATTCGGCAACTTTACGGACGCGGGCGGCGTCATCGCCGGCCTGGAAAGATACGCGGGACGCACGAGCGCTGTGCTGTTCGCGGTGGCGCTGCTGGATGCCTGTATCATCGGCGCGGCGGCGGTATCGCTGTCGACCGCGTATGCGATCGGCGACGTGTTCAAGATTCGCCATTCGCTGCACCGTAATGTTTCGGATGCCAAAGGCTTTTATCTGGTCTACTTTGGCATTGTTGCCGCCGCTGCCGCTCTGGTATTGATTCCGGGCAGCCCGCTCGGACTGCTGACCGAAGCGGTGCAGACACTTGCCGGCGTACTGCTGCCGAGCGCCACGGTGTTTTTGCTGCTGTTGTGCAACGACAAGGCCGTGCTGGGTCCCTGGGTCAACTCCAGGAGGCTGAACCTGTTTACCGGCGCGGTCGTTTGGGTGCTGGTGATGCTGTCGATCATCCTCACCGCGTCCGTCATGTACCCGGACATCGCCGGTCGGACCATTCTTCAGATGCTAGGCGGGGGAACGCTGCTCGCCATTGCGGGATTTGCTGCAACAGTATTGTTGCGCAAGCGCCGCCAGGAACCGGCAACAGGGGCCACGCACGACGACGGGGTGGTCTATCCCAAGGCGGCGCGCGACACGTGGCGTATGCCACCCTTGAACGAATTGCCCCCGCCCAGGCTGACGCTGTCCAACCGCGTCTGGATGGGCGTGCTGCGCGGCTATCTCGTCGTGGCGGTTGCCCTGGTTATCGTCAAGGTCGTTCAGATGACCCTGCTGCAGTAACAGAATGGCGTCGCCCGCTGCCCAGGCAGGTTGGCAGTAGACGAGGCACGCAAGATGGTTCGCCATTTTGCGTGCCGATTTCAAACGGCCTTGTGCGCACGCGATGATTCGCTCGTTTCGACATCAGGTGTGACCTCAATATAGAAAAGCTCCCAGCTGTCACGCATTCCGGTATCGATGTTCGTTGGAAGTCGTGGCCGGGAAAGCTATCCTACAAGCGTATCTTCTGGCGGTCGAATGCGAACCATGCATCGTACCGCGACGTTGTAAGCGAACCGTTCCGATACAGGCGACCCGCGTGGTTCCTCTCGACCGTAGCGGCGATAGCGCATACCTGCGGAGCAAGGATGGCATCGTGCTGGAGAGATCAGTTGTTCCCTGGCGAGTTCGAGCGCACCAGGAATGGTGCAAAGGAATGTCCGGTGTTTCGTATTGGCACAATCGCACCTCCCGCGCGTTGGAGAACACCATGAAGCCGCTACTCCAAACCCTGCCCGCTGCCGCGCTGACGGCCCTTGCACTTTGCCTGCCCGCACCAGAGACTTTTGCCCAGGCGGCGTCTGGCCTGGCAGGGTCATGGTCTTTGGTCTCGTTGACCGTTTTCAGAAGCGGTAGCGAAGTCGAGGTGCTGGGTCCGCATCCGCAGGGCCAACTCATCTTCGGCAGCGACGGCCGCTACGTCCTGGTCGGCGTTCGCGCGGATTTGCCGAAATTCGCGGCGGATAACCGGCTATCGGGGAGTGCGGAAGAGAACCAGCGCATCGTCCAGGGCAGCTTCGCCCATTTCGGCACTTATACCGTCGATCCTGCCGGACAAGTGATTGTTTTCCACATCCACAACAGCACCTTTCCGAATTGGGACGGCGATGTTCAGCGGCGTCCATTTACCCTTGATGGCGACCGGTTGACCTACGTCACGCCCGGGAGCTTCGGATATGGGGCATCGAAAGTTTCGTGGCAACGGTTGAAGTGAGCCCCGTCAAGACGAAGTACAAACTCGGATGTCGGTTCCTCGCCCGCCACGGCGTTGGCAGCCAGCCAGCAACCATGCACGGCTTCACGAAGTCGCGTGACCGCCGGCGCGCCGCGAAGGCAAACGGCTACGTCAATTGTCGGGTTCGTCAACCATTCAGAAACCCCAGCGTCGCCTGCCATGCCCTGGCCCGTTTGCTCTGTTCCTCCGTATGGCTTTGCGCCAGCTTGAGCAGGCCCTGCACCACCTTGTCTTCGGACGCGAAGCTGAATCCCGCATCGTTCAGATAGCTCGTCCCCCATATCTTCAGTCCATCCACATAGCGGCATCCGGCCGTAAACTCGGACTGGCTGATCACCGCTTCATCGTCCTTGTACATCGCCAGAAAATGCATCTTGTCGCCGCATATGCCGGAGTTCAGCGCTAAAACCGATAACGCGGGAATCGAAACCGAATAGCGCTTGAACCAGTTGTTGAAGGCAATCGGCCGCGTATGCAGCGCATCACGTTGATAGCGCGCTTGCCAATGCGTTTGCGCCTGGCTGAAAAACATCTTCATGCGGACGATTTCGACGATCTTCCAGATGGTCTTGGCCAGCGTTTCGAGAATCGATACGACCGCGCTGACGATCGATGCGGCGCCCTGCGACGCGATCTGAATGCCGAGACTCGCCCCGCCCTTGACCATGTCATAGACGCCCTCGCCCACGCTCAGCGACATCGACCGCCGAATCGCCTCGACGATCGTGCCGGGATGTCCGGTCAGAATCTGAACGTCGCGCCCCGCGACCCATTCGCGGTATTTGGTGATGCTGGCATCGATGGTGTTGGCGATACCCTTGGCCAGATCCAGACCCGCGCCGATAAACGGAGCCGCAGCCGCGAACAGCTTGCCGCACAGGAAGTTCACGAGCTTGCGGAGCATCCCCGGCAGCACGTCGAGGGCGGTGCCACCGGGGTCCTTGCGGATATCGGCGATCTTGTCGCAGATCATGCCCCAGAGCTTGGTCGCCGCGTCGTTGATTTTGGCGCGGATCGCCTCGTACAGCCGTCGCAAGTTGCTGTCGGTGGGCATGGGCGGGGTTGGGCCCGAGGTCAATTGACTGGCGGGGACCACTTTCTTGCCGAAATGCTGGGTCACCTTGTCCTGGACTTTGGCCGCCGCCATCCCGGCGGGCTTCTGCGCCAGGTCCAATATGTCGGATGCACGCGACGCCGCCGTATTGCTGTCCGGCGCAGTCCCCAATCCCGCCGTCGTGACGTCGAACGCTCCTTCGAGGACCACCCGGAAGATGCTGTCCTCGATCGACGTATTGGCAAACAGATACAGCACCCCGAGCCTCGAATTGATCAGCGCGGGCGCCATAAAATTCTGCGCGCCCATCGCGACATCCGTATCCCCCAATCCCCTCAACTGCTCATCAAGCCGCGTAAAGCACTGCTTGTGATTGCGGGGATCTTTCTTCCACGCGTTGCCCGCGCCCCTGCCCTCCTTCCACGCCTTGAAGTGGGTTTGTACCTCGTAGAAGCGGTAGACGGTCGGGTTGCGCTGGTACTGGAGGATCTGCTCGTCGAGTGCCTTGAGCAGGGCATCGCGTGGCTGAATGGTCAGCGCCGTGTCTTTCATCCAGGTTTCGTAAGACACGAGTTGCTGCAACGTTGAACTTTTGGAAGGCATCGAAGGTCTCCTGGGGCAATGGGTTACTGCAATGAAAACCAGGCTTGCCCTGCGGCGGCGCCGGGTTCAACAACGGTTCGATTTGCGACCGGCCGACGCAATCAGCGTTGTCGCGGTATCGGCAAGGAAGAGGGTCGGCACGGCGGCGCCGCTCGCGAGCAGTTGGCCGGTCTTGTAGAAAGGGGCGCTGAAGCGGCCGCGGCCAGGTCGCCCGTGTGCCGCCGCATGCACGCCTCTTTCAGTTGCCGGAGCGCAGCACCACCGAGAAACTGCCAGGCGCCGAACTCGTCAACACATTCAGGTTCATCAACGAGCGCAGGGCTTCCACACCGTCCTGCAGGCCGTAATCCTTCAGATTCACGACAATGGGTGTGCGCGTGCCGACCAGCAATGCGTTCGATGCGAGCTTGACGACGCGTAGATTGGCGCTCAGCGGCTTGCTCTGTCCGGCAATGGTCAGTTGGCCGGTCAGTTCGATATCGGCGTTCGCACCCACACGCAGCGCATCGAAGCGGTGAACATCGACTGCACCGGCGAACACCGCTTGCGGATAGTCGGCCACTTTGAACAACAGATCTTTCAGGCGATCGTTGCGCAACGGGATATTGGTCTCGACGCTGGCGAGATCGACGTTGAAGCGGAGCTTGCCATCGTCGCCGACCGAGCCGCCCACCTGTTTGAACGTCTGCACCTCTTCGATGCCGCCAACGCCAGGCGCACCTGCCTTGGCAGTCACAAAGGAAAGGGTCGATTCGGAACTGTCGACGTGCCACGCGGCATAAGTCGACGAAGCAGCCAGGCAGAGCGCGGCGGCCGCAACATGGAGAATGGAGTGACGCATCATATAGCTTCCTTTAAGTGGTTCGGCGATCCGGGTTGGCCTGAATAAATAGATCGCTATCCTGAATATATATCGATCCAACGCGCCTCGATCACGCGTCGATCACGCGTTGAACGCGAGCGAAACGGGTTCGCACGGCGATGGCGTGCACGCAATCCTGCCGGATACTCCGCCGTCCGCTCCCGTCCTGCCGAAAACAGCCGAGCCCGCGTGCTTGTTCCACGCATCGATAAAAAAATTTCCGATGGAATAGAAGCCACGCTCTGGCTGTTCTCGACGTGATCCCACTCATATCGAGGAGCGGCGGCGATGAACCTTCCGCAACGCGCAACGTCACGCATGGTTGCCTGGCTGCGGCGCGGCACCATGGCCGCATGCCTGTGCGTCACGCCGCTCACGCATGCCTCGGCGTTGCTGCTGTTACCGGAGGGCTCAGTGACGCTGATCCGGGGCACCTCCGTGTTCGCGGTAGACGCGCCGCTCGCCACGCAGCCCGGCGACCTCCTCACAACGGACGCCCAGTCCGGCGCCCAACTGGAAGATGCCAACGGCACGCTGGTGGCGCTCGGCCCGCTGACGCGGCTCTCGATCGACGCGCCGCCCCATGGTGAAGACGCTGCCGGGCTGCCCTCGCTGTCACTCCTGGCGGGGTGGATCAAGCTGGCCCGAGCGGGCGCTGGCGGCCCCGCACCGCTGCTGCTGGATACGTCATCGATACACATCGCGTTGCGGCAAGGTTCGAGCGCGGTCCACGCCACCGGTACGTCGAGCGCCCTGTTTGTCGAAACTGGCAGCGCCGTGGTGACCTTGCCGGAAGGCCGGGACGCGCCGCAGACCCTCGCCGCCGATGCTTACCTCGAACGCGAGCCCGGCAAGCCGCCTGTGCTGTCCGCTCGTCCTGCGACAGCATTCGTGAGTCAACTGCCGCTGCCGTTTCGCGACCCGCTCGCGCCGCTGACTCCGCTTGCGTCGCATAACCCGGCGAAACCCGTCACGCCGGTCCAGGGCAGACCGGTTGCTTATGCGGATCTGGCCGACTGGCTCACGTGCAGCTTGCCGGTGCGCCACACCTTCGTGGCGCGGTTTCGCGCGCTCATCCATACCGAGCCGTTTCGCACCCAGATCCGCCTCAATCTGCGCGTGTTACCCGAATGGCGCCCTGTCCTTTACCCGCCGCCGCCCTTGCCGCCCCAGCGGCCGCGTGCGCCACGTCCGTCCGCGGAGGAGTCATGAGACTGTCGCTGAGCGTCAAATTCAACCTGGTTTTTCTCGGCATTTTCGCGGCGGGTTTCGGCGGCGCCGGCTGGGTCGCGAACGACCTGTTGCAGCGCGCCGCCGTCGAAGAGACCGTGCAGAACGCGCGGGTTTTGATGGAAGCAGCCAGCGCCTCGCAAAACTACACCGCGACCCAGGTCACGCCCTTGCTGCAAACGCAGCTCAAGTACAGCTTCGTGCCGCAGTCGGTGCCGGCCTTTTCCGCCGTCGAGACCTTGATGTCGCTGGAAAAGCACCTGGCCGGCTATTCATACCGCTCGACCATGCTCAATCCCACCAATCCGCGCGACCGGCCGACCGACTGGGAGACCGATGTGATCCGCCGCCTGCACGACAAGCCCGAACTCAAGGAAGTGGTCGGCCTGCGCGACACGCCGAGCGGTCCGAATCTGTATATCGCTCGCCCCAACCGGATCAACGACGCGGCCTGCATGGAATGCCACAGCGTGCCGTCCGCCGCGCCCAAGACCTTGCTCGACAAATACGGTCCGAATAACGGCTTCAACTGGCCGCTGCACGAAACCATCGGGGCGGATTTCGTCTCAGTGCCGATGGCCCTGCCGATCGCCCGCAGCCACGGCGTGCTGCGTACGTTCCTGCTGTCGCTGCTCGCCGTGTTCGGTAGCGTCCTGATCGCGCTGAACGTCATGGTTCATCTGCTCGTCACGCGGAGAATTCGCGCGCTCTCGCAAGCCGCCGACGAAGTCAGTCTCGGCAAGCTCGACGGCGCGGATTTCGTCGAACGCGGGCAGGACGAGATCGCCTCGCTGGCGGCCTCGTTTGCGCGCATGAAGACCAGCCTCGTCGAGGCGTTCCGGATGATCGAGAGCTGACGGACCCACGATGGATTCCGCTCCTATCACGTCGCTCGGCAAATACCGGGTCGAAACGACGCTCGGCGCCGGCGCGATGGGTGTCGTGTATCGCGCGTTCGATCCGCATATCGAGCGCCGCGTCGCCCTGAAGACGATCCGCAACGAACTGTTCGACAGCGGCGAGCGCGCAAGCCTGATGGCGCGCTTTCGCAACGAGGCGCAAGCTGCGGGGCGCCTGTCGCACCCGAACATCGTCGCGGTCTACGACTACGGCGAAGCCGACGGCACGGCCTACATCGCGATGGAATACGTCGACGGACGCAGCCTCGAAGCCTTCCTCCGCGCAGGCGAGCCGCTCGATCTTCACGCCGCGCTCGACTGGTTCACGCAATTGCTTGCCGGACTCGCTTACGCCCATGAGCACGGCGTCGTGCATCGCGACATCAAGCCCGCCAACCTGCTCGTCACCCCACGCGGTCGACTGAAAGTCACGGATTTCGGCATCGCCCATATCGAATCGTCGACGATGACCGTGGTCGGCTCGGTGGTGGGCACGCCGAGCTACATGGCGCCGGAACAGTTCTGCGGCGACTCGGTGGACGGCCGCTCGGACCTGTTCTCCGCAGCGGTCGTGCTGTACCAAATGCTGACCGGCCAGCGGCCGTTTGCGGGGCCGCCCGCGTCGGTGATGCAACAGGTGCTGCGCGATACGCCGCCGCGGCCCACGCAACGCAATCCGACCCTGCCCGCCGCGCTCGACGCGGTGCTGATGCGCGCATTGTCGAAGGAGCGGGCCGCGCGTTACCAGACGCCGGCCGAACTGCGTGCGGCCTTGTTCGAGGCGCTCAACGGCGTGTCATCGCATTCGACCTGCGCCGACAATGACCGCACCGTGTTGATGGCGGCGGCCTCTGGCGGGACCGCCGCGTCGGCTGTCCCGCCGCCGCCTGCCCCCGCTACGGTTGAAAAGCTCCCCACCGTTTGGCCCGCTGGCGATCTCGCCGCGGTCCAGGCGTGGCTCGCCGCTCAGGTCGGCCCGGTCGCGCGCCTGCTGGTCGCCCGCGCGGCAACCCGAGCCGCGGATTTGCCGACGCTGAGCGCGCTGCTAGTCCCGCACATTCCTTCCGACAAGGGCCGCAAGCAGTTCGCCGATGCCCTCAGCACGCTCGCACAAGAAACGTGGCACGCTAGCCTGCGCACCGATACGAGCCCGCGACCTTCGCAGCCGCAGACCGCGCAGCGCGATGTGACTTCGCTGGACGGCTCGGCGCCATCCACGTCGCTGACCCCGGAGCAGATCCGCGCCGCCGCGCTGCAACTGGCGGTCTATCTCGGACCGATTGCACAGCTCATCGTCAAACGGGAAGCCCCGCGCGCGCTCGATCTGCGGATGCTGCAACAGCGGCTCGCCGAAGCGATTTCCAACGATCACGACCGCGCCAGTTTCCTGCGCGCCACTGGATTGAGAACGGATTGAATCCATACCGAACCAACCGGCCGCGTCGAGTCGACGGCGGCCCGCAGGAGAACCGCGCATGCGTTCCGCCACACTGTCGCTCACGCTCCACCGCTTCAACCACTGCACCGCGTGCGGCTTGTCCGATCCAGGGCGGGTGCGCCGGGTCAACGAAGACCATTTCCTGATCGACCCGGCGCTCGGCCTGATCGTGATCGCGGATGGCATGGGCGGTCACACGGACGGCGCACTCGCCAGCGAGACCGCTTTGCAACGCATCGCCGCAACCGTTGGCGCCGCCTGCGCCGCGACACCGCGCGCAAGCGCTGGCCCGGTCACTGCCGGCGATCCTGACGCCACGGTTCACGACGACGCGCTCGACGCGATACGCACCCTGCTCGATGCGCTCGATCAGGCAAATGCCACGCTCTATGCGCTGAATACGCGTGAGCCTGGCGCGCTCGAGCGCGGCATGGGCACGACGGTGACCGGGCTCTGGCAACCTGCGGCATCGGATCTGCTCGTGGCGTTTCAGGTTGGCGACAGCCGCCTGTACCGCTATCGCGACGGTGCGCTGCTGCAGTTATCGCGCGACCAGACGCTTTACCAGCAGGCACTCGACCTCGGCAACATCGACCATTTGCCGCCGCGCAATGTGTTGCTTCAGGCGCTCGGTCCGCTGCCAGCGGTGGCGCCGGTGGTGGAGACCCATCCCTGTGCGCCGGGCGATCGTTATCTGCTATGCAGCGACGGCTTGTATGGCGAGGTGCCGCATCATGAGATCGAAGCGGTGCTGGCAGCGGTGAGCGTCGATACGCTGGAGGCGGCCTGCCAGCGGCTGGTCGAACTCACGCTCGATGCGGGTGGAAAAGATAACGTGACGGCGGTGGTGGCCTGCTATGACAATGCGGCCGCCGGTGGCATCTGAATCCCTGACGCGGTAAGCAGGCATCGCTCTCACTGTGCCGCGCCCGTACCGCGAACCTCGATAGTCACTCGGGCGCGCCACCCGGCCACGGACCATGCGATAGCCAACCCGCGGTGCCGCCGTAAAACAGCCCCGCGACCTGCAACGCATCCGGAAGACCCGCGCATCGGCGCATCGACGGCGGGAGCGTCTCGCCACCGTCAGTCCACCAAACGCAGTGCCCACGGCTGCCAGCGGTCCCAGCGCGTATGGCATCCGCTACGCTCGCGAGCATCGCATCGCGCGGCAAGCGGTCAGGCAGATCGCTTTCACCCGTTCCATCCGCAAGCGCCGCGAGTCCGGCTTCCAGTTCCGCGAGCCGCGCGCCGCTCTCCAGCGTGGCCAACGCGAGTTCACCGCAGCGGACGAACCACGGTCGCGCCTCGGCCACCCACGTGGGAAGCATGCAGGCATCCAGTGGCGCCGTGATCGTCAACGGGAAATGACGTCCGACACTATCCACGCCAGGCATCAGCACCCCGGCCCACGCGGTCGGACCCATCACGTCAGCGCCGAGCACGAAGTACCACAGCGGTGCGCTCAGGTAGGCCCCCAACCAGTCGTCACCCAGCGCGCCCCGGCCTTGCAGAACACCTGCCTGCAACATCAGGTCCCAGCGCGCGACGAACTCGGGCGGCAAGTGTCGAGTGACAAAATCGCCGTTGCAGCGCACCTTGCCGTAGCAACCGGCCAATCCGGGTCCGCGCTTCATAGATGGGTCGGACAGCTAAACTGTTCGAGGGCGGCTCGCCTGAATGGATTCACCACGCTGGCCGCGTCGAGTTCGACAACCGCCTTGCGGCCCGCCGAATCGAAGCTCAAGCGGAAACGGTCCGCTTGCGCAGTCGTTTCCAGTTGCCCCGCATCGACGAGATGCAGGAGCGCCCACGGGCCGCTCGCGTCAAACGACGCGCGCTGCCCCGCTGGCGGCGGCGTGAAGTCCACCTGCGCGCGGCCCGTGTTCTTGCCGCTCGGCCACTGAAATTGCGCGGACTGCAGCGCGTCGTGCGTCAGCACCAGTTGCTGGCCGTCGATGTCGAGCGTCACCTGAGTCAGCGACGAGTCGAGTGAGAGCGGCTTGATGCCGAAGCGAATCGACACATCGCGCCCGCCGTTACGGAAAAACGCATCGCGGATCTGCGCGGCGCGCTGGAATTGCGCCAGCACATCACGCGAAAGGCCGAGCGGCGCCGCCCCCGCGCGCCATTGCCACACCGGCGTGCTCGAATCCACGAGATTCGCGAGATTCTTCTGGAAAAAATCGTCGATCAGGCCGCCCGGGCTGAAGAGCTTGCCGAAGTCGTCGGCGGCCGCATCGCGGGTCGAAGTCCGCACTAACGGATAGCGGCCGTCCAGCGCGCTGTGACACAGTGGGCCGACGCTGGAGGTCCACAGGGCATTGAGCCGGGCGCGCTCGCCGCCTTGCAGCAGTTCGCCGCCTGCCGCCGATAGCGCCGCTGCAATCCCCGTCAATGGCGCAGGTTGCGTCTGGCCCGCCAGCTTCAGCTTGCTCAGGGCGTCGCCCGCCGGCGCCGGCTGGCCGAGGCGGCGCGCCGCATCGGCTGCTTCGAGGTAGAGCGCGGCGTCCTTGAGCGGCGCAAACGCCTGATCGAGGGATGCATTGTCCGCGGCAGCCATGTCGCCGTTAGCCGCCGCAGCCGCTTTGCCGGCCAGTTCGTGCAAGGTCTGGAAGTGCGCGTCGACCGGCGTGGGGAGCGAGGCCTGGCTTGCCGAACCGGCTGGCGGTGGGTCGGACGCATTGCCCAGCGCCGCGCCAAGGCGCTTGCGTGCGGCATCGAATGCGCCGGCGAGGGTCGTGCCCGACGCACCGTCCGCCCCCTCTTTGCCGGCGCTCCCGACGATGGCGCTGCCCGCGGTACCCGTCGCTGCATCACGCGCACGCTGCCCGATGGCCGGCCCCTCTACAGCCAGATCCGCCAGGGTGGTCTCGCGGGCCGCCGCCACGATCAGATTGCGCAGCGGCGAATCGTGCGCCGCCAACTGGTTGGCGATCCGCGCGCCATCGGCGAGGTTGGCGAACGGCACCACGCTCAAGTCCGCCAGCAGACTATCCCACGCGTGGTCATAGGCGTCGAAATAGCGCTGCGTGAGCGCGCCGCGCAACGCGTCGGTGCCTGCCGGAGTGGGCGCGACGTCTTGCCGGCCGAGCACCCACGCGTCCCGCGCGACGTCCGCGAGCGCCGCCTCGCGCAGCTGCACAAAACGTGCATAACCGCTGCGCGTGTACGCACCCGGTACGCCGCCCGTCAGCGGCGCGCCGCTCGTGCGTGTCAGCAGCAAAGGCGTGTTCGGACCCGCTGCGGCGCTGACGCTGAACGGCGTGAGGTTCGCCTGTTCGAGATCGCGCTGCACGCGGTTGAACAGACGCTCTTCCAGCGGCAACTCACCGAGTGAAGCACGCGCCTGTTCGATCAGGTGGCGATCGAGCGGCAATGACGGATCGAAACGCCGCTTGTCGAACAGCGCCGCAAGATGGCCGTCGAGTGCATTGCGCTGTTCCGCGCTCGCATCGTGCAGCACATCGCGCCGCCAATCGAGGTCGACCCACGCGCGTACGGTGTTCGCGTCGTAGTGTTGCGGGTCGCCGAGCATCAGGTAGGTGCGCAACGCTTCATACTGGTATTCCTGCGGGTTCGCAGCGCCGCGCCGCAACTGAGCTTCGAGACGCTGCACCACCAGCGGCAGCAGCGTTTCGTTGAGCAGCCGGCGATAGGTCACCCGCGCCTGGGCGCCGAGCTTGTCTCCCTGGTACAGCCAAAGGCGCGTCAGCAACGGCACCGGCTTGCCCGCATCGGCATAACCGCCGGGCAGATCGCGCGCGGCATCGAGCAACGGCAGCAGCGCAAGCGGATCGCGCTGCGGGTCGGCGCTGTGGGCGAGGCCCTGGAGCCGGGTCATCTGCTGATTGAACTCGGCCACATACGCGCGGTTGCGCTGATAGCTGATCGCGAGGCCAGCCAGCGCGAGCGCCAGCACGATGCCGATCAGACCCAGCGCGCCGCGTTGCAGCCACGTGCGCAGCCGTTCGAGGCGCGCATTCGCGCCCGCCAGCGCGGCCTCGCTGAAAATCACGTCCTTCAGGAGCCGCTTGATGAAGTACGCACGGCCGGCGGCGCCCTGATTGACGCCGACGTCATGACGCAGCCCGAGCGATTGCGCCAGCGCGCCGATGGCCCGGTCGATCGGTCGTCCCTGCTGGGTGCCGCTCGTGAAGTACACGCCGCGCAACATGGGTGGCGCGTCATAGCGGGTGCCGCCGAACGCGTCGTCGAGGAAGCTGCGCAGCGCCGGCTGCAGACCGGCAAACTGCTGCGGAAAACCGTAGATCAGCGCGCGCCGCCGCACGTCGCTCTCGCGCTGCATCCGGGCCAGCACGCGCGCCTGCAGCCGTTCACCCAACGCGTCGAACCCGGCCGGAAACGCGCCGAGCGCCTGCTCGGCCCGGCCGCTTTCGTCGAGCGGAAACGTGATCCCCCACACCTGTTCGCGCTCGTGCTGGCCGAGGTCGTCGAAGAACTCCGTGAAGCCCGCCAGCAGGTCGCATTTCGTCACGACCAGATAGACCGGAAAGCGCGTGCCCAGACGCTCCGCCAGTTCGCTCAGACGGGCGCGGATCAGCCGCACGTGCGCGGCACGCGCGGCGTCGTCCTGCTGCACCAGATCCGCGGCGGACAGCGTCACGATGATCCCGTTCACCGGACAGCGCGGGCGATATTTGCGCAACAGGCTCAGGAAGCCGTCCCAGGCGGACTGGTCGGCCTGCGCATCGCTATCCTGGGTCGTATAGCGGCCGGCGGTATCGACCAGCACGGCCTCGTCGGTGAACCACCAGTCGCAGTGACGCGTGCCGCCGACGCCGCCGATCGCGTCCTGGCCCAGCATGTCGCGCAACGGAAAGCGCAGGCCGGAATGCTGTAACGCGGTGGTCTTGCCGGTGCCCGGCGCGCCGATGAACATGTACCACGGCAACTGATAGAGCCATTGGCTGCCGAAGCTGCCCTTCATGCGCGCCTTTCGCAACACCGCGAGCGCCTGCTCGAAGCGCTGCCGCAGCAACGCGACTTCCGCGCTGGCGGCGCGTGATGCGGCGAGCGCGCCGCTGTCGTCCGTCATCGCCGCGCTGTTCTGCGCCGCCACACCGCTGACAAAGCGCAGATTGACGAGCCGCGCCAACAGCCAGTGAACGAACCAGCCGAGCGCCCACGCCAGCAGCAGGCAGGCAACCGCGATCCAGCGGCTGCGATCGGTTTCGAGCGGCACGCTGCCGCCGAACGCCACCAGCGGCCCTTCGAACCACAGCACCAGCGCGAGTGCGGCAACCCCGAGCAGCGTGAGGCCCTGCGGCGTCCTGATCCAACCAGCAAGCTTTTTCATGCGACGACTCCCGCATAGGTAATGGAAGTGCAGCGGCGCGTCATGACGACGCTCCCGGTGCCAGCAAAGTGATCTCGACGCGCCGGTTCTTCGCGCGGCCCGCAGCGGTGTCATTGGACGCAAGCGGCTCGGCATCGCCGCGTCCTTCCGCGCTGAAACGCTCCGGCGTGCCCGTGGTGGTGGCGGCAAGCAAGGTCCGCACGCTGTCGGCGCGCGCCTGCGAGAGAGCCCAGTTCGACGGGAAGCGTGCCGACAACGGCGGCTGGTTGTCGGTGTGCCCGGTGACGACGACCTTGCCGGGCACCGCCTGCAGCGCTTGCCCAATGCGTGTCATCAGTGGCTGGTAGGCCGCTTCCAGCGCCGCGCTGCCCGACGCGAACAGACCATCGCCATTGATGGTGACCACCGAGCGGTCGGCGCTGTCGCGCACACTGACGAGTCCCTGTGCGATCTCCGGCGCCAGAAAGGTCGCGAGCTTCGCCGTCGCGGCCGGCTGCGCGGCGGCGACGGCCGGCATCAGGGGCGGCGCGCTCACGCGGATGCCATTCAACGCGTCGAAGACCTGGTCCGACGCGCGATTCAGATTCACGCCTAGTGCAATATGCGTTGCGACCAGCGCCACGCCCGCCAACGCGGCCGTGACCCAGAGCGGCACCCGTTGCGTCAGCGAGCGGCGCGCACGCTGCACCGGCTGCCATTGCACCGACAACTCAGCTTCGAACGAACCGCGCTGCACCCGAATGATCTGCGCAAGACGCTCGCGCACCGATTCGAGCTGCGCCCGTCCGCCCTCGATCAGCCGGTAGCGGCCCTCGAAGCCCAACGACAGCATCACGTAGATCAGTTCGAGCACATCCACGTTGCGCGCCGGGTCCTGCGCGAGCCGTTGCAGGATCAGAAAGAAGCGCTCGCCGCCGGATGCTTCGTTGTGAAAGATCACCAGCAGGCTGCGGCTCGCCCACATGCCGCTGCCCCACGGCGTGCCCGAGATGGCTTCGTCGATGCAGGTGCACAGGCAATAGCGCGCCGCGGCGACCTGTTCGGTGTCGAAGCCGCTCGCGCGCGCCTCGGCTTCGAAAAGCTTCACCATCTGCAGCAGTTGCGCGCGCAGCCCTTCGACATCGGCACAGGCGGGCAAGGTGCGCAGCGGCAAGGCGAGGTCGAGCAGCGGATTGGCCGCGCGCACCAGTGGGTTCAAGCCGCTGGCCGTTGCGATGAGCGGCGCGCGGCGGGCGGCCGCGGGCGACGCGGCGCGAGTGGCGCTCTGCTGCGCGGTGGCCGCGGCCGGTGTAGGCTCGGGCGCGGCCTGACCGATGGGCGGTGGTGCGGCGTTTGGCGATGGCAGCGGTGCGCCGCCCAGTATCTGCTGCGGTGCGCGCTCTGTCCGCGCGGCGGCGGACGGCGCAGTGCGCCGCGCCGCCGCATCGGCGGGCACAGCGGACGGCATCGCAAAGGGCGGGCCCATCGCGGCCCCGCGCCGTCCGCCGGGCTGCGGAATCAGGATGGTTTCGTCGGAGTTGGCGTCAAGCGGCCATGGAGACGGCGTATTCACGATCGGTTCCTTATACGAGGGCTGGCGTCGCGCCCGCTCATGGACGGATGGCCCAGAACTCGAGCGCGAGTCCGGGGAAGTCGCCGGCAACATGCAGCGCCACGCCGGCCGAGGTCGCAAACTGCTTCCACAAGTCGCTGCCGCGTTCGAGTTCGAAGTAGGTGAACCCGGCGTGGAACGGCAACTGGCGCGGCGCGACCGGCAATGCGCGCAGCCCGATGCCCGGCAATTGCAGGTTCACCAGATCGCGAATCCGCTCGACCGGGCCCAGCTTGGCTTGCGGAGGGAAGCCGTTCAGCAGCGCCGCCGGGGCGAGGTCCGCCTTCACGGCGAGCACGAAGCTCGCTGAGCGGAACAGGTCGGTGTCGGGCACCACGGCCACCCGCAAACCGTACTTGCGTTCTTCGAGCGGAATCGGCACCGCATGCGGGTCCATGACCGCGCTCAGCGCGTTGCGCAATGCGTCGATCAGCGGCGTAAAGGTCTCGTCGAGCCGCTCGTGCCGATAGACCGGAAATGCGTCCGGCCGCTTGCCGACCTGGCAGAAGGTCGCGAGTTCGCCGGCCAGTTGCAGCGCATGGTGGTGCAGGTCGTGCGGATGCAAGCCGGTGCTCGTCGCCAACGCGGCGAACAGCGGCTCGGCGCGGTTCAGCGCCTGCAGCAGCAGGAAGTCGGCGATCTCGGCTGCGCCCGTCAACGCCGGCTGGGACAGGCGCGCGGCCAGCGCATCGGCGCGCTGATGCAGCAGGCCCAGCAATTCATCGACGAACGACGCCAGCCGGCGCGTGACGCGATAGTCGACGCACGGCGGCGCGTAGCCGGGGTCGAGCACGACGCGGTTATCGGCGCGCCGTTCGACCACCCGCACCACGCCCAGCGATGCATAGGCATGGGCGACCTCCGCTTCGAACGCGAGCCGCAGGCGCAGGTTGCCGACCTGCATCAAGGCGGCGCCCGTGGCGCCGTCGTTGCTGTCACGGACTTCCGTTTCGGCGATCCGGTGCCGCGTGAAACTGTCGTGCGCGTCGCCGCGCCCGGCATACGCGGCCTCCGGCACGCCGGGCCGCGACACCGGCAACGCCAGTACCACCTTCAGATCGCGCGCGCCTTCCGGCACGGCGAGCGGCAGCGGCAATTCGTCATCCGCGGGCAGGCGAAACGGCGTGCCGTCCGGCAGCACGCCGGAACACTCGGTCAACGCGATCCGGCCGAGCTTGAGCTGTTCGGTATCGATGGACAGCGACGAGAAGCCAAAGGCGTACGGCCGTAGCGCCGCACAACGCGTGTCGATTAACGCGTGCAGATAGCGGTCGTGTTGCTGCAGGTGCTGCGGCTGCAGCAGCATGCCTTCGGACCAGATCACCTTGTTATTCATGGACATTGTCATCTCGCTGCGAATGAGTGGAGGTCAGCGGCTGGCCATCGCGCAACAGGCCGGCTTGCCGTTCGTAGGCATCGTTGAAGGCGCTGCCGCACAGCGCCTGCAGGTCGTCGTCGCTCGCGCGCGCAAGCTCGCTGTAGAGCGCGGTGAACTGGTCCCACAGTTGAGCCTTGCGGCGTCCGGGCAGTTTGCCGAGCCAGCCGCGCGCGTCTTGCGCCTCGGACGCGGCGCTCAGGACGTGCGGATCGAAGCGGCCCAGCACGTGCTGTAGCGCGGCCCGCATGCCGGCGAGCACCGCCAGTTCGTGCCCGCGGATGTCCTCGAACGCACGTTGCAGGGCGGCTTCCGCAGGCAGGTAGCCGCTGCCGCGGCCGCTCAGCATCTGCTGCAATGCGCTGTCGCCGTCGGGGAAGAACTTCAGCGGGTTGTTGTCACGCTGCAAAAGCAAGGTGGTGTCGAGCCGCACCTCGCGCTTGAGCACCGAACGTGACAGCAGCACGTTCACGGTGCCGCTGACTGCCGTGCGCAGCATGCGGCCCGCCAGACGGGCCACGTCGGCGCCACTGCGCTCGCGCACGGCGGACCGGTCGAGGCCGAGGCCGTCGAGCAGCGCCGCGAGTGTGAGATCGGACGAGGCAGCGGCGGCGGATTGCGCCACGACGGTCGAAGCGACCGTTCGGGGCGCGACAGCATCGGCGCCACCTTCGCCGTGGCTGCGCGCATGCCGCCCGAGCGCCGCATCGTTCAATGGGTCATAGTCGTCAGGAATGCTGAGCGCCGACTGAACCCCATGCGCCATTTCCGGCGGCACAAAAGCGAACTGCTCCGGCGACACGTGATCGTGTTCCGAGCCGGCGAACGCAGCGCGTCCATCCGCTGCCTGCACGGACTGCCGCAGCGGCGCGCCCAGCGGATCGAACGGCGCGCCAGGCAAGCGCGCACCCGCCAGTACGGCCGCCTGCGCGAGTGGATCGCCCAGCAGCGCATCGGTTGCGAACGGTGGCACGCCGCCCAGCAGATCCGCGGCGTGATCCGGGTCCGTCAGAGCAAACACACCTTCCGCGTCGTGGCTCGCATTGCTCGCTGGCGCGACGGCAAGCGCTTCGATCGTCACGTCGAGCACATACGCGCCCATCTCCAGGCGGTCGCGATCGGCGAGCTGGCTGCGCGCGTGAGCCGTCACCGGCCGGCCATTCAGCCGGCTCGGGTTGCTGCCGAGGTCGGTCAGCCACCATGCACCGTCCGCGCAATCGACCCGCGCTTGCACACGCGACACGGTTTTCAGCGCGTCCGGCAGGACCAGTGCGTTATCGGGCCCTCGGCCGATGGCACCCCCCGCCGCATCGAAGCAGCGGGCAAGCGGCGCCGCGAGTAACGTGCCCTGGTACGATCTGACTTCGAGCGTCATGCGTGATCCGGGCTGCGGGTCATCGTGTCCGGGTGCGCCAGGCGCGAAGTGGTAGGCGAGCGTGTTCATCGCGAACCGTCGTCAGCTTGTTGCGGGTCGGTCGGCGCATCGGGCGACGCGCTCTGCGCCCCCGCACCGCCGCCGCCACCACCGCAATTGATCTGCACCATCGGCCCATCGATCGTCACCGGCCCCGCGCCGCTGATGGCGATCCCTTCCGGTCCGAGCACGATCGTGTTGCCGCCGGCCTTGAGCGTGAGCATCATCCCCGCTTCGATCGTCACGTTCATGCCGCCCTTGATGTCGATGTTTTCGCCCGCACTGAGCGCGAGGTTCATGCCGGACTTGTGCTGGGTGTCCTGCCCGACGTCGAGCGACAGCTTGCCGCCGATCTTGCCGTTGTGATTGCCAGTGAGCGCATCGCTGCGATTGCCGCTGCACTGCGCCAGATCGTCGCTTTTGACGATCACATGCCGCTCGTGGCCAATCCAGTACAGCGCGTCGTGCTTCACATAGGTATCGAGGTTGCGCTCCGCATGGAAGAACAGTTGTTCGCTTCCTTTGCTATCGTCGAAGCGCATTTCGTTGAAGCCGTCGCCGCCCTTCGTGGAGTTGCTCCTGAAGGTCGCGCGCGCGGCATGCTCGGGCAGCGCATACGGCGGCATGTGCGCGGCGTTATAGACGCTGCCCGTGACGATGGGCCGATCCGGATCGCCCTCGATAAACTCCACCAACACTTCCTGGCCGATACGCGGCAAGAAGAACGCGCCCCACTGCTGCCCCGCCCACGCCTGGGCGACCCGCACCCAGCAACGCTGCAACGCCTGATCGCCCGTGGGTGGCGCGAACTGCTCCCAGTGGAATTGCACCTTGATGCGGCCGTACTTGTCGGTATGGATTTCCTCACCGCCCGGCCCCACCACCACCGCCGTCTGCGGGCCGCACACGCGTGGACGGGGCGTGAGCCGGGCAGTGCGAAACGCGCTGTCGTGACGCAGCGCCGTGAACGAACTGTCGAACACGAAGCGCGGCACACCGGCTTCTCGCGCGGACAGGTAGGTGTCCGATTGAAGTTCATACCGGGCCGACACGACCAGGTACTCGCCGTTCTGGTCGCCACGCGGATGCCCAGTGAGCGTAAACAGGCCGCCGGGGCAGATGCCGCGCGCCGTGGTACGGCCGCTCAAGCGCTCGTTCGCGGCCTGATGCGCCTCGACGTGCGCCTGCGCGTAGCGGTCGGCGTCGGCATGCCGTGTATAGCCGACGCCGTGTTCCTGCATCGCGTAGAGCACCGGATCGAGCGGCTGCGTGCGCAGCGCGCGGCTCAGCAAGCCCTGTTGGGCGCTTTGCACCGGCTTTTCGAAATCGTAGTCGTTGACTTCGCTGATGCCGGCCTGCACCTCGCCGCCGCACGACCACGCATAGATACATTCGAATTCCGATGGCGCAGCAATCTGCGCGCGATACGGAATCTGCGCGTAATGCGGTGTCGCCGTGTGCACCTGCGGCGAATCCGCGAGGATCAGCCTGTGCTTGCCGCCGTGATGCTCGAAGTAGTAGTAGATGCCTTCGTGCTCGAGCAGACGGCTGACAAAATCGAAGTCGCTCTCGCGGTGCTGCGCGCAATGCTCGCGGCTCGTATAGCTCGCCGTGCAGCGGTTGTCGAAGTCGATCTGATAACCGGCCAGCACCTGGCTCACGATCGCCGGCACCGTCATCTCGTAGAAGAAGCGATAGTGCGATGCGCGCGTGAGCAGCCACAGACGCGGCCGGACCGTGGCGCGATACGCGGCCGGCCGGTTCGGATTGGCGCTCGCCGGGCGAACCAGTTCGAAGGCGGTGACGATGCCGTTGAATTCGCGCTCGCCACCGCCCGGCAGTTCGAGGCTCACGGACAGGTCGCTGCCCAGCATCGGCGCGACCGCCAGATCCGAGCGCTCGGCAAGCAGTTCGAGGTCCCACTGCGCGAGACGCCCTAGTTCCTCGTGGCCGCGCATCCGGAACAGCACGAGTCCATCGGCTTGAAGCGCGCATTTGAGCCGGATCGCGCGGTTGGAGTCGGTCAGCATCATCACGGTTTCCATTTCACGGCACCTGCGTTTTGACTGTGGCGGGATCGACGATCGTGACCGCACCGCCCCACATGCAGGTGCAGGTGGACACGTTGTCGAGCGACGGCTGATTGCCCAGCAGCACGTTCACCGTGCCGGGCGCCCACGGCGTGACGGTTGCCGGCACGCAGGGCATCGGCGTGGGCACGCCGAGCGCGGCGGCGGTCGCCGCAGCCACCTCGGGATTGGCCGGCGAATTACACATGCCGAACGGCATGATATTGACGAGCGGGATGTGATCCATGATGTTGGCCGCCGGCGGTCCTTCGCACAGCACGCGGTTAAGCGGCAGCACGACCAGTGTCGACGGCGCGACGCCGAACGAACATTGCAGCATCGCGCCCATGGTGACCTGTTGTGGCATGAGTTTCTCCTCTGGCTCTCGTTCAATCGAACGCGTAGGTGAATTCGCCGTCGCTCACGCCGACCTCGACCTTCGCGACCGTCCGCCCGTCGATCAGCCGGGTCAGGAATTCGGCACTGATGCGCGGCAACAGTGTGTTCGTGAGAATGGCGTCGATCATTCGTCCACCGCTCTCGAACTCGGTGCAGCGCGCGGCGACCTGCCGGACCATCGCGTCGTCGTAGCTGAAGGACACGCCGTGCTGTTCGACGATGCGTCGTTCGATGCGCGAGAGTTGCAGCCGGATGATGGCGTCGAGCATGCCGTCGTCGAGCGGGTAATACGGAATCACCGCGACGCGCCCCAGCAAGGCCGGCGGGAACACCTCGACGAGCGGCGCGCGCAGTGCGCGTGCGATCTGCTCCGGGCTCGGCGTGCTGTCCGGCTTGCCGCACAGGCGGGTAATCAGTTCAGTGCCGACATTGGTGGTCAACAGGATCAGCGTGTTGCGGAAATCGATCTGCCTGCCCTCGCCGTCTTCCATGCGGCCCTTGTCGAATACCTGGAAAAACAGCTCATGGACATCGGGATGGGCCTTCTCGAACTCGTCGAGCAACACCACGCTATAGGGACGGCGGCGCACCGCTTCGGTCAACACGCCGCCTTCGCCATAGCCGACATATCCCGGCGGCGCGCCCTTGAGCGAGGACACGGTATGCGCTTCCTGGTACTCGCTCATGTTGACGGTGATGACGTTCTGCTCGCCGCCATACAGCGCTTCCGCGAGTGCGAGCGCGGTCTCCGTCTTGCCGACACCCGAGGTGCCGGCCAGCATGAACACGCCGATCGGTTTGTGCGGGTTGTCGAGCCCGGCACGCGAGGTTTGCACGCGCCGCGCGATCATCTCCATCGCGTGCGCCTGGCCTACGATGCGCTGATTGAGCGTATCCGCCAGCTTCAGCACGTTCGCGAGGTCGTCGCGCACCATCCGGCCGACCGGGATACCGGTCCAGTCCTGCACCACGGCCGCCACCGCATGCCGGTCCACGCCGGGCAGAATCAAGCGCTGATCGCCCTGGTGCCCTGCGAGTTCGCGTTGCAGCGCCTGCAGTTCGGCGACGCGTTGATCGCCGGCGGTATCCGTGCCGACGTCTTCTTCGAGTTCGCACCGCAACGCAAGGATGCGTGTCACCAGTTCGCGCTCCCCGTCCCAATTCGCGGTCAATTGCGCGAGGCGTGCGCGTTCGGCTTCGAGCTTTGCGGCGATGTCCGCGGCGCGCCCGGCGGTGTCCATGCCGAGCGCGTTCTCTCGCGCGATGATCCCGGCCTCGGTCTGCCACGCATCGATGCGGCGGCGCACGTCCTCGACCGCCGGCGGCACCGCGTGCTGACTGACCGCGACCCGTGCGCAAGCGGTATCGAGCAGGCTCACGGCCTTGTCGGGCAACTGGCGCGCCGGAATATAGCGGTGCGACAGCGTGACCGCTGCTTCGAGCGCTTCGTCGAGCACCAGCACGCCGTGATGCTGCTGCATCTGGCGTGCAATGCCGCGCATCATCCGGATCGCGCATTCCTCGGACGGCTCCGGCACCTGCACGACCTGGAAGCGCCTCGTCAGCGCGGGGTCTTTCTCGATGTGCTTCTTGTATTCGCTCCACGTCGTCGCAGCAATCGTGCGCAGCGTGCCTCGCGCGAGCGCCGGTTTCAGCAGGTTGGCCGCATCGCCGGTGCCCGCCGCGCCGCCCGCGCCGACCAGCGTGTGGGCTTCGTCGATGAACAGGATCACCGGCCGCGCCGACGCCTGGACTTCTTCGATCACCTGGCGCAGGCGGTTTTCGAACTCGCCCTTCATGCTGGCGCCGGCTTGCAGCAAGCCGACGTCGAGCGTGCAGACCACTGCGTCGCGCAGCGCGGGCGGCACGTCGCCCGCGATGATGCGCTGCGCGAAACCTTCGACGACGGCGGTTTTGCCGACACCCGCCTCCCCCGTCAGGATCGGGTTGTTTTGCCGCCGGCGCATCAGGATGTCGATCACCTGGCGGATCTCGTCGTCGCGGCCGACCACCGGGTCCAGCTTGCCGCTGCGCGCCTGTTCGGTCAGGTCGACGGTGTAGCGGTGCAACGCTTCCTGGCGGCCAAGCGCGGCAGCGGGCAACGCGCTGGCCCCGGCGCCGCTGGCTGCACCTTCAGCCGTTGCAGCAGCGCGATCATGAGGCGTGCCGACACCCGGCGCCATGGCCGCCATACCCGCTTCCGGCGATCCGTCGAGCAGCACGGCAAAGCGTTCCGTCAGCGTATCGAGCCTGACTTTTTCAAACTGCCGCGAGATCGCAAACAACGCGTTGCGCAGATTCGAAGTGCGCAACATACCGACCAGCAAATGCCCCGTACGAACCTGGGTCGAGCCGAACATCAGCGAGCCGAATACCCAACCCCGCTCGACGGCTTCGTCCACCTGCGCGGAGATGTCCGAGATCGACGTCGAACCACGCGGCAAGCTATCCAGCGCAAGCGTGATATCGCGAGCCAGCGCGCCAGGGTCGAGTTCGAAGTGCGTGACGAGGCGCCGCAAGTCGGAGTCCTGAGCGAGCAGGATCTGATGCAGCCAGTGCACCAGTTCGACATAGGGATTGCCGCGCAGCTTGCAGAACACGGTGCCGCTTTCGATAGCGCGGTAAGCCAGCGGATTGAGTTTGCTGAACAGCGCGATCCGACTGATCTCAGCCATGAAGCGTCTCCGGTTGACGAGTCGTGGCGGTAGGCGCGTTCAGCGCGATCACGACCCGATGTTTGTCATGGACAGGCGCGCCGCTGGAGAGCCATGTGGTCCAGCCAAGCCGCGCGCCGCAGGCGGCGGTGCGATTGCCGGGTACGGATGCTCCAGACGAAGCGGCCATATCGCCGCACAGCCGCAGCGCGGGCACCTCGTCACGTCGCAGATGCAGCGTGACGTCCCAGTCGAGCGGATCGCGCACATAGTTGCGGACCCAATCCACCAGCTTGCGCAGACTGGCGCTGCGAGGCAAAAAGCGTTGAAAGGCTTCGTAGCCAAGCGGCCCGATCACGATCCGGAACTTGTGCTGACAGTCCCAGACTTGCGTGCCGACGACACTCGACACACCGAGCCGCGCGCCGCCCAGCCGGGTGTGCTGATCGGCCGGCAAGCTCAGCCAGTGACCGCTCCACGACTCGACCTCGACCGGCACGCCGAAGAACTGCTCGAGGATCAGCCGCAGGCCGCCCGCATGCCGCGTCGGTGCCGCCAGCAAGCCCGCAAAATGCAGTTTCGCGTGATCGGGCACGGTGTCGCGCTCGCGCAGCGCCGGGGTGCCCAGCCCGAACAGGCTGCCGACATACGCCGAGAAACGGTCCTCGTCCGCGCGGTCGGCGCTCACGACCGGCTGCGCCGCCGCCCACGCGCGGTAAAAGAGCGTCAGCATCCGGTGATGGAACATGTCGAGAAAGCGCGCGAGCGTCCTGTCGTTCGCATGGCGCTCACGCTCGCGCACATACGCGGTCAGATGCGTGGGCAGCGGGCCGTTCGGGCCGAGCAGGCCGAGGAAATTCACCGCCAGCCGTCCGGGCCTGCCGTCCACACCCGGCGTATAGCCGCTTAGCGTACTGGGATGGAAAATCAGTTCGGCATCCTGTGCAATGCGTACTGCGTCATCGCGTGCGCTGGGCGACGTACCCAGACGTGGGCGCTGGGGATGCGCGCAGTCGATCAGCCGCAGCGCCTGGAAAAAGTCGAAGTGACGCGCGTCCTGCTGCAACTTGCGTTCGAGTTCTAAAGCGTCGCGCATCGTCCTGCCCTCGCTGGCCAGCGCATGATCTCGCCGCGCGTCGCGGTCGCCGCAACGGTCTCGGCAAACGAATTGATCGATACGTATTGCGCAAAAAACTGCGCGAGCACGGCGCCGAGCAGAAAGGCACTGGCGCCTTCGAACGCGGCATCGTCGAACTGCAGCGTGATTTGCAGCCCGCGCCCGAACACGATCGGCCCCGGCGACGGCAAACGCCGCACGACCGGCGTGGAGTCGATCGAACGCAAACCGTCGATCTGACGCTGCGCGCCGCTGTCGCCTGCCGGGCAGTACAGCGCGAGCAACTCGCGCAACGCGTGCGCGCCCTGCTGCGGATCGCTGTCGAGCAGCGACGCGTAGTTCAGCGACAGATGGTTCAACAGCCGCCACGCCGCCGGCCCTTCGGCGAACGACGGCAGCGGCCGGCTCGGACCCGCCACGCAGCGCACCGCCGCAACCGGCACTTCGGCGTCGACGGTGAAATCGGTCGAGCCGGCGCCGACCGGCATCGACAGCGGCAGATCCCGGTTGGTGCACCATGCGCTCATGCCTAGCTGGCGCAGGTCACCGTGCAGCGGCGCGCTGGCGGCGTCGACCAGCGCCACGAACGTTTCGCTGCCCAGATAGCTGCTGCGGGCCCCCTGTTGCTGCTGCCGTACCGAAGGGCGGCGGGCTTCGCGCCGCATCTGGTAAAACGCGCCGCCCTGTTGCTGCGCATCGAGATCCTTCGCGCAGTAGAACGGCCGGAACGGCTGCTCGGCCAGCGCCCCGGCGCGGTAGCCGGTGACCGAGTCGATCTGGTGGATCTCGTAGTCCATCGGCCGGGTGCGGTCCACGACCACGTGATATTCGAACGCGGTGTCGCTCAGCGCGATACGGTCGGTGCGGCGCAGAAACAGGTTGATGGCCGGCGTGCAATGCAACGCAAAGTGCGACGCGTCGACCGAGCGTTCGAGCAACGCCTCCTCGCGATCGAGCAGCACGACCAGTTCGACCTCGCGTCCGCCGCAGGCGCGCAGCGCGTCGCGCAGTCCGTCGATCCGCACGAACTGGAAGCGCGGTGCGAACGCGAAATACTCCTGCAGCAGGCGGTAGCCGTCGAACGACCGCCTGGCGACGGGCAGCAAGGCTTCACTCTCGGCAAAACCGAGCGGCTGCAATACGCTTTTGGGCAGCAGCGCAGCGGCAACCGATCCGGACGCGCCGGGCACCACCGCAACGCCGACGCATCCGGCGAGCAGGCACTCGTGGATCCGCGCAGGCAGCGCGTCGGCGCCGCGCAGGTAGATCGCCAGGCTGTCGAGGTTCATTCGCTCGAACGGCAACGTACCGGTCGCACGCAAACGCAGCCGCAGTCCCGCTTTGACGCCGGCGGGCAGCGGCACGCCTGGGGTGCTCGACGAACCGGTGTGGGTGAAGAATTTGGCCTGGGTGATCTCGATCGGCCACAGCGTCACGGCATGCCCGGTCCGGTACTCGCAGCGAGTCGAGCCCGCTTTGTCGAGCAGGCTGCGCAGCACGGTATGACGCGGCACCGCCACGCCATGCGCCGCTGACGCGAGTTGCGGATTGGTGTGATCCGCCTGCAATTGCACCACCGCCATCGACGGCGTAGGCGCCAGATAATGCGGATACGTCAGCTCGGTCAGATGCTGCGTGAAGCGCGGAAACTCGGCATCGAGCTTCATGTGCACACGCGCGGCGAGAAAGCTGAAACCTTCGAGCAGACGCTCCACGTAAGGATCGGCGCAGTCGATGCCATCGAGCCCGAGCCGCCCCGCGATCTTCGGAAACGCCGCGGCGAACTCTCCGCCCATTTCGCGCAGATGCTGCAACTCCTCGCTGTAGTACTTGAGCAGGGACGGATTCATGACGGCTGCCCGGTACGCGATGCAGCGCCGCTGATCAGCGCAGGCGCAGGCACGGCGGCCGCGGAGTCGAGAATCCGCACCTCGCCTGCTTCGAGATCCAGTTCGGTACGCAGATACAGACGCTCGGGATACGGCTGCGACCACATATCGGCCTCGATCTCGAAGCGCAGAACGTGCGCGTGGTGGGCGCCCTGCGTGTCCTCCAACGCGGCGACCCGCACGGTTTCGCGGATGAGGCGCGGCTCGAAGGCCCACAACGCATCGCGGATACGCCGCTCCAGCGCCGCCTTGGTGAGCCCCGCGACATGCCGCCCCGCGAGGTCCGGCAAACCATAGTTGAGCACCGAGGTGGCGACATGCGGATAAGCCGCGACCTCCTGCACCCCATCCAGCCCGCTCGCATTCAGAAGCCAGCCGATATCGCGCTGCACGCTGTCACGCAACGCCCGTTGCGACAACACGCGGCGCTCGCGCGGCTCGTGCCGCACGTCGGGTTCGAGATCGGTGAGCCGGTCGAGCAGCGAAGGCTGCAGGCGGTCACGCGCGGTCAGTTCGGTCATCGGAAACACTCCGTGGCGAAGGCGGGCCCGCAGGCCCGTGGGACTCAGGCGGCGGCAGCCGTCGGCAGTCTGGAGACGAGGCGCAACGACACGGTCAGGCCTTCGAGCTGGTAATGCGGACGAAGGAAGAACTTCGACGTGTAGTAGCCCGGATTGCCCTCCACTTCCTCGACCACCACCTGGGCATCCGCGAGCGGCTTGCGCGCCTTGGTGTCATCCGACGAATGGGTCGGATCGCCGTCGACGTATTGCAGAATCCAGTTCTGCAGCCAACGCTGCATGTCGTCGCGCTCCTTGAACGAGCCCAGCTTGTCGCGCACGATGCACTTCAGGTAGTGCGCAAACCGGCAGCACGCGAACAGATACGGCAGACGCGCGGCGAGATTGGCGTTGGCGGTCGCGGCCGGATCTTCGTATTCAGCGGGTTTGTGCAGCGATTGCGCACCGATGAACGCCGCGAAATCCGAGTACTTCTTGTGCACGAGCGGCATGAAGCCGCTTTTGGCCAGTTCCGCTTCGCGCCGGTCGCTGATGGCGATTTCCGTCGGGCATTTCATATCGACGCCGCCGTCATCGGTCGGGAAGGCGTGCACCGGCAAACCTTCGACGGCACCACCCGATTCGACGCCGCGAATCCGCGAGCACCAGCCGAACATCTTGAACGAGCGGGTGATGTTGGTCGCCATCGCATACGCGGCGTTGGCCCACGCGTATTTGCTGCTGTCAGCGCCTGCCGTGTCTTCCTCGAAGTCGAATTCCTCGACCGGGTCGGTCTTCGCGCCGTAGGGCGCGCGGGCCAGAAAACGCGGCATCGCGAGGCCGATATAGCGCGAATCCTCCGACTCGCGCAGCGAGCGCCACGCGGCGTGCTCGGGCGTCTGGAAGATCTTGGTGAGATCGCGCGGATTGGCCAGTTCCTGCCACGAATCCATCAGCAGCGCGGCCGGATCGGCACCGGCGATGAACGGCGCGTGCGCGGCCGCGGCGATCTTGCCGATCTGCGTGAGCAGATCCGTGTCGGGGCCGCCGTGATCGAAGTAATAGTCCGCCACCAGCGCGCCGTACGGCTCGCCGCCGAACTGGCCATACTCTTCTTCATAAAGCTTCTTGAACAGTGGACTCTGGTCCCACGCGACGCCCTTGTACTTCTTCAGCGTCTTGTGCAGTTCCGTCTTCGACATGTTCATCACGCGGATCTTCAATGACTCGTCGGTCTCGGTGTTGTTGACGAGATAATGCAGACCGCGCCAGGCGCTCTCGACTTTCTGGAACGGCTCGCTATGCAGGATCAGATTGATCTGCTGCGTGAGCGTGTGATCGATCTGTGCGATCAAGGCTTCGATGGTCGCGAGCGCGTCGCCGCTGATCACGCCGGTGTCGCGCAAAGCCTGCTCGGCCAGCGTGCGGACGGCGCTTTCGACAGCTTCGCGGGCGCGTTCGGACTTCGGTTTGAATTCCTTTTGCAGCAAGGCCGAGAAGTCGTCGAGCCCGGCCGCGCCGTCGGCAGTGGCTGGGTCAGTCGTGGCGGACTCCAACTCGCGCTGGGTGCTGAGATCGTTCATGGCGTCATGCTCCGGAAGAAGGGGCTTGCGGGTCCTGGGCAGCGTGGCCGCCGTCGTCGGCCTGCGACTCATGCGCCCGCGGCGTGGCGGACAAGGCCTGCATCAGCGCGGGTTCTTCGAGCAGCTTCGCGATCAGCGCCTCAGCGCCGCTCTTGCCGTCCATGTAGGTCAGCAGATTGGCAAGTTGAGTGCGGGCCTCGAGCAGACGACGCAGCGGCTCGACCTTGCGGGCGATCGCGGCCGGCGCGAAGTCGTCCATGCTCTCGAAGGTCAGGTCGACCGCCACGTTGCCTTCGCCGGTCAGCGTGTTCGGCACCTGCACCGCGACGCGCGGCTTGATCGACTTCAGGCGTTCGTCGAAGTTGTCGACATCGATCTCCAGGAACTTGCGCTCGCTGGCGGGGACGAGCGGCTCGGCCGGTTGCCCGGACAGGTCCGCCAGCACGCCCATGACGAACGGCAGGTTGACCTTCTTCTCCGAGCCGTAGACTTCGACGTCGTACTCGATCTGCACACGGGGCGCCCGATTGCGCGCGATGAACTTCTGACTGCTTTCCTTTGCCACGATTGCTCTCCTATGGATTCAAACCTGCCTGCACGAGACGCTGCGCACCTTCACGCGACGCCCCCCAGATGCCTGAATTGACTGGCGCCGTCCGGCGCCACGTCTTCGACGATTTCGATGAAGCTCTTGCCGACCAGCCGCCGGGCCCGCTGCAACAACACCGGCAGTGGGCTCGACGGTTCGTGCCGCGCGTAGTACGTGCAGATCCTGTCGAGCGCGTCGATCACGTCCTGTGCGCTTGCGATCTGGGTGCTACGAAGTGCCGCTGCCTGGTCCGTCGCGGTCGATGCCGTGATTCCGGTGACGGTGCTCGCGTGATCGTCCGTCGCAACATCCGCCTGTACGTCTCGGGCGGGAACGTGCGCCGCGACGACTTCAGCGATCCGCGCCAGCACCCTGCCGAGCGGCGCGAAATCGAGCGCGCGGGCAGGTCCGACGCGTTCCGTCAGCAACGCTTCGATCCGCGCAACCGACGCCAGCGACCCACGCACCGTGGCCAGCGCCGCCTCCAGCTGCGCCAGACCGGTCAGCGCGAACCCCGCGTCGATTGCTTCCTGGCTCGGCACGTCAGCGCCGTCTTGCTGCTGCTCGCCCATGGCCAGCTCGACATGGCGCAACGTGATACCGTGCTGGCCGCGCGGCACGATAAACGGCACATCACGCAGATCAGCCGGCAGCGCCGCGCCATCGATCAATCCCGACATCGCGTTGACTCGCGCGGTGGGATCGTTCTGATCGTCCGGATCGAGCTGCGGATGAACGGTGTCCCAACGCGTTTCGAGCAGGCTCTCGATCAGGCCGAGCCCCCTCTCCAGCCCGCTGAAACCCTCACGCATCAAGGCCGCCCGCGTGTAGTGCACGGCTACCCGCAAATCGCGGCTGCGTGCGAGTAGCGCGCTGGCGAGCGACAGCGCTTCGGCCCAATCCGGCGGCGTCGCCGGAATCACCGTGTCGCCATACTGCGCGTCGGGCTTGCCGGTCACCGCCTGCTCGAGCGCCCGGAACTCCGCGCCGTACTCCTCGTCTTCGCCGCACGGCTGGCCGGGTGTCAGGTCGGTCAGCCAGGCGGCGCTGTCAGCTTGATTCATCTCGATGTCCATGCGTGGTGGGCTGCCCGCGCGTCGCGAAGCGCGCGCGGGCAATCACGGTTCCGGTTGGGTTCAGGTACGGGGTTGGCGGGCCGCGTGCTGCGCGCTCAAGCGGCGGCGTTCTTCGGGATATGCCACTTGCCGGTGACGGCGCCGCCCTTTTTCGCGCCGGTGTTGTCCTGCGGCTGGTACTCCATGTTGAATTGCGCGAAGTTCAGCGTGATCGTCTCCGTCACTTCGTCGCCGCCGCCCGAACCGAACGTATGACTGCTCACCAGCACCTCGTTGAGCTTGATCCTCAGGTACTCGACCGGCGAGGTGCCGCCCGCCTTGCGCAGCGTCAGCAGCGCTTCGGGCATATGGGTGCCCGCGCAGCAAGCCTGAATCACCGTCGGGGTGCTTTTGTCGACGTACTTGCAGATGGTCAGATCCTGCACATGCACGCAGCCCGTGCCACCCCCTGTGCCGCTATGCGTGCTGCCGGTCTGCATACAGCCCCAGGACCAGCTCAGCAGCTCCATCTCATCCACGTGGTCGGTTGCCTGCGATTCACCTTTGATGTCGCCCAGTTTGAGGAACATATCTACGGCCATTTCAGTCTCCAAAAAAAGAGTGCGCTTCGTCGCACCAGAAAAAATCGTGTCATGGGTTCGCGAAAGAAAAGCGGTGCCTGGCTCGGACCGCTTTTTACTTCGGAAACCTAATCGTTTTGGGTGGATCGCTGTTCAATCCAAAACCTTGTTTCAACCTGCAATCATGCGTTCATTACGCTCACTTCATTGCTGCGTTCACGGCGCTGCCTGCGTGGACGCTTTGCCCGGACTATGCGAACCAATGGCGCTCCGGATTGCCGCCGCCACCGCCGCACCAGCGCCGCGATCGCACAGTTCCGCCCATTCGCCAAGCGTCGCGCGATCCGCCACTGGGGTCTCGCACAAGCGGGCAAAACGTTGGAGCGTGCCTTCCGACCCCACTACGCTATGAAAGCGCTGGTGGCCGATGCAGGCATCGAGCAATACCGTCATGCCGGCTTCCCGGGCCTTGTCGAGGATGCTTTCCATGGTCTGTCTCCTATCCGCACCGTGCATCTGCGCAACTGGTGACCCGAAAACAGCCGGGCTCGTCTGGTTATTCCGGAAAAATCGCGAAAAAAACCCAAACAAACCTTGGAATAAAGACGGGGCTCAACTGTTATGTAGATACACGCGCGATATGTAGAGGAGCGCCGCCGATGAACGACGATGATCTGCCGGCCGTCCTGCCGACGCTGCTGCCCCGGTTGTGGCGCTTCGCGCTGCGCCTGACCCAGAACCAGCACGACGCGGAGGACCTCGTCCAGCGCGCCTGCGTGCGGGCGCTGGAGCGACGTAGTCAGTTGCAGCCCGGCACTTCGACGCTGAGCTGGCTGTTTTCGATCGTGCACTCGACGTGGATGAACGAGCTTCGGGCCCGTTCGATCCGGGGGCGCGGCAGCATGGACTGGCAGGACGAAGAGATCGAAGCCTTCGCCGACCCCTCCGCGCACAATCCGGAGATCGACCTGATGCATCGTCAGGTGATCAACGCAGTGGAAGCCCTGCCGGACGCGCAGCGCGTCGTGATGGTGCTGGTGGCGATCGAAGGATTGAGTTATAGGGAGGCCGCGGAAGTGCTCGACGTGCCAATCGGCACGGTCATGAGCCGTCTGTCGCGGGCAAGGCTGACAATTGGCCAACAATTTGGTGTGCAATCGTCGTCTGCGGCTCGCAAGGGAGAATCAATATGATGAACGTCGATGACTCGCTGCTGATGTCGTATGTCGACGGGGAGCTTCCGCCGGAACAGCGCGCGGAAGTCGAAGCGGCGATTGCCCACTCGGACGATCTGTCCGCGCGGGTCGCCGCATTGCGTGCATCGGTGTTGCCGTACCGCGCCGCCTACGAGCGGCAAGCGGTGCCGCCCGTGCCGGAAAGCCTGAAGCGCCGGATCGACGAGCTGGTCAGTGTCAGCACGCCGTCGCAGCGCAGCGGGCGCGATCGGCGGCGGGCGCCGGTGCAATGGCTGGCGGCTGCGTTCGTCGCGGGCGCAATCTGTTCGGGCGTATTGACCGGATACTTCGGCGCCCTGACACCGTTCCACTCGAAGGTCTCGCCCTGGGTGCAAAGCGTGGCCGACTATCAGGTGCTGTATGGACGCGAGACGGTCGCCGGCATCAAGGAGGACCCTGCCACGACCGCGCAGGTACTTGCCGACATCCGGCAACGCGACGGCATGCCGGTTCGCGTGCCGGACCTGCGTCAAGCGGGATTGAAGTTCAAGCGCGTGCAGCGACTGGACTATCACGACCGCCCTCTGATCCAGATGGTTTATCTACCCGAACGCGGCGATCCGGTGGCGCTGTGTGTGATTGAAGACGCGAGCGCCGACGAGCCGATTCACGCGCAACAGGTCGGCGATATGAAGACGGTGACCTGGCGCGCGAACCGGATGGCTTATGTGCTGCTTGCGAAAGACACTTCCGTGGACTTGCAGCAGATGGCCGAACGGATCGCCGCCGGCAAGACGACCAACCTCTATAGCAAGGCAACGGACGACGACGCCGTCAGCAGTTGAGGGGACGATCGGGCGGCGTTGTGGACACTGGCAACGTGATCCCGGGATACAACGTACTCCCGGGATACTGCGCGGCGCGCCGCTTTGGGGATATCCGGTCAACCTGGGGTGGGCTTCCGGCTCATACCCGGATTGACGGCTCGACGAGAGTTTTGGCGACGGGGGCGGCGTGCGCTTCTCCCGTTTCCGGAAGCATTCGGGCGCGGACCTTACTGCGAAGTACGTGTCGCTGCACTGCGCGGACAGCGATTAAACCAGCATCTGCGCTACACAATGACCTTGAGGCTCGTGTAGACGAGTCGCACACCAATCACAACCAGGATGACGTACGCAAATTTATAGAAATGCGTGACGTTTAGCCGGCGGTTCAGCCAAACACCTGCACAGATCCCAAACACCGCAAAAGGCGTGAGAACGAGGCTGGCGAGTAAAGTCGTGCGGGTGAACTGCCCGAGCATGGAAAAGCTGACCAGTTTCGCCAGATTGACTACCGCGAAAAATGCAGCCGTGGTACCGGCAAAGCAGCGCTTGGTGAGTTTATACGGCAACAGATAGATGGCCAGTGCCGGTTCGCCCGCGTTCGCCATGAAACTTGTGAAGCCCGAGGTGGCGCCCCAGAAGATGCTCGAGGCCGGGTGCAAACGATGTTCCTCTTCCCGTGCGGTGCGGCGAGACTGCAGCCAGCGACGCCGGGCAAAGTCGATTGAGATCACACCGACGCCGAGTCTTAGCCATGCTTCCGAAAGATGGTGTATCGCCAGTGCACCGAGCCCAGTGCCAACGAGTGCGGCGGGGATCACGATACGCAGCAACGGCCAACTCCATTCGCCGCGATATTGCCAGAGCGTGACCAGATCAGTCAGGCAAAGGATCGGCAACAAAAGTGTCACCACGACAGGCACTGGCAAGTGCAGCGCGATGAGTGGCACGGCCACGATGCCGAGGCCAAGCCCGAGACTACCCTTTGAGATGCTGGTCAGCAGGAGTGCCGGTATGCTCGCAACGTAGAACCACGGGTCGCTGATTAAGGAAGTACCAAGCATCTAGTGAATTTCTGTGCCGACGCGTTGTGAACCTTGAGGCGACTCTTCAACCGCGGCTCGTCCAGAGACGGTCGCCCGCTCCGGCACAACCGACCGGGCAGGTCGCATGCGGTGCAACTCAGATTCGAGGGCGCGTTAGTAGCAGTGACTACCGACGCGAATGACGAAACTCAACAGCGGTACTGTCGGGCAGGCGGCCGCTATAAAACCGCACAAGCGCGAAAGTTGGCATGCTACATCGACCAGATCACCGGTGCAATGATAACGATTATTATTTCTCTTTTGGCCGGCTGTTGGTCGGATTGTTGCGCGTCGAATGATATATGGCTGCCCCTCGAGTCGAGGCAGCGCCACTGATGCCAGTCGGTTCTTCGACCTCGTCACCGATGTCGCCATCTCAATGCGGCTTCGCCGCGACCTGCGGTCCTCCGACCGTGCAGTCCGGATCCGCAATAGTCGATCAAGCCGGCCGCACGAGGACCGAAATCATCGGCGCCTTGCAGAGCGTGAAAGACATCAGGCGAGAGATCGCGGCGGCGTCGGAGGAACCAAGCCACGGCATCGATCAGACAGCCGCTGCCGTCGCCTTGCTCGCAAGGTAATCGACCATGCGCCGGGCGGCCGGCTGCAACGCTTCCAGCTCGCGAAAACACACCACGAACCGGCGCAGCGCCCACGGGTCAGTCAGCGGAATCGTTTCGACGTCGAAGATCCGCTTGTAGGTTTCCCCCACTTCGAGCGGCACAACGCTGATGCCGAGCCTGGCGGCGACCACGCGGAACGCGGCGTCGAAGTTGGACACGATCACGCGGTACGACATCGTTCGCCCGGCTTTGGCGGCCGAGCGCTGCAACATTGCGTGGACGGCGGTTGCAGGCGGCATGCCGACGTGATCGTGCTCGAGCGTCTGTTCAAACGACACCGACTCCAATCCGGCCAGTGGATGTCCGGGATAGACGGCGAGCGCAAGCCGGTCCTGACGATAGGGCACATGCTGCAAGCCCTCGAGGTCCGCACTGTCCCAGCAGACACCGACCGACGCCGCCCCTTCCCGGAGCTGGCGAACAAGGTCGACGGACAGACGCTCTTCCACGTCCACCCGGATGTTCTGGTTACCCGGTGCGCGCATGAAGGATGCGATGTCGTCCAGCAGTACCTCGGCGATCGCGGAAGCCGACGCGCAAATGCTGACGCTGCCTCTCAGACCGCTGCCAAAGGCCGCGACATCGCTCGCGATCCGGTCCATCGTGAACAGGACATTGCGCCGTGCTCGACCAGACTCAGCCCTGCAGGCGTCGGCTGGACGCCGCGACGCGAGCGGGTCAGCAACGGGACGCCGAGGTCGGTCTCCAACTGAGCGATGCGCTTGCTGATCGCAGACGGTTCGATGTGTTCTTCCTCCGCCGCGCGGCCCATGTTGCGGTGCTCGCAGACGGCCACGAACAGCCGCAGCGTCTTGAGATCGATGTCTCGCATCTTGGTCTCCTTCCCGCCCTTTACTTTCCATATCGGAATCTCATGGGCCTAAAGTGCACACATCGCCAGCACAGATGACTGGCAGGTAACGGAACACAAGATCGAGTGGATCGCCGACGCCTATGCCGCGGGCCAGCGCGAAATCGAAGTGGGTTCGTATGTTCCCGCCAAACTCCTGCCGCAACTCGCGGACACCGCCGAACTGGTCGCCTACGCGAAAACCTTGCCCGGACTGCTCGTCTCGGTCCTCGTCCCCAATCTCAAGGGCGCGGAGCGCGCCATCGAGTCGCAGGCGGACCTGATGCTGGTGCCGCTGTCCGCCAGCCAGGCCCATAGCGTCGCCAACCTGCGCAAGACGCCCGACGAAGTCATCGCCGAAGTCGCCCGCATTCGTGCCGCACGCGACGCCGCCGGCTCGAAGACGCTGATCGAAGGCGGCATCGGCACCGCGTTCGGCTGCACGAGTCAGGGCGCGGTCGCTCAGGCCGAAGTGCTGCGCTGCATGCAAGGCCTGCTCGACGCGGGAGCCGATCGCGTGAGCATCGCCGATACGGTCGGTTACGGCGGACCCGCCGCCGTGCGCGACCTGTTCGGCAAGGCCCGCGCAATTGCCGGCGACAGGTTCTGGTGCGGTCACTTCCACGACACGCGCGGTCTTGCACTCGCCAACGTCTACGCGGCGCTCGAAACCGGCGTGGCCCGCTTCGATGCCACGCTCGCCGGCATCGGCGGCTGCCCGCATGCGCCGGGTGCGAGCGGCAACGCGTCCAGCGAAGACCTTGCATTCATGCTTGCCGACATGGGCATCGCCACCGGCATCGATATTCCTCGCCTGCTTCTTCTGCGGGAAAAGGTCGCGCAATGGCTATCCGGCGAAACGCTTCACGGCGCCTTGTGGCTTTCGGGTTTGCCAAGAACCTTCGCGCACGCTTCGACCGCGACACTCAACGCCTGAGGTCCTCATGAATATCCCGAATCCGCTTCCTCTCGCCGGTGTGCGCGTCATCGAGTTCACGCACATGGTCATGGGTCCGACCTGCGGCATGATCCTCGCCGACCTCGGCGCCGAAGTCATCAAGATCGAACCGCCGGGAGGCGACAAGACGCGCAAGCTGCCCGGCCTCGGTATCGGCTTCTTCCGCTCGTTCAACCGCAACAAGAAGAGCGTGGTGCTCGACATCAATACCCCTGACGGCCACGCCGCCGCTCTGGAGTTGATCGGTCAGTGCGACGTCATGCTGGAAAACTTCCGACCGGGCCTGATGACGAAGCTGGGGCTCGACCATGAAACCCTCTCGAAGATCTATCCGAAGCTGATCTATGTTTCGCACAAGGGCTTCCTGCCCGGCCCGTATGAAAAGCGCCTCGCACTCGACGAGGTCGTCCAGATGATGGGCGGCCTGTCATACATGACCGGACCGGTTGGCCGCCCGCTGCGCGCCGGCACCTCCGTCAACGACATCATGGGTGGCATGTTCGGCGCGATCGGCGTGCTGGCAGCACTGCGTGAGCGCGACACGACGGGCCGCGGCCAGGAAATCCAGAGTGCGCTGTTCGAGAACTGCGTGTTCCTGAGTAGCCAGCACATGCAGCAATACGCAATGACGAAGGAACCGCCGCCACCGATGCCCTCACGCGTTTCGGCCTGGAGCGTTTACGACGTCTTCACGCTAGCCGACGGCGAACAGCTCTTCATCGGCGCCGTGAGCGACAAGCAGTTCATCACGTTGTGCGACGTGCTGGAGCGGCCCGATCTCGCCGCCGAACCGCAGTTCGCCAACAACGCTCTGCGCGTAGCGGTGCGGCCTGAACTGCTGATTCGCCTCGGCGAAATCCTCAAGCATCATCGCGCCGAGGAACTGTCGCCGAAGCTCGAAGCCGCCGGCATTCCCTACGCGCCGATCGTGCGACCGGATCAGTTGCTCGACGACCCACACCTGAAAGCAAGCGGCGGCCTCGTGCCGATGGAAACCGAGGACGGTATGACCGACGTCGTGCTCCTGCCGCTGCTGATGGGCGGACGCCGGCCGGGCGTGCGTCAGGCGCTGGCCCGTGTCGGCGAGCATACGCAGGAAATTCTCGCGCGCCTGACCGGGCGGGCAGCGGTCTGAGTCACCTTTTTGCAACTGAATTCTGAACTGTGGAGCGGGTCATGGCTGATCTGTTTGAGAACCCAATGGGCCTGATGGGATTCGAATTCGTCGAATTCGCTTCGCCCACCCCCAATACGCTGGAACCCGTGTTCGAGAAGCTCGGCTTTACGCTGGTCGCGCGTCACCGGTCGAAGGACGTGGTGCTGTATCGGCAGGGCGACATCAACTTCATCGTCAACAGGGAGCCGAAGAGCCCAGCGGCGTATTTTACGGCTGAACATGGCCCGTCGGCCTGCGGTCTCGCGTTCCGGGTTAAGGATTCCCACCAGGCCTACGACCGCGCGCTGGAACTCGGCGCGCAGCCCATGGACATGGCCACCGGTCCGATGGAATTGCGTCTGCCGGCGATCAAGGGTATCGGCGGCGCACCGCTCTATCTGATCGACCGTTTCGAAGACGGCAAATCGATCTACGACATCGACTTCGAGTTTATCGAAGGCGTGGAGCGCCATCCGCTCGGGCACGGCCTGAAGCTTGTCGATCATCTGACACACAACGTCTATCGCGGCCGCATGTCGTTCTGGGCGAGCTTTTACGAGCGCCTGTTCAACTTCCGTGAAATCCGCTACTTCGACATTTCCGGCGAATACACCGGCCTGACCTCGAAAGCGATGACGGCGCCCGACGGCAAGATCCGCATCCCGCTGAACGAGGAATCGTCGAAGGGCGCCGGGCAGATCGAAGAGTTCCTGATGAAGTTCAACGGCGAAGGCATCCAGCACGTCGCGCTGCTGAGCGAGGACCTGCTGGCGACGATCGACAGCCTCGCCCTGGCCGGCGTGCCGCTCATGACGGCGCCGGGCGAAACCTACTACGAGATGCTCGAAGAGCGGCTTCCGGGCACGGTCAGCCGGTGGCGGAACTGCAGACACGCGGCATCCTGCTCGACGGCAATACCTCGGGAGACCAACCTCGCCTGCTGTTGCAGATTTTCTCGGACACGCTGCTCGGTCCGGTGTTCTTCGAATTCATTCAACGCAAGGGCGACGACGGATTCGGCGAAGGTAATTTCAAAGCGCTGTTCCAGTCGATCGAACGCGACCAGGTTCGCCGTGGCGTGCTCGCGCAGGAATAGTTCGTGAAATCGCCGGTACGTCTTGAGCGGAATCCGGCGACGACGCAAATCCCATCCGGCTTCCTAAAAACAACAGGGCCACGGGACACATCAAGGAGACAGTCATGCAACGCGTCATCACCACGGAAATTCCGCAAGTCGCGGCATCCGATGCCCGAACCCAGGCACGTACCGCTGCGGTGCTTTCGGGGCGAATGGACCGCCTACCCGCCACAAGCTATCTCTGGATGCTGGTGTTCCTCATCTCGCTCGGCGGATTCTTCGAAGTCTATGACCTGATATTCACAGGTTATATCGCGCCGGGCATGGCTAAAAGCGGCCTGCTGCAGACGACCACCACAGCGTTTTTCGGCTTTCAGGGGATTGCTGGCTTCATCGCGGCCACGTTCGCGGGCCTCTTCGTCGGGACGTTCGGGTTCGGTTGGCTGCCTGATCGCTACGGGCGCCGCGCCGTGTTCACGTTCTCCCTGCTCTGGTATTCCATCGGCTCGGCCATCATGGCATTTCAGACCACGGCCGAAGGCGTGGTTCTGTGGCGCTTCATCACCGGCATTGGCGTAGGGATCGAGATCGTGACGATCGACAGCTACGTCACCGAGCTTGTCCCCCAGCATATGCGAGGCCGGGCGATGGCCTTCAACCAGATGATCATGTTCGCCGCCGCGCCGGTGGCCGCCATCCTCTCGTTCTGGCTGGTGCCGACGACCGTGCTCGGGCTCGACGGCTGGCGTTGTGTGGTACTCATCGGTTCGATTGGCGCCGTGTTCGTATGGTTCATTCGCCGAGCCGTGCCGGAAAGCCCGCGGTGGCTCGCGTCGCATGGCCGCGAGGAGAAAGCCGAACGAATCGTCGAGAAAATGGAGGCAAAAGCTGTACAGCAGTCGGGGCGTCCTCTGCCTGCGCCCGCGCCTGCTGTCGAGCAGCCGGCCCACCGTCGCGCGTCGCTCGCCGAGCTTTTGCAGCCGCCCTATCGCGGCCGGCTGATCATGCTCATCGTGTTCAATTTCTGCCAGGCGATCGGCTACTACGGCTTTGCCAACTGGGTGCCGACGCTGCTCATCGGGCAAGGTATCACCGTCACGAAGAGTCTGCTGTATTCGTTCGTGATTGCGATCGCTCTGCCTGTTGGCCCGATGATCGCCATGCTGTTTGCGGACAAGGTGCAGCGCAAATGGCTGATTGTCGGCGCCGCGTTCGCAGTCGTTGTGTTCGGACTGCTTTTTGGTCAGGTGAGATCGGTCGGACTACTCATCGTACTCGGCGTATTGATCAGCCTCGCCGGGCAAACGATCTCCGTGTGCTACCACGCGTACCAGTCGGAGTTGTTCCCAACCGCTGTGCGTTGCCGCGCCAACGGCATTGTGTATTCGGCGAGCCGGGTCGGCGCAATGATGTCAGGTTTTCTTATCGCCTTCCTGTTGCGCGACTTCGGCGTGAGTGGGGTGTTCGCCGGGATTACCGCGTGCATGATGGTGGTGATGATCTCGATCGGTGCGTTCGGTCCCAGGACCAACGGGCTGCGGCTTGAAGAGATCAACCACTGAGCGCTTCCAGTAGCGCTCCAATTTCCGCGGGAGTGGGTGACGAGACCGGCGAGGAGCGCCCGAGACCGAACGGCATTACGGTCTCATTTGTCGCAACCTGCCGGCTTCATCCGCTCTTCTCTCAGTGCGATTGCCTTATCCAGCACCTGGATTAGCTGAGTCATCGTGTTGACTTCAAATTCGACACCGAACATTTTCAAGCGTAGTTTCCGTCCGGGGTCCGCCTCCAACCACGCCCCGACGGCGGCGCTTAGTGCCGGCCCTACCTGGGCAAGAGAAAAAACGAATTCGCCTATTAGGGCCCTGCGAGCGTCGACAACGTCCATGTTCAAGGCTACAGAATTGACCTGGATGTCCGCGGCATCAAGCGCCTGGTAAAAGGCTCTCAGGCTGGCCTGAAACCCGTCACTGAAAAATGGGCCGTCATCGGCGCTCGGAATCAGCTGGATTCGAAGCCAGGCTGGGTTCCTCACTGTCTTGTACCTCCCTAAATCGGGCCAAGCGCTCCGCCATATTTGTGAGTGCCGCTCGCAGTGAGCGACATGATTCGTTCCGCCCTTCTCTATTCCGTCATACAAGAAGCCAGACAAGCGTCGGATGTCGCGTCAGTTCGGCCCGCAATATATTGACCTCTGCAAGCCGTCTGCCCCCTCACTCGATCACTTGTCAGCCGCCTCTACGCGCGCTTATGCCAGGCAACCAGAAGTCTAACCTGAACATCTGAATGCAAGCTTAAGGACTCCAAATTCAGATTGGTTCTTCAGATATGACGCCGATGGTGCACAGAAACATTGCCTATGGCAACGACGGTAACCGCTGGTTTCCCAAGTTACACGTAGACGTTTGCGTCGACTCCCTCCGTCGTGCAGCGCGTGCTGTTGACGAGCCAAAACGTTTAGTCGCAGGTGAACTGTGGGACCGCTTTCGGGCGAGCGCGACGGTCCGTTCCGCATCGGGACTTTATTTGCTGCCTCCGTGCGCTCTGGCTATCGGCGGATCATTGCACCGAAAGAGCGCCTCTAGAGGAATGTGGAGGCGAAGGGATGCGCCTTTCGAACCAGGTCCTAAATTGGCACATTGCCTGTACGTCTCACAGAACCTTGTAAAAGGAACTTGCGAATTTCCTTAATTCGTCAAACTGGGTAACCAGTTCCAGGCAGAGCACAAACGCAAGCATCGCCGACGGTCCCGGGTAGCGTTCCATCCATCGCAACACAGTCGGCGCATAACGGGTTCGGATGGAGCCCCGGGTCATGATGCAGGTAATGACAATCCCGATCACGGCTCCCGCGAGCAAGTCGGTGGGGTAATGAATGCCGAGGTAAGCGCGCGGCGCGCAAATGAAAATCGCGGTATAGAGAAGCGCAAAGATCCCGACCCTGCGGGAGGCTATGAAGATGCCCACTGCCACCGACATCCATAGCATTGCGTGATCGCTCGGAAAGGAACTCCATGCCGACAGCACGCTCTCCCGGTGCAAAATAGATGCGAAGTGTTCATGCCATTCCGGGGTGTTGATCGGTCGCATGCGGAAGGGCAAAAAATCTGCGAGGACCCTTCCTATGAAAAGAGCCAATATGCCGCTCAGGATGGTCGCGATAACGATTTGGCGTGTCCATTCTCTACGTTCGTCCGCGCGGAACCATAGCCACCACAAGACGGGGATGAGCAACAGACCCTTGAACGTATAAAAATTCGTGACGGCGTTTATCGCGTGGTTACACAACGGGCAAAAATTCAGGCTTGAGAGATAGCTCTCGAAGACCGCATCGATGTTGTTCATTTCGCGGTAGCTATGACGTTCGGTGCAGCAGGGCGAGCCTTGCACATTTTCTGGAATGGGTTGGCCGATAAACCGCCATCAAATCTATTTATTGACAGGTGCAGAGTAAGCTAACTCCTGATGAAGAGGAACTCACATTTGCAAGCGAACGCGCGATTGACCACATTGGATTCATCGTGCTCCACGAGTGCGCATGATACCCGCACTGAAGCATGCGGTGGTGGAGAAATTGTACAAATGCGGAGCGTCATCCTGTCTGATGGGTTGCCGATCATCACACAGACGCTGCGCCCCTTCCTTAATAAAATCTTACGCTTTTGCCAGCAATTTCAGGTAATAATCTTCCCCGTCGAATCGCACATATCCCCTACATCGGCGCAGGACAGTCACTGCGAATCTGCGCCTCACCGCCTCACCGCCTCACCGCCTCACCGCCTCACCGCCTCACCGCCTCTCAGGTTCTAGCTTGCCTCGGATGCTAGACCTTTAACGCCGGCCCCGCGCCGGCTTTTTTTTATAGCCGATTGATTGGAGTCAGGGGTCCCCAATGGATTCGTCCTCCCCTACCCGCTCAAGGCTTCCTTCAGCATTGCGCCACAGAAATGTGGACCGTTTTTGCCGCGAGTGCAAACTGGGCAATATCCCTATTCCACATTGCCCGTTCTTCACGGTTCGCCCCATATACCGGGAATGCCCGTGCTGAAGACTTTCTGGATTGAGCTGCCCACAAAACACAAACGCTTGCCGTCAGGCCCGCAAATTGCGGAGCAGTAGCTGCCCTTTGAGACGAGAGGACTAATCCCGCGAGAGGCCACATCTTGCACATCGAGGAGGGTCCTTTCTCGATCGCGTATTGCAGCAGAGCGATCGGAAGACTTGCGCATTCGCGACAACCGCTAGTCGATCGGAGCGGGCGCATTGGCACCGTGGTGTTGCAATTAGTGTCGACTGGTTACCACTTGTCACAAAAGGAGGGTCAACGTCTGCTCCTCGATCGACGTTGATACAGACAGCACTGGCCAACGCCGTGCAAATTTAAGGGAGTCTAACATCATGAAGAAGATCCTCACCGCGGTCGCATCTGCGCTGCTTATCACGTCGGCGTTTGCGCAAACCGCCACGCCCGCTGACAAGGCACAGGCCAAGGCCAATAGCGAAAAGAGTGAAGCGCAAGCTACAGCTAACAAGAAGAAGGCCGAAGCACAAAGCGATGCCGAGAAGGCGCAGGCGTCTGCAAATGAAGATAAGGCATCGGCACAAGCCAGCGCCGACAAGAAAGCAGCAAAAGTTGAAAAGGCGACTACCGTAGCGGAAGCGTCCGATGCGCGCGCTGACGCCACAAAAGCGCAAGCCAAGGCGAATAAGAAGAAGCACGATGCGCAGGCCAAGGCTAACGAGAAAAAACACGATGCTGCCAAGGATGCCAACGTGGCGCAAGCGAAAGCTGACAAGGAGAAGGTCGAGGCCCAAAGTGATGCGAACAAGAAGGCCGCCGACGCGAATGTCGATGCAGCCAAGAAGCAGTAACAGGCTCACCGCTCCGGCGGCTTGCCATCCGACAGCCATCGCGCACACGAGCCAGCAGATGAGACGCTCGCCAGGGGGCGAGCCCATTGGACTCGCCCCTGATGCTGCGCGCCATTCAATGACGCTCGGGCCGTCGCCTGAGCGGGTGCTAGTTGGCGTCGGGCGTTATCGGACCCGATCCCAGCTCCTTGAAGCGAGCTTGGTGTGCCGATGCCCGCCGTTCAGGCGATACGGACGCGGCCATCTTGACGCAATCGCGCCGGAAGGCTAAGGGAGTCCGCAAGCGGTCGATCTCGCCTGCATCAGCGCGTATAGTTGCCAGATTCACCTCACGTTGACCGGCGCGCGCTAGTCGCGAGATTGCAAACCCTGTACCCCGCGGCTTGGCGCACTCGGACCCGCGTTTCATACCTGATGCTCGTTGACGTTATAACCCACTTCGAGCCCCATTTTGTAGGCCTGTTCAAGCGCGTTCGCAATATCAGCGACCCGCAACAACTTGATATCCACGAGCTTCTGTCCGGTCCGCTCGAATGAATTGATTTCGAGGTGCTCGTCGGCTATTGCGACCAACGCTGCCCAGTAAGCCTCTTTCCTGATTTTCTCGACCATGACGGCCTCCTCCTTTCAACGTTACCGCCAATACGTGCGGAGAATGTCCTTCGCCACGGCACGCACCCAATCCTGATCCGAGCGACACGTCAGCGTGGACTGCTTCGTGTTCGGATGTTCAGCCTGATTGACGGGGTGACCCATCAACAGGCCGAACTCGTAGGCCCGCTCAAGAGCCTTCGCGACGCTGGAAAATCCTGACAAGCCGGATGTCGGTTGCAGCTTTTCCCGACTCCGCGAAAGAGCGGATTCCGAGTTCCACGCTGGCGACGGGTTTCACCCATGTTTGCCTCCGGCGTCGAGCCTCACACCTTACCGCTTGTCATTCTATTGATTTAACGCGCAGGCGGCCTCGACCGTCCGTCACACCTGGAGCCAGCAGTCGCTTAACACGGTGGATAACTCAATCACGTTGAATGATAGGGCAACCATTTCGGATGACCCAAGACGCGCCGCCCGGAATACGATCGTGCTTGCCTGGTCGGTCCCGAGCCCTCCTCCCGGCACAAGCGATCGCCGAAAGTACAACGCGCCTCCTGGAGACCGTCGCGATCGCAGCCGGCGAACCTGATCGACGATTTCGAAACTGTCTAGCCCGCCGGTGGCTCCGTTGCTGGTGGCTCCTTGAGCGCGCGCAGTTCCGACGGCACGGTGCGAGCCGGTCTATGGCGGGGTTCACTGTTCGCGTCGTTCGCTTGCCGGCTCTCGTCCTGGCCGCTGTCGTCAGGCTCCGACCATGCGTTGGGCTCGTTCGCCGGGGTGTGAAGCCGCATATGCGGCACCGGAATCTCAATCCCCGCCTCATCCATCTTGCGTTTGAGCCGCGCGTTGAAAGCGCGCGCCACGCTCCATTGCTGCAGCGGCCGCGTCTTGATCTGCCCTTTCACAACCATCCAGTTAGCCTCGAAGCGGTCGAGCCCCCACACTTCGACGGGCGCAAGTATTTCCTTGCGCAGACGAAAATCTTCCTGCAGATCGGCCCCCACCTCCACTATCATGCGTGTGACGTCATCGAGTTCGACGGCGAACGGCACGCGTACCTCGAACACCGCGTTGGCGAAGTCGCGCGACAGGTTCTTCACGATCTTGATCTGCGAAAAGGGAATGGTGTGAACCGCGCCTTGTCCGTCACGCAACCGGACCGTGCGGATCGTCAGGTCCATGACGATGCCGGCATGGCTGCCGTCAATCTCAATCCAGTCACCGACAGAGATCGTCTCCTCGACAATGATGAAGAGCCCCGTGATCAGATCGGTGACGAGCGCCTTCGCACCGAAGCCGACTGCAAGACCGATCACGCCCGCACCCGCCAGGAGAGGCGTCAGATTGACGCCCAGACTCCCGGCGGCGACGATTGCGGCGAGGGTCGCAACCGTCACGAAAACTGCGTTGCGCACGATCGGCAGCATCGTGCGTGCGCGCACGCCGGGACCGAGTACCTTGTTGCGGGAACCGCTCGGGCCCAGCGCGTTGACAATTGCGGTGTCGCAAAGTATCCATACGAACCAGGCGCCGAAGACCGTCGCGATCACTGTAACCAGCGCATGCTTGAAACTGGGTGTCATCGCACTGTGCTTGATCATCCGCGCGATCGGACCGCTCCACAGATCCAGTTCGAATTGAATGTACGCGAACCACATCAGGAGGACGAGCAGCGTGCTGGCGAAGCGCAAGAGTCGCATCAGGTGCGGCGCGCGGCGCTGTGCGCGCGTATCTCTTCGACGCGTCACGTGCAACAGCAGCGCCGACACAAACAGCGTGAGCACGAGTAACAGCGCGCTGACAAGCGACGGCTGCAATACGTTCTCTTCCGAACCGCGCGCATCGATGATCGCAACGACCGACGCGACCGCCATTAATAGAATCGGGATGTGCCACAGCGATGCGAGGATATCGAGCGCTTCAGTGGCAAGTTTGTGATCACGCCTTCGCGCATACGGGCGATTGCGTATCAGATGGGTAACGGGCCGCCGGTAAGCGAGTGCGAAATAACCGATCATGACGGCAGCCGCCACGTTCGCGGATGCCGACACGAGCCCGGCGAGATTCACGCCGAGCAGGCCTGCGACGTTCGGGTTGGCCGTCGCGTCGCCTAGCGCGCCAGACGCACCAATCGCGAAAAGCGGCCAGCGGCTTTGCGAGAGCAGCTGATGGACTGCGACACGCCGGTGTGCCGTATTGAACGCCGAGAACACGATCAGGCAAATCGCCGAGAAGATCGAGCCCGCGACTATCGCATAGACGATCACAAGCCCCAGCGTGCTGCCGAGCGCGTCAGGCATTCCCCGCATGAACAGCGCCACTGCCACGAAGGCGATGATCCATGGCGCCGTCCGCCAGAATGCGAAACTCAGGAGTTCGAACGACGTTGGATTCGGTTCCAGCGCGAGCTTCCAGCCATAACGCGCACTGATGCGCCGGCGCAGATAGATCAGCAGGCCAGCGCACGCGCCCCAGCCCGCAAGCGTCGCGATCATGCCAAGCAGGACGTGGCCGAACGACTCTCCGGTGCCGCCTCTGATAATGGTCCAAAGATCGTTGGCCGCCGCGCTCGAACGGGCCGCCCAGTAGTGCAACGGTGTGCGGCCCTCGCTCAGATCCGTCTCGACGGACGCAATGCCTGATGCGATCGCGCCGAGGAGATCGCTGCCGCCCTGTGCGGACGAAGCGGGCACCGCGGGTGCGGCACGTTCGGTCCCTGCGCGCAGCCCCTTCAACTGCGCGACCAGCGCTTTGCGTTGTGAATCGCTCTCGAGCGTGCCGATCAGGCTGTCCAGCGAGCGCGCCAGTTCGGCCTGATTGGCGGGCGACGGTGCCGACGCGGCCTGCGCCGCCGAGGCTGGCGGCGCGGACCCACCCGTCGCATTGTTGATGAGGTTCTGCAGCCCGGCGGGCAAGGCGGCCGCGGCCGGGTTAAGGGCCGCCGAAAACAGAACGAGGAAGCAGGCCATGGCCGACCATAAGCTGACGCACCCAATGGCGCGCCACACACCTGCATGTAAAACAGCGCGCGCCGGCCGTCCGACGACGACCGTGGCATCGCTGGATTCACGCGACAAAAATGCGGTCATGGCGATCCCTTACGAAAGCCTCTGCGCGAGAGAGCAGAACGCGCATCGCTTTCTGTAATGTACGCTCGACGCGAGCCCGGCCCGCCCGCGACGATGTTTCAGTGCGCATCCGCAACACAATATGACCCCTGCCCGACCCGTGGCGTGACGCGGCGCCCAGGGTGACGCCCGGGGCTAACGAAGCGCGAGGCCGAAGCAACGCAAGGTCGGCACCCGCACGCAGCGCGAATTGACCCGTAAGCAGTTGAACGAGACGATCCTGAGAATTGCCGGAGCGCGGCTTGGCTCGGTGCCTGAAAGCCGCTAAGCCAGTCCCGCACAGGCAGCCTAATCCCGAACGCTAGCCCGGTGCGCAGCCTCCTGCACGCCCCGCACGGCTGCCGCAACGATCAGCCCGGTGAACACCATGCCGGTCAGCCCAAGCAGTATTGCGTCGATGCGGCCAAACGTCGACGTTGGGACCACGTCGCCATACCCGATGGTCAGCGCCGTGATTGCGCAGAAGTACATGGTTTCCCCCATCGGCGAAGGCGTTCGCTTCACCGTCTCCACGGGTCCCCCCATGTAATACATGGCGAATGTCAGCAGCAGAAACAGCACCAGAAGGCTCGCAAGGAGCATACGCAGATACCAGAGCGTTCTACCCGACTCCCGCAATATCTCACTTGCTCGCACGCGGACGACCGCGTCGTTTGTCGCATTTCCCATTGCACGCAACCTCCTTGATTGTGTTCGCAGGGACGCCATTCCGCGCGCTGGGCAGAGGCACGGGTGCGCGCAGCGTCATCACGCGGGGCGGCGTCGCTCGAAAATCACCAACATCAGACAGGCGTACACCGTGACGGCCACGAAGAGTCCCATACGGACTGCAAACGCCGTATAGACGTCCTTTCCCGCCGCGCTGTCCTGCACCGATTGGCCCAGCAGAATGATCATGGTGACCAGGCTGTTCAGCCAGAAACCCGGTGAGTAACGCGTCGGGCTGATGCGATAGAGCTTGCGTCCCACCACCAGGCCAAACAGCAGCATCCACAGGTAGAACATCCACAGGCCGACAAAGAGCCTGAGCGCAAACCAGAACACGATCGCCAGCAAGCCACCTAGCAACGTGGAGCCGATCAGATCGCGTGCTGCGCTACGGGCCGTCGTGGTGCAGCTTTGTCGGCCGAGACTGACGGACTTCATGATGATCGGCATGTAGCTCGCTGGATCAGCGATGGCGAACAGATACGCCGGCATCACCACGAGTGCGGCGCGCAGCGCGATGCGCGCCGCCTGCCCGTCGGGCATGACCTGAGCGGCAGGTTGTGGCCCCGTGCTCACGGGCTCGGGAAACAGTATGTGAGTCAACGCGGCCACCAGCACGGCCAGCACGAGGCCCTTCACCAGCGCGCCGACAACCGTGACGGCCAGCTGGAAGTCGGCGGTTCCGGCCGCGGAGATCATCGTCAGACCGGCCACCAGAAAGGTCGAGACCAGATTATTCCCGCCGCGCAAACCATAGCGAAACGCGAGGAAGAGCATGAGGCCAACAAGCATTACACCAGCGAACGCGTAATGGCGAAGCAACGGCACAAGCAGCAGGCCGCTGCCCGTGGTCAAAGCCACGATCAGCGCGAACGCGACGCCAGCCCCGAACGACAATGGGCGGTTTTGCGTCGCCAGAAGAAAGACGGCGAACACCGGCGCGATGACGGGGACCGACAGGTCCAGCGCGAAGCTGATGGTCAGGCAAAGTGCCGTCCCTGTGGCAACGCGTAGCGTACGTCGGCCGAGAAGCTGAAGCCTGGGTTCCATAGATGCAGGGGTTAGCCATTCAGTAAAGGTACGAGACCCAGCTCATCACGCGCAGAAACACGCGACCCAGCGGATTGAGCGGATTACCCGGATCCGGAAACGCCATCACTTCTGCCTGTCCGCCGACACGAACGTTGTGAAGGCGCGCCCTCTCAACCGGTTCGAACTCGACGATGACCGGAAAGCGTTGCGCGGGGCGCAGCCAGTCGCGGCTGTTCTGTACGGTGGGCAGACCGCCGGGCGGCGCGCTCTGCCCCACGCTCACGCCATAGCCGATACTGCGAAGCCGTCCCTCGAAAACTTCGCCCGGTAGCGCGTCCAGCGCAATCGCCACGGGTGTGCCGGGCCGCAGATGCCCCAGGTTGTTTTCGGTCATATCCGCACTGACCCACACGTCGCGGATTGCAATCAGCGTCATGACCGGATTGCCCGCCGCCGCGAACTGGCCGACCTCCGTGCGCAGATCCGTGATGACGCCGCCGGAGCGCGCCCTGATCCGGGTATTGGCAAGATCGAGTTCGGCCTTTTCCACGGCGGCGCCAGCGCTGCGCAACTGGGCGTTTTCCGCCTCATTGCCACCCTGCTGCTCGCGCGCCCGCTCCACTTCGGCACGCGCTGCGGCAACCTGGCTCTGGGCCTGCTCGTGCGTCGCTCGCGCCACTTCGAGACGCCGCAGCGAGACGGTGCCCTCATCCTCGCGATACAGCCTTTCGAGCCGCTCGCTGTCCTGGCGTGCCTTGACTTCATTCGCGAGCGCCGCGCGCAACGATGCAAGCGCCGAATCGATCCCTGCCGTGCTCGCACCGACCTGCCGGCGCGTCGACTCGAGGTCGGCCCGCGCGCGATCGACGGCGATCCGGTATGGCACGCTATCAACCTCGAAGAGCACGTCGCCCGCTTTGACTTCCTGATTGTTATGCACGAGGACGCGGGTCACTCGCCCCGATGCTTCCGCGGCGACGGATACGACGTAAGCCTGAACGCGCGCCTGTTGCGTATAAGGGGTGAAGCGATCGGCGAACAGATACCAGATCAGGCTGACCACGATCACACAGACGACCCACTTCACCGCCTTGCCCGACGGGTCAGCGGCAGCCGCCGGCGGCTTCGGCGGCGTGACGGCGGTGGGCTCGGGCTTGTCGCTCATCGGGACGAACCTCCTGGCGAGGCGGCGGATGCGGCATTCGACTCGTTCAGCAGGTCACCCCAGTCGGTGCGCTGCTGCATCTGCTCGCGTGTCGCGGGATCGACGAGCGGCTGTTCCGAGTACCAGCCTCCACCGAGCGCCTTGTAGAGCGCAATCAGACCGCCCACCGCGTTGCCGCGGTTGACGATGTACGCATCCTGTTGGGCGAACAGGGCGCGCTGCGCGTCGAGGACCCGCTGGAAGTCCGAGTACCCTTCCCGGTAGATCGTATTCGCGAGCTTGAGCGAGCGCTGCGCAGCGCCTTGCGCGTCGTTCAGGATGGTGTCGCGCTGCCACGCGGCGATGATTGCCGTGGCGGCGTCGTCGGCCTCGCGGGCCGCTTCGCGCACGGTGTTCTGGTAGGCGACCGTCAGCTCCTGCAGCCGGGCGTCCTGCACGCGCACGTTGTTGCTTATCTTGCCGTGATCGAACAGGTTCCACGTAACGCTCGGGCCGACGGCCAGCGCCAGCGTACTCGGTGCGCCAGTGAGCGAACTGGCGCTCCAGACCAGCGAGCCGAGCAACGACACGGACGGGTAGAAATCGGCCTCGGCCACGCCGATGAGCGCGGACTGCGCGGCCATCTGCAATTCGGCCGCGCGTACATCCGGGCGGCGCAGTAAGAGATCTGCCGGGACATCCTGCAGTACGGCCCGATCCACGATCGGCAATACTCCCCCTTTGCCCGCTTGCACATTCAGTTCCGGCAACGGGCCAGGCGGCCGTCCAAGCAGCACGGATAACGCGTGATGCGCGAGCACGATCTGGCTTTCGAAGTCGGGGATGCTGCTCAGCGTGCTGAGATACTGCGTCTTCGCCTGCTGGAGATCGAGTTCATCGGTCTCCCCGCTTTTGAAGAGCTTTTGCGCAATCTCGTAGCTGCGCTTTTGCAACTGGGCGTTCTCGCGCGCAATGCGCAGGCGCGCTTCGGCCGTGCGTAGCGTGAAATACGTATCGGCGACCTGTGCGTGCAGCAGCACCAACGCGCCATCCCGACTGGCTTGCGCCGCGAAAAACCCGGCATTGGCAGATTCGATTGCGCGGCTGAAGCGCCCCCAGAAATCCAGCTCCCAGCCGACGCTGAAACCCGCCGCGTACTGCCAGTAGCCGCCTGAGTGCGGATTGAATCCATCCGAGCGTTTGCGCGCCGAGGCCAGGACGTCGGCATTGGCCTGTTGCACCTGCGGATAGCGGCCCGCGACCGCGATGCCCAGTTGGGCGCGCGCCTCGAGCACGCGCAGGCCGGCAAGCTTCACATCGCCGTTGTTTGCATCGGCCTGCGCGATCAGACTCTCGAGGTTCTGGTCCGCGAATATCCGCCACCATTGCCGGATGTCCGGCTGGGTTGCCTGCTGTGTGACCTGCTCGATCGACGCACTGCTCCAGTGCTCGCTCCATGCCTCATGCTGCGGTTGAAAGTCCGGGCCGACACGCATGCATCCGCTCAGACAACCGGCCGCGATCAGCAGCCAGTGTGTGCGAGCGTTCTGGGCCACGGCGGACACGGATTGGCCCCGGCACTCTCAGGTCTGTTGTTCTTCTTTTTTTAGCCGCTCGGGCTTTGCCTGGTCTTTGACCCACCGCCAGAAGAGCTGGTAACCGACTGAAAGCACCACGGGACCGATGAACAGACCAATGACACCACCTGTGACCATCCCCCCGAGCGCGCCGATCAGCACCACAGGCATCGGAACAGCGACGCCGCGGCCGAGCAGCAATGGCTTGAGCACGTTATCGGCAAGCCCCGCCACGAACACATACACCGAGAAAATGATCGTCATTGCGCTCACACCTTGGGTGGCAATAACGAAGATGATCACGGGCACCGTGATCAGCGTGGCTGGCAACTGCATGATGCCGATGAGCAGCACCGCGAGCGCAAGCAGCCCCGCACCGGGAACCCCCATGACCACGAACCCGATACCGATCAGCAGCATCTGGATGAAGGCGATCCCGACCACGCCCTGGGCGACCGCGCGAATGGTGGCCGTGCATAGGTCGGTGATCTGCGGGCCGTTCTCAGGGCCGGAGATGCGTGAGGCAATCTGCACCGCGCTGGTGTGGCCTTTCTCGCCGTACGCCATCAGGATGCCAGCCACAATCAGCGCGGCGAAGAATAGCAGCAGCCCGGCACCGAGACCGGTAACCGTTCCAAGCAGCACGAGACCGGCATCCTTGAGCTGTGGAGCGAACTTCAGCACAAGACCCGTGAGGTCGACGGAAGCCTGCTGCCAGAAGTCGTACACGCGCTGGCCAATCAGCGGCCAGCTGGCCACCGAGTCGGCGGGAGGTGGAATGCTGAAGCTGCCGCTTTTGAAAATGGTCATCGCGTTGTCGACCGATTCGGCCACCGCGCCCCCCAGCAGGTAGGTCGGCACGAGGATGACGCCAAACGCGACGAGGATGATCAGCGTGGCGGCCAGGCTATCCTTGTTGGCGAGCCTACGCCGAAGTCTGACGTGAAGCGGATACAGCGTGATCGCGAGGATCACGGCCCAGACCATGAGGTTCAGGAACGGGGCGAATATCCGGAAACAGAAAATGGCCAGAACAGCAACGAGGCCTGCACGGATCAGTACGTCGAGCAGTTCTCTGGACAACGTCCGTTGGGTAATCGGTGTCAGCAGCATAACTTGTCTCCCGGCAGGACGGCTGCGCACGTGCTGGAATCAGGCCTCGATAGACTTGAGTTGCGGTGCGGCGCCGGTGTCAGATGTCGAGCTTGCTGATCTTGGTGCCTTCGAAACTAAGATTGGCCATCAGGCCGGAGTTCGTCAGCACGAAACCGACGATCGGCGCACCCGTCGTCGCGGTGTCGAGCTGGCCATTGGCGCCCTGCTTCGCCACCGCTACCGAACCATCCACGCCCGCGGTCCAGCCCTTGTCGTTCGTCCGGAATTTATCGAGCGCGTCCTGGGTCATGAACATCAGAAACACTGCCTTGGACTGGGCGCCAATCTGCAACCCGAACGAGGCGGTACTGGTCTTGTAATAACCGATGGACGTTCCCCCCTGACGGAGCGCACCTTCGCCATATTCGCCGCCGACGACCAGGCCTGCTGCGATCACCGACGGAAAGACGAGAATGGCCTTGGCCTTGTCGGCCTGCGCCTGCGCGCCCGGCGTCGCAGCAAACAGCTTCTTGAGGGCACCGTCGACGCCGGCATCTGTCTGCTGGCGCTTGCTGGCCGCCTCATTCGCGCTGGGAGGTGTGTTGCATGCAGCCAACGAACTGGCCAGTGCGATCGCCGTTAGCGAAAAGAAGGTACGACGGTTCATGAGACTCTCCTCGGTTGAAGTGCGACAAGTTCGGATCTGACGCGCCTGAGAATGCTTGTCTACATTCATCGAAAGCAACGAATTGACGCTGGTGATCGAAGATCGAACGAAGTGGGCTCAGGATCAAAGTTAATGTCGAACCGGCATGAATGGACCATCGCCCTCAACAGACCGATTGACACCGCCGTGGAATCGCCGAACAAAAATACATCGAGTTAAGATTAGGCCCGATGCCCGCCGGCAGGTATTGGACCTTGGTCCTATGTCACGCGGGACCCGACACTGCGTGCCGATCACCAACGCGGAACGCCCCGAGACAAACTGAACCCGCGATCCCGACGACAATGGACAGTGATCGGCATCGTCCCGATCCCGGCTCTGTGCAAAAGCCCTCGCGATTCGCGGCAGTTCCCGCTTGGCGTCCTCAGCATTTAGTCTGCGTCGTCTTTTCCGCGGCATGCGCGTGCAGCGCGGGAGGCTTCGCGTTTCCGCCATTTTTCTCGAGGAATTTACAGGCATTGACGATGTCTTCAGCGAGCAGTCCCGCCACATTCCTATTGATATGCGGCCGCACCACGACCCGCAGGCTTGTTATCTCCTCGGCATTGGGCGGCATCGTGTATGCCGCGAGCACCCAGCCTTTTTCCCGTACCTTGTTCGAGACATCGAATTCGTTGAAGTTCTTTACCTTCTTGTCGAGCGTCACCGCTACCACGGGTATCCGCTGCGCTTCGTTCATGACCGTGAAGTAGCCGCTGTTCACGAGAATTTCGCGCAAGGCGATCGCATTGTCCAACGTGTGCTGCATGACCCTTCTGTAGCCTTCGAATCCCTGGCGAAGGAACATGTAGTACTGCACCGCTACCTGAAAGGCGTTGCGGCTGAAATTCAACGTCGCGGTCGGCATTTCGCCACCTAGGTAATTGACGTAGAAAACCAGCTCCTCATTAAATACCTTGCGCTCGCGGAAAATGATCCAGCCGAGGCCAGGGGGTACAAGGCCATACTTGTGTCCCGACGCATTGATGGACTGCACGCGCGGCAGCCGGAAGTCCCATTCGTAGTCGGGGTAAAGGAACGGATTGACGAATCCTCCCGACGCGCCATCGATATGCATCGGAATCGACACACCGGTGCGCTTCTCATAGTCGTCGAGCCAGTCATGGATGCCCTGGATATCGTCATCCTCGCCGGTGAATGTTTGTCCCGCGATGGCGACTACCGCAATAGTATTTTCGTCGACGTACTTCCCGAGCTCTTCCGCCGTCAGGCGGTAGTTGCCGGGACTCAGCGGCACGATGCGCGGTTCGACATCGAAATAGCGAAAAAACTTTTTCCACACGATCTGCACATTCCCACCGGTGACCATATTCGGCTTACTCGCGTCTTTTCCTTCTGCTTCCCTTCTCTTGCGCCAGTTCCACTTGTGCGCGAGGCCGCCGAGCATGCACGCCTCGGACGAGCCCACCGTCGCCGTACCATACGGCTCCACGCCTTTGGGGCCATTCCATAGCTGATGCAGCCACCTGACCATCCGCGTTTCCATCGCGAACACCTGCGGATACATGTCATGGTCGATGTAGTTCTTGAATATGTTGCGCTTGGCCGTCTCCGCAGCCTCCGGCTCGGCCCAGGTGGTGACGAACGACGACATGTTCAGCATCGGGTTCGCGTCGGTCCACTCGGCGCTGATGACGACCGCGGCCGCCGCGCGCGCGGACATCCCGTCTTTCGGAAATTCGTTCTCTGGAATCGGATAGTTGAACTCGTCGTAGGGTGTGATCTTTTCGCTGTCCGTAGTCATCTGGTACTCCTCGCTGGAGAAAGGTTGGATGCGAAGGCCGCCGCAACCGGCGGGATCACCGGTTTGTCCGGGGCCGGGATCTACAGCACCCTGTTCTTGTCGAGCTTGTTGCCGGTTGCGGCGTTGTAGCGCTCGACATAATCGGCAAGCAGCGTTCGAATGGCGTGGCCTATCTTCCGATAGTCGGACTCGTTCAGGTTCGCAAGCGACACGCGGCCGGACGGATGCGGCGTGCCGAAGCCCCGCCCCGGCAGCAGCACCACGCGCGCTTCCCGGGCCAGTCTGAAGAGCAGTTCCGACGGCTCGGTATTCTTCATGAGCCACTCGACAAATTCGCGTCCGTACGCACGTTCGCCGAGAAACTCCAGGTCGAGAATCGTGTAGTAGTCGACCTGATTCGTGTCGTCGTCGTCGAATGAAATGCCGATCTCTTCGTAAAGCGCACGCTTGCGGCTGCGGATCAGGCGCTTCAGCGCGTTCTTGTACGCGTCCGGCGTGTCCATCAGCGAGAACAGGGAGAACAGCACCATCTGCACCTGCTGTGGAGTCGACAGGCCCGCCGTGTGATTCAGCGCAACGGTGCGGCTGTCGGCCACCAGGCGGTCGATGAACTTGAGCTTGTCCGGCTCGGTCGTGATCGACTCGTAACGCTTGTGTAGTTCCTTCCTGGCGTCCCCGGGCAGTTCGGCGATCAGCTTGTCGAGCACGTTGTCGCGATGGGTGGCGATTGCGCCGAGACGCCAGCCGGTCGCGCCGAAATACTTGGAGTACGAATACACCAGGATAGTGTTCTTCGGCGCGAGCGCGAACAGCGAGACGAAGCCGTCGGCGAAGGTGCCGTACACGTCGTCAGTCAGCAGGATCAGGTCGGGCCGTTCCTTGACGATGTCGGCAATGTACTGAAGGCTTTCATCGCTGATCCGCACCGACGGCGGGTTGCTCGGATTCACGAGGAAGAACGCCTTCACCTTCGGGTCGCGCAGTTTGTCGAGTTCCTTGTTCGAGTATTGCCAGTTCTTTTCCACGTCCGCATTGACCTCGACGACCTTCAGTTGATAGTCGTTCAGATGCGGAATCTCGATGTATGGCGTAAAGATCGGCATACCGAGCGCGATCGCGTCGCCCGCCTTGATCAGCCGGTTCTCGCGCATCGTGTTGAAGATGTAGGTCATCGCGGCCGTGCCGCCTTCCACCGCGAAGATATCGAACTCGCCGATGAACGGATGGTCGCCGATCATCTCCCGGCGCAGATACTGGCCGACGATGACCTCCGACAGCCTCAGCATCCGGTCGGGCACCGGATAGTTCGACGCGAGAATGCCTTCGCACATCTCGTACAGGAAGTCGCCGTCGGACAGCCCGAGTTGATCGCGAACGTACGACACGGCACTCGCAAGGAAGTCGATGCCGGGCACGCCCTTGTTGCCGCGCAGGAACAGTTCGAACCGCTCGACGAGTCCGTCGCGCCTCGGAAAGCCGCCGAGCCCCTCCGGCATGTACGCAAACGACCGCTCCGCTTCGCGCATCGCAAAGAGGCCGAGTTGCCAGAAGCCGTGGCGCGGGGTCGTCGCGAGAAAATTCGGATTGCCGCGCCCGGCGTTGAGCATCGCAAGGTTCGCGGCTCGCTCGACCGCGCCGCCGCCCGCCGCCTTGATCAATTCGTCCTTCAGTTCAAACGGACTGAGTGCGGCCAGCCTCGCCGCCTTCTCGGTATCCTGCTTTTCCCGCTTGCTCATTTGCGCTCTCCAGAACGAAGTTTGCCGGACCGGTGTCGCCCTCGCGACGCCCTCTCCGGCTCAAGACAGAATCATCACGATCACCATCCCCCAGATCGTCAGGAGGGTATTGCCCACCGCGTAGGTGACGGTGTAGCCCAGTCCCGGGATCTGGCTTTTCGCTGCGTCACAGATCATCCCCAGCGCCGCGGTCGTGGTTCTTGCACCGGCACACACGCCGAGCAGGATGGCCGGATGAAAATGAAAGACGTAGCGCGCGACAAACATGCCGAGAATCAGAGGAACAGAGGTGGCCATGACCCCCCACAGGAACAGACCGAGACCGAGGTTCTGCAGCCCGGTGACAAATCCCGGCCCTGCCGTTAGACCGATCACGGCGATGAACACATTCAGACCGACAGAGTTCATGAACCACACGGTCGGTTCCGGAATCCGCCCGAAGGTTGGGTGGATCGCACGCAGCCAGCCGAACACGAGACCGGCGATCAGTGCCCCGCCCGCTGTCGACAGCGTGATAGGAATGCCCGCGACATTGATGACGATCGCACCCACCAGCGCGCCGACGGTGATCGCGAGGGCCACGAAAGCCACGTCCGTCATGTTGGTCGGCCGGTCCAGCACGCCGAGAGCTTTCGCGGCGGCACTCGTGTCCTGAGTCCGTCCGACGATCGTTATCGTGTCGCCGCGATGCAGCCTGGTGCTGGGCAGCACGGGAATCTGTGTTTCGGTGGGTCCCCGCTTGATCTTCCGGAGATAGACGCCCCGCGCTAGCGGCAAGCCTGCAAGCTCCTGCAACGTCTTGCCATCCACCGCCTTGCTGGTGATGTAGACGTCCACGCCCTCGGCCGGTACTGCCAGCAGTTCGGGATCGTCCACTTCCACTGCGCGCGCTCCGCGCACCGCGACGGTCTGATCGTCAGTGTCCGGCCCAGTCGCGTCGCGGCCCCCGAGCACAGAGACCAGCTGGTCACGGGGACCCGCTATCGCGACGACATCGTCAGCCTGGAGAACCAGATCGAGGGTCGCTTCCTGGACCGTGCTCCCGCGCCTCACGCGTTCGATGAACAAGCGCGTATTTTCAGGCTGGAGCGCTTCAACCTGGCTGACCGTTTTGCCGCACACCACGCTGTCCGGCACGACGCGAAAAGCACGCAACTCGTACCGGTGCCAGGCCTGGCCAGCCCCGCCCAGTTCTTTGGTTCCACCGAGACTCGCCTCGTATTCCTTGCATGCCGCGACGAGGTCGATGCGCAGCAGCTTCGGCCCGAGGGTCGCGAGAATTACCGCGGAACCGATCGTGCCGAAAATGTACGAGATGGCGTAGGCGGTCGGCATCGCGTCGAGCATGACTTTGGTCTGATCGGGCGGCAACCCCAGCCGGTTGATGGCATCCGTCGCCAACCCCATCGATGCCGAGATCGTCTGCGATCCGGCAAAGAGTCCGGCCGCGGAACCCAGGTCGTAACCCGCCACTTTCGCAGCAACGACCGCGGCGGCTAGAGACAGCACGCACTGCACGACCGCAAAGAGTGCCTGCGGCAAGCCATCCTTTGCGATGCCGCGCACGAACTGCGGCCCGACCCCGTAGCCGACGGCAAACAGGAACATCAGGAAGAACACCGACTTGACGTTCGGCGATACGGTGATATGAAGCTGCCCAATCGCAATGGCAGCCAACAACGTTGCCGTGACGGCGCCCAGACTGAAGCCTTTGAAGCTCTTTGCGCCGACCCAGTAGCCGATGGCGAGTGACAGGAATATCGCTATCTCGGGATAGTGTTGCAATGTTCCAGTTAGCCATGCCATGCCATCGTAGCCCTCGTCTGCGGTTCACCCTTCTGACACACATGTGCGAATGGGTGCGTTGTCAATGAATCATGGCCGGCGAGCTCCAGTGAGAAATTTGCCTATCTCTCGAATCGGCCTCTCGCCGTTACTACAATGCTTCTTCTCACCGGCACGGACAATACGACTTTGGTCGCACGAGGAACCCCAACCCGGTCAGAGCTTGCAGACCGAGGCGGACGTATGGGCGCAATCAAGGAAGCCGCTACGGCGTTCCGGCAGTAGACAGCTCAATGCCGTACTTCGCCGTCGACAAGGCACGCCGATGCGATCAAACCGCCGCGAGGCGGCTCGCACGAGCACTCATTGCTTGATGATTTTCCAGGGTCCGCTGCCCTGTTTGCAGACCTTCGGCGTCCAGCTTTGCATCTGGCCTTTGGCCATCGCGACGAGTGTCGCGGTCCGGCAGGTTCTATCGCCCTCCTTCGTGGTGGTCTGCGGCGTCACCGTGCCTGTGATCGAAACGGAGTTGCCGGTGCCCGCATTGCTCCATTCCAGCGATTCGCCGTCTTTCTTGGTTTCGAGCGCCACTTGTGCCGCTTGGTTGAGTGCCTTACGGTCGGCGTCCTTCATGTAGCTAATCGGCGTGTCCTTGAGGAAATTCAGGTTCGTCGCCTGGCCGAATGTCGCACAGACCAGCAGCGCAGCGCCCACGATGCAGCGCGGCAGCAGGTGTACGGTCATATGGGATTGGGCTCGCATAGATCATCTCCATCGATAACGGGTTCGGCCACATGCTATGTCGTGGCCCGGGGCGCCACATCCGGGCCATCGGCGGCGCCCCGATGCGACTGGAATTCGTCGACCACGTCGGCCACCGAGTCGCGCCGGCCGATGTGGCCCAAACGATCTTCGAGACCTTCGGCGCGCAGCATGTCCCGCACGTCCGCGTGTGCGGCCACCACTTTCATCGCCGTGCCGCAGGCCTGAAGCGCTTCGTGCAACGCGTTCAGCATCCGCGCGCCCGCCAGGTCGACAACCGGCGACGCGGACAGGTCGCAGATCAGCAATCCGACTGGCTCGGACGCCGAGCGGATCTTCCACAAGATCGTCTCGCGCACGTGCTCGACATTGAAGTAAAGCAGCGATGCCTCGACGCGCACTGCCAGCACATGTGGAATCGTCTCGTTCTCGGCGTGCCGCTCGATGTCCGAAAAAATGCGCGTGCCGGGAATACGCGCAAGAATCGCCACATGAGGATGCGCGGCACGCAGGATGATCAGGAGCATCGAAACCAGGACCGCGACAATCACCCCCTGCAGAATGCCCAACATCAGCACCGCCGCAAACGCGACCATGGAGATGGCGAATTCAAAGCGGCTTACCCGCCAGACATGCCGCAACTCACCAACATTGACCAGCCCTTTCACGGCCACCAGCACAATGGCCGCCAGTACGACATTGGGCAAATTGGCGAGCAAACCCGTCAGGAACATCAGACTCAGGCAGATGGCAATCGACGCGAATACGAGTGCAAGCGGGGTCTTCGCGCCGGCTTTGTCGTTCACCGACGATTGCGACAGGCCACCTGCGACCGGGTACGCCTGGAACAAACCCGCAGCCAGATTCGCGGCGCCGAGACCGAGCAGTTCCTGACGCGCGTCGATCTCGTACCCGTTTGCCTGAGCAAGTGCGCGCGCCGCCGACACGCTCTCGACATACGCCAGCAACAGGCACGCAAAGGCGAGCGGGACGACGCCATCGACATCGCGTACCCGCAGTCCTGGCAGGTGGAATTCGGGCAATCCTCGCGGCAGCGCGCCCACGAGCTTGAATCCCAAACCGGCCAGCGGTGTGACGGACAACACGACGATCGAAGCAACCACGACGACGAGCGCAACGGGACGCCCCGGCAGAAATTTCTCGCCGAGCAGCAGCAAGGCAATGCAGACCAGACCGAAGGCGAGCACGGCCAGATTGGTCTGCGCAAGCTGGCCGCCGAGCACCGCAATCCGTTCGAAGAAAAACTCCCCGCCGCCCTTGACCCCGAAGAGTTTCGGCAGTTGGGTCATCGCGATAGTCAGCGCGGCGCCCGCCTTGAAACCGAGCAATATCGTCTCGCTGATGAAATTGACCAGCGAACTCAGGCGCAGCAGCCAGGCCACGACACACATGCCGGCGATCAGCACGGCCGTGAGCGCCGCTATCGAGGCCCAGCGCGCGGGATCGCCGGCGGCCATCGCCGCTACGGTGACGCCGACCAGCATCGAGATCGCCGAAGTCGGACCGATCGCAAGCTGGCGCGACGAGCCGAACAGGGCGTAGAACAGTCCACCGACGAGATAACCGTAGATGCCGTATTGCGGCGGCAACCCGGCAAGCGATGCGTACGCGAGCGAGACCGGGATCCCGTAGGCCGCGAGCGTCGTACCCGCTATCGCGTCGTTCAAGAGCCATCGGGGCTTATAGACTCGCAGCCACTGTAAGGGGGGAAACGCGCTGCGCCACCCGCGCACGGCGAGGTCGGCGGCCACCGGATCGGTGACGCTGGATTCGTTGGTCAACGTAGCGCCTCGCGTACGGAAGCAGACTCGATAGAAACACGGGCGCGCCCGGTTCGATGATCCAGTGCATGGCGCTGCGCGAGCGGCCCGTTCCACTTTTCAAGCGTAGTCGATAGCTCGCGCGATCCACATCGGACCTTGGTCCTGGGTGCTTGCGCACCCGCGTGCGCCGCAAGCGCAGGCCGCAGCCCGCAGCCCGCAATAGGCGATCGGCTCAGAACGGATCCTTAACACGCTGCCATGTGTGATCCGGGTTGAACTCGGTGACCGGCGGTGCATTTGCGCCGCGATTCTTCTGGTAGATGACGCCGTTGTTATTGACTACGAAAGTCATCACGCCGCTCGTGCCATATATGGCTGGATAGGCGACCATCGCGAACCCGGCGACCATATGCCCGTTAATGATGTAGCTGAAGGCGCCGCCTGGGGCGTCCTTGCCTTGCCTCGTCAAAATACGGAAGTGATAGCCCCGGTAAGGGTCGCCCGCCTTGTGGCCCTTCAGATACTCCGAGCTGACGGCGATCAGCGGACCAAACGGACTGGCTTCTTCACCGCTGCTCTCATCCGTGTGCCAGTAGAGACCATCATGCTTGCCCGGCGTACTGGCAAGCTTTTGCGCGTATTCCAGCAGGCCATCGCCGTTTCGATCGCGTGACGCGTATTCCCGCTGAGCGTCGAGATAGGCGCGCAGCACGTTGAGTGCCTCGCGTTCGTTGGCGCCGATCCGACGATTCAGCATTTCAACCTCGCCGATTTCCGTGGCGAACCGCCAGCTGCCGTTCTCCTTCACGATGGGGATAGGCATAGGCCACGCCTCGTCGCCGACCAGCAGAATCCGGCGGTCCGGGCCCGCTTCATCGAGGACGTGAAAGGCATCCAGTTCCGCGCTCGCCTTGGCCCAATTCGCCTCGTTCTCCGCCTGATCCGGCGAAACCACGAGGCTCTTGTGCGCCTCGCCGAAAATGGCGACCAGCGTCGCTTCATCGCCGGCCTTCAACGCCTGGGACAAAGCGGTGACCGCCTCCTCCGGCGTGGCGAACGTCCGTTGCCCTGCGGCGAGGGCCCCGAACGGAACCAGCAGCGCGAGGACCAGGGCGCACAACCCGCACCATGAAGCGAGTCGGGGCCGCGAGTGCGCGCGTGGGTTCTTGCCGGTCGTGCTCCGGTCAGTCATTGTCATCCCCCTATCGCCGTCCGCCACCGCCACCGCCACCGCGACCGCCACCGCCGCCGCCACGGGAAACCCCGCCGCCGCCGCCGCCGCGTCCGCCACCCGATGAAAATCCGCCGCCGGTGGGGGCGGAAGCCCGGGGAGACGGGCTGCGTGTCTGGGACATGGACTGACGACTCGCCGCGCCTCTCGAACTGTTCGCCTGCGCGTCGCGCGCCGACCCGTAGCCGCTAAACGCATCGCCCCCGCGTCCCTGCGAGGCCCGCGCGCCCTGGTCCCTTGTGGCCGGCGATGCGGAGCGCTGAGCGCCCTGGTCCCTCGTGGCCGGCGTAGCGGGGCGTTGAGCCGCTTGCTGCCGTCCGCCTGCAGCCTGGTTGCCGCCCCCCGCGGTGCCGCGAGCCGGGGCGTCGCCGACCCGTTGCATGCCGCCGGTGCGGCCTGTCGTGCCGCTGACCTGGCCGGGCTTCTTTTCGGATCGCCACGCGCTCGACTGCCCTCCCTGGTTTCGCGTACGGTTGACATCGCCCGTGTTGATATTGCCTCGCTCGACGTTCCTTTCCCTGTCGCCTCGCTCGACGTTCCTTTCCCGGTTGACGTTGATGTTGTTATTGCCGCCGCCGCCGTAATGCGCTTCGTAGTGGTTGCCGCTCCAGGCCGCGCCCATCGCCGCCCCCCAGATCAGGCCCGTCGCGAGCGCCGCGCCCGGCGCGTAGGGATAGTAGTAGGCCGGATAAGGCGCAGGCAGGTAGCCATAGGTCGGAGGTGCGCCGGCGACCACGACGGTCGTCGGGTTGTACTGCGGCACATAAATCACCTGCGGATCGGCCGGGGCGATCTTGATCACCTCTTTTTCCACCACCACGACCTGCTTGTCATCGGATTTGAGTTGACCCGCCGCCTGCGTTTTACGCCGGAAGCGCTGAACGGCCTCGAGCACCGCGCCCTGATCGGTGACCACGGCTTCGCCGAGACTGCTGGTCCAGTCGAGCTCGGTACTCATCCTTTTGACGATGTCGGGGTAATTCAGCAAGGCCTTCACGGGATCGTGCCAGCTCTCGTTGACTTTGAGCGACTTGTCACTCTTGCGCTGATCGAGGAAGCGATCTGCCTGCACGATTTCCACCGGGTAAGTCGCAGCGGGAAGAATAATGGCGATAAGATCGTCCGGATATAGCGCAATGGGCCCGACGAGTTGGTCGAGGGTCGCGGCAGGAATGGCGACCGCCGCGCCGCTGTCCGCGGCGGGAGCCTGCGCAAACGAGAGCGTGATGGATGACGTCGCGCAAACCGTCAGCATGGCGGCAACGAGCGCGCGGATCGCAACGCGGGCAGGCCTTGACTTCTCAAAGCCAGGCTTTCGCCCGCACCCGTCGAGCGCCGGCTCAGTCGGGATGATCCGTTCAGAAGCACGCGTAACGCGGTCCATTGAGGCGTCCCCTCACTCTTCACCATGCGACTCGGGTTGCGATCTTTGAAAGACAGTTATCCGAAGCAATAAATCGACACGCAAACCTGCCGTACAGATACAGTTTGGACCGAGGATGTGCCGTATTGCAAATACGACCTTGGTCCGATTGCGCACTGCACGGCTGGGCGCAATGATGGAAGCGAAACTGCCACTACTGCACGCACACCGCCCGGCGCCCGATCCTGGCAGGATCGCGACGACCGGTGCCGGTTTCAACTACAAGCCCGCCCGAACAGGCAGCCGGCGGTCCGCATTGGCGTGGGCTCATGCAAGGAGTCGCCGTGACTACATTGACAAAGTACGTCCTTCTCGCCGCCCTGGCAGGCTCGATGTCACTCGATGGTATTGCGCAAAGCAGACCCATTGCCTACCCCGCGAAAGGACAAAGCCAGCAAAAGCAGCAGCAGGATGAAGGCGCATGTTATTCGTGGGCCAAGAGCAATACCGGCGTGGACCCCGCCGCGGTGGCCAATGCTCCGCCGCCGCCTTCCGGACCCGCGGTGGGCGGCGGCGAGCGTGTTCAGGGCGCGGCGCGCGGCGCGGCCGGAGGAGCGGTCGTCGGAGCGATAGCGGGTGACGCGGGAAAAGGCGCGGCCGTTGGAGCCACGGCGGGTACGGTGGTCGGCGGGTCGCGCGCGCGGCAGAACCGGCGCGCGGCTACGGCATCGTCGCAGCAACAGACGCAGGGCGCAATGGACACGTTCAATCGTGCCTATGCCGCGTGCATGGAAGGTCGCGGCTACACGATCAAATGAACCTTAGGGTGTAAGCGTGGCAATGCACTTCCGTAATGAAAGACCGGCGGCCAGCCTGGCCGCGAAACAACGTGCGCACAGGCGTTCAAGGAGAGAAGCATGAGAAACAGCAAACTCATCATCGCGGCGACGCTCGTGTCTCTGGCGACCGCGGGCTACGCGCAGACGGAGCCGCAAGTGGCGGTCAACAGCGCACCCGGCAAAGTATCCGTGACAGGCACGGTCAAGACGACCTCGACTGTCGTCGGTATCGAACCGGCCACGCGAACCGTCTGGCTAAAGGACGCCAAGGGAAAGGTCGTGCAAGTCGTGGTGGGTGAGGAAGCACGCAACTTCGATCAGCTCAAGGTCGGCGACGTGGTCACGGCGGAGTACTCGCAGGCCATGACCCTCACGCTCAAAAAGGGTGGCGCGCCGCTTGCCGCCAACGAAAATCAGACTCTGGAGCGCGCGCCGATGGGCGCCAAACCTGGCGGCACGGCTAGCAGGGAAGTGACCGTCATGGCCGCTGTCACCGCCGTCAATCATCAGACCGGCGCGGTGACGTTGAAAGGTCCGCAGGGCAATTCGCTGGACCTTATCGTGCAGGATCCCGAGCAGCTCAAGCTGATCAAGAAAGGGGATCATTTAGAAGTCGTCTACACCGAGGCCATCGCAGTTTCCGTCGAACCCAAAGCCAAATAACCGCGCAGGTGCCGTGCGGATCGCACGGCACCACATCGCCCGCGGCGGCACATGGGCCGGTTGAGTGCCGCTCGCCCGGTTCTTCTTCGGTGGTTGCGTTCGATCGAGTTGCGCGGCCCTCCAGACTGGCCTCGCGGTCGGCACACCCGTTTCGGCGAAGCCCATGCGCATGAGCTGGTTGCGCAGTTCGACCGGAGCCGCACAGACGATGGACGATATCGCCCACCCCATCCCGAGTCCGGAGCCGCAGCGCCAGGCAGTTCGCCCCACTGGCGATCTTGCCCGGATCGTGCTGGCTGTCGCCGCACTTGTCCTGCTCATCGGCGGCAGCCTCTACATCGTGCATCCGTTCGTGCCCGCGCTGATCTGGGGCAGCACGATCGTCGTCACGACATGGCCGCTCATGCTCGCAATCCAGCGGCGGCTCGGCGGACGGCGCTGGCTCGCCGTCACCGTCATGCTGTGGCTGGAAATCGTGGTGATATGCATCCCGACCTACGCCGCGGTGTCCACGCTTGCCGACCATACGGCCGACATCATGAACTTCGTCGAACGGCTGCCTGACTATGCGCTTCCATCGCCCCCGGGCTGGCTGCGCAGCGTGCCGTTGATGGACCATGCAACCGGCGAGTGGCAGAAACTGTCCGACGCGGGCCCAGGGGGCATTCTCGCCAAGGTGGAACCCTATGCCGCCGTGGTCGCGAAATGGCTTCTGGTGCAGATGGGTCTCGTCGGCTCGTTTGCCGTGCATCTGATACTGATGCTGATCGTGTGCGGACTGCTCTACGGACACGGCGAGGGCGCGGTCGGCCTCGTGACCGCCTTGGCCTTGCGCGTGGCGCCGGGCAACGGCGCCAACATCGTGCACCTGACGGGTCAGTCGATCCGCGCGATCGCACTCGGTGTGGTGGTAACGGCACTGGTCCAGGCGTCGCTCGGCGCGGCCGGCGTCTGGGCCGCGGGCATTCCGTTCGCAGGCGTGCTCAGCGCATTGATGCTCTTCATGTGCCTCGTGCAATTGGGACCACTAGTGCCGATGCTCGGCTGCGTGATCTGGCTATTCATGCATGATGCGCGATTGACGGCCAGCGTGCTGCTGGTCTGGGCCATCGGCGTCTCGGCGCTCGACAACGTCCTGCGGCCGATACTCATCCGCCGGGCGGTTGCGCTGCCGATGGTGCTCATCCTCTCGGGCGTGCTGGGTGGTTTGATCGCAATAGGAGCCGTCGGCCTTTTCATCGGTCCGGTCATCCTGGCCGTCACTTATCATCTGCTTCTGGCGTGGATAGAGCAGCCGAACGGGTCGGCGGCGCAAGGCAACCCCACCGGCCCGGCCGACATCAACTCGCACCGGAGCGATTGAGGCGAGAACACGCGCTCTCCTGAACCAACGACGCGACGTTCGCGCTTCACGAAAAATCGTCCGGCGTGAGCCTGATGCGCTCTCCGTGTTGCCGTGCGGCCCGGCGCACCGCCTTGCGGACTCTGGCTTGTCCGATAGCGAATGCCAGCAGGATCTGCCGGGGCGACTCGTCAATGCTGCCGAGCACTTCGTGGGCGACGACGGCCTCCAGCGAAAAGGCGCAATATCCCCAACCGAACGCGTAGGCGGAAAAGCATAGTGCGTTTTCGCGGTCGAAGAACGGACGGCCAAGTCGAATGAGCGTCGTGTCCACCGCATTCTCATCTACGATGATGCTCACGCCATGTCCTCCCCGGAGTGCGAAAGGCCGTTTCGTCAAATCAGCAATCGGCGGGCTTCCGCCAGCATGTCGCGCGCGGGCAGAAGATCGGCTCGCCTGAAGCGCACCATCGCAAAGGCGCGCATCGCATCGGAACTCGCCGGCAGACGGGCCATCTGGAGTTCCAGTTCGTCCGCCGGGCGGGTGTCCCCAGCGTCGACGACGACGTTCAACCGATCCAGCAGAAACCTTTTTTTCTGCACGTGGAAATGTGCATCCGGCGACGACAGCACGCTGCACACCATCTCCAGATGCCGTTCGAGCGCCTCGGTTTTCAGACCGAGATTCGTCAGCGCCTGATCGTTCTCATCGATTTGCTTCTGCAATTGCGCCACTTCCGCGAAGCTGCACGACGCGTCGCTGCCCAGTAGCGACCGTGCACCCGTGCCCTGCCGCTCCAGCATCCTCAAGCGCGTCCTCAGCAGCGCCCGCTCCTGCTCCAGCGAATCGCGCCGTTTCGTGTCCTCCGCAATTTTCCCGAGCGCTTCGAGCGCAAGCTGATCGACCACCCGCAAAATGATTTCCTGCCGAAGCGCCGCTTCCGACCCGGCGCACAGGCGCACCTGGTGATCGCTGAAGCCGACGGTCGTCTGCATGACATCGGTGCGCGTGGTTGCGCCAAATTGCGCGACACCGAGAGTGCGCCGCTCGTTGACGTTCATCCCGAGTACGGCGACGGCTTCGTCCGCGCCGGCACGATCATCGAAATAGGCGCGTAACGCCTCCGAGTGGCTGAAGACCGGACCGACATCGTCCGGCGTGGCGAAAAAAGCATGAATGTAGGGGTCCGTTGCCCACGCCGCCGCGCTGGCCTCCCGCGGCGCCTGCATGTCCGCGACGAGCTCGCGCAGAAAGTCGATCGACCGGTGCACGGCGGGCGCCATGCGCGCCTCGCAATCGGGCGCAAGACGCAATTGCGGACCGAGCCTGATGATCCGCTCGACGATTTCCTTCACCTGCTGGAGATCGCCTTCCTCAGATGCGCGGTTTTTCCCGAACCACCACGACAGCAGGCCCATGCGCGGCTCCTCGCGATCTAGGATTCATCGCGGGTCGGAAGAAGCAGCGCGGTGATCGTGCGGTTCTTCCAGTACAGGTTATGGATGCGCGACTGCAGTATGCGCAATCCGTCCGCGGTCACGTCGTCGAAGACCACCAGCGCCGCGGGCCGGGAGCCCCCGCCCGGCAAACGCCGAATCTCGCTGAACCGGGGAAATCCATACCGGATCAGGAACTCGCCGATTTCTTCATCGGTGACGCTTTCTTCCACGTTTCCAAGCAGCAGTTCAGCCATGATGATTGCTCCTCGACTATCAGCCTACGCGATGATCTTCTGCCTGCGGTCGACATGCAACGTGGCGCGGGGAACCCCAGCGGCGCGCGATGCACCGCTGCGCCGGAGATCAGCCCGAAAATCCTTCAGCCCCGAAGCGGAACGGGTCCTGGCAGACCAGCAGGAAACGGCGTGCGCGCTCATGTCGCTCGACATCCCCGGCAAACCGGGTAGACATATCTTTGATAGAGCGCCTGCAAAGCGTCCGTCCACATGTTATGACACATGGTGTCGAAGCACGCAACGTGCGGAATGTCGCGGCGCAACTGTGTGAGGATCCGGATCGGCTTCAGGTTGTGCGGCTGATGCGGCGGCGCAAATGCGCGCGCCGCACGGTCCGGTTCTGTTTCCATCGTGTTCTGAGCCCCAATAGTCGGCAATCGGACCAAAGTCTTATTCCTCGCTCCGGGGGCAGCGACTTGGCTCAACACGTCTGTCCCCTCCTACACCTCACGTGCGGCCGTGCGTGCGTTTCTGCGAGTGACCGCCAGTCCGGCTGGGCGCTCCTGCAAATTTACGCAGCCACACGTCGTGCAAGAAGGCCGTCGGGTATGACCGTCACAATACGGGTAACGCCTGGAAATCGCAGAAGAATCAGGCTGGCGTGACGACGACGCAGACGAGCAAAGGCGGAGAAGCCAAGACGATGAATGGAAAGGGCGGCGTGTACCGCGGCCCGAATGGGGAGAAGTGCTACAGGACGGCCGCGAGTCATGCATGCAATTGATCCAGCGCAGCGCGAGGAGCTAGCGTTGCACGGTGATGTTCGGCGTTTCCTCACAGTTGTTTGCGACGTCGCCGTAGCCAGGTAAATCCTCCACAGCACGGGCCGCCGCGTCCTGCGCGATCAACTCCAACAGGTGGCGCGAACATCCCCCGGTGCCGCATGCGCCGTGGACACCCCTGCTCCAATTTTCATCACTTCGACAGACCTCCCTGGATCGCCGTGGCAATGTCATGGCTGACGACACCGAGCCCCTCGCTGTACGCCGCCACGAGCGCTTCGTAGCCGGGGCCCGCAACGGGCTCGCGCACGACCGTATGTCCGCTCATTGGCGCCCCCCCCTTGGGCGGGCTGATCCACCATATTGCCTCGACAGTGGCGCTCTCGCCCGGCGCGCCATCGAAGCGCTGGAGTTCGACCTTGACACGGTACGGTGTACCGGCATCCGTGTCCTGCGGATAGACGGACACGCGTGCGCCTGGCAGCAGAACTGCGAGATTGGCCGCTATCACGCGCGGAATCTGACTCTTCACCAAGTCCGCCCAACGCGCGAATTCGTCAAGCTTCACTTGATTGTCGCTGACGCGAACCACGAACTGCGGACGGTCCACGAGCTCGGGCACCGTGACCGACGTGACTGCCACGTTGACCGGGCGGGCCGTGTAGGCGTCGCCAGGCGCGGCGACCGCGCTTAACGTATAAAAGCTGGCTGTTGGCGAGGTGCTACAGCCGGCCAGTGCGGCGACCGTCAGCACCAATGCCCTGGACAGAAACGTGCGCATCACTTTTTATCCTCCGACTTGCCGCGAATCAGCGCCTCAGGATGACGCTCGAGGTAGTCAGCCAACGTGCGGAAAGCTGCCGCGGTGCGTGCGAGTTCGCGCATCGTATCGGCGGTACTCTGCGTGAGGGGCGAGTCGGGCTGCAACGCTGTATTCGCCGAATTCAGCGCCGCCTGTGCCGCTGCGAGCGTGGAGCGCGCCTGAGGCACCACTTCGCTATCCAGCCGTTTCAGGAGCGCGTCGGCGTCCTGCAACGTCTGTTTGGCGTTGTTGCCAATCCCTTCGAACGGAATCTTGTTGAGCCTGGCAATCAGCGCCGACACCGAATCCTGCAGCGATTGCAGGCCGCCGGGCACGGTCGGCAACTCAGGCGGATTGGCGTTCCAGTCGATCGTCGCTTTCGGCGCATTGGGGAAGAAGTCGATCCCAACATATAACTGCCCGGTCAGGAGGTTGCCGGTTTTCAGTTGCCCACGCAAGCCACGCGCGACCAGCCAGTCCCCGAGCTGGTGGGGGTCTGCCGCTATCCTTCCGCGCTTTTCTCCGCCCTTGTAGCGTGACGTGAAGCGCTCGGGGTAGAAGCGTATCTCGACCGGGATGCTGAACTGCTTCGTGACTGGATCGAAGCGCGTATAAATCGCTGCCACCTCACCGACCACGATCCCGCGAAAATCGACAGGCGCCCCAACCGACAGCCCGCGAACCGACTCGGTAAAGTCAAACACATACTTGTCGACGATGCGGTCATGGCGCTTCATGGCCTCGTCGCGGGTACGGAACAGCGAGAATTCCTCGCCGACGGCAGCCTCGTTCTTGTCTGCATTCTCCTCTGGCGTCTGGAAGGCGAGCCCTCCGATCAGAATGGCCACCAGCGACTCGGTGTTGACCTTGACGCCATTGGTATCGAGCGCCACGTCAATGCCGCTGGCGTGCCAGAAGCGGGTATCGTCCTTGACATACTTGTCATAGGGGGCGTTGACGAACACATGCATTGTCACCCCTTTGCCATTTCCATCCAGCGCATACGAGGTGATCTGTCCAACCTGCAGGCGCCTGAAAAAGATGGGAGAGCCCACATCGAGCGAGCCCATATCGTCCCCTTTCAATATGAATTCCCGCCCCGGCACACCCGTGGCAATAACAGGCGGCGTCTCAAGACCGACAAAGTCACTGCGCGACGTTTTTGCGGTTCCCACATCCATGCCAATGAAGGAACCGGACAGCAACGTGCCGATGCCCGATACGGTGCCGCCGGAAATGCGCGGGCGCACCACCCAGAAGCGCGTGTCGCTGACCAGCAACCTCGAAGCGTCCTTGGCGAGTTCGGCGCGCGCAATCACGCTGCGGTGGTCCGGCGACAGCACCACGCTCGTGACAGTGCCAATGTCGACGTTCTTGAACTTGATCTTGGTCTTGCCCGCTTCGAGACCTTCTCCGGTCGCAAAGCTGATCGTGATCGTCGGCCCCTTGTCGAGCACCGCCTTGACGGCCAGCCAGCCGCCGATCAGCACAGCGACGATCGGCACCAGCCAGACCAGTTGCATACGCCAGCGCTTGCGCGGCACGGCCACGGCATCGGGAATGTCGGGCGAACGGTTATCGGGCGGCCGGGACATGATTATTCTCCGCCCGGTCCCAGATCAGGCGCGGGTCGAACGATAGTGCGGCAAACATCGTGAGAACGACGACCGACCCGAACGCAATAGCGGCCGGCCCGGCCTGGATGGTTGCGAGCCCCTTGAACTGCACGAGCGCGACGAGAATGGTGATGACGTAGATGTCGAGCATCGACCAGCGACCGACCAGTTCCACCAGCCGGTAGATCCGCGCCCGTTGTTGCGGCGACCAGGGCGAACGCAGCTGCGTCGAGATAACAAGGAACATCAACGCGATGATCTTGAGCATCGGCACCGCGATGCTCGCGATAAACACGATGATGGCGAGCGGCCATGAGCCGGAGGTCCAGAGATAGACCACGCCGCTCAGGATCGTATCTTTCTCGCTGCCGAACAGCGAACTGGTGTTCATGACGGGCAGCGCGTTCGCCGGGATGTATAGAACCATCGCAGCGATCAGGAGCGCCCACGTGCGGCCGATGCTGTTGGGCTGGCGCGCGTGCAGATGCGCACCGCAGCGCGGACAGGCCGCGTCGGCGCCGTGCGCGGCGTGCTTCACGAGCTGGTCGCACGTGTGGCAGGTCAGCAGGCCGCAACCCATGGCCGTGGGTGCGCGTGGGATGACTGACTCGACGGTATCGGGACCGGCCGCCTGCGTGCCGCGCGCGCGTTCCCAGAATTCACGTGGATCGAACGCGCTGCTGGCTGCCGCAAGCAGCGCCATGAGTACGCCGAACGTCCACAACGCCGTGCCGGGCACGACGCTGGCGATGTGGGCCAACTTGACCAGGGCGACCAGCATGCCGAGTATCAGGACCTCGGTCATTCCCCACGGTCGAACCAGTTGCAGAAGACGGAAGATCAGGTCGAACCGGTACGGCACCCGGCCGAAGCGAAGCGGCACCAGCAGATAAGTCATCGTCGCCATCTGCAGAAGAGGCATCACGAATGTCGTGGCCAGCACGAGCCCGGCGATGGGCCACATGCCATCGTCGTACAGCACGCGGGCGGCGCCTAGCAAGGTCGTCTGAACGAGCTCGCCATTGACACTGAGGCCGACCATCGGGAACGCGTTCCCGATGGCGAACAGCACCATCGCGCTGAGCGTGAACGCCAGCGCCCGGTCGACGCTGTCCGGACGGCTGCGCGACAACTCGGCGTTGCAGCGGCGGCAGCGCAGCACGCCCTTGAGTGGCAACGGCAATTCGCGCTGCAACAGATCGCATTCGTGGCAGGCAATCAGGCGCCCGGTCGTCATCGCGGCAACTCCGCAAGCGCCTCGCCCGTTTTCCGGACGACACTGCCCTCCTGCTGCGGAGTCTGGTGCGTCATCTGCTCCGCGGTGACTACCCAGCCGCCGCCCATCGCCTTGTAAAGCGCGACAAGCGAGCTGAACACCACGCCGTTGGTCTGCGTATAGCTGAGCTGCGCGTTAAACAGGCTGCGTTCGGCGTCCAGTACTTCGATATAACTCGTGTAGCCGCCTTCAAAACGCAGCCGCGCAAGCCGCGCATAAGTGCGAAGCGCATCGACCTGGCGCTCCTGAATGACGAGCTGCTCGCGCGACTTCTGCACCGAGATGAGCGCATCGTCGACCTCCTGAAACGCGGTCTGAATCGCCTGCTGGTACTGGAACAAGGCCTGTTGTTGCTGCGCTTCGGCCTGCCGCACCTGTCCGCTGATGCTGCCGGCCGTGAAGATCGGCACGGTCACGGAACCTGCAAACGCCCAGATCCGCGCCGGTCCGGTAAACAGCTTCGAGAATTCGCCGCTGGCCGAGCCAAACAGTCCGGTCAGTGAAATCGACGGAAAATAGAGTGCGCGAGCGGCGCCGATCAGCGCGTTGGCGGCCACCAGGTTCTGCTCGGCTTGCAGCAGATCCGGGCGCCGTGCGAGCAGATCCGAGGGCAACCCGGCGGGCACCGCCGGAACAGCCAGATCGGACAGCTGGCGGCCGCGCACGATGTCGCCCGGGTTACGGCCCAGCAGGATCGACAGCGAGTTTTCCTGCTGGGCGATCTGCGTCTGAAGCTGGGGAATCGTCGCGAGCGATGCCTCGTATTCCGACTGGCTCTGCGCCAGCTCCATTTGCGATACGTCGCCCCCTTTGAACCGCAACGTAAAGACGTGCACCGATTCCGCGCGGGACTCTGTCGTGGACTTCGCGATCTCGAGCTGCTGGTCGAGATCGCGCAGATTGATGTAGGCCGTCGCCACCGACGCGACTAGCGTCAGGATCGTCGCGCGCCGCCCTTCCTCGCTGGCCAGCAGGCCGGCGCGCGCCGCTTCGGTCTGGCGGCGTACCTTGCCGAACAGATCGATTTCCCACGCCGCCGACAATGTCGGCTCGAAGATGTTGAAGACCGGCGATACCCCCGCGGGTAAAGGCACGCCGGCAGCCTGCGAGGTACGCTGGCGCTGCGCATCGAACCCGGCGGCCACCTGTGGAAACAGCCCCGAGCGGGTGGTGACGAACTGGCCGAGAAACTGGTCGACGCGTGCGGCCGCAATCTTCACATCCTTGTTTTCTGCCAGCGCGGTGGCGATCAGATCGTTCAGCACCGGGTCCTGAAACTGCTCCCACCACGCGGTATTGGCCACCTCGGCGGTCTCACCGGCCGCGAAGCGATACGTGGCCGGTGTGTCGATCGCCGGCCGCGAGTAGTTCGGGCCGAGCAGACAGCCGCCCAGACTCAGCAGCACGGGCACCAGAAGGGGCAAGGACGCTCTGCTACGCATGTCATTCGCCCTCGTGTCTGGCCGACGGCGTGATCGTAGGAGCGCCGCCAGCGCCTGTGCCGCCCGCAGCGTCGTCGCCGGGCTTGCTGCCGGTCGGCCCCGGTGTCTTCTTGCCGCCGCTTTTCTCTGACATCGACTCGAGCACGTAGAAGAACATCGGGATGAAGAACACGGCAATCACCGTCGCGCCGAGCATCCCGCCGATCACGCCGGTGCCGATCGAATGGCGGCTGTTCGCGGACGCGCCCAGCGCAATCGCCAGCGGCACGCAGCCAAGGATGAACGCGAGCGAGGTCATCACGATCGGGCGCAGACGTTCGGTCGCCGCCGTGACTGCGGAGTCGTACACCGACTCGCCCGACTCGCGGTTGAGCACCGCAAACTCGAAGATCAGGATCGCGTTCTTGGCCGCGAGCGCAACCAGCATCGTCAGACCGATCTGAAAGTAGACGTCGTTTTCGAGGCCGCGCAGCATGATCGCGAGCAGTGCGCCGAACAGCGCGAACGGTACGGCCATCAGCACCCCGAACGGCAGGCTCCACTTCTCGTATTGCGCGGCAAGAATCAGGAACACCATGATCAGGCCGAACACGAACACGAGCGCGGAGGTCCCGCCGGCTTTCTTGGCCTCGTACGCCTCGCCGCTCCAGCCGAGGCTATAGCCGTCCGGCAGCACCTGCGCACCCACTTCGTCGAGCGTGTTGAGCACCTGGCCCGAACTGACACCCGGGGCGGGATTGACGGTGACCTTCACGGCCGGGAAATTGTTGAACCGCGTCACCAGATCAGGGCCCGTGTCGAACTTCGAGGTCACGACCGCCTTGAGCGGCACCATGCTGTTGGTCTTGCTGCGCACGAAGATCTGATCGAGATCCTGCGGCTTGAGGCGGTAGGACGGTTCGGCCTGCAGGATCACCTGCCACAGGCGGCTCGAACGGTTGAACTGCGAGACGTACAGCGAACCGAACATCGTCTGCATCGCGCTGTAGACGTCCTCGATCGGCACACCCAGCGTCTCCGACTTGTCGCGGTCGACGTTCACCAGCAGCTGCTGCGCGGACGCATTGAAGGTCGACGTGACGCGCGCCAGTTCGGGCCGGGCCTTGGCCTTGGCGACAAATTGGTCTACCACGCCTGCCAGTTGCGCGGTGGTGGCATCGCCCTGCGCCTGGACCCATACCTCGGTGCCGCCGGTCGTGCCCAGGCCGGGAATCGACGGCGGATTGACCGGCAGGATGATCCCCTCCTGCACCGCCGAGAGATGCTCGTACGCGTCGATCAGCACCGCGCGCGCGTTCTGGGTCTTGATGTTGGCGAACTTGTATCGTTCGTCGAAGCTCTTGAAGCCGACAAAAAACGTTCCGGCATTGTTCTTGTTCTGACTGTCGAGCAGGCTGAAGCCGTTGACAATCGTCACGCTGCCCACGGCCGGCTGCTTCATGAAATAGTCCGTGACATGCTGCGTGACCGCCTCCGTGCGATCGAGGCTCGCGGCATCCGGCATGATTACCGCGCCGAGCAGGTAACCCTGGTCCTCCGGCGGCAGGAACGAGGTAGGAATCGAGCGCATCATGACGACCGCGAGCGCAATCACGCCCGCGAAAATGAGCAGCCCGATCACGGAACGCTTGATGGCGAGCTTGACCAGGTTCGTATAGCCAGCCGTCATCCGCCCGAACGCGTTATCGAACCACTTGAAGAAACCGCGCTTTTCATGGTGACCGGGCTTCAGGAGCAACGCCGCCAGCGCCGGCGACAAGGTCAGCGCCACCACCCCGGACAGCACCACGGAGATCGCGATGGTGATGGCGAACTGCTTGTACAGTTGTCCGGTGATGCCGCCGAGAAATGCGACCGGCACGAACACCGCGCACATCACCAGCACGATCGCGATGACCGGCCCGGAAACCTCGTCCATCGCCCGCTTGGCCGCGTCTTTCGGGTTCAGCTTGTGAACGGTCATATTCCGCTCGACGTTCTCGACCACCACGATCGCATCGTCCACCACAATGCCGATCGCCAGCACCATGCCGAACAGCGTCAGCATGTTGATCGAGAACCCAAGTGCCAGCATGCCCATGAAGGTGCCGATGATCGATACCGGCACCGCGATGACCGGTATCAACGTGGCGCGCAGACTTTGCAGGAACACGAATACGACGATCACCACCAGCACGAGGGCTTCGAAAAACGTATGGATGACGTCCGAGATGGAGGCGCGGGTGAAGTCCGTCGTGTCCATCGCAATCTCGTAGTCGATACCTTCCGGGAACGACTTCTTCATCTCCGCAAGGGTCGCGCGCACCTGCTTCGAGACATCGAGCGCGTTAGCCCCCGGTTGCTGATACACCGCCATGACCGTGGCGGGCTTGCCCTGGAACCGGCTGCGGATCGAGTAGTCTTTCTGGCCGAGTTCAGCCCGGCCGATGTCCTTGAGCCTCACGATCGCCGCATCGCCATTCGTCGCGCGGATAATGATGTTGTCGAACTCAGTGGGGTCGGTGAGCCTCCCGGTGGTGGTGACGGCAAACGACTGCTCGACGGCGGTGCCGGTTGGCGACTGCCCGATTTGCCCGACCGCGAACTGCTGGTTCTGGTTGGCCACGGCCCGCTGCACGTCGGCCGCCGTAATGCCCAGTTGCGCCATCCGGTCGGGTTTCAGCCAGATGCGCATCGCGTAGTCGGGCGTGCCGAAGATGCTCGACTGGTTCGCACCCGGTATGCGCTTCAACGCATCGAGCACATAGATGTTCGCGTAGTTGGCGATATAGGTGGCATCGTAACGATCAGTCGGCGAATAGATGGCGATCACCATCATGAACGCCGACGACTTCTTCTGCACCTGGATGCCCTGCGCCTGCACGGACGAAGGCAATTGCGGCAACGCCAGGTTCACGCGGTTCTGCACGTCGACCTGCGCGAGTTCCGGGTTGGTGCCGATCTGGAAGAAGGCGTTGAGCGTATAGGCGCCGGTCGACGAACTCGACGAGTACATGTAGATCATGTTGTCCGCACCGTTCACCTGCTGCTCGATCGGCGCGGCTACGTTATTCGCGACCACCGCCCCATTGGCCCCTGGGTAGGTCGCGGAAATCGTGATCTGCGGCGGCGTGATGTCCGGGTACTGGGCAATAGGCAGACTGAACATCGCCAATGCCCCACCCAGCGTGATGACAATTGAAATCACCGACGCGAAGATGGGCCGGTCGATGCAGAAATGAGAAATGTTCATATCGACCGTCGCTCACTCGATCGCGGGCTGGCCGGACCGGCGGGCCAGATGCAGGGGCTGGTCGGGCGATGCGTTGGCGGCCGGAGTCGGCTTCGGGGCCGCCTCGGGCGCGCCCTTTATCTTGAGCGGCGTGTCGGCGACAACCCGGATTGCCCCATCCACCACGACGCGCTCGCCCGGTTTGAGTCCCTCCGAAATGAACCAGTCGTCGCCATGCCATTCGCCGGTTTCGACCACGCGTTGATGCGCCTTCGAGTCATTGTCGACCACCCACACGAAGTGACTCTTCGCACCTTGCAGGACCGCGCGCTGCGGCACGAGAATCGCGTTTGGCCGCACGGCTCCGGAGACCACGGCGCGCACGAACTGTCCGGGGCGTAAGACGCCTTTCGGATTGGCAAACGAGGCGCGTACGAGGAAGGTGCCGGTCTGGTCGCTAAAGGCAGGGTTGGTAAAGTTGATATGGCCTTCCGCGGGAAACACGGTGCCATCGGCCAGGACGACAGTGACGACATAGTCGCTATTGGCCGGCATCCGCAGCGTCCCTCTCTGGGCTTCGGCGCGATACCTCAATAGTTCGTTTTCCGAAAGGCTGAAGTTTACCCACATCGGGTCGAGCTGGTAAATGTAGGTGAGCAGGCTCGACGAGCCAGCGGACACATAGCTGCCGTCCTGCTGCCTCGCGAAACTGGACAGACCTTCGAGCGGCGACTTGATGGTGGTATAGCTCAGATTGAGTTCCGCGGTCCGCACCTCGCCCTGCGCGGAGATCACGGCGGCCTCGGCCTGTTTCTCATTGCCGGTCGCATCGTCGAGATCCTTCTGGCTCAACGCGTTCTGCTTCGCGAGCGGAATGACGCGCGCCAGATTGGCTTTCGTCACGTAAAGCCTTGCCTGCTGCTGGGCAAGCTGGCCCTCGGCCGTCTTGAGCGCCGCCTCGAATGGCTTGCGGTCCATCAGGAACAGTGTCTGCCCGGCATGCACAAGGTCCCCCTCCCTATACACGCGCTTGTCGAGAAACCCGTCTACGCGTGCGCGAATCTCGACTTCGCGCGAACTTTGCGTCTGAGCGGTGAATTCGATCGAGACTGGCGTGTCGTGCGGTTGAACCGTCATGACCGTCACTTCGGTGACGGTCGCCGGCGGGGCGGTCGACGCCTTGTGACAGCCCGTGCAAAGCAGGAAGGTTGCACAAGCGAGCGCGAGTCTGAAATCGACCCGATAAGTGCGTCGCGTACAGGCATTCAGTGGCGCGAATTCCATGGCATCACCTGTCACGGTTTGTCGGGCGTACCTCGACCGGCGCAGCAAGGCGAGCCGGACGCAAAGCGCAGACACGCACTGTTCATGATGTCTCACTCTCCCAACGAACGGTGCCTACTGGACCGTGTAGCCACGGCCCGACATGCAAGCCGCCACGGCCCGGGAAGGTCGCCATCTCCTGCGAGACCTGCTGCTGCCCCGCCTGCTGTTGTTGGGCCGCAGCCTGGTTGGCACGGCGCCACCAGAAACCCGGGCAGTCCGGCTGTGACGCACGGCGATACTTTCATGACACCCCCCGTCAGGCCTCTTTGACCCAGGCGTTGACACACGTGACAGTTCGAACTGCCGCGCCGATCGGTATGAGTCATACAGCACATTAGCGACCGGTCTGCGTAATCTTCTGCCCTTGCACGCCCATGCCTGCCATCAGGCCTGACTGGCCAAAGATGAACGCGTAGACATCGGACTGCATTGTGGTGGTTGTCATCGAATTGGCCTTTCCCTCGTCCATGACCACGACGCTCGGACCCACGCCAACCGACCAGCCGTCGCTGGAGTTCAGGTAGTTAAGCGCGGCGGGTGTCATCAGGAACATCACCTGGGAAAAATCCTGCGCGCCCGCCTGCAGACCATACGAAACCGCCGTCAGGTTGTAGTAGCCAAGCACCTTGCCGTTGGGGTCGAACAATACGCCGTTGCCTTCCTGGCCGCCTACAAGCAGACCCGCCTTGATGATGCTCGGAAACACCAGAACGGCGGTTGCGCCGCTCCTCAGGTCGGCGGCTTTCGGTGTCGTCGCAATCAGTGTCTTGTACGCGTCGCGTGCCTGCTGTTCGAGGTCCGGGCGCCCGGAGCTGCCCGTCGAACTCGATGAACCCATGTTCGAGCACGCTACGGCAGCGAGAACGATCGGAATCGTTATCAGAAGACGCAAAAATTTGAACATGATGACGCGCTCCACTTAAAAAATGGTCGATCTCTGATCGCGTTACGCAACGGCCAGCGATGCACCTCACGTTGGGCTCTGATCCAGCAAGGTCAATTTTGGTCGCGTCTCTAACGAATAACAATTAGCCTTTGGTCTTATACGCGAGGCGGTCGCACTGAACCGATCCGCCCGCCTACTCCATGCCCAGAGCGGAACGTACTGCCCTGAAAAAGATCTCGTCATCAAACGGCTTGCGCAGGTACGCCAGAGCGCCGGCAGACAGCGCCTGCTCGCGTATGCCGATGTCGTCATGTGCGGTGATAAAAATAACAGGCAAGCCACTGCCAGCCAGGCGCCGCTGCACCTCCAGTCCGTTCAACCCAGGCATCTGAACATCGAGAATCACGCACGCCGGGTGATACGAGCGGATTGACGGCAAGGCTTCGAGAAATGCTTCTCCGCTCGCGAACGACTCCGCCGCGACCCCGATCGAACGCAATAGCCGTTTGATCGCCCGGCTCACGGACTCGTCGTCATCGACGACGACCACAAATGGTTGGGCTTTTCCCATTATGAATAGTCCAGTGGCGTCAACTTGTGCGCGTGTGCATGCCCCAAGCACCTAGACTACGAGACATATTCGGATTGCGGTATTGAACCTTGGTCCTATCATCCTCAAGGTGAGCTGTGCCGTCGCCGGAAGTCACGAGAACGTGCTTGCCTCTCCAGGACCAAAGTCCACTATCAGCACCGTGCTGATAAACATAGACTTGCATCCGGGAATCACTTACGCTGAACCTGAGGAAAAAAGGCGGCGACGCGCCTTCGGTCGAAGAGACTCCGTCGATCGAGCGCACGGTTGCGGGTGCCAAACCCGGCGGCACCTTGGGCCGGGAAGTGAAAATCGTGGCTGACGTGGTCGCGGTCAATCCCAAACACAAGACCGTCACGTTGAGAGGCCCCAAGGGCAACACGCTCGACCTGAAGGTGGAGGATCCTGCACAGTTCGCCAACATCAAAAAGGGCGATCAGGTCGATGCCGTGTATACCGAGGCACTCGCCATTTCCGTCGAACCGGCTGCCGCGAAGTAGATGCCTCGCCGGTCGACTTGACGTGCGGCGGCCGGCCTGAAGATGAGCGGCGCAAAATCCGCACGGTGCGAGGCACACAGCCACCAGTTCGCGGGCATCAAGCTTGCCCCCCCGCTGTGAGCGCCTGAGAATCACGCGGTCTGGCACATCTGCCAGGATAGCCGGCGATCGGCGGAAGAAAGTGTGTCCATACGGTCAATGACGTGCACCAGCTGGGCGAGCGAGGTCACTTCCATCTTCGTCATGACCCGCGCGCGATGCGCCTTGATAGTCTGCACGGCCGTACCTAGTTCGCGTGCGATCTGCTTGTTCAGATACCCGGTCGCGACCAGTTCCAGAACATCCCGCTCGCGTGGGGTGAGCCGGTCGAAACGGCCACGCAGCGCATCCCGTTCGCAGCGGCTCGCGTAAAGCACTCTGGCACGCCCGAGCGCCTGCTCGAGCGCACTCAGCAAGTCCGTGTCGCGCACGGGTTTCGCCAGAAAATCGGACGCACCGGCCTTCATGGCGTGGACCGCGATCGCGGTGTCGTCATAACCCGTGATGAAGATGATCGGCAAGGCATCGCCCAGTTCATGCTGCAACTGAAGACCGCTGATGTCGGGCAAATGAATGTCCAGTACCAGGCACGACGGACACGCGGGCGCGTGTGCGGCAGCCAGGAATTCGCGTGCCGTGGCGAACGCCTCGACGCGATGACCCGCAGAGCGAATCAGTCGCGCAAGGGCGGTACGTTCGGAATCGTCGTCGTCGACGACGAACACCACTGGCTCGGAATATCCCATGGCTCTTATCGCAATTCCTTGTGCTCGGCCGCGTTCCCGGTTGGCAACGTGGCGTAGAACGTCGTGCCTCGATCAACATTGCTCTCGGCCCAGAGGCGGCCGCCGTGAAGCGCCACGATCGCGCGGCTGATTGACAATCCACGCCTCAGGCCATGGGGTTTGGATGTATGGAACGGAGTAAAAACCGAATCCAGCCTGCCGGAGGCGAGTCCGTGGCCGCACTGCGCACGGCGATGCGGGCCATGCCATCGGGCGGCCGGGCTAGCGTAATCACGACCACGCGCCGGGAGGCCGCTCCGTCGCTCATCGCGTCGAACGCATCGTGAAACAGAATGAGCGTGACCTGCTGCAACTGCACCTTGTCGACGTAAACGGTAGGGTGACCCTCGGCTATATCAACGACACCAGGGTCTGGCGGAAGATTGCGTCGCTCTCGAACACAGCTCCCAGGCATGCCCCGCTCGTAGATTTGGCCAGCCCGAACGCATGGTTGCGGTTTGCCGTTGTCGTGTGGGCGAGACCGCCTATGCCCCTCCCCGGCCCAATGAATGGCCCGTCTTGCCGCTGCGCGGAACCGTCTCCCGAGCGGTTGCCTCGTGCGCTGCTCACGCTGAGGCGGCGTTTTCTCCACCACAGCTTCGCCAGGTGGCCTTGAATCTGTCTCCGAGGGTTGCCTCACGCGAATGCAGTAAGTCGACTTTAACTTGAGGCTCCTCACGGCGCAGGCACCACGCGATAGTAAACGCCATTCGCGCCGTAGGCGGGTTGAAACCACGTATTGCCGCACAGGTAGTATGTGCCGCCCGAAACCTTGGGCGATATGCAGCCGGCCGGGAGCGTCGCGTAGACCGCACCCATCGCAAACGAGTTACTGACCGGAGCGGGCACAGGGGCGGTGGTAGTCGCTCCTGCCACATAGCCGGCGTTATAAGCGTTCGACGTCGCTGCCGCGGTGTTCGCCGATGCCACGGTGGCGCCGACCGCCGCGCCGACCGCTACGCCCGCGGCGGCTGCCCCCGCTGTGGACCAGCCGCCGCAGTTGTAGCACGTGGATCCGTAATTGTTCACCGTCACCGGCGGATGGTAAGCCGGGTATCTGGCGCCGTAGTAAGCGCTGTGGTACGCAGTCGCACCTGAGGCGCTCGTGTAGCTCGTATAGCCTGAGCCGGTGGCATGGTATGCCGAACCACCATAGCCGTTAGTCGCGCTGGTTCCCTGTCCGTAGGTGTGAGTCGCACTTCCGCCGTAGCGATTGGTGGCGGTCGTCTGCCCCGACCCCTGGGCGTGCGTTGCTGTATTGCCGTAGCGGCCCGTAGCGGTCGTGCCCTGTCCGTAGGTGTGCGTTTCGCTGCCCCCCCAAGCGTTCGAGCGCGTCGTAGACCCGGAACCGGGCGTATGTGACGTACGACCTCCGTAATAGTTGGCGTGCGACCACGCGCCGGCGGCACCCGCAGCGAGCGCGGGGATAAGAAAAACCACCAGACGGATGACGACGTTCTTCACAGTGCGTCTCCTCATTGACTTTTGGTGGAGTTGGCTTTCTTCGGCGGCGGCATCATTCCGGGCGCATCCGTCGCGTCCGGGCGCGCGAACGCGATGCGTGCCGCGCCGGCCACGTTGGCCGGAACGAAAGCATCCACAGGAATCGCACTGTCCAGTTTCCAGTCGGAAAGCGTCAGCACGTGACGCAGCCGGGCGGGATCGTTGAGGTAAATCGCGTAGATACGACGCGGGAGCTTGTCCTCCGCGCCGATCCAGGCCTGCACGAACACGTCCCCGGTGACATACGCCACCATATCCGTTGTCGTGTCGCCGACAACGTTTGATTGTCCGATGTAGAAAGCGACCTTCAGTCGGTCGGCGATGTCCTGGTACGGATCCGCGACGATCACGTCGGTGAACGGGAAATAGATTGCGCCGGTATCGAAGGCCACCTGTAGCGCGGCATCGATGGTCGGCGGCGCGTCGGCGACAGCGACCAGATTCTCGGCCGGTGAGAACGCGGTCATGGTCTTGCCGTCGTAGTAGAACTCCGAACGCGGCCCGTCTGCTGTGGTGATGACCCTGAGCTTGTCGGGCCGCTGCACTATGACCTCGGATCGGGTCGAATAGACGAGCGGCGGGCCGAGGCGGCTTGGACTTTCATACGAAACGATCGCGGTGAACGACATCGTCTTCGCGGCCGCGAGGCGGGCACTCGCCGCCTTGAGAATGTCGATCGCGCGCTGCTCAAGTCCAGGCTGGAATGATGGCACCGCAGATTTCGCCGCCGGCGTGGCCACATGTTTCGTCGCATGCTGCGCTTGCTGGGCGTTGCCGCTTGCGGCCAGCAACATGCCCAGCACGACGGCCGCTATGCTTCGCTGCAATTTTTCATAACTCATCGCGGTCTCAGTGAGTAGCCAGGCTTTGCGGCACCAGTCGACGCTCAGGGGAGCATGCCGCACTCAAACATCTTGTTGGCAATCGGCGCTGCCACCTTGCTGATGAAAGCAGCACGCATCTGCGGGTCGTCGTGCAATAGTTGTACAGCCTGCTGCTCTCTCTCAGACTTCGGCCTGCCCTGCTTCTGGGCCCGCTCCTGCCACAGTTGCTCACAGCTTGATTGCTGGTATCTTTGAACCAGCTTGTCGGCGACCATGTCCATCATCGGGTATTGTTGTGCGACGGCAATACCCGTGAACAGCAGGGCTGGCGTGATCGCGAACCACAAGAGACGCTTGTTCATGAGTTTGCTCCTCATATCGTCATCAAAGTGTCGGTCAGGTAAACTGCCGTGATCGGCGGATGCAGTTGCCCGTGTCAAGGGGTGTATTTTTTATACTCGGACCTTCCAGGCCGAGACCGGCCATCAAGCCCTCCTGACCCTATACGAATGCGTAGACATCGGACTGCACCGTGGTGTGGTCAACTCTCCTGGCCTTGCCCGCATCCATCACCGCGGCGCTCGGGCCGATCGCAACGGACCAGTTGTCGCCGCTGTTAGTGGTAGCTGATTGCTGAGTCCGTCATGACATAGCCTGTGAACACGGGCGTTCACAGGCCTGATGGCCGTTTGAGGCGGCTCTAATTGTGTAGTATCCAACTGCTTTGCCGTCGGGAGAGAACATGACGCCCTTGTCGCCTTGCGCACCCGCGATGAACCCCGCCTTCACTACGCCCGGGAATAAAATACCAACTTCGCTCGATAGTCGGTCCTCGGCTTTTGTTCCGTGTCGAACCGTCGCTGCAAAGCCGCGCGTACTTTCACGTCAGGCTCAAAGTCTCCCGAGGCTGAAGACTGCCGCGTCGAACAAGCCAGCGCGAGCAGCGAGAGCGGGATGGCGAGGATAAGCTGAAAATACCTGACCATGGCGCGAGCTCCAGGCACAAAAGGCCGTCTCCGCATGAAAGGCGTTTCCGACGATAATTCCCCCGGCTCATGCCAATAGTGGTATTCCGGTCCTGATAAAACAATTAGACTTTGGTCCTATCCCCTCCCACGATTCTCGGTACACGGACGGACAAATGTGTCCGCATGCCCGCTCTGGGATCCGGCAATCATCGCCGCGTAAAGCAGACCCGTATCTCATCACGTGCTCCTGCATTTGCATTGAACGCTGCGCGCGCAGTGAACCCGCGCGCGCCGACGGCAGGCGAATGCGGAGGGTCAGATAGCCGCGCGTCAACTTGAAAAGGCCGGCCGCTCGATTGACGCGCTGACGTAGCTCAGTTGGTAGCTGGGATACAGGGAGACATCAAACCTTAGTCCCATATCACCAGGCGGAGCGCACGGGCTTCAGGGGCGCGACGAACCGTCTATCGCCATTTCCACGGCCTTGATCAGGATGGCCGCATTGAATGGTTTGCGCAGATACGCTGCCGCGCCGGCCCCAAGGGCTGCCTGCCGAACGGAAAGCTCGTCGTGCGCGGTGATCATGACGATCGGCAGGCCCAGTGGCGCGAGTTGACGCTGGACTTCCAGACCGTCGGTTCCCGGCATCTGGATGTCCAGAATGACGCACGCAGGGCGGTATGACGGAATCGCCGACAGCGTATTCAGAAACTCGTCGCCGCTTGAAAATGTCTCCGCCCCGATACCTGCGGAGTGCAGCAGACGCTTGATGGCTCGGCATACCGATTCGTCATCGTCGACCACAGCAACGATTTGGTTGAGGTTGACCATATGACGGCGCGAACACGCAGTCGCTCCATGAATAGACCATCTGGGGTTCCAGCGTAACGGGAGATACGGTGACGAGATATAGGACTTTGGTCCACTAGCGGCATTGATTCGACGGAACAGGTCCGATATTCCTCTCACGAGGCCCCGATCGGACCATTCCGGATCAGTTGCCGTCGGCCGCGTGCACGCCGACTTTTTCCGCCAGCCGAACGAGTTCGACAATCGATCGGGCCTTCATCTTCTCCATTACGCGGGCCCGATGAATCTTGATGGTCTTTTCAGCCGCGCCAAGATCGCTGGCAACCTGTTTGTTCAGACGGCCGGTTAGTACGAGCGCCATGACTTCGCGCTCGCGGCGCGTGAGATGATTGACCCGTTCCTGAAGTTCCGCCCTTTCGCTTCTTTGCGTCCACTCCACGCAAGCGCGCTTGAGTGCGCGATCCACCGCGGCGAGAAGCAGCGATTCGCACACCGGCTTGGGTAGAAAGTCGAGTGCGCCACCCTTCATCGCTTCAACGCTCGAGCCGATGTCGCCATGTCCGGTCAGAAAAACGATGGGGAGAAGCTGGTCGAGATTGCGCTGCACCTCCAGACCCGTCATTCCCGGCATCTGCAAATCGAGAATCAGGCATGCGGGCACGCTCGCCAGATCGGCTCTATTCAGAAGAGCTTCGGGACTGTCAAAGGACTCAACGTGGTAACCGGATGCGCGCAGAAGCCGCGCAAGTGCGCATCGCACCCGCTCGTCGTCGTCTACGATGAAAACGCGGGCCGCGGCCCGACTCAAAGCGACTGGGGATGGTGCCTTTGCAGGTCCGCTCCCGGAGGCAACGTTATGTGAAACGACGCTCCCTTGTCCTCGTTGTTCTCCGCCCATAGCTGGCCTCCGTGCGCCGTCACGATCGTGCGGCTAATAGAAAGTCCCAGACCGAGTCCCTGAGGTTTGGTCGTGAAGAAAGGCCGGAATATCTTGCTCATCCTGTCGACAGTCAACCCCTGTCCTCGATCTTTCACTGTGATCCGTACGCCTCCCCCAGCCTCTTCTCGCACTGTTGTCTCAATCATGCGCTCCGTTGGATCGCATTCCTTCACCGCGTCGAACGCGTTCAGCAGCAGATTAAGGACAACCTGCTGCAGTTGAACCTTGTCGCCGAACACCATCGGCAGATGGTCGGAAATGTCGAATTTCGTGCGAACCTCGCGCGCCATAGCATCGCTATGGACGAGCAGCGCGATGTCCCGGACCACACTGCCAACCTCCACCGGCCGCAGCTCCATGTCGCCTTTTCGTACCATCGTCCGGATCTTCTGGATGACTTCGCTCGCGCGACAGCTGTCCAGGATGATGTCGCCCAACGCCTCACGGAGCTCCGCCTTATTGGCGTTTTCCGCCTCCATGAATTTTTGCGCGGCTTGGGCGTTGCTCAGGATAGCGGTAAGCGGTTGATTCAACTCGTGCGCAAGAGAACTCGCGAGTTCTCCCAACGATGACACGCGCGCCAGATGTACCAGTTCATTGCGGTTCCGATCGACTTCGAGGCATGCGCTGCGACCCGCTATCGCGATGATCCGCAATGCCTGATCAAAGGCGCCATATCTGGTCGTATTGGCTTCGACATGAAAACCTTCACCGTCACGCCGCCGCGCAACCAGCATCTGTGTCGTTGCCGCGTCGGAGATGCCGCTTTGGACACCACGGTCTGCGGACGCCGAATGACCACGGTCCAAGCCGTGAATCGGGAACAGCATCTCGATCGATGCGCCGATCAGCTCTTCCCCGCTGTATCCGAACAGATCTATCGCTTTGGCATTCGCGAAGGTTATCCGATTGTGGCGATCGACCGTCAGGATCGGGATCGGCAACATTTCAAGGGCGCCCCTCAACGGCATGCTTTCGTCCAGTATCCGGCGCCTGCCGCGTCCGTCTCCGTACAGCCATGCAATGCATGCGCCCGGATACCCTCGCCATGCCGGTTTTCGGCCGCCATGCTGATGCTGATCGGCTGTAATGCGCTTTTTCGGCATATCGGCGACATCGCCATGGAGAACGATAAAATCGGAACCCGATGTCCTCAGGCGCCGATGTCCGTGTTGACGACTCGATCGGGTGCTGGAGGGAAATGCATGCGCATCGCTGTGGGAGCTTCGAGACGGATGACGCCACGCATAGCAGGCGATAGCAAAATCAGCCACCTCTTGAATCAGGCCTTTGCCACGCACAAGCAGATTGATCATCGGCCTCTCCGTAACCAATATTTAGTGCATGTGTGGAGTTACCCGGCCGGCAGCCTCTTTACCCAGCCTACGCTACTTAACCGATTTTGCGAAGTTCGCTTCGTACAATAGGTAACTTGGAAACAGTATAGGATCTCAAACTTTAATTCCACGAGTAAATTGAAGCAATTTTTTCCTCAGTCGGGGATCTCAGTCTGCGAAGTGCTCGGCACTTTATAAAGCGTACGAGCAATCAAGGGGCGCGGACAGGTCGATTTCATATCTAGTTAATTAGGCACGCTTAAAAAATGCCCCGAGCACCGTTGCCCCTAGAGAAAAGCGATTCGGCGGCCGCGTTCGCGACCCGTCAAACAACTCCGTGAAGTTTGCATACCTTCACGTTATTGCCGTGGCGACTTGATTGCCATCGTCAAGCAGAAACCCGCGCATGCTCGTGGTTAACCCTGCAGAGATAATATGACACGTCTATGGAACCATTTAATTGATGTTTCTGGGCTGGTGAGCGGTTTTTTTCGCCACGTAATCGATTTTGATAGCGCCTTTCAGCCAACAACAAAATATACCGATAGTTATGCGGTTTAATTCGTGATGTGGATCGGAATCTTCATTGGGTATATGTGCAGCGTCAAACGAAGATATGTCCCACGCTGCGCCGTGAATGGCGAGTCGTTTCGAACGCTCGCTAAATGGAGAGTAATACCGCCGACGCGCTCCGGGGTAACCTCAATCCTGTTGGCGTAAAAGGACGGGTGTAACTTGCGACGCTCCTGCTGGGACCCGCGAGCGAGCCGCATCGTCACAGTTTGCGTCGCTAGACCTCATGCCGGCACGCCCGCGGGAGATGGTCACTCGCGCTCCAATGCACGACGGGATATGGCTTTACGGTATTTGCAGACGACGTCGCTCGGAAGCCGTGCTTCATCACGGCTTCGAAGTCCGATTTGCTGCGACGCAATCACACCGCTCACAGCACGCCGTTTGAGTTGTCACTCGGTTGTTCGGCTGGCGCAAGCCGATTAGCGCTCAAATACGCGGTCCATCCCGACCATTTCACGGCGCGCTTCGGGACATCGCATTCTGGCGTGTACCATCGCAGGTCCGCATAACGATTCGGCATGCATTGACCCCGATGATCAAATAGGCATTGCAGAAGAGCACCGCGCGTTCACAGGTCGAGTCTGCTCACCTTTGTTCCAGCAAGAGAGATATCAGCCATCAGACCTTGGTTGGTCAATACTAGCGCCACAACCTGCGAGGACACGGACGATGTGTCGATTGCACCGTTCGCGCCTACTTTCGCAATCGAGACCCCCATGTCGGCCCCAACCGACCAGCCCGACGTACTGCGGAATTTGTCCAGTGCGGCTTGCGTCATGAAGAGGAAAATGATGGCGGTCGACTGGACGCCCGCCTGAAATCCGAATGAAGCGGACGTCGTGCTGTAATAGCCGACTGTCGCGCCACCGACACGCAACGCGCCGTTGCCGTGCTCGGCGCCAACAATGAAGGCCGCTTTTTTCACATCAGGGAAAACCAGCACCCCTTGGGCCTTTGATACGAGTTCACGTGAACCGCCTACCGCCGTGAACAATCGCGACAACGTCCCGTTCACGGCCGAATCGATCTCTTGCCGCTTTGCAGCGTTGGTTTCGGGACTCTTGCCGCTTCCCGATGTCATAGTGCAACCCGTAAGAGCCAAACTCGCAGCAGCGGTTGAAATCGCAATATTTTGCACAAAGTTCCGTCTGTTCATTATCGAACTCCATTGTGGTTACAGTGCGAATCGCCAGGCCCTATGTCTGGCCGCTTCGGTCCTTTGTTCTATCGCATTCCAACAGTTGGCCGCAATGCGGCTTGTCTTGCTGCTCTATCACACGCGCCGTGCGCAATGACCCGGCGAACTCTGACCGGGTCTACCCTTTGTGCCCGCACGGCGTAGACGCGCAGATCCAGCCGGACATGGCGAACGGTCATGTCCGGGTTACGAGGCGCGGCGGCGGCAGCGCCTCCGATTGCATGATGTCACGACGGGGCAATCGGGAAATCGGACCATGGTCTTACAGCCGGCGACCGCACAGGCCGAGGAATGCCTGACGAACGAACGTGCTTGCGAATTCCGGCTCAATGGCCGCCGGACGACATCGTTGGCCGATCGCCTGAAAGTGCGGGCATCGAATCACAGTTTCGCGAGCGTGCGCTGAGAGCCTGAACGCCATCAGGGAAAACCAACCCTGCGTCATCCGCCAAGCGCGATGATCGCCATGGTCAGCGCGACGCCGACTGCCGCCATCGCAAAGCCCGCTTTCCATCCGCCGAACCCGGAGTAGCGGCCGAGCGCCGTCCCACTGCCGAACAGCATGACTATCGTCAGCACACGCGAAACGATCAACGCCGTCGGGACGTCCCTGAACAGGACGAACGGCAACGCAACGGGAAAAGTCGCGAAGACCACGATCAGGAAGATTGCCGCCGCACCGACGATGTCATCGCGCAAAAAGCGTGGGCGGTGCGGCAAATCCGGGATGGCGGCAAGGCGTGCCCGGATGAGTTCCAGTTCCGCATCGGTGATCAGGGGCGTGATCCACCTGGGCAAGGCCGCGCGAAGCGCCCCAACTCCGGCCACCGCATTCGGCTCATGTCTCACGGTCAGCGCAAGCGTCAGCCGCCGGCCGCGATTGGTCAGCGTGCGCACCAGAAACATCACGGCGTCGGCCAGCCCCCATGCGAGATTGCACCCAAGTGCCGTGTAGAACATTTTTCGCCCGGCCTCTTCGCCGGCTGTGGCGGCCGACACGGCGCCCACAAATGTTAGCGCCATGAACAGGCCAAAACACAATTCCGACACCCGATCGACTGTGTCCAGAATCGGCTCGCGGGTGTCGATGTCTTGCTGGTTCGTTAGACCGGTAGCGTCCATGAGGTCTCCCGCCGCGCGTGGCATGTGATTGTTCTCATCATCCAGTCGAACGCGCCTTTAGCGTTTCAGCACCCGGCCGCGGATAGACACCGCCGGACGGTAATCGTCATCGCATGGATCCCCATTGGATCGACGTTCCACTGACAGTGTTCAGGGAAGATACGCCGCGCGATCTGGCGACGATATTGGACCAAGGTCGTATGGCCTTCCCGCGTTCCGCGTCCTACCTTGATACAGGATCATCGGAAAACGCGTCAGCTGAGACCGTGTGGAGATATGGGAATGGCGAAGACCCAGGCAAAAACAGACCCGTCCGTGGAAGGCAAGCCGCTCTCGTACAAGGAGTACCGGAAGGCGCTATTCCACTTGCACGTCGAACTGGTGAAACTCCAGGAATGGGTGGTGCAAACGGGAGCCAAGATCTGCATTGTCTTCGAAGGCCGCGATGGCGCCGGCAAGGGAGGCACCATCAAGGCGATTACCGAACGGGTCAGTCCGCGCGTATTTCGCGTGGTCGCCCTGACTGCGCCGAGCGAGCGCGAGAAGAGCCAGATGTACCTGCAACGTTATGTGCCGCACCTGCCGGCTGCGGGGGAAGTCGTGATCTTCGATCGCAGCTGGTACAACCGCGCGGGCGTCGAGCGAGTGATGGGTTTCTGCTCCGAAGCGGACGTCGATCTCTTCTTCAGGGCGGTGCCGCTCGTCGAGCGGGCGATCGTCGAGTCGGGGGTCATCCTGCTCAAATACTGGCTGGAAGTCAGCCCCGAAGAACAGACCCGCCGCCTGGAAGAACGCATCAACGACGGCCGCAAGGTTTGGAAACTGACGGACATGGACCTGAAATCCTATAGCCGCTGGTATGACTACTCGCGTGCACGCGACGCGATGTTCGAGGCGTCGGACACCGAAATCGCTTCATGGTATGTGGCCAATTCGAACGACAAGCGGCGCGTGCGTCTGAACATCATCAGCGATCTACTGAGCAGGATTCCTTATAAAGCAATGCCGCGCAAGAAAGTTGCGCTGCCGAAGAGGCAAAAACCGCATGACTATAAGGAATCGGACTATCCGTTCAAATACATTGCCGAGCGCTTCTGACCTCGTCGGCGTCAGTGCGGACGAATGCTGTGGTTGCCATCAAGGGCTCCGGCCTTAGCCGGCTTAAAGCCGTTGATATAGCCGGCGGCGCCTGAAGCACCCGAGCGAAATCCGACCCAGGGCTTGTAGCCCGTCCACGAGCGCCCCCTTCAATATATTCTCGGCCGCCAACCCGCGTACGCCCGATGTATGCCCGCGCCATCGACGGCCGACGGGCATTTCCAGCCAGGCCCGCTAAAATCGTATAGTTGTTCGCCCCTGCTGCTAATCGGACCCGCGTTATGAGATTCCCTGCATTGTCCCCGGAGGCGCCCGGATGCGCGTAGGCAAACCTGTGAAGGCGTTACCGCAACCGCTGTGCGACTACTGCGGTACGCGCGCACTGCTCGCCCGCGCTGGCGACGAGTCCTATCCCTATCGGGAAGATCACGGGCCGATCTGGATCTGCGCATCCTGTCAGGCCTGGATCGGCGTGCATTCGCGCAGCACGCGCAACGTCCCGCTCGGACGACTGGCGAACGCGCAGCTTCGCGAAGCGAAGGGCCGCCTGCATGACGCGCTGGAACCGCTGGTTGCCGGCAAGGTGCGCCGCGACGGTGTGAACACGTTCGAGGCGCGCGCCAAGGCGATCCGCTGGGTGGCGACTGAAGTCGGGTTCGATCCGATGCCGGGCTCAATTCACATGCTCACGCTCGACCAGTGCGAGCAGGCGCTGCGATATGTCGATGCCTTCCAGGCAGCGCGGCGCGCTTCATCGGATAACACGCAGACTTGACTCTGCCCCTATCGGAAGGACGATAGCGGTCTCCTGCTCTCCTGAAACAGGCAGACTCACTCCATCGCAGCGCTCCAACCAGCTGTCCTGCCAGCCTATTGCGCAGCCGAAAGCTTCTGCTGGGCGGCCCGAACGAGGGTCTCCAGCATCGGACGCGCCGGGGCGAAGAAGGTCGCGCCGGTGTGCGGCGTCGAGACATCCAGCAGCCGATCGTATGCGCCCGGCGGATCGCCGACATACAGCCGTTCCAGCATTTTCTCGATGACCCACAAGTAGCGTGAATAGCCGATGAAATAGGTGCCGAATTCCCGCTGGCCGGGCCGGCCGAACGGCATGTTGTCACGCAGGATATCGTGCTCGTTGCCGTCGGCATCCACGATCGTGGCCAGCGACTTGTGGGACTTGCGCGGCGCGTCGTCGTCGTCGATTTCAATGTTGTCGATCTTCGTTCGACCAATGATCGCTTCCTGCACGGGCGTCGGAATCTGCGCCCATGCGCTTAGATCGTGCAAATACTTCTGCACGACGACATAGCTGCCGCCGCGGAAATCCGCGTCTTCATCGCCGACTAGCGCCGCGGCAGGCAAGTCCAGACCGGTCGGATTGGCCGTGCCGTCGACGAAGCCCAGCAGGTCGCGCGCATCGAAATAGCGAAAGCCCGACACTTCATCCACGACGCTCACGCTCGCGCCGAGACTGTCAAGCAGGATGCGTTCGAACTCGAAGCACAGATCGGGACGGTCGGAGCGGATATGAAACAGCAGGTCGCCGGGTGTCGCGGGCGCCGTGTGAACGGTGCCCCGGATCGGCGAAAACGGCTTCAGTTCCCGAGGTTGCTGATCGACATGGAGACGATCCCACAGACCTCGTCCGATGCCGACGATGCATGACAGCCGGGCAGAAAGATCGCGGAACCCGACGGTCTTGACGAGATCATCAAGCCCATCGAGCGCTGAACAGAGGCTGGTAAGAGCGGCCCGGTCGCTGGCGACGGTAACCACGAGAAAGACGGCTGCGCGCGACAGGGGCGCGTCGATACTTTGCGCGTCGATCGGCACTCTGTCCCAACTCTTATCACTCATCTGGAATGCTCCCTATCGGTTTGTGACCGCTTCGACAGCGGCATGCGTCGTCGGCGCCGGACGCTGCCGTGGATCTCGCACCGCAGGGATCGCCTCAGCACCGGGTTCCGGTCGAGGCGAGCGCTCATCCAGACAGGCCGCGCCTGGTTGCCGGCAAATTTGCTGAGGCGTGATCAGGTGCCCCGTGGAATGATACGTGCTGTTTCAGCGATTTGTTGGCCGACACTTTCTCCCACCGTCTTGCCCCATCCCGCCTACGTTGACCGTGACCTATCCGAACGCCAAACACACTACCCCGTCGAGCGGGTGCGGCGCTATCTGGAGCGCCGACGATGGCGTCTTTACGATCTCCGGCAAGACCATTAGCCGCCAGAACCTGTTTCGCCCAGGGATACGATGACCGGATAGCAATCGAAATGCGTGACGGCCCGCACTTCATCACCACGGCAGCGGATAAGATGGACCCGTCCGGATGCCGCGCTCACGGCGTTCGGTCAAGATGATACTGGCGTCTACCTCACTCCTCTCGCATAGCATGAAACGTATCTCTGTCAGGCGTTCCCCGATACACGGCAAAGGTGTCTTCGCGCTTCAGGCGCTGCCCGCCGGCGTTCGCATTTTCGAATACAAAGGGCTCGTGACGACCTGGCGCGAAGCCGCGCGCTGGTACCGATCCCGTCCGGACGGCGGACACACGTTCCTGTTCGGACTGTCCGGCGGCCACGTGATCGATGGCGGCCGCGGAGGGAACGGCGCGCGCTGGCTGAACCATGCCTGCGTCGCGAATTGCGAAGCGGTCGAGCAGGCGGGGCGCGTGTACATCGTGACGATCCGCGACATCGCGCCGGGCGAGGAGCTTTTCATCGACTACGCGCTGGAGGTGCCGCGCGCATCGCGCAGGGACGCGCTTGCTGCGTACGCCTGTCATTGCGGGACGAAGCGTTGCCGGGGAACGATGCTCGGCGTGGCTTGATGCTGAACTTGCACGCGGTTCCTGCTTCGACGACCGAGTGCTCCCTATCCCGGCATGGCGGCAATCAGCTCGCCATGGTCAACGACGTGTTCCGGGCCCAACGATCGTCCGCAGGCCGGACAGGCTGGCATGGTGTCGGCGAATAGCGGATCGAGTCCCTCATAGTCGCCCCCGTGCTTCAGATCACGCAGACAACTGAAGTGCCAACCGTCGGGCATGGCTTCGTCATCGAAGCTTTCGATAATCGAACCGCGGTGCCCGCACGGACACTGCACATAGGTGATTGAGCGCGTCTTCATGATCGCCTTGCGACGGTGAGCCCGAGACACGTTGTTGCGCAAATCTCGCGCCAGCAGCCAGCAGACTGCTTGTGCCGGGTCTCCGGGCGCACCGGCCTGCCCCCAAGCCGTATCTGTACATGAATGCGTTGCCTTGGCTTGCCGGTATGCGTTACATCGCCGCACGCTGGCTTACTGAAATCGCATGCGGCTGTGCGGCTACGCGCCCGGCCAGTTTCACGAGGGGCGAGGCCAGCCGGTTGGAATGAACGGACCGTCAGGGGCGCACGACGACTCCATGCGTAGTGATCGAAAGTATCTGCTCGGGCACAGCGATTGCGCCAAACAGGTATTCCAATCGCTATCAGGGAGCCCCTCATGGACCCGCTAGACCCGCTCGACCCACTCGATACCCTCCTCCCGAATGCCTCGCCAACCGGTTGGCGCCCGGGCGCCGCACCTCGTCGAGCGGCCATGTTCTGAATGCCCGATGATCCGACGCGTGCTGATTACCCGAAAGAACGCCCCGTTCGTTGCGTGGGTGGCTATTGGCACCGGCACGGTGTTTCTCGTGCTGGCCCTGCCATCCGCCGCATTCGGCGCTTTTCTCGTGGGCGCGTGCTGTGCCTGCGCGGGGCGACGTTCGCGGCCGTGAGATGCGCGCCGTGCATCGCGTCATGCACGTTTGTCCAGCTCCCCTGCCCACGATTACCTTGAGCCGGTTCGACGTCTAGCAACCTTAGCTGCTACCACTGCGGCAAGCCGTTGCGCAGCCGCCTTCATCGGCGCATTGCTGAACCCGCCAAATCCATGAATCAGCCCGAGTCGAGCGGTTCCCCGCGCGAACATCGGCGACACTGCACGCACCGTGACTCCACGTCGAGCCGCCAACTCGGCGACCGCGCGATCATCCGTGCCCTTCGCGAGCCAGAGTACGAAATGCATGCCCTGGTCGCCCGGCTTCAACCACGCGAGGTCATTGGGCAACAGCGCGTCGCGAGCGTCTCGATCAATTGCAGCCGATGCTCGGCGTACACATTGCGAATCTTGCGGATGTGACGCTCCAGATGGCCCTCCGCCATCAAGGCCG
>NZ_JAQQEU010000010.1:0-168734 GCF_046026895.1 Paraburkholderia sediminicola
GGGGGGGGGGGGGCCGGGGCGCCGGCGGGGCGGCCCCCCCCCCGCGCCCCGGCGCGGGCGGTCCGCCGCCGGCGCCGCCACAGCAGCAAGCCGGTAATGGAGGCGGACGCGGCAACGGCGGGGGTGGCGGCCAATGGCGCGGGCAGAACAGCCGTCAGCCTGGGCAGCCGACTGATCATTAAGCGACGTGTTTCGAGCGGGCCGCCTCTTGCGCGGCCTGCTGCGCCTCACGTGGATTCATTGGCGGCTTCATCCGGCGTCTAGTTGCATCACGCATGGAAATGCGGCGGCACGGCAGCGTCAGCGCGAGGACGCGTGTTGCACATGACTCTGCCGCATGACTGCGCGCAAGCCTCACCTGCTTGACCACGCGGTACGAGAGGGCAATTCGCCTTCTCCACCCGCACCGAAGCGCATCGAGACTCTGCCGCGCACCTCAGCCGATATGGCTGCGCTGCGCGGCGTACAACTCCCTGAACGTCCGGCCGACCGGAGCCGGCATCTCGCGCGTATCGGTCCAGCCAGCACCACCCAACGGCAGTTTGGCGATCGAACGGTTGCGCCCGCCCATCCGCTCAAGCACCCGCACCGCCAGTTTGGTGAAGAGCGCGTAAGCATCAGGATGCAGAGCCAGAAAACCCCACACGGCAAGACCCACGCGTTCTTTCCAGGGCCGCAGACGCCGCTCCACCTGCTTTTCGCGCAGCTTGCGCAATAGATCGGAAAGCGGAATTCCCACCGGGCAAACGCTATTGCACTCGCCGCACAGGGTCGCGGCTTGCGGCAAATCCAGCGCCTCGTCGATCCCGACATAGCTCGGCGTCAACACCGACCCCATAGGTCCCGGATAAACCCACCCATATGCGTGGCCGCCCACCTTCTGATAAACCGGGCAATGGTTCATGCACGCACCACAGCGAATGCACCTGAGCATCGCCTGAAAATCGCCCCCAATCAGCCCCGTACGCCCGCCGTCGACCAGCACCACGTACATATGCTCGGGACCATCCTGATCGCCCGCGCCGCGCGGCCCAGTCAGCATGGAGAAATAGTTCGACGTGGCCTGCCCGGTCGCCGAGCGCGGCAGTAGACGCATGGCCGTCGCGAGATCCTCCAGCGTCGGCAGCACCTTCTCGATACCGGTCACGGCGACATGCACGCGCGGCATCACCGTGCACATGCCTTCGTTGCCCTCGTTCGTGACGAGGACGACCGAGCCCGTTTCGGCGACGACGAAGTTGCCGCCCGTCACCCCCATGTCCGCGCTCAGGAAGTGCGGCCGCAGCATTTCGCGCGCTTCGCGCGTCATCTCCGGAATCTCTGTCAGACGCGGCCGGCCGTGGGTTTTCGCGAACAGGCCGGCGATCTCCTCCTTATCCTTATGGACGACCGGCGCGATGATGTGGCTTGGCGGCTCGTTGTCGTTGATCTGCAGAATGTACTCGCCGAGGTCGGTTTCGATCGACTGCACGCCCATCTGCCCGAGCACTTCGTTCAGGCGTATTTCCTCGGTGACCATCGACTTGGTCTTGATCACCTTCTTCACGTCGTGCTTGCGCGCAATATCGCCGACGATCCGGGCGGCCTCCTGGGTCGTCTCGGCGAACAGCACCGTCACGCCGCGCCGAGTCGCCTCGCGCTCGAAGCTTTCCAGCCACACGTCGAGATTCTCCAGCGCGCGATTGCGGCGCTCCTTGAGCGCGGCGCGAGTCGCCGGAAAGTCGATCGCGGTCATCGCCGTGGCGCGGGCCGACACGAACTTGCTGGACAGCTTGGTCAGGTTCTGCTGCAAACGCTGATCGGCGAGCTTCTGACCGGCGCGAGCCTTGAACTGCATCGATTGAACTTGCATGGCGGCCTTATGCGGAATCGAAAGGAAACGCGCGGAACGAGTAGCGTGAAACGAATGGCGCGCGGGTAGTGCGGGATGGCGCGCGGCGAACGGGCGATACCCTCACACATCGCCGGCAAGCACTTGTGCGATGTGCAGCACCCGCGTCCTCGAGTCGCCGGTGCGCCGCAGACGGCCTTCGATATTGAGCATGCAGCCAAGATCGCCAAGCACCACCGTGCCGGTGCCGCTCGCGCCGATATTCGCGCATTTCTCGTCGACGATCGCGGTCGAAATATCGCCGTACTTGACTGCGAACGTGCCGCCGAAACCGCAGCAATGCTCGCAGTCCGTCATCTCCTTCACCGCCACGCCGACTTGCGCGAGCAACGCGCGCGGCTGGCTCTTGACGCCGAGTTCGCGCAAACCCGAGCAGGAGTCGTGATACGTCACCTGACCCTGGCCCGCGAACTCCCCTGGCTGCAATTGCACCCTGGCGACATTGACGAGGAACTCGGTCAGCTCGAACACCTTCGCGCGCAATCGCCCGAAGCGGTTCATCAGTTCGGGATCGTCCGCGAACAGGTCGCCATAGTGCGCGCGGAGCATGCCGCCGCACGACCCCGAGGGCACCACCACGTAATCGAACTGTTCGAACTCGCGCAGGGTCTTTTCGCCGAGATCGCGTGCGATGCGCCGCTCTCCCGAGTTGTACGCGGGCTGGCCGCAACAGGTCTGCGCGGGGGGCACCACCACCTCGAAGCCGGCGCCTTCGAGCAGCTTGATGACCGAAAAACCGATTTCGGGACGCATCAGGTCGACCAGGCAGGTGACGAACAATCCGACTCGCATGAGCCCTCCTTCGGGAAAACGTCCCTGATTATCCGCTGTTTGGCGCACAATACCAACGGCCAGAAGGCATAGGACGAACATAGGACGAAACTGGAGCCGCCCTTCGAAGCGCGTTCGCTTTTTTCACAATACGAGATACAATCAATTTCCGCTGTTTGACGCGCCACCCCAATCCCTCCCATGAGCGATACGAACCCGGATCCCAAAACTTCGATCCAGGTGATCGAACGCATGATGCGCCTGCTCGATGCACTCGCGGCCCATAGCGACCCGGTCAGCCTGAAAGAACTCGCTATCCGCACGGAGCTGCATCCGTCCACCGCGCACCGCATCCTGAACGATATGGTGATGTGCCGGCTGGTCGACCGTTCGGACCCCGGCACTTACCGTCTCGGCATGCGCCTGCTCGAACTGGGTAATCTGGTGAAGGCGCGCCTGTCGGTACGCGACGCGGCGCTCACGCCAATGCGCGAACTGCACCGCCAGACGGGCCAGACCGTGAATCTGTCGGTGCGTCAGGGTGACGAGATCGTGTATATCGAGCGCGCGTACTCCGAACGCTCCGGCATGCAGGTGGTGCGGGCCATCGGCGGGCGGGCGCCGTTGCATCTGACCTCGGTGGGCAAGCTGTTCCTTGCCGCCGACGAGTCGAACCGCGTGCGGGCTTACGCGACGCGCACCGGGCTGTCGGGACACACGCAGAACAGCATCACCGACCTGACCAAGCTGGAGCGCGAACTGTCGCACGTGCGGCAGCAGGCTTGCGCGCGCGACAACGAGGAACTGGAACTCGGGGTTCGCTGTATTGCGGCCGGCATATACGACGACACCGGCAAGCTGGTCGCGGGCCTGTCGCTATCGGCGCCGGCGGACCGCTTGCAGGACTCGTGGCTCGGGCAGCTCAGCCAGACGGCGCTGATGATTTCCGAATCGCTCGGCTATCGGCCGCAAGCGCCGCACGACCATTCGCGTGGTCAGCACAACTAGGACCCCGGCGACCTTTCCTTCGGCATTCGACATTCGATATTCGGCATAAAAAAAGCCTCGCATTCGCGAGGCTTTTTTTTCGAGCCGGCCGATCCGGAAAAACCGCCCGGCCGCCGTACCGCGTCAGGTGCCCGCGCCGCTGGCGTCCGCGCTGGTGATGCGCGCCTGGTCGCCGCCGTTGTCCAGCCACGTGCGCAAACGCGAGGCGTCCGCGAAACGCGAGTACTTACCCGACGAATCGAGCAGCACCATGATCATCGGACGACCATGGATGGTCGCCTGCATCACGAGGCACTCGCCCGCTTCGTTGATGAAACCGGTCTTCTGCAGGCCGATGTCCCACGTCGGGTTACGCACCAGCGCATTGGTGCTGTTGTACGCCAGCGTGCGCTTGCCGGTGTACACCTCGTAGCTGTGGTCGGTCGAGAAACGGCGAATCACCGGATATTGGTACGCCGCGTTGACCATCTTCACGAGGTCGCGCGCGCTCGACACGTTCTGGCTCGTCAAACCGGTCGGGTTTTCGAAGTGCGTGTCGGTCATGCCGAGTTGCTTCGCCTTGGCGTTCATCGCTGCGAGGAACGCCGGGCGGCCGCCCGGGAAGTAACGCGAGAGCGCCGCGGCGGCACGGTTTTCCGAGGCCATCAGCGCGATGTGCAGCATGTCTTCACGCGACAGCACCGAGCCCACCGACAGGCGCGAGCCCGTGTTCTTCTCGTAGTCGCGGTCTTCGTCGGTGACTTCGATCTGGTCGGTCATCGGCTCTTTCGAATCGAGCACCACCATCGCCGTCATCAGCTTGGTGATCGACGCGATCGGCACCACGGCGCGCGAGTTCTTGTCGAACAGCGACTCGCCGGTATTCTGGTCGATCACATACGCCACGCTCGAGCGCAGCATCAGCGCGTCCGGCGTTTCGTGCAGACCGAAAGCCTGCCCCACGGTCGGCTGGCGCGGCTCGTACGCGACGCGGCGCATCACCGAGTGGTGACGGCCGTTCGACGTGAAGCTCACGCGCTTGCGCTTGACGGTGGCGCGCGGCGCATCGTCGTCCGCGGCGGCGACGGTCTTCGCAGCGGCGCCTTTGCCGGCCTTCGCCGACTTGCTCGACTCCTTCGCGGCGGCAGTGGCGGCGGCCGGCTTCTTCGCGGCTTTTGCGTGTTTGAAGGTTTTTGCACTTTCAGCAGGCGTAGCGGCAAAAGTGCTGACGGGCGTGGCGAACGCCGCTGCGACGACCAGAGAGACGGCCACCGACAGAGCGGTGCTGCGGGCCGCGCCGTGGATCACTTTTAGCGACGAAAACATGTCGGTTTTCATGGGTGTTCGGTAGGGAGCGGCGAGAGGTTTCCGCAAGTGTAGTAAAACAACGAAAAATTAGCAATTTGAAGCACTTATGAGCACTCCTTAAACCGGCTTGTAAGCTCCGATCGCAAAAACACAAATAAGTGCCGGCCTCGATCGAAAAAAACGATCGAGGCGGCCTGCGCCTCGTCCAGTGCCGCGTCAGCGCGAATCGAGGGGATTCTTGCAGCATAACGGCAAGTTTGAGACAACCTTGATCAGGGGAAATACTGTCGGCATCGGCCGATGCGGCGGCTCACATCCCTTGGAACCTCGCCGCGCCCCGCGTCCACCTCTTAAGCGCCTGCTGGAAATCGACGACGCGCGTTCGACTGGCTTAGATCAATAACGTTCCTTAACACTTTGTGGTTTACAGGGAAGCTCCAAATGCCCGGATTTTTTCAAGATGCCGACGTTACCACAGCGCTCTACCGCGCATTCCTGCAGAAAATTAGCTGCAAAAATCGCCAACAGTAGGCGCTTTCTTGCCGCACCAGCGCGGTGCAGCCCACAAATCAGCCGCCGTCATGTGAATGTCATGCCTACTGCATAAGATATTGTTTTATCAGCAATTTCTTAACATTGTGCGACGCACAAAAAATACTTGACATTAGTTGCGCGCATCTTAAAATGGGAACCATTGCTGCGATGCACAATACATCGCGGTCCGGGGAGACGACCTAAGCCGTCTCGCCACCCACCCAATGCGGTCCGCACAGACAGACCGCTACCCAGGAGCGTAAACCATGACTCTGCTGACCCCTGAGCAATTCGCCGCAGCCCAGAAAGCCAACTTCGAAACGCTGTTCGGCCTGACGACCAAAGCATTTGAAGGCGTCGAAAAGCTGGTTGAACTGAACCTGCAAGTCGTGAAGTCGACCCTCGCGGAAAGCCAGGAAAATGCCCAACGCGCGTTGTCGGTGAAGGACGCGCAAGAATTGCTGGCGCTGCAGGCAAGCCTCGCGCAGCCGGTGGCTGAAAAGGCGCTGTCGTATGGCCGCCACGTGTATGAAATCGTCTCGGCCACGCAAGGTGAATTCACCCGCGTCGCTGAAGCCCAGTTCGAAGAGCAAAACCGCAAGGTTCAGTCGCTCGTCGAGAACGTCGCGAAGAACGCACCGGCCGGTTCGGAAACCGCAGTTGCCGTGATGAAGTCGGCGATCACCGCCGCCAACACCACGTACGAAACGGTCCACAAGGCAACCAAGCAAGCCGTCGAGATCGCTGAAAGCAACTTCAATGCAGCCGCTACGGCCGCATCGAAGGCAGCTTCGCAAGCCGCCGCGCAAGCATCGCGCTCGGCCAAGAAGGCAGTCTAAGCTTCAGCCTACGCTTTGACGCAGCACCCCCACGCCGGCCCAGCGCACCCGCTGGGCCGGCGTTATCGCAAGCAACAGCGTCGCGCCGTTGCCGCTCACACGGTTTGATTGGCCGAACGCTCCGATACGTTGAACAACGTATCGTTTGCCCGGCGTAAGGCCGGGATTTTTTTTCCGGTCGTCTGCTTGCTCTGCCCTGTCCGGGGTCAAAAAAAACGGCGCGCCCTTCACAGGACGCGCCGTTTTTTCTTTGCTTCGCCGGGGCCGCCCGCAAGCGAACGGCCCCAACGAGCAGCGTTACTTCTTCTTTTGCGGCGGCAGGTCGGTACACACGCCTTCATACAACTCGGCCGCCATTCCGATCGATTCGCCGAGCGTCGGATGCGGATGTATCGTTTTGCCGATATCCGTTGCATCCGCACCCATTTCGATCGCGAGACAAACTTCGCTGATCAGGTCGCCCGCGTTCAGACCGACGATGCCGCCGCCGATCACGCGATGCGTTTCCTCATCGAACAGCAGCTTCGTAAAGCCTTCGTCGCGGCCGTTGGCGATCGCGCGGCCCGAAGCGGCCCACGGGAACACCGCCTTGCCGTACTTGACGCCCTCGGCCTTCAACTGGTCTTCCGTCTTGCCGGCCCACGCCACTTCCGGATCGGTGTAAGCCACCGACGGAATCTGCAGCGCGTCGAAGTACGCCTTTTCGCCATGCGCCGCTTCCGCGGCGACGTGGCCTTCGTGCACCGCCTTGTGCGCAAGCATCGGCTGACCGACGATATCGCCGATCGCGAAGATATGCGGCACGTTGGTGCGCATCTGCTTGTCGACGTCGATGAAGCCACGCTCCGTGACCGCGACGCCGGCCTTGTCCGCGCCGATTCTCTTGCCGTTCGGCGTACGGCCGACAGCGACCAGCACGAGGTCATAGCGCTGCGCTTCGGCCGGCGCCTGCTCGCCTTCGAACGACACGTAGATGCCGTCGTCCTTCGCTTCGGCCGCAGTGGTCTTGGTCTTCAGCATGACGCTGGCGAAACGCTTGCTGTTGTACTTGTCCCAGACCTTGACCAGATCGCGGTCCGCGCCGGCCATCAGGACGTCGAGCATTTCGACCACGTCGATCTTCGCGCCGAGCGTCGCGTACACGGTCGCCATTTCCAGGCCGATGATGCCGCCGCCGACCACCAGCATGCGCTGCGGAATCTGCCGCAGTTCGAGCGCGCCGGTCGAATCGACCACGCGCGGATCTTCCGGAATGAACGGCAGTTTCACCGCTTCCGAGCCCGCGGCGATGATCGCCTGCTTGAACTTGACGACCTTCTTGCCGCTTTCGGTCTGCACTTCCATGTGATACGGATCGACGAACGCGCCGGTGCCCGTCACCACTTCGACCTTGCGCATCTTGGCCATGCCCGCGAGACCGCCCGTCAGCTTCTTGACGACGCCCGACTTGAAGTCGCGCAGCTTGTCGAGATCGATCTGCGGCTTCCCGAACGTGATGCCGTGCGCGCCGAGTTCTTCGGCTTCGTCGATCACGAGCGCGGTGTGCAGCAGCGCCTTCGACGGAATACAGCCGACGTTCAGACAGACGCCACCGAGCGTCGAATAACGTTCGACCAGCACCGTCTTCATGCCGAGATCGGCCGAGCGGAACGCGGCCGAATAGCCTCCCGGGCCCGAACCGAGCACGAGCATGTCGCATTCGATGTCGGCGCTGCCGGAGAAACTGCCGGCTTGCGGAGCGGGCGCCGCGGCTTTGGGCGCGGCAGGCGCGGCAGCTTGCGCCGGCGCTTTTTCGGCTGCTTTCGGCGCTTCCTTCGCGGGCGCCGCTTCACCGGACGTTTCGACGAGCGCGACCACCGTGCCCTGCGAAACCTTGTCACCGGCCTTGATGCGGACTTCCTTGACGGTGCCGGCGACGTCGCTCGGCACTTCCATGGAAGCCTTATCGGACTCGAGCGTCAACAGCGACTGTTCTTTTTCGATTGCATCGCCCGGCTTGATGTTGACTTCGATGACATCGACGTCCTTGAAGTCACCGATGTCCGGCACTTTTACTTCGACGAGACTCATGGTGTCCCCTTCTCTTATTAATCGGTGATGAGCCGCGCGCGAATGCGCGCTGCGCAAACGGAAGGACGCGGATGAGCTAAGCAAACTGCCTGAGCAATCTGCCCGAGCAACCGCGCCCCGGCAACAACCTCACCAACCGATCAAAGAATCACACGCCGGAAATCGGCAAGAATCGCACTCAGGTAGGCATTGAAGCGAGCCGCTTCCGCCCCGTCGATCACGCGATGGTCATACGACAGCGACAGCGGCAGCGTCAGGCGCGGCACGAACTGCTTGCCGTCCCACACCGGCTTCATCGCACCGCGCGACAGACCGAGAATCGCGACTTCAGGCGCGTTGATGATCGGCGTGAAATTCGTGCCGCCGATCCCGCCCAGCGACGAAATCGAGAAGCAGCCGCCTTGCATCTGATCCGGCTTCAGCTTGCCATCGCGCGCGGCCTTCGACAGATCGGTCATTTCCTTCGCGATCTCCACGAGGCCCTTTTTGTCAGCGTCACGAATCACCGGCACCACCAGACCGTTCGGCGTATCGGCGGCAAAACCCACGTGGTAGTACTGCTTGAACACGAGGTTGTCGCCGTCGAGGCTTGCGTTGAAGGTCGGGAATTTCTTCAGGGCCGACACCACGGCCTTGATCACGAACGCCAGCATCGTGATCTTCACGCCGGCCTTTTCGTTTTCCTTGTTCAACTGCACGCGCAGCGCTTCAAGTTCGGTGATGTCCGCTTCGTCGTTGTTCGTGACGTGCGGGATCATGACCCAGTTGCGATGCAGATTCGCACCCGAAATCTTCTTGATGCGCGACAGCGGCTTCGGATCGATCGGACCGAACTTCGTGAAGTCGACCTTCGGCCACGGCAGCAGATTCAACTCGCCGCCACCCGCCGCGGGTGCTGCCGCACCTGCGGGCGCAGCACGCTGGCCGGTCATCACGCCCTTGATGAAGGCGGTCACGTCGGCCTGCGTAATACGGCCCTTCGGACCCGTGCCCTGCACTTGCGTCACGTCGACGCCGAGTTCGCGCGCGAACTTGCGCACCGACGGCGACGCATGGCTCGCGCGACGTGTGCCGCCCTCGCCGGCCGGGATCAGCGGCGCTTGCGCGAGCGCTGACGGGGCCGCCGGTGCGGGCGACGGCGTCGCCGGCGCGTCGGACGGCTTTTCGGCCGGGGCCTGCTGCGCGGCAGGTGTGGGCGCCGCAGCGGCCGCGCCGCCTTCGGCTTCCACCACGACGATCACCGAACCTTCCGAGACCGTATCGCCGACCTTGACCTTCACTTCCTTGACGACGCCGGCGGCCGAACTGGGCACGTCCATGGTCGCCTTGTCGGATTCGAGCGTCACCAGCGACTGCTCTTTCTCGACGCGATCGCCGACCTTCACCGCGACCTCGATCACGGGAATGTCTTTGTAATCGCCGATATCCGGCACCTTGACTTCCTGCAGGCCGCCGCCGCTTGCCGCGGGCGCTGCAGCGGGAGCCGGTGCCGCAGCGGGCGCGGGCGCCGGTGCGGCGGCGGGCGCAGCAGCGGCCGCACCGCCTGCCGCGCCATCCAGCACGACGATCAGCGAACCTTCCGACACGTTGTCGCCGACCTTGACCTTCACTTCCTTGACGACGCCGGCGGCCGAGCTGGGCACGTCCATGGTCGCCTTGTCGGATTCCAGCGTGACGAGCGATTGCTCTTTCTCGACGGTGTCACCCGCCTTCACCAGCACCTCGATCACAGGGATGTCCTTGTAATCGCCGATGTCCGGCACCTTGACTTCGATCGCTTGACTCATTGATAGTGTCTCCTGGGCCGCGCCCGCGCCCGGCCTCTGTCGATCAGAGGCGGGCGCGCACGCCGTGGCACACGGGGAATGATGCGTTAGACGGTCATCGGGTTGGGTTTGGCGGGATCAAGGTTGTATTTCTTGAGCGCCTCGGCGACGACCTTGCGTTCGATCGTGCCCTCGTCTGCCAGTGCATTCAACGCGGCAACCGTGACCCAGTAGCGGTCGACTTCGAAGAAGTGGCGCAGCTTCTCGCGAGTGTCCGAACGGCCATAGCCGTCCGTGCCCAGCACGACGAACTTCTGCGGCACGAACGCGCGGATCTGCTCGGTCAGCGCGCGCACGTAGTCGGTCGATGCGATGACCGGACCTTGTGCATCCTTGAGCAGCTTCTCGACGTGCGAGAGCTTCTTTTCTTCGGTCGGGTGCAGCAGGTTCCAGCGCTGCACTTCGTGGCCTTCGCGCGCGAGTTCGGTGAAGCTCGGCACGCTCCACAGGTCGGCGGCGACGCCCCAGTCGTTCTTCAGCAGGTCGGCCGCGGCGATCACTTCGTTGAAGATCGTGCCCGCGCCCATCAGCTGAACGCGCGGCGCCTTCTTGTCCGCCTCGGCCTTGCGGAACGCGTACATGCCCTTGATGATGTCGGCCGCTACCGCATCGCCCTGCGGAATCGCCGGGTGCTCGTAGTTCTCGTTCATCACGGTGATGTAGTAGTACACGTCTTCCTGGTCGGCCACCATGCGGCGCAGACCGTCCTGCATGATGACCGCGAGTTCGTAGCCGAACGTCGGGTCATAGCTGATGCAGTTCGGCACCGAAGCGGCCCACAGCAGCGAGTGGCCGTCTTCGTGTTGCAGACCTTCGCCGTTCAGCGTCGTGCGGCCAGCGGTGCCGCCCAGCAGGAAGCCGCGCGAGCGCATGTCGCCCGCCGCCCATGCCAGGTCGCCGATCCGCTGGAAGCCGAACATCGAATAGAAGATGTAGAACGGGATCATGATTTCGCCGTGCGTCGAGTACGACGTCGCGGCGGCGATCCAGTCGGCCATGCCGCCGGCTTCGTTGATGCCTTCCTGCAGGATCTGACCGGTTTCCGACTCACGGTAGAACATCAGCTGGTCGGAATCTTCCGGCACGTACTTCTGGCCTTCCTGATTCCAGATACCGATCTGACGGAACAGGCCTTCCATACCGAAGGTACGCGACTCGTCCGGCACGATCGGCACGACCCGCTTGCCGAGCGCCTTGTCTTTCAGCAGGATGTTCAGGATCCGCACGAACGCCATCGTCGTGGAGATCTCGCGGCCTTCGCCCGTGCCCTTCAACAGCGGCTCGAATGCCGAGAGTTCCGGCACCGGCAGCGATTCCGCCTTCTGGCGACGCGCCGGCAGATAGCCGCCGAGGTCCTGGCGGCGGGCGCGCATGTACTCGAGTTCCTTCGAACCTTCTTCGAACTTGAGGTAGGGCACGTTGACGAGATCTTCGTCGGCGATCGGCAGACGGAACTGGTCGCGGAATTTCTTCAGCTGCTCCACCTGCATCTTCTTCTGCTGGTGGGTGATGTTCATCGCCTGGCCGGCTTCGCCCATGCCATAGCCCTTGATCGTCTTCGCGAGAATGACGGTCGGCTGGCCCTTCGAATTCGACGCTTCCTGGAACGCTGCGTAGATCTTGTGCGGATCGTGGCCGCCGCGGTTCAGATTCCAGATGTCGTCGTCTGACCATTCGGCGACCAGCGCCTTCAGCTCCGGCGTGTTGAAGAAGTGCTCGCGCACAAACGCGCCCGACTCCGACTTGTACGTCTGGTATTCGCCGTCGACGACTTCCATCATCCGGCGCATCAGCGCGCCCGACTTGTCGCGCTGGAACAGCGCATCCCAGCGGCTGCCCCAGATGACCTTGATCACGTTCCAGCCGGCGCCGCGGAATTCGCTTTCGAGTTCCTGGATGATCTTGCCGTTGCCGCGCACCGGGCCATCGAGACGCTGCAGGTTGCAGTTGATCACGAACACCAGGTTGTCGAGGCGTTCGCGTCCGGCCATGCCGATCGCGCCGAGCGATTCCGGCTCGTCCGTCTCACCGTCGCCGAGGAAGGCCCAGACCTTGCGGCCGTCGGTCTTCGCGACGCCGCGCGCCTGCATGTACTTCATGAAGCGCGCCTGGTAGATCGCCATGATCGGGCCGAGGCCCATCGACACGGTCGGGAACTGCCAGAAGTCCGGCATCAGCCACGGGTGCGGATACGACGAAATGCCCTCGCCGCCCACTTCCTGACGGAAGTTGTCGAGCTGGTTTTCGGTCAGGCGGCTGAGCAGGAACGCGCGCGAGTAGACGCCCGGCGACGAGTGGCCCTGCACGAACACGAGATCGCCGCCGTGTTCGGCCGACGGTGCATGCCAGAAATGGTTGTAGCCGACGTCATACAGCGTGGCCGCCGAAGCGAACGACGCGATGTGGCCGCCGACGTTGGTTTCCTTGCCGGCGCGCAGCACCATCGCGATGGCGTTCCAGCGGGTGTACGAGCGGATGCGGTGTTCGAGGTCCTGGTCGCCGGGGATCTTCGCCTGGCGCGCGACCGGAATCGTGTTGATGTACGGGGTGTTCGCCGAGAACGGCAGATGTTCGCCGTGCACGCGCGCGAATTCGATCTGTTTCTCGATCAGGTAATGGGCACGGTCTGGGCCCACAGCAGAAATCACGCCATCCAGCGCTTCAAGCCATTCGCCGGTTTCCTGGGGATCGTCGTCTTTTTCGGCGGCGACATATTTCATGACTTCGTCGGGTACAGCGGACATGCTCGTCTCCTGGATGTAGAGGAACGCACTTTGACAGACGGCGCGGGCGAGGCACGACCGCGGCAGCTTCGGCCGATTGTAATAAGGGTCCCGACGTCCACGCAACAAAATTTTCAAATTACGAGATCGATTCTCATAATGCGACAAATTGCTGCAGCGCAACCTGATTTGACTGCCGTTCGACGGATACGTCGGCTAGTTTGCGCCGATTAACGTGACTTTCCGTGCTTTTTTGCGCGTTTTGTCGGCGACGCGCTGCGCTACAATGCCACGCATGTTGACCGAACGGCTTTTCACTCGCTCGGCGCGCACCGCCGGTTCGCCGGCGGAATCGACGCCGTCCTCCCGCTGGCACCATGGACCATGGTGGTCGAATTCCTATTTGCTGACGCCGCTCCTGTCGATCCTGGTGTTCCTGGTCGTCATGAGCCTGATCCTGTGGAGTCTGAACCGGCGCGAACAGCAGCAGCAGGAAGACACGCTTTATCGCAATGTCGCGTGGGCGCAGCAGCAGATCCGTCTGTCCATGACGGGCGCGCAGGAGCAGATCCAGGCGCTCGCGCGCGATCTGGCCAGCGGCCACGCCGATCCGCACTCGTTCCAGGTGTCCACCACGGACATCATGCAGGGGCATCCCGAGATCCTCTACATGAACTGGTACACGAGCGCACAACAGCCGCGCTGGCCCAACACCGCGCTGCCCGTGTTCGGCCAGCGGCTCGCGCGGCCCAACGACGCGCAGATGGACGAAGCCGTCAAGGCCGCCTTCGCCGAGGCGCGCAACACGCGCCGCCAGGTGTACTCGCCGCTGATCTACGACGACCTGGGCAATGGCTACATCACGCTGCAAACGCCGGTGTTCCGCGACCGCGAATTTCTCGGCTCGATCGCCGCGGTGTTTTCGGTGGAAGGTATCCTGAAGCGGGACATTCCGCCTGAACTGTCGGCCAAGTACAAGATCTCGATCATCGACGTGAACAACCGCGAGTTGACCACCACGTCGACCCGCCCGCGCCTGCCGCGCGACATGTTCTACGATCTGCCGCTCGATCCGCCGGGCCAGGGCATCTCGGTGCGCGTGTACGCGTTCCCGCAGATGACCAATTTCACCAACAACACGCTGGTGTGGCTGGTGGCCGGCTTGTCGTGCTTCGTGCTGTGGAGCCTGTGGAGTCTGTGGAAACACACGCGCCAGCGCTTCGAAGCACAACAGGCGCTGTACGCCGAAGCGTTCTTCCGCCGCGCGATGGAAAACTCGGTGCTGATCGGCATGCGCGTGCTCGACATGCATGGCCGCATCACCCACGTGAACCCGGCGTTCTGCCGCATGACCGGCTGGGACGAGAGCGACCTGGTCGGCAAGAACGCGCCGTTCGCGTACTGGCCGCGCGACGCCTACCCCGAGATGCAGCGTCAGCTCGACATGACACTGCGCGGCAAGGCGCCGTCGTCGGGCTTCGAATTGCGCGTGCGCCGCAAGGACGGGTCGCTGTTCCACGCGCGCCTTTACGTGTCGCCGCTGATCGACAGCTCGGGGCGCCAGACCGGCTGGATGTCGTCGATGACCGACATCACCGAGCCCAAGCGCGCGCGCGAGGAACTCGCCGCCGCCCACGAGCGCTTCACCACGGTGCTCGAAAGCCTCGACGCCGCGGTGTCCGTGCTGGCCGCCGACGAAGCCGAGCTGCTGTTCGCCAACCGCTACTACCGGCATCTGTTCGGCATCCGGCCGGACGGCCATCTGGAATTGGCGGGCGGCGGGTTCGACAGCGCACAGACCTCGTCCGATTCGATCGACATGGTGGACACCTTCGCGGGCCTGCCCGCAGCCGCATTGACCGAAAGCACAGCCGATGCGCAGGAAATCTACGTGCAAAGCATCCAGAAATGGTTCGAGGTGCGCCGCCAGTACATCCAGTGGGTGGACGGCCACCTCGCGCAGATGCAGATCGCGACCGACATCACCACCCGCAAGCGCGCGCAGGAACTGGCGCGCCAGCAGGACGAAAAGCTGCAGTTCACCAGCCGGCTGATGACGATGGGCGAAATGGCCTCGTCGCTCGCGCACGAACTCAATCAGCCGCTCGCCGCGATCAACAACTATTGCTCCGGAACCGTCGCACTGGTTAAATCCGGTCGCACCACGCCCGACAATCTGCTCCCCGTGCTCGAAAAGACCGCGCAGCAGGCGGTGCGCGCCGGCATGATCATCAAGCGCATCCGCGAGTTCGTGAAGCGCAGCGAGCCCAAGCGGCAAGCCACGCGCGTCGCCGACATCGTGGCGGACGCGGTGGGTCTGGCCGAAATCGAGGCCCGCAAACGCCGCATTCGCATCGTCACCGATCTGCGCTCGCGCCTGCCGGTAATCTACGTCGACCCGGTGCTGATCGAGCAGGTGCTGGTCAACCTGCTGAAGAACGCCGCCGAAGCGATGGCCGAAGCGCGCCCTAACGCGGTCGATCCGGTGATCCGCGTGGTCGTGCGGCTGGAGAGCGGATTTGTCTGCATCAGCGTCGTCGACCAGGGTCCCGGCGTCGACGAAGCGACAGCCGAGCGGCTGTTCGAACCGTTTTACAGCACCAAGTCCGATGGTATGGGCATGGGGCTGAACATCTGCCGTTCGATTATCGAATCGCACCGCGGCCGTCTGTGGGTGGTGAACAACGTCGAGTCCGACGGCCACATCACAGGCGCCACGTTCCATTGCAGTCTGCCTATTGGAGAGCCTGACGGCCCGAGCAACGGCGGGTCCGAGGCGCCGACACCACAAACCGTTACGGGAGAGCTATGAACAGCCCAGTCACCACACAGGAAACTGTCTTTGTCGTCGACGACGACGAGGCCGTGCGAGATTCGCTGCGCTGGCTGCTGGAGGCGAACGGCTACCGCGTGCAATGCTTCTCCAGCGCCGAGCAGTTCATCGACGCATGGCAGCCGCATCAGCATCCGGGCCAGATCGCGTGCCTGATTCTCGATGTGCGGATGTCCGGCATGAGCGGGCTCGAGTTGCAGGAACGCCTGATCGCCGACAACGCATCGCTGCCGATCATCTTCGTGACGGGCCACGGCGACGTGCCGATGGCGGTGTCGACGATGAAAAAAGGCGCGATGGACTTCATCGAGAAGCCGTTCGACGAAGCCGAGTTGCGCAAGCTGGTCGAGCGCATGCTCGACAAGGCGCGCAGCGAGAGCACCAGCGTGCAGCAGCAACGCGCCGCCGCCGAGCGCTTGGGCAAGCTGACCGCACGCGAGCATCAGGTGCTCGAGCGCATCATCGCGGGCCGCCTGAACAAGCAGATCGCCGACGACCTCGGCATCAGCATCAAGACGGTCGAAGCGCATCGCGCGAACATCATGGAAAAGCTCAACGTCAACACGGTCGCCGATCTGCTGCGACTCGCGCTGTCGAACAAGCCGCAAGCGGCGCAATAAAAGCCGCCGGGCGGTATTCCCCGCTACGAGTTATCGCGTGATCAACGGCCGGACTGCGCAGGCGTCCGGCCCGTGACGGCTCTGCGCCGGGACCGCTTGGCGCGGCTCGTTTGCCGTGCCGATCTGTACCGCGTGGTGGCCGGTTTCTTACGGGCTTTCTGCCTGTTTCCCAGTCTGCGTCAAGACCCCCTTCAGGGCCCGCTGCCCGCCGTTCGGCGTGGACCGCGGGCTCGCCACGCAAGGCCCGCTTCGCCCGCGTGCCGACACCCGACTCGTTCGCCTAACCGGGATTGCGCAAGCGGCACGCCAGGCTGCGCCGGTATAATGTCGGACTTTGCAGTTGCGCCTATCGCCGCTTCGCGCCGCGCGCTTTTCACGCTCCGACCCGTTCCCGCTGAAAAACGCCGTCGCGCGTGGCCCGCCGCCGCGCCCTGCCCCGCTTTCCAAACCGCCCATCTCGACCGACCATGACTGCCAAACTGATCGACGGCCTAGCCCTCTCCAAGACCCTGCGCGCCGACGTCGCCGCGCGCGCCGCCGCCCTCACCGCCCGCGGCCATCAGCCGGGCCTCGCCGTGGTGCTGGTCGGCGACAATCCGGCCAGCGAAGTCTATGTGCGCAACAAGGTCAAGGCGTGTCACGACAACGGCCTCGGCTCGTCGTTCGACCGCTATCCGGCCGACCTGCCGGAAGCCGACCTGCTGGCGCGCATCGACGAACTGAACCGCGATCCGCGCATCCACGGCATTCTGGTGCAACTGCCGCTGCCCAGGCACATCGACAGCCACAAGGTGCTCGAAGCGATCGCGCCGGAAAAAGACGTCGACGGCTTCCACGTCGCCAATGCCGGCGCACTGATGACCGGTCGGCCGCTGTTCCGCCCGTGCACGCCGTACGGCGTGATGAAGATGCTCGCCGCTTATGAGATTCCGCTGCAAGGCGCGAATGCGGTGGTGATCGGCCGCTCGATCATCGTCGGCAAGCCGATGGCGCTGCTGCTGCTCGAAGCGGGCGCGACCGTGACGATCTGCCATAGCAAGACGCGCGATCTGGCGGCCCACACGCGCAATGCCGACGTGGTGGTCGCGGCCACCGGCCTGCGCAACATCCTGACCGCGGAGATGGTGAAGCCGGGCGCGGCGGTGATCGACGTCGGCATGAACCGCGACGAAGCGGGCAAGCTGTGCGGCGACGTCGACTTCGCGGGCGTCAAGGAAGTGGCCGGCTACATCACGCCGGTGCCGGGCGGCGTCGGCCCGATGACCATCACGATGCTGCTCGTCAATACGATCGAAGCCGCCGAACGCGAAGCGGACGCCGCGCAAGCGTGATCGGGTGAGCGCAGGCAACGGCGGCTTGAGGCTGCGCGAAGGCGGGGTTGTTGCCGTTGCCGTTTCCTTCCTGAGAGTGGGTGCGAAAGCCCACTCGTCGATACCGCTGACAGAAATACCAAACGCCGCCGCCTCGCTCGCCTCCCGCCAAACGCCCACCGTCTCGCGCCATCCGCGCACCGCCCCCCGACATCTGATAATTTGTCTCCCGACGGATTGGAATCGGCGCGTCCCGCCCCAATAATGTCCGTATCGGGTGCCACAGGCCGTGATCGCGCGCGCCCGTCGATGCACCGATTACCCGTTCACCCGCGCCAGACAGGAAGCCTTATGTCCACTACCGCCTCGAATCACGACAATCCGCTCCTCGATTTCTCCGACCTGCCGCGCTTTGGCGACATCCGCCCCGAACACGTGACCCCCGCCCTCGACGTGCTGCTCGCCGACGCGGCCGCCGCCGTCGAGCGCGCCGCGCTGCCGATCACGCCCGCGTCGTGGGCCGACGTGGTCGAGCCGGTCGAGCGCGCCACCGAACCGCTGTCGCGCGCATGGAGTGTGGTCGGCCATCTGAACGCGGTCGCCGATACGCCCGAGCTGCGCGCGGTGTACGGCGAAAACCTGCCGCGCGTCACCGAATTCTGGTCGAGCGTCGGCCAGAATCTCGCGCTGTACGAGAAGTACAAGACGCTGAACGCGAGCAGCGACTTCGCGTCGCTGACCGGCGAGCGCAAGAAGATCCTGAGCAATGCGCTGCGCGATTTCCGTCTGTCCGGCGCCGAATTGCCGGAAGACCAGAAACCGCATTTCGCCGAATTGCAGGAGCGCGAGGCGGCGCTGTCCAAAGCGTTCTCGGATCACGTGCTCGACGCGACCAACGCGTACGCCTACGTGGTCGAAGCCGGCGGCGAAGCGCAACTGGCCGGCCTGCCCGAAGACGTGATCGAAGCCGCGAAGGAAGCGGCCGAACGCGAAGGCAAGACCGGCTACAAATTCACGCTGCATTTCCCGTCGTATTTCCCGGTGATGCAGTACTCGGAAAATCGTCCGATGCGCGAAGCGATGTACCGCGCGTACGTGACGCGCGCATCCGAGCTTGGACCGCAATTCGGCAACGGCAAACCCGAGTGGGACAACACCGCGGTGCTCGCCGAGCAGCTGAAGCTGCGCGCCGAAGAAGCGCACATGCTCGGCTTCAACAATTTCGCGGAAGTGTCGCTCGCGCCGAAGATGGCCGAGTCGCCCGCGCAGGTCATGGCCTTCCTCGAAGACCTCGCCACGCGCGCGCGTCCGCACGCGGAGCTGGACTGGAAGGAACTGCACGAATTCGCCGCGAACGAACTGGGCATGAGCGATCTGCAACCGTGGGACATGACGTTCGCCGCCGAACGTCTGCGTCAGAAGCGCTATTCGTTCTCCGAGAACGAGGTCAAACAGTACTTCCCGGAAGACGCGGTGTTCAAGGGCCTCTTCAAGGTCACGGAGACGCTGTTCGGCGTGCGTATCCGTCGCGACGAAGCAACCGTGTGGCATCCCGACGTGCGCTTTTTCCGCGTCGAGAATCAGGACGGCGGCCTCGTCGCGCAGTTCTACCTCGACCTGTATGCGCGCGAAGGCAAACGCGGCGGCGCCTGGATGGACGACGCGCGCGGCCGTCACAAGCACACCCATGGCGGCGTGCAAACACCGGTTGCGTATCTGACCTGCAACTTCTCGGCGCCGGTCGGCGGCAAGCCCGCCTGCTTCACGCACGACGAAGTCATCACGCTGTTCCACGAATTCGGCCACGGCCTGCATCACATGCTCACGCGCGTCGATGAGCTGGGCGTGTCGGGCATCAACGGCGTCGAGTGGGACGCGGTCGAACTGCCGTCGCAATTCATGGAGAACTTCTGCTGGGAGTGGGACGTGCTGAGGGACATGACGTCGCACGTCGAAACCGCGAAACCGCTGCCGCGCGATCTGTTCGACAAGATGCTGGCCGCGAAGAACTTCCAGAGCGGCCTGGGCACGCTGCGCCAGATCGTGTTCTCGATGTTCGACATGCAACTGCATACCGGCTTCGACGCGAGCGGTACGAAGAACGCCATCGAACTCGCGAGCGAGATCAACGAGCGCTTCCACGTGGTGCCGCAAGCTCCGTTCTCGCGCTGGCCGAATACGTTCAGTCATATTTTCGCGGGCGGTTATGCGGCGGGCTACTACAGCTACAAGTGGGCGGAAGTGCTGTCCGCCGATGCGTACGCCGCGTTCGAAGAAGCGGCGCAAGCCGCGAGCGGCAGCGTGCTCGATCAGACGACCGGCATGCGCTATCGCAAGGAGATTCTGGAAGTGGGCGGCAGCCGTCCGGCGATGGAATCGTTCAAGGCGTTCCGCGGCCGCGAGCCGAATATCGATGCGTTGTTGCGCCATAACGGTATGACGCCGGGCGCGGTGCATTGATTGCGTGACGCATCGGCCGGCGGGCTTCGCTTCGCGTTGTCGATGCCGATCTCGGCGTCTAAACAAACAAGCCGGCGACCTGCGTAAGCAGGCGCCGGCTTTTTTCATGCGCACGCCAAGCCGCTACGCGGCGACGACTAACCGCGATGCAGCTTGAAGTCCACCTGCGCGGGACGCCCTTCAAGCGACAGCGCCGCGCGCGCGGCCGGCGCACGGCTCACCACCTTGCCACGGCTCACCACCGCGAGCCGCGCCGCGCGCAAGCGGATCGCTTCGACCGGATCGCGCGCGTCAAGCAGCACGAGATTGGCCGCGCATCCCGGCGCGACGCCATAAGCTTCGAGACCGAGAATCCGCGCGGCGTTCATCGTGACCGCGTCGAAACACGCACGCATCCCGTCGACGCCCGTCATCTGCGCGACGTGCAGGCCCATGTGCGCGACTTCGAGCATGTCGCCTGAACCGAGGCTGTACCACGGGTCCATCACGCAGTCGTGGCCGAACGCGACGTTGATGCCGGCGGCCATCATCTCCGGCACGCGCGTCATGCCGCGCCGCTTCGGATACGTGTCGCTGCGCCCCTGCAGCGTGATGTTGATCAGCGGATTCGCGATCGCGGCGACACCTGACTCGCGCATCAACGGCAGCAGCTTGCTGACGTAGTAGTTGTCCATTGAATGCATCGATGTCAAATGCGAGCCGGTGACGCGCCCCTGCAAGCCGAGCCGCTGCGTTTCGGCGGCGAGCGTTTCGATGTGGCGCGACATGGGGTCGTCCGATTCGTCGCAATGCATGTCGACGCGCACGCCCTGCTCCGCCGCGTACTCGCACAGCAGGCGCACCGACTGCGCGCCCTCGGCCATGGTGCGCTCGAAATGCGGAATGCCGCCGACCACGTCGACGCCCATCGCGATCGCCCGTTTCAGGTTCTCGAACGCGCCGGCGCTACGCAATACGCCGTCCTGCGGAAACGCGACGAGTTGCAGGTCGAGATACGGCGCGACCCGGCGTTTCACTTCGAGCAGCGCCTCGACCGCAAGCAAGCGCGGATCGCATACGTCGACGTGGCTGCGGATCGCCAGCAGCCCGCGCGCTACCGCCCAGTCGCAATACTGCAATGCGCGTTCGACGAGCGCCACCTGGGTCAGATCGGGCTTCAGTTCACCCCACAGCGCAATGCCTTCGAGCAGCGTGCCCGACGCGTTCACGCGCGGCAAGCCGTACGACAGCGTCGCGTCCATGTGGAAATGCGGATCGACGAACGGCGGCGTGACGAGCGAGCCGGCCGCATCGATTTCTTCGGCCGCGCTCGCGGCCAGATTCGGCTCGACGGCGACGATGCGGCCCGCGTCGATGCCGATGTCGACCGGTTGTTTGTGCTGCGATGCGGCGCTCGGCGGCAGCATCGCGCGGCGGATGATCAACTCCATGTATGGCTCCCTTTGACCGCTTCCCGCTTTGGATGCGTACGATTCTATCGGCGCCAGAAAGCCCGTGCGGGGTTTTCTCGCGATGCCCGTACCGGCGCGCGGCGCGCAATCCGTACCGGCGGCGCGCGCCGCGGCGCGCCTATACTCGGCCTTCAGGACGGTGGTGCCGGGTGGTCCGGATGCCGTCATGCATACATGGAGCGGGCAGATGAAAACGATCGGCGTAATCGGCGGAATGAGCTGGGAGTCGTCCACCGAGTATTACAAACTTCTCAACCGGCATGCGAAGGCACGCCTCGGTGGTCATCACAACGCGCGCAGTCTGATGCTCACGGTCGACTTCGCGCCGATCGAGGCGAACCAGCGCGCGGGCGACTGGGCCGCGCTCGGTCAGCAGATGGCCGATGCCGCGCTTCAGCTCGAACGCGGCGGCGCCGATCTGGTGATGCTAGCGACCAATACGATGCATCGGGTGTACGAATCGATCGAGCAGGCGATCACGGTGCCGTTCCTGCATATCGCCGACCCGACCGGCGAGGCGCTGCGCGCGGCGGGTATCGAACGGGTCGGCTTGCTCGGCACGCGCTATACGATGGAGCAGACGTTTTATACAGGACGCTTGCGTGAGCGCTACGGCCTGGAGACGCTCGTCCCCGATGAAGCCGGACGCGCGGACGTGCACCGCATCATTTACGACGAGTTGTGCCACGGCGACGTGAACGATGCGTCGCGCGCGGTGTACCGGCGAGTGATTGAAGAGCTGGCCGCGCGTGGCGCGCAAGCGGTGATTCTCGGCTGCACCGAAATTACGCTGCTGATCAAGCCGGAGGATTCAGTGTTGCCGGTGTTCGACACGACCGCGTTGCACGCGCAAGCGGCGGTCGAGTGGGCGATCGGGGCGCAGTGATGCGCGCTGTGGTGCGGCTTTAATCGCGCGCGAGATACGAACACCGTAGCGAGAAGCTATAAAGCCCGCATGCGAGCCTGCGCGCTTTCAAATGAGACTGTATCCGGCATGAGCCGCGGTCTCTTCGACGAGTTGAAGGTCGACATGGCCGACGGCCTCCATCCGTTGTGTGAGCGTGCAGCCTGGCTCCAATTTGAACCGCCCTGGAAGGCAAAAAGCCTTGGTTTCGGCTTGAAATCAAGGCTTTTTACGTAATGGCTGGTTGCGAGGGTAGGATTTGAACCTATGACCTTCGGGTTACGAGACCTGAGGTTTGCGAATTCCTCAGTGTTGAAGGATATTGATGGAATCACAGGAAATCCCTATAAATCACATACACAATTTAACATCCAAACTACTGTTGATCGAGGTTCCCCGGCCGCGCGACGCTTGCCGAACTCACCGAACCCAATCTCCAGCTTGCGCAGGAAAATGCCGCACTTCATGTCCTGCTTGAAAAGAGCGCTGAATTTGCGCGTCGCCAGGCTGAGGCTCCTGCTCGCATTACTGAAATGGCACGCGTATTGACGCGGAATGAAGGACTGGCGAAGGATCGCGCCCTGCTCGCGGCCTCGCTCCAGGCATTCAGCGAGGAACGCGCGGCTGAAGTCAAAGCACACATGGGTTCACTGGCGGCAGTCAGTGCATTGCAAAAGGCTGCCGAAACCGGTGAGGACAGCATGTGTAATCCGTGGCCATTCATGGCATCAATCATCGTTCACTAGGTACTGGTTTCCTAGACGGTTTTTTCTGCCTCAAAAAAAACAGGAGTCCTATGGACGATCCATCAGTACTTTATCTCTGGGTGGCGGCGGGTTGTGTCGCGCTGTTCTGTGTGCGGTCCTGACTGTCGCGACTCTTGCCGACAGGCGGCGGGCAAGAACAGGTCACTTGCCGGGAGCCGGAAACAGACATCGTTCTGATGCGCCACGAATCAGACGCGGCGGATTTTCTTCAAGAATTGTCAGGGCACGCCTATCCCATATTGATTCCGTTGACCGGACGCGTTTTAAATGTTCAGTTAACAGGTTTGACAGCTAACGCTGCGTCGCTGGTCTTTTTCAGGGAGCAGAGAGTGGAAGAGTTTGATCCGCTACGCCAGGGTGTCGGGGGACGCCAGGCGTATTTTCTCGACGTGCCCGGCACGTCAAGTGCAGCGGCGCTGTCGGTCGCGTCATTCAAGGCGATCGAAAAGATGGGCGCACCGACCGAAGTGCGTATCGAGTTGACCGACCCGCAGCAGCTTGCGCGCACCGATTACCTGAACCTGGACGCCTGCTTTTCCGTAGTGGCCGACGACGGCACCGTGAAGAAGTTTTCCGGGTACATCGAACGCTTCTCGACGGTGCAGACCACGAAGGACTATGTCAGGTACGAACCGGCCCTATCGCATCTATCTGCCCGATGGCACGCTCAAGCAGCAAGGCACGCTCTACGATGGTGCAACGTTGACGGTCAGCACCGTGGATGCTGTGAAGGTTCGGTGCGAGATTGGGGCGGGAGATTGGGGCGTGGTCGAAGACGCCTACGATCACCACGAACTGGAAGACGACGCCGCGCAGGCTTGAGACAGTCTTGCTCTTTAAAGTAACTTGTGAAAGGTAACAGATGGCTCATCCGCATCACACACCGCATCCGGCAGCCCCCAAGGCCCCGCCATCGCCCTACGTCAAAGTGACCTTCCTGTTCAGGGACACCCTGCAAAAGCCGATTGAAGGGTTGTCCGTGCAGTTCAAGGCGAGCACGGGTGCGCCGCAAGCGCCTGCATGGAAACTTGGACCAGACAGCGATGATCCGCTTGCTACAGCTCCGGTGTCGGCACCGGGGGCGGCGTCAGCCGCCGGTGAGAGTCTGACTATGCCGATGGTGGATAACAAGGCAGATCCGGTAGCGACGGACAAGGAGGGCTACGCTCTGACGATCCAGAACGCCGCCCGCAACCAGCCGATTGACGTACTGGTGAAGAACCAGCGTGCAGAGTACGTATGGAAGGCGACCGTGACGCCGAAAAAGGACATCAGCGCGTTTACGATTGTCAGTCCCGAGTACCACCTGGAAGCGACGACGAAGCTGACACCGAAGGAAGAACTGGAGCAGAACCTCAATCTGCCGGTTGTGCAGCAAGGCGAGATCATGACCATCGAGCGTCTTGTTCACGACTTTGGTCCATCCATTGGCTGGTCGCAGAAAGTAACCGAGCAGGGGCAGGTTAAGAAAGACTTTCCGACAAAAAAGAAAGATGTGACCGAGGATGCGACGACTCATAAGAAGACAGCAAAAATTACGATAGAGCACCGCTATAAGGTTGTCGATACGAACAAACCGGCGACCGTCGCATTTAACGTGCTAGGTTCGCGGCTTAACTACCCCAAGACAATTTAAATATCAGAGGCCAAATTCCAAGCAGTTGCGAGCGAGTTAAAAGTTGAAGTTGCCGCACTTAAAGCTGTTGCGGCGACAGAATCATCTGGCGCCCCCTTTTGTCACAATGGGCTACCGAAAATTCGGTATGAGCGACATTATTTTTTTCGCGCGACTCAAGATAAGTCACATTGGGAAGATCGGGATATTTCAAAATTACAGAATTTATTTCCGAAGTATCCTGATCTTTGCTTGCCAAAGTTAGGAGGATATTCAATCGGAAGCGCGAAGGGAGATGATGGTGGATGGGCGCATGAAGACGGCGATGTAATGTACCGGTACGAGCGCTTAGCAAGGGCGGCGAATTTAAGTCTTCCCGCTTCGATTATGGCGTGCTCCTGGGGGGCATTTCAAGTAATGGGCTTCTTTTACTATCGAATGGGATATTCAAGCCCAATGGAGCTGGCAAACAAAGCGATGATGGGTGTGGATGAGCAATTCGAAATATTTGTAGCGTACATGACAAAGGTTAGCGCAGGAGCTTTGGATGCCCTTCAAAAAAAGCACTGGGATAAGTTTGCAAGCAGCTACAACGGAGGGGTCTATCCGCCTGCCTATCCTGTACAGATGGAGACGCATTACAATGAGTTCAAGTAAAGTATTTCGCTTGTTTTGTGCCGTTGCGGGATTCTTGTTCTGTCGTTTTGCAATGGCCGGTGTGATTTCTTTATATGATGAATCTAGATTTCTGACGTTTTCGGATGGGCAAAAAATTTACGGACTCTATTCGGCTCATAATGAATTGTTCTATTGCAATTTCTTATTTATGTCCGAAAAATCAGTTCGTGATCGGGATGAAATTGTACCGATAGAAACATTTTCTCTTGATTATAAAAATCATAGATATACATATACTCAGATTGGGCATATCTCTTCTATTCGCGGAGTTTTATCAAAAAATGGAAACACCATAACGATAAGTACTGAAAAGCCTCAAGGTGGATGCCAGAGCGCAGCTGGATTGTTTTCGGGTGATGGTGGTCTTCCTTACACGGAGATGGCGAAAATTTCCGGCATGGGAATTGGTGTTATTAATAGGAAGTCGTTTATTTATCAGAATCCGAATTCAATTAATAAGCGTGGCTATCTTTTGCCGGGAGATATGGTTGTTGTGATTAATAAAAAAGATAATTATTCGTATATTCGTTATGTCAATCCCGATATGCTAATTGAAGATGACGATAAAAGGCACGTCTCAACCGGCTGGGTCCGCTCAGCTGATCTCGTGAACCCATTCCCGGCAGCGAGTAAGCAATGATTGATTTCATTTATTTTGGCGACACCGCCGACATAACAAAGCCACGAACAGTGTCAATACTGGGAGGATAGTGAATGGGCGCATTCCGCACGCGGGACCCGGTTGCCTACGTGATCATGTTCGAGAAGGACGATGGAGAACGCCGTTACCACAGCAGCGAGTTGCTGGATGGACAGATGGCGCTGCGCTGCTACCCGCCGCCTTTCGATGCGCTGCTTGATATCTCACGTAATTCCGCAGGCGTCGTTGGGCGAGAACAATCCGTCGTCATCCATCCGGTCGATGCGCTGCGGCCGGAAGCGGGTGGGACACCAGGCGACCGGCCGGTGATCGCCTGCGTTCATGTCGCGTGGGGGACGTGTTCGGGCAAGCTGCTGATTCGCCCGGACGCCATGCCGGATGCCGTGCTGTCCACCTCGTCCGAACTGGAGTCCGGGGACACTGTACGGGAGTTGCCAGGCAGGCTGCTGCGTCTGGTTGATGAAATCCATGAGCAGGCAGGGCTGTTTGCTTGGAAAGAAACAGCGAATACCTGCTCGGATTGGAGTGAACGCGACCTGCGGGCGGTCGCGCATCAGGCGTGGCGGGACGCGCCGACGATGGAAGCGGACGGCGCGAAACCTGGTTTTGACCAGTTCGCGGTTTACGACCCGGAGTTCATGCAGTGGCACTTCGTGCCGCGCGCCGTCGTGGACGCCTGACACACCGTATCAAGCAAGGCCAGCGTACCTCGCGTTTCTATCCGGCGATGCAACCGCCCAAGCGAAATCAGTTTATGTCTACAGCCAGCGTCACGCCTCGAAAATCATTCCGTCGACGAACCGGGACGCGTCTTCGAGCGTGCTGGCGCATGTATACGCGCGGCACGCGAGTGTGGGTCGATAGGCTGCCAATCTTTTTCGGTACGAGCTACACGTCCCTACTTTGCTCCGTGATGTTTTACTGGCAACTCTACATCCGGTCCTTAGACTTCTGGGCAAGTGTCTACCTGCCGTTATTTTGTGGCTGGCTTAGCCTGTTGTTTGCTGCCCTTACGGTGTGGCAAATCAAGCCGATCAGGCGAATCATCAACCATCCGCCGTTCGGCGTATTCATGATCGGCGTGTCAGCCTTCTCTTACCAGGACGCCCGAAACACGACAGTAACAGTTCTCAACCGTCATTTCCCGTTTGCAGTCTCGCAACTTGTTCAGGCCGTTGACACCGGCACGCGTCTGTTACTCGCACTTGATATCGCTCTGTTTTTATTCGTTGTTTTAGCGGGTTCGTGGATTGCACTCGTGGTCTGTGACTTCGCCCCGGGAGGTCGTGACCGCTGGCCATTGAACCGGGGTTTCTACACGGCATGCTTCGGCGCGCTCCTCTCAATGCTCACGGTGTTTGGTTGTAGCGTTGATATTGTGCGCAGTTTTGGCGGCGAGGTAATACTCGTTCGTGCAGCATACGAATTGGACTTTACGTCGCAATTCAACTGCGAGGGGGTGCCGGACGGTGCGCGCGTGCTGTTGTCCAAGATATCGGACAATATCGGCTACGCAGTGAAACTGTCGTTCCCGAACCGTCCTTTCTTACGCATGAAGGAGATGGACAAGGATCTTGCGGGTTCAATGCCAAGCCCCGCCTCGTATCGCGTTGTTGCCTGCAACAAGGTATCGCCAACACGGGGGCAGTAGCGAGACGCGGCTTCTGGCGTCAAAGCAGTTGCGGGATGGGCCACTGATGCCGATACTGTGTGCGCGAAGGACGGAGCAGCACGAGCAATGACTCGCGGGAATCTACGTAGTCAACTGGCGCAAGATTGCGCTTGGGAATCTTCCCCGAAAACGGGGCCGGTCGGTCCGGGCGGCTCACGGTTCGACATGCACGACCGTGGAGGCTGCGTTCTCGTCGGTATCGGGCTGACCGTGTTGTCAGTCGTACCGGTGTGAATCTTCATCTCGGCGATTACCTGCACCGTGCTGCCCACCGGCAGCACGATGGTCTGCATATCATCCATTTCTGCGCTGGGCAGGAATTCATAGTTGTCGCCCGCCAGTTTCAGCAGATCGATACTGGCAATCAGGTCGCCCTCATCCTCGTGGAATACCGTGCCGGCCTTCGCATCGGTGGCCAGCTTGCGCACACGCAACTGATACGAGTCGTGCTGGGTGCTGTCGAGTTCGAAGGTTGCGTTGCGCGGATTCTTCGACTTCACGTGGACGACCAGCAGGCGGAGATCGTCGTGGTAAGGCAGCACCTGTGTTTCGAGCGTGATGTTGTCCTGCCAGTCAGTTGAACCGCCCAGCCGGAACGTATAGAGCGCCCATATGCCCGCGCAAACGATGGCGACGCACGACAGGACTTTCAGGGCAAGGTCCGCAATCTCAGCGATTCTTTTCATGAGGGTGTCCGCCAGTGGCGGTAGGCCATGATAACGGACAGTGCAAGGAAAGCAGGGGTGGCCGCAGCGATCGTCGGGGGAGCTGGAGCTTTGGCGGCTACACGCAGGTTACACGAACGCAAAAAGCAAAAAAGGCTTACACGCCAATGCGATGTAAGCCCTTGATTTTCTTGGTTGCGGGGGTAGGATTTGAACCTACGACCTTCGGGTTATGAGCCCGACGAGCTGCCAGACTGCTCCACCCCGCGTCAGAGAGAAAAAAAGAGTATATCGGGACGTGAGCAAAACGTCAAACCATTGTGCGAACTATTTCTCAATCGAGGCAGCGCGCCAACGCGCGCATCAAAGATCCTCGACCGTCGCCCCTTCCACCTTGCCGTCGATAATATCCGCGCCGTACTGGCTCGCGCTGCGTTTGGCCACACCGAAATCCGAGATCGTGGCGTGCAGCGGCAGACGAAACACGCGGCTCGCTTTCGATCCGCTGATCGCACCCGGACGGCACACACGCACCGCGACATCGTAGCCTTCGGCAGAACGCTTGTGACCGTCGAATTTGTCGAAGGTCCGCGAAAACACCAGCGGATGCACTTCGAAGTCCTTATAAACGGATGGGTAAAATTCGGCCATGATGACTCTCCAACTCGCAGGCATGCGAATGTGTATGTGGTCCCACTATACGCTGCGGCATCGGCGGATCGCGCTTTTATTTTCGCCCCGCCACGGACGCAATTTCACAGCCCCGGCTCCCGCGCGATAAGATGCGAGGCTATCGAAACTGCCCGCGCATCGACCGCGCCAGCACCCGCGTCAGGGTCGGCCGTCAGTCGCCCCGAAGACGCGCGGCAAGCCGGGGCGCCCGAACAAAACGCCAGGGCGAGCCCCCATGAATCCTTGCCCGGCAAGACTGTGAGAATGTCATGAAAATCGCGACGTGGAACGTCAACTCCCTTAAAGTCCGCCAGCAACACGTGATCGACTGGCTCGAAACGAGCCGCGCCGACGTGCTGTGTCTGCAGGAACTGAAGCTGCGCGACGAAAAATTTCCGCACGCCGAACTCGCGGAGAAAGGCTACCGCAGCTGGTATGCCGGTCAGAAAACCTATAACGGTGTCGGCATTCTCGTGCGCGACGGCCTGAACGTCGATGAAAGCAGCATCGTGCGCAACATCCCGGGTTTCGAAGATCCGCAGCAGCGCGTGATCGCGGCCACCATCGAAGGTGTACGCATCATCTGCGCGTACTTCCCGAACGGCCAGGCGCCGGGCACCGAGAAGTTCGCGTACAAACTGCGCTGGCTCGCCGCGCTGCACGACTGGATCGCGAGCGAGATGGCGCTGCATCCGAAGCTCGCGCTGCTCGGCGACTACAACATCGCGCCGGAAGATCGCGACGTGCACGACCCGAAAACATGGGAAGGCCAGAACCTGGTGTCGCCCGAAGAACGCGCCGCGTTCGTGCGGCTGATCGGACTCGGCCTTCTCGATGCGTTCCGCCAGTTCGAGCAGCAGGACAAGATCTACTCGTGGTGGGACTACCGGATGATGGCGTTCCGCCGCAACGCGGGTCTGCGCATCGACCACATTCTGCTGTCGAAAGCGCTGGCCGACGTGTGCTCGTCCTGCGATATCGACAAGGTGCCGCGCAAATGGGACCAGCCATCGGACCATGCGCCGGTGGTCGCGCAACTCGGCTGAGGGTTCGATTCAACTGTGCAAACCGTGGACTACGCGTCGCACCGCATGCGCGTGCTCCTGTGGGGCTCACGCTGTCGCAGCGGCAGGCGTAGCGCCGCTCAACACGCTCGACAAGAACTCGAACACCATCGCATCGTGCTCGGCCTGCTCCAGCTCATCCGAGCCGCCATGCCCGCCTTCCGTGTTCTCCCGATACCAGACCTGCCGCGCCCCCAGCGCCTGCATGCGCGCGGCCATCTTGCGCGCGTGGCCGGGATGCACGCGATCGTCGGCGGTCGATGTGGTGAACAGCACGGGCGGATAGGCAACGTCCGCCGCCACGCGGTGATACGGCGAGTAAGCGGCGAGCGAGCGCGCGCCGGCGGGTTCGTCCGGGTCGCCGTATTCGTCGATCCATGACGCGCCCGCATGCAACAGGTGATAGCGGCTCATATCGAGCAAGGGCACCTCGCACACCACGGCGCCGAACAACTCGGGACGTTGCACCATGCAGGCCGCCACCAGCAAGCCGCCGTTGCTGCCGCCCTGGATGCCGAGTTGCGCGGCGCTCGTCACGCCGCTACTGATGAGCGCTTCGGCCACCGCGATGAAATCGTCGAAGGCCCGCTGGCGATGCTCGCCCTGTGCCGCCGTGTGCCAGCGCGTGCCGAATTCGCCGCCGCCGCGAATATGCGCGACCACATACACGCCGCCACGTTCGAGCCAGCCGATGCCCTGCCCCGTCAGATAACTCGGCAGCAACGGGATCGCGAAGCCGCCATAGCCGCCGAGTAAGCACGGACCCGCAGCGTGCGCCTGCGTGGACGACTGCGCGGCCCGCGGCCCGATCACCGTGTACGGCACCTGCGTGCCATCCGCCGACACCGCATGTCCGCGCGTCACGGCAAAGCGCGTCGCGTCGAACTGGGTCGGCCAGCGGTCGATCAACTCCCACTCGCTCAGATCCTCGCGCGCGAGGTCGGTGAGCCAGTAGGCAGGCGGCTCCAGATAGTCGTCCGTATCGACGAACACTTCGTCGTTCAGCGTCGGCTCGACGGGCGACACATCCGCTTGCGCGTCGTCATGCGACGCAAACGCACGCTGCTGCCAATGCCACGCCTGATCCGCGCCTTGCGACGGCGTCCACAGCAAGGTCTTGCTACGCACGTCGTCGAGGTACGACACGATCAGGTGATTGCGCGTATGCGTCCACTCGCAGGCCGAGGTCAGCGGCGTCGGCGTAAAGAGCGGCACCACCTCGCGCTCACCGCGCAGAAACGCGGCTTCGCGGATCGCGAGCAATGCGCCGCCGGGATAGTGCACGCCGTCGCAGTGCCAGTCGAGACGCGGTTCGAGCAGCAGCCAGCCTTGCCAGCCGCCCACCGCGACGTGCGCCGGCACGTCGTACTGGCGCCATGCATCGGCAGCGCCGTCGGCGCTATCGAGGTAGTACGTGTGCGAGTCGAAGAAATCGACACTGCTCACCACCGTATGCCGCCGCTCGACCGGATCGTAATGCGCTTCCACACCGATATCGCCGAACGCTCCCCGGAACACCACCGGTGCTGCAGCCAGCGCCGTGCCGCGCGTCCAGCGCCGCACCTCGCGCGGGTATCCGGAGCGCGTCAGCGACTTACGGCCATTGTCCCAGCCGATGTAGAGCGTGTCCCGATCAATCCACGACGCCGTGTGCTTGCCCGCCTTCGCGATCACGAAGCCGTCGTCGACGAAGCGTTGCGCGTCGATGTCGAACTCGCGCACCACCTGCGCATCCGAGCCGCCCGGCGACATCGTGATCAGCGCACGATCGCCATCGGGATAAAGAATGTCGAGTTCGACACACACCCATGGCGTGCCTTCGGCCGCGCCGAGCGCGTCGAAATCGAGCAGGTTCTGCCAGACCGGCGCGCCGCTGCGCCATGCCGCCCATGGCGTGCGCCTCCAGAGGCCTTTCGCATTACGCTCGTCCTGCCACAGATCGTAGGCCCAATCCATCCAGCGATCGGGAATCACCGGACGCTCGCGCGGCAGATACGCATCGGCGAGCCGCTGCCGGAGCGTCTCGAACGACGCGCCGCTGCACCACGCGGCGCGCGTGCGCGCGTTCTGCCGCTCGGCCCACGCGAGCGCGTCGGGGTCGTCGAGCGCTTCAAGCGCAAGAAAAGGATCGGGGGAAAGCGGCCAGGAGAAAGGAGCAGGAGAAGCGGGCATCGTCGGCTGTCGAATGGAAACAGCGTTGATTATGCCTTGTGGGCGCCCGAGGCCCGGTCAGGCATCCAGCAACAGACAACAGGCCGAGGCCGCTTACGCGTCGCCCCGACCTGCATCGACACGACAATCAGGGCTCGAGATTGAGTTCCTGGATCTTGCGCGTAATCGTATTGCGGCCGATGCCCAGACGCTCGGCCGCTTCGACCTTGCGTCCGCGCGTGAAGTCGAGCGCCTCGCGAATCACCGCCGCTTCGAAGCGGCGCGCGAGTTCGTCCATCACGTCGGCCGCGTTTTCGCGCAGCATCCGCGCAACTTCGGTGCGCAGACCGCCTTCCCACGCGCTGACCGCCGTGCCGACTGCCGCACCCGCAGCGCCGGCCGGATGAACCGCAGCGCTCGCGGCATTGCCCGGCGCAACGCCGCCGAAGCCCTCGTCACCCGTGCCGGATGCCGCACCGCCGCTCGCGAGATCGTTGACACCGGCTTGCGCGGGAACGAGGTCCGGCGGCAAGTCCTTGCTCTCGACGGTCTGCGCGGGCGCCATCACGGTGAGCCAGTTGGCGAGGTTCTCCAGTTGACGCACGTTGCCTGGAAACGGCAGCGACGCGAGATATGCGAGCGCCTCTTCCGACACGCGCTTGGGCTCGACGCCGAGATCGCGCGCGCTCTTTTGCAGGAAGTGCCGCGTGAGCAGCGGAATGTCTTCGCTGCGTTCGCGCAACGCCGGCAAGCGCAAGCGGATGACGTTCAGCCGGTGATACAGGTCCTCGCGAAACAGCCCCTGCCGAACGCGCGATTCGAGATTCTGGTGCGTCGCCGCGATCACGCGCACATTCGCGCGCAGCGGATTGTGACCGCCGACGCGATAGAACTGCCCGTCCGACAGCACCCGCAATAGCCGGGTCTGCAGATCGAACGGCATGTCGCCGATTTCGTCGAGAAACAGCGTGCCGTTCTCGGCCTGCTCGAAACGGCCCTGGCGCATCGCCTGCGCGCCGGTGAACGCGCCGCGCTCATGGCCGAATAGTTCGGATTCCAACAGATCTTTCGGAATCGCCGCGGTGTTCAGTGCGATGAAAGGACCGTTCGCGCGTGGGCTATGTCGGTGCAACGCACGCGCGACCAGTTCCTTCCCGGTGCCTGATTCGCCGGTAATGAGCACGGTGGCCGCCGAATGCGAGAGGCGGCCGATCGCGCGAAACATGTCCTGCATCGCCGGCGCCTGGCCGAGCATTTCGGGCGCTTCGGCGACGCGGTCGTCCCACGTCTGCTCACCGCGCATGCTTTCGTCCACCGCGCGGCGGATCAGTTCGACCGCCTTGTCGACGTCGAACGGTTTGGCGAGATACTCGAACGCCCCGCCCTGGAAGGCGGCGACCGCGCTGTCCAGATCCGAGAACGCCGTCATGATGATGACGGGCAAGCCCGGCACCTTGTCGCGCACGGTTTGCAGCAGTTCGAGGCCGGAACCTCCCGGCATCCTGATGTCGGACACCAGCACCTGCGGGCTTTCGTGTTCGAGCGCGGCCGAAGCCTCACGGACGTTCGCGAAGCTGCGAGTCGCGAAGTTTTCGCGGGCGAGCGCTTTTTCGAGCACCCAGCGAATCGATTGATCGTCGTCTACTATCCAGATCGGCTTCATAGGGGTCGGTCAGAAGTCTTGAGATGCGTTTGGGGTTAGCAGTCGAGCGGCAGCAAAATCTGAAACTCGGTGTGGCCGGGCCGGCTTTCCACTTCGATCAGGCCGTCGTGCTGTTGCACGAAAGTCTGCGCGAGCGTCAGACCGAGACCGCTGCCGTCCTCGCGCCCCGACACGAGCGGATAGAAAATGCGGTCACGGATTTCTTCGGGAATGCCTGGGCCGTTGTCAACGATATGCAAGTCCAGTGCCAGCTTACATAAACGTTTCGACACGGTGATCTTGCGCGCGATGCGGGTGCGCAATTCGATCCGCGCATCGCCTTGCGAAATGCGTTCGCGCAACGCTTCGGCCGCATTGCGCACGATGTTCAGCAGCGCCTGGATCAGCTGCTCCTTGTCGCCGCGCAAGTCCGGCACGCTCACGTCGTAATCGCGCTCGATCGTGAGGCCGCGCGGAAACTCCGCGAGAATCACCTGGCGCACGCGTTCGCAAACCTCGTGAATATTCACGTCGCCGACGATATGCGGATGACGGTGCGGTTCGAGCAGGCGGTCGACCAGCGTTTGCAGCCGGTCCGATTCCTTGATGATGACCTGCGTGTATTCGCGCAACTCGTCGCGCTGACGCTCGCCGAGTTCGAACTCGAGCAGTTGCGCCGCGCCGCGAATCCCGCCTAGCGGATTCTTGATCTCGTGCGCGAGATTGCGGATCAGTTGCTTGTTGACCGCGGTGAGGTCGTTGATGCGCTCTTCGCGGTCGGAGCGCAAGTGCCGCTCGTTCTCGAACAGTTCGAGCAGCACGTAGTCCTGCGCGCTCTCCAGAAAGCCGACGATCGCATGCACATGCAGCGGCTCGTGGCCCGGACGCTCGAGCACGGCGTCCAGATGCGTCGCGTGAAAACGATGGGCGGCGATCGCCGAGATGGTCGCGACCAGTTCGTCCGCATTCGAGAAAATGTCGGGCCACGTCATCTGCGTGAGTTGCCGGCGCGACAGTTCCAGCATCGACTCCGCCGACGGGTTCGCGAACGCGACGCGCAGCGTGCGCTTCTCCAGCACCAGCACGACGGTCGGCAACGTCTCGAAGCCCGGCAGCAAACCGGAACTCACGAGTTGCGCATCGTCCGACAGAGTCTGCTCGTGTCCCTTTCTTGCCTTGATCAGATTCTTGAGAACCATCTTGCAGTCCGGCCGATAGGAGATGGTGAAAAATCAGGTGTGCCGCTTTTTATGTGTTGCTCACTGCCCGGACTTCGCGAAGTTCGGCGCGGCCTAACGAAAAAGGGACGGCGCCGCCGTCCCTTCGTGACCGATCGCGAGCGTCGGGCAAAGCGCTTCGCCGGGTGAGGGGCGAAGCGCCATGGCCGCTTACAGCGAGTAGTACATTTCGAATTCGATCGGGTGCACCGACTGACGATAGCGTTGCAGCTCGCCCGTCTTCAGTTCGATGTACGCGTCGAGCATCGAATCCGTGAACACGCCGCCGCGCGTCAGGAATTCGCGGTCCGCGTCGAGCGAGTCCAGAGCCTGGTCGAGGCCGGCGCACACGGTCGGGATCTTTGCATCCTCTTCCGGCGGCAGGTCGTACAGGTTCTTGTCGGCGGCTTCGCCCGGGTGAATCTTGTTCTGCACGCCGTCCAGACCCGCCATCATCAGCGCGGAGAAGCACAGGTACGGATTTGCCAGCGGATCCGGGAAGCGCGTTTCAATACGGCGGCCCTTCGGGTTCGACACGTGCGGAATGCGGATCGATGCCGAGCGGTTGCGAGCCGAGTAAGCCAGCTTGACCGGTGCTTCGAAGTGCGGCACGAGACGCTTGTACGAGTTCGTACCCGGGTTCGTGATCGCGTTCAGCGCGCGTGCATGCTTGATGATGCCGCCGATGTAGAACAGCGCGAATTCCGACAGGCCTGCGTAGCCATTGCCTGCGAACAGGTTCTGGCCGTCCTTCCAGATGGACTGGTGAACGTGCATGCCCGAACCGTTGTCGCCGACGACCGGCTTCGGCATGAAGGTGGCCGTCTTGCCGTACGTATGCGCGACGTTATGGATGATGTACTTCATCTGCTGCAGCCAGTCGGCGCGTTGCACCAGCGTCGAGAACTTGGTGCCGATTTCGTTCTGGCCTTGACCAGCGACTTCGTGGTGGTGCACTTCGACCGGGATGCCGATCTGTTCGAGCAACAGGCACATTTCCGAACGGATGTCCTGGAACGTGTCGACCGGAGCGACCGGGAAATAGCCGCCCTTCGTGCCCGGACGGTGGCCGGTGTTGCCGCCTTCGAATTCCTTCGCCGACGACCACGGTGCTTCTTCCGAACCGATCTTGATGAAGCAGCCCGACTGGTCCGTGCTCCACTGGACCGAGTCGAAAATGAAGAATTCCGGTTCCGGACCAAAGAAGGCGGTGTCGCCCAGGCCCGTGCTCTTCAGGTACGCTTCAGCGCGCTTGGCGAGCGAGCGCGGGTCGCGTTCATAGCCCTTGCCGTCAGCCGGTTCGACGACGTCGCAGGTCAGCACGAGGGTCGATTCTTCATAGAACGGGTCGATGAAGGCCGTATTCGCGTCGGGGACCAGCAACATGTCCGATGCTTCGATGCCCTTCCAGCCGGCAATCGACGAACCGTCAAACGCATGGCCGCTTTCGAACTTGTCTTCATCGAATGCCGACACCGGCACCGAAACGTGTTGCTCTTTGCCGCGCGTGTCGGTGAAACGGAAGTCGACAAACTTGACGTCTTCGTCTTTGACGAGTTGAATGACGTCGGCCACGGATTTACTCATAACCTATCTCCTGATTAACGAATTCGGCGGATTCAGCCGCCGCCCAATCTAGCTGACCCGTCCCGGCGCGTCCACCCTCAATCGGTGGAACTGGCAGAAAGTCTTGCCGGACAAGTCGATCGGACCCAATAAAGCAGCTTCTGTGCCACCCATGCGCCAGGCCGGCGCAAAACCTTGCTGCGCGTGCATTTGCGGGGAATCGGCGCACCGCCGCGCATACAGCCCTGAAATTGGCTAACCCGCGGACGCACCAAATTCGTGCGTTCGTCATAACAAAAGCCACAGCAATCCTTCTTTTGGTGCATTTTCCCAAAAATGCACCATAGACGAACGCGAGGGGTGCAGAAGCGAGCACAAGCGCCGCGTCACACGTGGCTCGTGCGCCGCGCGCTAGAATAATCATTTCGTCAAGGAGATTGACGCTCATGAGCACGCTCGAACAGCTGTACGCCCAGGCGGATGCACGCCGCAACGAGAACCATCTGCCCTACGCGGGCGCGGTATCGCCCGCCGAAGCATTCGAACTGCTGCAACTCGACCCGCGCACGCGTCTGATCGACGTGCGCACCCGTGCCGAACTCGATTGGGTCGGGCGGCCGGTCGTCGGCGACGGACAATATGCGCACGTGGAATGGACGCGCTATCCGGGCGCAGTGCCGAATCAGGAGTTCCTTGCGCAATTGAGCCAGGTGGCGTCGCACGATACGCCGGTGCTGTTTCTGTGCCGCAGCGCCGCCCGTTCGAAGCTTGCCGCCATCGCCGCCGCTCAAACCGGCTTCACGAAGGCGTATGACCTGCTGGAAGGCTTCGAAGGCGACAAGGACGGCCAGGGGCATCGGAAGACGGTGTCGGGATGGTGCTTTCGCGGATTGCCGTGGATCGGCGCGTAATTGCACGGGTAGGAGGAAACGGGCGATGCAGGGTTGCGGCGTGAGAGCCGCTGATCGCGCCCTGCACTACCCGCATGCGTGGAAGCCGCGCGTTCGGGCTTCACGCTCTCTGACAGACCCAGCTGTCGGCGCCGAATGTGACAGGCCGATGATGCGACCGGCGAATGCTTCGCTGATCGACTGACCGGCCGCGAACACGGCTGGCCATCGGCAAAGGCGCCGCGCCGCGAAGTTCGGCATTCGCCGCGCCGCTCAGCCCTTCTGCTTCACCGCCGCCGACTCCGGCTCGACGATATCGCCGCCTAGCAGATGCACACCCTCGCGCAGTTTCACGAAGGCAGCGGCCACCGCCTCCGGCTCGCCCTTCACACCGAGGTCGATGTGATGCCGCGCATACAGGCCGCCGCGCTCCGCATCGCCGACGCTCGGCAGACTGAATACCCGCACGCCCGGAAAATCGCGCTCGATTTTCTCCATTAGCGGCGTCAGACGCGATTCCGGCAGCTCGAACACCAGCAGCGACTTCTCCGCATGCGGCATCGCGTGATGCAGGTGCGTGTAGTGCGTATCCAGCACCCATTCGATCATCGGCCACGCCATCACCGGAAAGCCCGGGACGAAATGATGATGCCGGATCGAGAACCCGGGAATCTTGTTATAGCCGTTCGGAATGATCGACGCGCCCTGCGGGTACGTGCCCATGTTCAGGCGATGCCGGTTTTCGGGCGAATCCAGATCGAGCGGCGTCGCGGCATTGGCCGGATACATGTCGCGGATGCGCTCCTGAATCAGCTTCGCGGCCTCCGGATGCAATTCCAGCGGCGCGCCGAGCGCGGCCGCCGCGCATTGGCGCGTGTGGTCGTCCGGCGTGGCGCCGATGCCGCCTGTGGAGAACACGATATCGCCCGACGCGAACGTGCGCCGCAGGGTCGCCGTGATGCGCTCGGGGTCGTCGCCGATGTACTCCGCCCAGCCGAGCGGCAGCCCGCGCGCGCCCAGCAACTCGATGAGCTTCAGCAGATGCTTGTCGACACGCCTGCCCGACAGGATTTCATCGCCGATGATGATGACGCCAAATGCCATTGCCGCCTCTTTCGTTTAATCAATAGGGAACCGGCGCCGGGTGACGCACGCCGCCGTGGGTTTCGGTCCGCATGCGTTGCAGCGCGCGCAAGCAGTAGTAGCCGAACCACAGCGCCGAAAACACGAGGATGAACGAATAAATCCAGATCATCACCGCGGTGATCACCGGGAACAGCACGATCAGCCAGACCGACGACGCCCACAGCAGCGTCGGCAGCGAACCCAGCAAGCCGCTCGCGATGCCGATCAGCAGCAGCGGCAGCCGGAAGCGGCGCACCAGCGCGCGCCGCTCGTCGCGCGACGCGTGCAGCGCGAGCGCGTCGTAGCTCATCACGCGATAGGTCAGCCAGCCCCACAGCAGCGGCGGAATCAGCGCGAAGAACGGCGGCACGAGCCACAGCGGCAGCGTGACGATCAGCAGCACCAGACACACCAGCGTGGTCCACAACGCCTGGCCGAGGCTACCGTACCACGTTCCGCCGCGGCGCATTTCGAGGCCCGGGAATTGCCGCGCGGCGAGGAAGCGGATCACCGCGGGCATCGACAGCGTGGCGATCAGCAGCAGTACCGTGACGACGATCAGCGGGATCGCCATCGCAATCACGATGAACGGCGCGATCACCGCATGCAGCGCCGAAAAACCCAGCCAGTCGAACAGATGATAAAGCGTGGTCGTGAACGACCAGCTATCGAGCCATAGACGCGTGCCGCCGATCAGCGTCTGCCAGGAGAACCACAGAATCACGCCCCATCCGACCGTCGCCAGGATAAATGGTTTGAAGGTCAGCCAGAGCATGCGCGGGTGGAGCGCGCTGGCGAGCGCGCGCCCGAACGAGCGCAACAGATCATTCATGCGAGCCGGTGCCGGTGAACGAAACGATGGAATAAAGGGAAACGCGCAACGAACCGGCCAACGGGCCCCGCTCGTGCGCGTAAACGTGAACAGGATAAACCACGCGACACGCCGCCGGGGAAACCGCCGGCGGGGGAAGAAAGCCGCTCAGACAAGGGCGCTCAAACGGCGGCGGGGTCGTTGCTTTCGGCGGTTGCGGCGCGGCGCTTCGACGACAGCCGCCCGGCGATGCGCACGAACGCGAGCCAGTGCTGCGCCCAGAATCCGTCGCCATAGCGCCGGCCTTCCAGCTGATCGCCGATGCCGGTCGGCTCCATGTCGCGGCTCCAGGACGCGCTGCGAAACAGCATGTCCCACCACGGAAACAGCACGCCGAAGTTGCAGCCGTAGTTCAGCCCTTCCTGGCCGTAGCCGATTGCATGATGACGGCGATGGAACGTCGGGCTGACCAGCAACCGCTCGCCGAGCCAGCCGAAGTACAGGCGGATGTTCGCGTGCTGCACGCTCTGCGCGAGATTCGTGATCGCGACCAGTACGACGAACTGCGACGGCGGCACGCCGATCACCAGCGCGATCACCGCGAAGAACGACGCCTGCAACAGGTCGTCGAGCAGATGGTTGCGGTCGTCGGCCCACAGCGACATCTGCTGCTGGCTGTGATGCACCGCGTGCAGTTCCCACCACACGCCGATCCGGTGTTCCCCGCGGTGATACCAGTAGCCGGCGAAGTCGAGCACCAGCAGATACATCACGAAGGTGACGAGCGGCTGCGTGGTGACCCCGGGCCACAGATTGTCGAACTCGATATTCGAAATGTTGTGCAGCCGCAGCCACGCCTGCACGTGGTCGAAGAACGGCTGCAGCGCGAAGAAGAAGAACAAGTTGAGAAGGCCGAGCTTGGCGATCCAGGTGTAAAGCACGTCGATGCGCACCGCCTTGCGGTTCTCCCACCGCTCCACCGGGCGCAGCGCTTCGAGCGGACGCAGGACCGCGTACATCGCCAGCACCTCGAAGACGCCCACGATCACCCAGTACAGGCTGTCGTAGGTGTCTTCGTCGTAGTCCATCAGGTCGAAGCGGAACAGCAGCGGCTGCACCACGTCGACGTAGAGCAGCGTCTGCACGGCTGAAACAAAGCTGTCGAGCGAAGAAAAAATCAGATGGAACATGCTGGTCTGGTTACTTCATCCGTCATGGCTCGCCCGGGTGCGGCATTGCTGCAGCACGACTACCCGCTACGCGCCGTTGGGCGCCGTGACCGGCGCGCGATTGAAGAAATAGATGCCGTGCGGCGAACGGCCGACGGCAATCGTCTGGATCAGCTTACGCGTGTTCAGGTCGATGATGCCGACATGCTTCGCGAAGCGGAACGTCACCCACAGATACCGTTTGTCGGCGGAAAGTTCCATGTCGTCGGGCCCCGGCATCAAACCGGTGATGTCGCCGACGTTCGTCAGCGTGTCTTCGTCGATGATGCTGATGGTGCTCGCCACGCGGTTCGACACCGCCACGTGCTTGCCGTCGGCCAGCGAGCGGAAGTTGTGCGCGCCCTTGCCCGTCGGAATGGTCTTGACGATCTTCTGGTTGCGCCAGTCGACCACGGCGACGTAATCCGCGCCGGTCATGCCGACCAGCAGGTACTTCTCGCCCGGCGTCATCCACAGGCCCGCCGGCACCTTGCCGACCTTCATCTTCCATTTCACGGTTTGCGTGGGCAGATCGATCGCGGCCAGCTCGCCCGACACCTGCAGCGTGACGAACACCGTCTTGCTGTCAGCCGTGAAAGCCATGTGGCTCGGCATGACCGCGAGCGGCAAACGCGAAGCCAGCGTCATCTGGTTCTTCGGGCTGTCGTAGTGATAGATGTCGAGACGGTCGAGGCGCAGGCCGGTGGTGACGAGCCACTTGCGGTCCGGCGAAAAGCCGATCTGATACGGGTCTTCGATGTTCTCGACCCAGCGCTGCACCTGGCCCGACTTCGGATCGACGAACATCAGGTTGTTCGACACCGAATTGGCGACGATCAGCGATGAGTTGTCCGGCGTGGCCATCAGGTGATGCGGTTCCTTGCCGGTCGGGACCGTGCCGACGACCTGGCGGCTGGCTTCGTCGATCAGGCTCAGCGTGGCTTCGCCGGAGTTGAGCACGATCACGTCATTGGCGTGGGCCGCCGGAGAAAATAAGCCCGCGGCGGCGACCAGCGCTGCGCTGGCGGCGAACGTGGCAGTCAAGCCGGGAAGAAAAAAATTACGCATGAAAACTCGCTTCGGAGAACAACTGTCATTGTAGAACGTTTGCCCGTGCCAGCGGTTGACGCAGGTCGCTGTGCGGCGCGCTGAATATGAAGGGCACGATGAGGTGCGGCGGCAGGCCGGGGCGGATTGGCAAGCGCATTGCTCACGCCATCTTTTTCTAGCGCGTGAGGAAAACCGGGCGTCTCAGGTTTTCAGCCCGGCATCAGTGGCGACCTATGTCATTTGGCCAAATATTAAAAAACTCACAGAATTCGCCACATAGGCTAAGAGAAAATCGGATTATTCTTTAATCCATTTAACTCCCAATAAATAAAACCGGCTCCATCAAGATGGTTTATCTGAATCACCGATTTAAGATTCCGCTGATATCGGAGTCGCGCCGCCGGATCGGATAATCCAATCTCCATCGCCCCAGCGCTCGCCGCTTTTGACCGGTCGACGTGTCGCGGGTATTCCGGACGCGCAACGGCCATAGAAACACGCTTCCGGAAAAGTGCCGCAACCGTTTGGTATTTTCGCGATTTTATCGGGGCGATGCATTGCAACCGGTCATCGCGAATCACGTACTGCCCAAAGCGCACACAAATAATCAAGGAGGCTCTGACACAATGAATCAAAATTCTTCAATCTGGCATGGAGCAACGCACACCTCGCTCGCGGCATTCGGACCGGCAAGATTCGGCGGAAATCGCGCAGCGGCGCGAAAAAAAGCCATCGCGCAGGCCGTGCTGACCGCAACGGCTTTCGCGGGTGGCGCCCCGGCGGTCGCGGCGGGCGTCGGCTCGATTGGATCAGGGGTGGGAGCCGATCCATCCGGCAACTACTCGATCGCGATAGGCCAGCCCGCGGCCGCGCAGGGCGACAACTCGATCGCGGTCGGCACGCAGGCTGCCACGCAAGGCGACGGCGCGATCGCCGTGGGCCTGAACGCCAATGCGCAAGCGGCAGGTGCCAGCGCGCTCGGCCAGAACGCTGGGGCGCTCGGGGCAGGCGCGGTGGCGGCGGGGTTGAATGCAAATGCAGTCGGCGGCGGGACCACCGCCGTAGGCATGAACGCCAATGTGCAGAACGAACGCGCAACCGCGCTCGGCATGACGGCCACCGCGCTGGGCCTCGACTCGATCGCGGCGGGCTCGGGCGCGATCGCAGCGGACGCCGCCGCGGCCGCGTTTGGCGCGCTGGCGAGCGCGGCCGGGGCCGCCTCAACCGCAGTCGGCTATCACGCGCAAACCAGCGGCGACGCGGCCTTCGCGGGCGGTATGTCGGCGCGGGCGGCGGCCGACTACGGCGTCGCGCTCGGCACTGAGGCGGCGGTCGGCGGCGCAGGCGGAATCGCGCTCGGCGCCTTTGCGCAGACGACCGGCGTCAATGCGAGCGCGCTCGGCTTCGGGGCGGTGGCAGCGGGCTCCGGCGCTGTCGCGCTCGGCGATAACGCGAACGCGAGCGCCGCCAACAGCGTCGCGTTAGGCGCGGATTCAGCGACGACAGCCGATCTGAATCAGCGCGCGTTCGTGCCGTCCGGCCTCGACCCGATTCTGATCGCGGCGCCGGACCCCAGAGGGGAGGTGTCGCTCGGCTCCGCGCAACACGAGCGCCGCCTGACCAACGTCGCAGCGGGCGCCGAGCCGACTGACGCCGTCAACGTCAGCCAGCTGCGGGCGGTCGACGGCAAGGTCGATGCGATAGCCCGAAGTGGTACTCAGCGTTACTTCAAAGCCAACGCAGACACTGCCGACACGGACGCAGACGCGAGCGGCGTGCATGCGCTCGCGGCAGGCGCCGGCGCAAGCGCAGCCGGTGTTGACGCGACCGCAGTCGGCGCGGGCGCGCATGCCAGCGCAACCGGGTCGGCAGCGCTCGGCGCAGGTGCCGTGGCAAATGCGACGAATGCCACGTCGATCGGCGTATTGGCCACGGCCGGCGGTTTGAACGCGACAGCCATCGGCGCGTACTCGGCCGTGAGCGGCGACGGCAGCATCGCGCTCGGTTACGGCGCATCGGCGAGCGTGGACAACGCGGTTGCACTCGGCCGGAACTCTCAAGCCGACCGCGCGAACACGGTATCGGTGGGCTCCGGCGGCAATGAACGACAGATTGCCAACGTCGCCGCCGGCACCGCCGATACCGATGCGGTCAACGTTGCCCAGTTGAATACGGTGAGCGGCCAGAGTGCGGCCACCGCCGCCAAGCTCGATGGCGCCGTCATGTATGACCAGAACCCCGATGGCAGTGTTAACCGCAACAGCGTCACGCTCGGTGGCAGTGGTGCCGTGATCCACAACGTCGCCGCCGGCTCCGCCGATACCGATGCGGTCAACGTCGCCCAGTTGAATACAGTGAGTGACCAGGGCGCGGCCACCGCCGCCAAGCTCGACGGTGCGGTCATGTATGACCGGAACCCCGACGGCAGCATCAACCGCAACGGCATCACGCTCGGTGGCGGCGGCGCCGTGATCCACAACGTCGCCGCCGGTACCGCCGATACCGATGCGGTCAACGTCGCCCAGTTGAATACGGTGAGCGGCCAGAGCGCGGCCATCGCCGCGAAGCTCGATGGCGCCGTCACGTACGACCAGAACCCCGATGGCAGCATCAACCGCAACAGCATCACGCTCGGTGGCAGTGGTGCCGTGATCCACAATGTCGCCGCCGGCTCCGCCGATACCGACGCGGTCAACGTCGCCCAGTTGAAAACGGTGAGTGACCAGGGCGCGGCCACCGCCGCCAAGCTGGATGGTGCGGTCATGTACGACCAGAACCCCGATGGCAGCATCAACCGCAACAGCATCACGCTCGGTGGCGGCTCTGCAAGCGGCGGCGCCGTCCTCCACAATATCGGCGACGGCGTGGACGCATCCGACGCAGTCAATCTCGGCCAACTGAACGCGGCCGTCAACGGCGCGGTCGGCAACGCGCTGATCAACGCGGCGAACCCGTTCATCAGCGTGGCAGGCGATCGCGATACGGAAGGCGCGTTGTCGTCGGGCACGCATTCGATCGCGGCAGGTGCGAACGCGCGGGCCACGGGCGTGAACGCGGTCGCCACCGGCGCAAATGCGACGGCCGCCGGCAACGATGCGACCGCGCTCGGCGCGGCCGCGAACGCAAGCGCGGACAGTTCGGTCGCGTTGGGCCATGGCTCGGTCGCGGACCGGGCGAACACGGTATCGGTCGGCGTCACCGGTCAGGAACGTCAGATCACCAACGTCGCAGCCGGCACGCAACTGACCGACGCAGTCAATGTCGGCCAGTTGCAGCAGAGCATGGACGGCGCGGTCAGCCAGGCTATGCGCCATACCGACGACCAGATCCGCACGGTCCGTCGCGATGGATATGGCGGCACGGCGTCCGCGTTGGCGATGGCGGGTTTGCCGCAGGCAATTCTGCCGGGTCGCGGCATGATCGCGATGGCTGGCGGCACATATGGCGGCCAGTCGGCTTTGGCGATCGGCGTGTCGCAGTTGTCCGATACGGGCAAGTGGGCCTACAAGCTGCAAGGCACCACTGACTCGCGCGGTCAGTTCGGCGCGTCGCTCGGCGCAGGTGTGCACTGGTGAGCCAAGGACGCGGGACTGGTAGGCGGTCGGGGCATGCGTCCATGATGGCTTAGGCGTGGTTCCACCGTACGCAAGCGCGGGTCTCAAAGGGCCCGCGCCCGTTGCGCGCGACGTCACTCTCGCAACGTGTGGGGTCGCGTGCAGTTCGAGCCACGCAAAAAACGCAACCTCGCGCGGCCGAAGCCTTCAGGCGTGTAGCGCGCGGCGCCACCCGTCCTCGCCCCACTCAGCGCTGCATCGACTCCCAAACCTTGTACAACCGCTTCACCGAAACAGGCATCGGCGTACGCAACTCCTGGGCGAACAGCGAAACGCGCAATTCCTCCAGCAGCCAGCGGAACTCCGACAGTCGCGGATCCAGCACGCCGCCACGCTGCGACACCGCGCGCTGATAGTTCTGCAACAGCGGCTGAACCTCGGCGAACTGCCGCGCGTCGCGTGCCGGGTCCGCCTTCAGCTTGTCGATACGCAGCGTCATCGCCTTCAAGTAGCGCGGAAAGTGCGTCAGTTGGGTGTACGGCGTGTCGACCACAAAGCGCTTGCCGATCAACCCATCGAGCTGATTCTGCATGTCCGCATGCGCGGCGGCGAACGACTTCGCCTGCACCAGCTTTTTCGTCACGCTCGCGTATTCGCCGAGAATCTGCCCGACCAGCCGCGCGATTTCCTGAGCCAGCAACGTCAGACGGCTGCGTCCCTCGTCGCGTCGCGTATGGAAACTGACGTCGTCGTCGGGCAGCGGGTCCTGCAGACACGCGCGATCGAGCGCGGTGTCGATCAGCTGATCGCGCAGTTCTTCCTGTGTGCCGCGCGGCATGAACTGCATCGCCATTTCGCGCAGGCCGGGCAGATTCTTTTCCAGGTACTTGATCGGCTCCTTCAACTGCAACGCAAACAGCCGGCGCAGTCCCGCACGATGGATCCGCCCGGCTTCGTCCGGCGAATCGAACACTTCGACGTCGCAATGGGTGCCGCGATCCACCAACGCCGGGTAGCCGAATAGCGTCTGGCCGCCGCGACGAATCTCCAGCAACTCGGGGAGCTTGCCGAAATTCCAGGTCGTCAGTTTTTCATACAGCGCGGTGCCCGCCGTGCCACCTTGCGGCGCGGTTTGCGGACCGGCCCCGGTCCCGGCCCCGCCCTTGCCGCGCTGCGCGGCGCCACCTGCCGACCCAACCGCCCCCGCGCCTTGCGCCGGCGCCGCGACACCGCCGCCCCCCGCATCCGCCAGCGCCGCGCCCGCCGCGCTCGACGCGATCTTCTGGAAATGCTGCTGCGCCTGCCCGCCGAGTTCGGCGCGCAGTTGCGACAGGTTGCGGCCCATCGCAAGCTGCCGCCCGTGTTCGTCGACGACCTTGAAGTTCATGAACAGATGCGGCATCAAGGTCTCGAGCTTGAAGTCCGACTGCTTCATCGCGACCTGAGTCTGCTCGCGAACGTCGGCGATCAGCGACTCCAGCAAACCGCCCGCACCGAAACGCGGCCCCCCGTGCCGTTCGGCGAACCCGGCCGCGTACTCCGGCAACGGCACGCAATGCCGGCGCAACTTCTGCGGCAAGGATTTCAGCAGCAGTTGCGCCTTCTCTTTCAGCATGCCGGGCACGAGCCACTCGCAGCGGCGCGCGTCGACCTGATTCAACGCATACAGCGGTACGGCGAGCGTGACGCCGTCGCGCGGCGAACCCGGCTCGAAGTGATAGGTCAGCGTCATCTCGACGCCTGCCATCGTCATCCGTTTCGGGAACAGATCGGTCGTCACGCCGGCGGCTTCGTGCCGCATCAGATCGTCGCGTGACAGATAGAGCAGGCGCAGCTTGTCTTCCGGCTGTCCGCTCTTTTTCACCTCGTCGCGATACCAGCGCTCGAACGACGCGCCGGTGTAAATGCCGTTCGGCAACGCCTGATCATAGAACGCAAAAATCAGCTCGTCGTCGACCAGCACGTCCTGGCGACGCGACTTGTGCTCCAGCTGTTCGATCTCGGCGAGCAGCTTGCGGTTGTGCGCGAAGAACGCGAGCTTCGTATCGAACTCGCCTTCGACCAGCGCGCCGCGAATGAACAGCTCGCGCGCACGCGCCGGGTCCTGTTTGCCGAAGCTCACGCGCCGCCGATGATAGATCGGCAGCCCGTACAGCATCGCGCGCTCGAACGCCGATACCTGCGCCGCGCGCTTCTCCCAATGCGGCTCAGAGAGCGACTTCTTCAGCAGATGCGCGCCGATCTTCTCGACCCACTCCGGCTCGATCTTCGCGATACAGCGCGCGTACAGACGGCTCGTCTCGACCAGTTCCGCGGCCATCACCCACTTGCCCGCCTTCTTCACCAGCGCCGAGCCCGGCCACAGATAGAACTTGATGCCGCGCGCACCGAGGTAATACGGTTCGTCGTCGGCTTTCAGGCCGATGTTGCCAAGCAGACCGGTCAGCAGCGCGAGATGGATCTGCTCGAAAGTCGCTTGCGCATCGTTGATGCGCCAGCCGTGCTCGCGCACCACCGTCAGCAATTGCGAGTGCACGTCGCGCCATTCGCGCAGGCGCAGCTGTGACAGGAAGTTCTTGCGGCATTCCTCGTGCAACTGCTTGTTCGACTTCTTGTGCGCGATCGCTTCTTCGAACCAGTTCCAGATCTTGAGCCACTGCAGGAATTCGGAACGCTCGTCGGCGAACCGGCGATGCGCCTGGTCGGCCTGCTCCTGCGCTTCGATCGGCCGGTCGCGGGGGTCCTGCACGGACAACGCGCTCGCGATGATCAGCACTTCCTTCAACGCCTGCTGATCGCGCGCGGCCAGAATCATCCGGCCGACGCGCGGATCGAGCGGCAGGCGCGCGAGTTCGCGGCCGAGCGGCGTGAGCTGATTGTCGTCGTCGACCGCGCCGAGTTCGTTGAGTAGCTGATAGCCGTCGGCGATCGCGCGGCCGGGCGGCGGCTCGATGAACGGGAAGGTTTCGATCGCCGTCAGATGCAGCGACTTCATCCGCAGAATCACCGACGCCAGCGACGAACGCAGAATCTCCGGATCAGTGAAGCGCACGCGGCCCTGAAAATCGCTTTCCTCATAGAGACGGATGCACACGCCGTCGGCGACCCGGCCGCAGCGCCCTGCGCGCTGATTCGCGGCGGCCTGCGAAATCGACTCGACCTGCAACTGCTCGACCTTGTTGCGATACGAGTAGCGCTTCACGCGCGCGAGTCCGCTATCGACTACGTAGCGAATGCCGGGCACCGTCAGCGAAGTTTCGGCGACGTTCGTCGCCAGCACGATGCGGCGCGCGTTCGAGGTGCGGAATACGCGCTCCTGTTCGGCCGCCGACAGCCGCGCGAACAGCGGCAGAATTTCCGTGTGCGGCGGATGATGCTTGCGCAGCGCCTCGGCGGCATCGCGGATTTCGCGCTCGCCGGGCAGGAACACCAGCACGTCGCCGGGGCCTTCGCGGCACAGTTCATCGACGGCGTCGACGATTGCTTCCATCAGATCGCGATCGGTTTCGCGCTGGGTCTTCGGGCGTTCGCCACGTGCAGACGATGTTCCCGACGACGTGCCTTGCGCGGCCTTCACTGCCGGGCTGTCCTCGACGACCGGCCGGTAGCGCACCTCGACCGGATAGAGGCGGCCGCTCACCTCGATCACCGGCGCAGGCCTGGCGTCGCTGCCGAAGTGGCGCGCGAAGCGGTCGGCGTCGATGGTCGCCGAGGTCACGATCAGTTTCAGATCGGGCCGCTTGACGAGAATTTCCTTCAGATAGCCGAGCAGGAAATCGATGTTCAGGCTGCGCTCGTGCGCTTCGTCGATGATCAGCGTGTCGTACGCCTTGAGCAGCGGATCGGTCTGCGTTTCGGCGAGCAGGATGCCATCGGTCATCAGCTTGACCGACGCGCCCGGCGAGAGGTTGTCGGTAAAACGCACCTTGTAGCCGACCACTTCGCCGAACGGCGTACCGAGTTCTTCGGCAATGCGGCGCCCGGTCGCCGACGCGGCGATCCGGCGCGGCTGGGTGTGGCCGATCAGACCCGCGCCGCCGGCGCCGAGGCCGCGCCCCAGCGCGAGGCAGATTTTCGGCAGCTGGGTGGTTTTGCCCGAGCCGGTTTCGCCCGACACGATCACCACCTGGTTCTCCGCAATCGCCCTGGCGATCTCGTCGCGGCGGCCGGAGACCGGCAGCGCTTTGGGGAAGGTGATCGGCGGGATGGGATTCGGTTCGACGACGCGCGGCACACGAGGCGCACGAGGCGCACGCGGTTCACGCGGCGGGCGCGGTTCACCGGCTTGCCGGGATCCACCCGCGGCTTTACCCGCCGCTTTACCGGTTTCTAGCGGTTCACGGCGGCCGGCATGGCGCTCAGCGCCGCCCGCTTGCGGCGATTTTTGAGCCGCCGCGCCGGCGCCGCGACGCGCTGCGCCCCCTTCGGCGTTTTTCGGCGCGTCACGGCGCGGCTCGCGCGGCGGATTATTTTTCTGCGCCGGCGACGGCGCGCCCTCCACCGCGCGACGCGGCTCGCGCGCCGCGGGCGGCTCGTTGGGCTGGGCACGCGTGGGCGCGGCGCCGGGGTTCACCTGATCGGCGGCCGGGGCCGGATTCTCGTTCGCCGCAGCGGGACTTTTGGGTACATTCGACATGGGGGCGCATTATAATCCCGGCATGAATTCCCAAACCGACCTCGTCCCCGCGCCCGCGAGCGTTCCGGCCCCTGCCGGAACAACGGAAGACCTCGCCCAGCATGCGCAGTTCGTCGACTGGATGCGCTCAGTCGCCCCTTATATCCACGCTTTCCGCAACAAGACGTTCGTCGTCGGATTCGGCGGCGAGGTGGTGCATCAAGGGCTCCTGAACGCGCTGGTGTCCGACATCGCGCTGTTGCAGGCGATGGGCATCCAGATCGTGCTGGTGCATGGCTCGCGACCGCAGGTCGAAGAGCAGATGAGCCTGCACGGTGTCGAATCCGAGTTTTCGCACGGCATGCGCATCACCGACGCGCGCGCGCTCGAGTCCGCGAAAGAAGCGGCCGGCGAAGTGCGTCTGGACATCGAGGCCGCGATCAGCCAGGGCTTGCCGAACACGCCGATGGCGCACGCGCACATCAGCGTGGTGTCGGGCAACTTCGTGACGGCGCGGCCGGTCGGCATTCTGGACGGCGTCGACTTCGCCCACACCGGCGTGGTGCGCAAGATCGACGCGGATTCGATCCGCCACTCGCTCGCAAGCCGCAAGCTGGTGCTGCTGTCGCCGCTCGGCTTCTCGCCCACCGGCGAAGCGTTCAATCTGGCGATGGAAGACGTGGCCTCGGCCGCGGCAATCGCGCTGCGCGCCGACAAGATCGTGTTCCTGACCGAAACGCCTGGCCTGATGGAAGCCGGCGAAAACGGTCCCGAACTGGTGCGCGAACTGTCGCTCGACGACGCGTACAAGCTGCACGAAAGCGGCGAAGTCACCGGCGACGCGGGCTTCTACCTGAAGCATTCGATCCGCGCGTGCCGCGGCGGCGTCGCGCGGGCGCACATCATCCCCTACGCGCTCGACGGCAGCCTGCTGCTGGAACTGTTCCTGCACGACGGCGTCGGCACGATGATTTCGTACGAGAACCTCGAAAGCCTGCGCGAAGCCACGCCGGACGACGTCGGCGGGATTCTCTCGCTGATCGAGCCGCTCGAGGCGGACGGCACGCTGGTGCGGCGCGGCCGCCATCAGATCGAACGCGACATCGACCATTTCTCCGTGATCGAGCACGATGGCGTGCTGTTCGGCTGCGCGGCGCTGTATCCGTATCCGCAGGAGCGCATCGGCGAAATGGCCTGCCTGACGGTCGCGCCCGAGGCGCAAGGCACCGGCGACGGCGAGCGCCTGCTCAAGCGCATCGAGCAGCGCGCGCGGGCGCGCGGCCTCACGCGCATTTTCGTGCTCACCACGCGAACCGAACACTGGTTCCTCAAGCGCGGCTTCGTCAAGGTCACGGTCGACGACCTGCCTGAAGACCGCCGCAGACTCTATAACTGGCAGCGCAAGTCGCTCGTGCTGATGAAACAGCTCTGAGCGGCGCCCTATAAAAGCAACTGCCCGCCCTACATTGATACAGTAACCATTTTTTATGGGACCGCAGGAAGTGCTGAAGCACTCACTGCGGTCGACAAAGGAGAAGCACAGCATGACTCGTATGGTTCAATGCGCGAAGCTCGGCAAGGAAGCCGAAGGCCTCGATTTCCCGCCGTTGCCGGGCGAACTCGGCAAGCGGATCTACGAAAGCATTTCGAAGGAAGCCTGGCAGGCATGGTTGAAGCAGCAGACCATGCTGATCAACGAAAACCGCCTGAACATGGCCGATCCGCGCGCACGCCAGTACCTGATGAAGCAGACCGAAAAATTCTTCTTCGGCGAAGGCGCGGATACCGCGCAGGGTTACGTGCCGCCGTCGGCCTGAGAAAGCGTTTTAGCGGCGCGAGCCGTACCGACGAAATCCGCGCCGCGAGCGCGGATTTTTTTCGCCTTTTTGCCGCGTTTTTTTCGCGTTTGTTGCCGCCGGTTTTCAGATGCACGGCCGCCGCAAAACTACCCAAACGGTTCATTTCCAGCCGCTCCGAAGACGGGTTCGCCGATTGCCGCAATCCGCCTCAATCCCCCGCCTGCCAAGGGATTGAGCGATCTCGCCGAGCCTTCGCCGAAGGCCAGGTTTGCACGATCATCTGTCATCGTGCTATCATGTGTATCGTTCCAATAGCAATTCACCTTCATTAACATTTCTTTTCATTGTGGCCCGCGCTGCGCGCGCCATCCTGAATCGAACCGTTTTTATACAAGAAGGCTCGTCGGTCGTTTCCCCGTTTCATGTCGCATCATGAGCGGCGAGCAAGCATCGGCCTTTTTCGTTTCAAGCCTTCCAGCGGCGCGCGGGCCAGCTTCCAGTCACCCCGGCGTCCTCATGCATCTGCCCCCCTTACACGGCCACGCAGGTGCAACAGTCAGCACAATCTAGACGAGTGTTTTTTCGCGAGATGTCTCGCGAGGCACGGGCGTTGTGTTTTTTATTTGCGCCCTGCTCCGCCGCCTCCGGTGACGGTGAAGCCTTCGCTTTGCTCGCGAAATCACACTTCCCAGCAACCGTGGCGGAACGTCCATGCGTTTCGTCGCAGTCATTGGAGTTTTCACCTTGACCGCTTCCAGCAACGGCTTCTGGCGACACCACAAAGAAGAACAACGCCTCTCTCTCGACGACATCACCGTCGTCGACAAATCTCTCCTCAAGCGGGCCGTCGGCGCGATGGCGCTCGGCAACGCGATGGAATGGTTCGATTTCGGCGTGTACAGCTACATCGCCGTGGCGCTCGGCAAAGTGTTCTTCCCGTCGTCGAATCCGTCTGCGCAGCTGATCGCCACCTTCGGCACGTTCGCCGCGGCGTTCCTCGTGCGGCCGATCGGCGGCATGGTGTTCGGGCCGCTGGGCGACCGCATCGGCCGTCAGCGCGTGCTGGCGATGACGATGATCATGATGGCGCTCGGCACCTTCGCGATCGGCCTGATTCCGGGCTATGCGTCGATCGGCATTTTCGCGCCGGTGCTGCTGCTGGTCGCGCGGCTAGTGCAGGGCTTCTCGACGGGCGGCGAGTATGGCGGCGCCGCGACCTTCATCGCCGAATTCTCGACCGACAAGCGCCGTGGCTTCATGGGCAGCTTCCTCGAGTTCGGTACGCTGATCGGCTACGTGCTCGGCGCGGGCACGGTGGCGGTGCTGACCGCGACGCTGTCGAACGACGCGCTGCTGTCGTGGGGCTGGCGGGTGCCGTTTCTGATCGCCGGCCCGCTGGGTCTGGTGGGTCTGTACATCCGGATGAAGCTCGAAGAAACGCCCGCGTTCAGGAAGCAGGCCGAGCAACGCGAAGCCGAGGACAAGGCGCGGCCCTTGCAGTCGTTCCGGCAGCTCCTCGCGCAGCAATGGAAGCCGCTTCTGCTGTGCGTCGGCCTCGTGCTGATCTTCAACGTCACCGACTACATGGCGCTGTCGTATCTGCCGAGCTATCTGTCGGCCACGCTGCACTTCAACGAAACGCACGGCCTGTTCCTCGTGCTGCTCGTGATGATCCTGATGATGCCGATGACGCTCGCCGCCGGCCGCCTGTCCGACACGATCGGCCGCAAGCCGGTGATGCTGTTCGGTTGCCTGGGTCTGTTCGCGCTGTCGATCCCCGCGCTGCTGCTGATCCGCATGGGCACGGTGCTGCCGGTGTTCGGCGGCCTGATGATGCTCGGCGTGCTGCTGTCGTGCTTTACCGGCGTGATGCCGTCGGCGCTGCCGGCGCTGTTTCCGACCAGGATCCGCTACGGCGCGCTCGCGATCGGCTTCAATATCTCGGTGTCGCTGTTCGGCGGCACGACGCCGCTCGTGACCGCATGGCTGGTCGACCGCACCGGCAATCTGATGATGCCTGCGTATTACCTGATGGGCGCGTCGCTGATCGGCATCGTGTCGGTGCTCGCGCTGCGCGAGACCGCCCGCAAGCCGCTGCTCGGCTCGGGCCCGTGCGTGGCGACCCGCGCCGAAGCGCATGCGGTGCTGCGTGGCGAGCGTGAAGCCGAGGAGATGGATGAAGGTTACGCGGCTGCCGCAACGGCGCGTGCGTGAGCGCGGGTGGCGCGATAGCTTGCGCGCGATATTGAGCGCGCGGCGTTGAGCGTGAAGCTTTCATCGCGCGGCTTGAATCACGATCCGTTCGGAGAGCGGGCCGGCAAGAATTTGCCGGCCCGCTTTTTTTTTACGTCAGCAGCGAATCGAAACTGGCGCTCGCGCGCGCGCCGTCGACGATCAGCATGCCCGCGCAAACCGGCAGCTTGAAACGCCTTGGCCCCGCGCTGCCGGGGTTGACGAACAGCACGCCGTCGCGCTCGCTGATCGACGGCTTGTGCGAATGGCCGCTCACCACCACGCCGACACCCTCGCCGCGCGGGTCGGCGCCCAGATCGGCGATATCGTGCACGACGCGGATCGTCACCTGCTGCACGGTCAGTGTCGCGTGAGTCGGCAGCGACGCGGCCCACTCGCCGGTGTCGTTGTTGCCGAGCACCGCCGTGACCGGCGCGATGCGCATCAATGCGTCGAGCACCGCCTGCTGGCAGATGTCGCCCGCATGAATGATCGCGTCGCAGCCGGCGAGATAACGCAAGGCTTCGGGACGCACGAGGTTATGCGTGTCGGAGATGAGTCCGATGCGGGTAAGCGAAGAGCGAGCGTTGCGCGATGTCATGGGGTCCAGTATCGGCCAGGCGGCCTCACTCCGCCTGCTGCCGGGCAAGCTCGCGCGACACCGCCTGCGCAGGCCGCCTCGGGCCGAGCATGCGTCTTGTCGTGCCTTGCACGGCGATCGACACCAGCGCCGCGCACGCAAAGCTCAGCCACACGCCGTAGTGTGGCAGCATGGCCGCGGTCACCGCGAAGAACGCCGCGAACGAGGCGCGCCCGATCACCATGCCGCGCATCAGCAACGCGACGAAGTCCGCGCCATGCGCGCGCTGCGCCGACACCGCGAGCACGATGCCGAGCAACGGAAACACCGACAGCAGCCCGCTCCAGCTCGCGCCCATCGACGCGGACAAGCTTGTCACCGCGACCGTCAGCAACGCGCCGGCGACCATGCGCACGGCCAGATCGGCGAGTCCGACGCGCGCCGCCAGCACGTGGACCGTCACGCGCGGCAAGCCGCTTTGCGACGCTGCCACGGCCAAGCATGCCGCCGCCACTGCCAACCCAAGCGAACCGGGCAGATGCACGAGCAGCACCGCCAGCGCGAGCCACCCCGCCAGGCCGGCAACCAGCGCGAGCGGCCAACCTACACGCCGGCAGCTCCACGCATACGCGAAATTGAATGCTTCGGACGCGGCGATCGCCGCGATCGATGCCGTCGACGCCTGCGCCGCGAACGAGGGCCCGCGCTCCAGTGCGAGCAGCAGCACGATCGGTCCGGCGACGACCGGCAGTCCCGCCAGCCATCCCGCCACCGACGGCCCCCACACGCGCGCGGCCAACGTCAGCGCGGCGAGAAACGCCGGCACCAGCACGAGCTTGAGCGTCAGCAGCATGCTCTACGCTTGCAGCACGTGTTCGATGCGCCGGTCTGGCACCAGCCACCACGCCGCCGCAAGCGTGTAGAGCGCCGCCGAGACCCATGGCGCAACGAAGGCCAGCACGATGCCCGCCAGATAGATCACTACCGAGACCTTGCCCTTCAGGTCACTGCCGAGCGCTTTGGCGATGGTCGACTCCTTGCCGTGTTCGCGGATCAGCACACGGGTCAGGATGAAATACGCGATCGCCGACATGAACAGCACGACGCCGTACATCGCGGTCGGCCAGGAGGCCAGATGGTTTTCGCCCGCCCAGTGCGTGACCGCGGGCAGCAGCGACAGCCAGAACAGCAGATGAAGATTGGCCCACAACACCGCGCCGTTGACCTTCTGCACGGCATGGAACATGTGGTGATGATTGTTCCAGTAGATGCCGACGTAGATGAAGCTCAACACGTACGCGCAGAACACCGGCACCATCGGACGCAGCGCGGCGAGATCGAAGCCGTCCGGCACCTTCAGTTCGAGCACCATGATGGTGATGATGATGGCGATCACGCCATCGCTGAAGGCCTCGACGCGTCCCTTGCCCATCGGTGAATTTCCTGAGAATGAATGCGGTCGGGCGTACCGGTCGCCTGCGTTGCGCAGACCACCCGCGCCGCTGCCGATTATCAGCGATGCCGCGAGGCTTTGTCGATGCGCGTGATCTTCTGACTGGAACGCATGCACGCAGGCTCGACTCGCTCGCACGGCGCGAATTCAGGCTGCGTGCTGTGGGCGTCGGTCAATCCGGGGCACCGTCCGCGTGCGGATAGTAGACGGCGAGCCACACGCTCGGCTCCGTGTCGCTGGTCCATGCCACCCGGTGCCGGCAATGCGCTTCGATCAGCACGTGATCGCCCGGCTTCATGGGGTGCGGCGTTGGCCTGCCCTCGAACTCGAGCGTGGCCGCGCCGCTCAGCAACACGACCCACTCGGCGCGCGGACTGTCGTACCAGAAGCCAGGCGGGCTCGCCTGCCCCGTCGACACGATCCGCTCGATCGTCACGCCGCCTTGCTCGACGAGCGCGTCGATCTGCTCGTCGGCGGCCGGGGATGCGGATACGCGCGGCGCATGCTCGAACAGATTGCCGGTGGCGAGTGCGTGTTTCATCGTTTGCGAAATATCCGTGATGTGCCGTGCCGACGCGCGCGCCCCGCCGCTCATTCCATCGGCTTAAGTCCGTCGAGCAAGGTCGGCACCAGTTCGCTGATCGTCGGATGCACATGCATCGCGTACTGCAGGGTCGGATATGACGCCCCCGCCGTCATGATGTCGATGAAGTTGTGAACCGCCTCGTCGCCTTCGACGCCGTGAATCGCGGCGCCGAGTATCTTTTTGCTTTGCGCGTCGACCATCACCTTCATGAAGCCGTCGGTCTCGCCGCGTTCGCGCGCACGCCCCACGCGCGACATCGGCATGGTGGCGATCAGCGCATCCCGGCCCGTCTCGCGGCGCATCTCGCGCACCTCGGCTTCCGACATCCCCACCCGCGCGAGCGGCGGATCGACGAACACCGCGTAGGCCATGATGCGCGTATCGACGCTGCGCCCGCCGCCGCCGAGCAGATTGGCCGCGACGATCTGGAAGTCGTCATAGGACGTATGCGTGAACGCGCCGCGTCCGTTGACGTCGCCGATCGCCCAGACGCCCGGCACGTTGGTGCGCAATTGGCCGTCGACCGGAATCGTGCCGTGCCTGTCGGTCGCGATGCCGGCGGCCGCAAGGCCGAGGTCGTCGGTATTGGGCGCGCGGCCGGTGGCGAGCAGCAGGTGCGACGCTTCCAGCGCGGGAACGTTCTTCTCGAAGCCGATGCACACTTCGTTCGCGCGATGCGGATGCGGTTCGACGCGCGTGGGCTGCACCCCGAAACGGAACTCGACGCCTTCGCGGGCGAGCACCTTGCGCACCGATTCCGCGAAATCGGCATCCTCGCGCGTGAGCACGCGTTCGCCGCGCACCAGCACGGTCACCTCGCTGCCGAAGCGCCGAAAGATCTGCGCGAATTCGAGCGCGATATAACTGCTGCCGACGATCACCAGATGGCCCGGCAGCTCCGTCAGTTCGAGCAGATTGGAGTTGGTGTAGTAGCGAATTCGCTCCAGGCCTTGGAGCGGCGGCACGATCGCGCGCGTGCCGGTGTTGATGAAGATTTCGTCGGCGCTGAGTTCGCCGGGCGGATGGCCGTCCGGGCCGCTGACCGCGAGCGTATGCGCGCCGGTAAAACGCGCGTGGCCGTTGAACACCGTGACGTTATCCGTGCCACGCAGCCATTTCTCGACGCCGTCGCGCGACTGGCCGATGATCTTGTCCTTGCGCGCCTTGACCGCCGCCAGATCGACGCTGACCGGGCCGGTCACGTGCACGCCCAGTTGCGCGGCATGGCGCACGACGTGCGCCGCGCGGGCACTCGCGACATACGACTTGGTCGGCGTGCAGCCGACGTTCACGCAGGTTCCGCCAAACGCCCCGCGTTCGATCACCGCGGTCTTACGCCCGCTTTGAGCGAGACGTACGGCGAGCGGCGAGCCGCCTTGTCCGGTACCGATCACGACTGCGTCGAAGTGCTGTGGCATGGCAATTCTCCCGAGGCTGGGGTGCAGGTCGTAGCATCTTACGCTCAGTGCCTCGGGTCGCCATGCCGGCTTGCGCAATGGGGCTTATGGTTTGTCGCTGGCGGTTATTGTTCGCCGCGAAATTTCTCCGTCTGCGCTCAGGCGTGGCAGTGGACGGCGCAGATCAGTTCGCGCGAACGCTGCAGCGCGGCCTGCGCACCGCGCGCCGCGACAACCCAGCCGACCTGGCCGAGATTGAAGTCCTGCGACACCATCACCTGCATGAGGGCGACCATCGGCAATACCACCGACGGCCGGTAAAGCTGGTTTCTGATCAAGGCTGGCATGACGATTCCCATCGCGCGGCACCGTTGCGCAATCGCGCTCAATGTACGTTTCAATGGGAGAATTTTAGGGAGTGCGCGACCGTGGATAAATACCGGAAACGCGAAGGCACTTGTTTGGCAATCTGAACAATCGAATCCGGAATGCGTCACCGTCAGCGGTGGCTTGCCGCGTTCGCCCCGCCGCGCAAGGGTTCGCGCGTTCAGACGACGGACGGGATCTGGGCGCAGGCGGCCGCCTGCGCATTCGCCGCCATTTCACCCATTCACGGCGCTCATGGCAGTCAGCGCGCTCAAGGCGCGGCGCCGGCCACGCTCAACTGCGCATCGCACAAACTCCGCGCATACGCGCTCGCGCCGACCGGCCGGCTGTACAGATACCCCTGCTGTTTGTCACAATCGATCGCGCGTAAAAAGGCCGCCTGTTCGGCGGTCTCCACCCCTTCCGCGGTGACGTTCATTCCGAGCGAATGCGCCATCGCCACCACCGCCTGCGTGATCGCGATCGAATCGCGATGATCCGGCAAGCCCGCGACGAACGAGCGGTCGATTTTCAGGTTGTGCAGCGGAAAGCGCTTTAGATACGACAGCGACGAATAGCCGGTGCCGAAGTCGTCGACGGAAATGCGCACGCCCATTTCACTGAGCGCGTTCAGCATCGGCAGCACGGTATCGGTGTCGTGCATCAGCAGGCGCTCGGTGATCTCCAGTTCGAGCGCCGCGGGCTCGAGTCCGGACTGCCACAGACAACGCTCGACACGCTCCAGCAGCCCGTCGTTGAATTGCCGCGGCGACAGATTCACCGCGACGATCAGCTGCGGCGCCAGCGTGCGCCGCCATTGCGCGACCTGGGCGCAAGCTCGCGCCAGCACCCACTCGCCGATCTCGACGATCAGCCCGGCGTCCTCCGCCACCGGAATGAACTCGCCCGGCGACACGTTGCCCAGCTCGGTGTTGTACCAGCGCAGCAGCGCCTCCGCGCCGATCGTGCGGCCATCCTGGCTATCGACGATCGGCTGGTACACGAGGCTCAGTTCGTCGGCGGCGAGCGCGCGCCGCAGCGACTGCTCGATCGTGAAACGCCGCTGCAGATGCTGATTCAGCTCGGCGGTGAAGAACTGGAAGTTGTTGCGGCCGCGCTGCTTCGCGTGATACATCGCCGAGTCGGCGTTGCGCATCAGCGTGGCGACGTCCTGGCCGTCCTCGGGAAAGAGGCTGATGCCGATCGACGCGCCCAGGTAGTACTCGTTGCCCGCCACGGCGAACGGCACCGCGATCATGTCGAGGATACGGTGCGCGATGTCGATCAGGTGCCCGGTGCCGTGGTAGGCACTCACCACGATCACGAATTCGTCGCCTCCCACACGCGCGAGCGTGTCGTTGCGCCCGACGCAGGCCGACAGCCGCTCGGCCACGCTGCACAGCAGCGTGTCGCCGGCCTCGTGTCCGGCGGTGTCGTTGACCTTCTTGAAGCCGTCCAGATCGACGAACAGCACGGCGACGCTCGCCAGTTCGCCCGAGCCGTCCGGCGCGGCCGGTTCGAACAGATCGCGCATCCGTTGCGTGAGATAGGCGCGGTTGTAGAGGCCGGTGAGCGAGTCGCGGGTGGCGAGGAACTTGAGCTGCCGCCGCGCCTCGCGCACCGGGCCGATGTCCGTGAACGAGACCAGCACCGAGTCCGGCGCGGTTTCGCCGGGCCGCATGATCGGCACGACGTTCTCCGTAATCCACACGACGCCGCCGTCGTGCAGCTCCACGCCGATCGTGATGCCGAGCAGCGGTTTGCCGGACGCCAGCACCTGCGTGGTCGGACGCTCGGCCTCGGTCACGAGCGAGCCGTCCTCGTGATACGCGCGCGCCATCACCGTACGAATACTCTGGCCGATGACGCGCGGCCCCGCGCGAAGCATGCGTTGCGCGCTCGGGTTGCAGGCCAGCACGACGCCCGCGCGCGACTGCACGACGATGCCCTCGCTCAGGTGATCGACCACCAGCCGATGATGCTCCTCGCTGTGCGCAAGCCGTTGCGCCATCACGTCCTGATGGACCGCGAGACCGACGCTGCTGCCGATGTCGCGCAGGATCGCTTCTTCCTCGGCGTTCGGACGGCGCCGCGTGCGGTAATACACGGCGAACGCGCCGAGCACCACGCCGGCGTCGTTTTCGAACGGCACGGACCAGCACGCACGCAAGCCGAGCGGCAACGCGAGATGCCGGTAATCCGCCCATAGCGGATCGGTTTCGATGTCTTCGACGATGACGAGGCGCCGCTCGTACATCGCGGTGCCGCACGATCCCGTTTGCGGACCGATTGCGGCGCCGTCGATCGCCGCGCTGAAATGCGGCGGCAGCGTCGGCGCGCCGCCGATTCTGGCGTGCACGCCGTCGGGGTCCAGCAGCAGGATGGAGCAGGACGCACCTGCGCCGAGCAGCGCTTCCGCGCGGCGGCATACCTCGTCGAGCAATTCCGGCAGCGGCGTGTTGCGAGTGATCAGCCGCAGCACGCTACGCTCCGAGGCCAGCACCTCCTCGGCCCGATCCGCCCGGTAACGGGTGCCCTCGGGCGACGCTCCGATCGTGCCATCTGATGTCGCTTCGCAAGTCATATATGCGCCCCCCAACCCAACATCGGCAAGTTAGTGTACGCGGCGCACCGGGGTTTACGCGAACCGTGCGCGGGATTTTTGAGATGTGTGGCTTTGAAGTGTATGGGGTGGGGGTCGAGGTGCGGACCTGACGGCGGACTGGGCGGCGCATTTGACTGGGGACTTGGCTGCGGCGGACCTGACTGCGGATCTGGTTGCGGACCTGGTTGCGAACTGGGGGGCAGTAAGGGGCGGACAAGGGCGGGTTGGGGTGCAGCGCGGTGATCAGTTGGGGGACGGTGACGGCGGGCGCGGAACGCACGCCGAAGCAGTGGCGCGCGACGTGCCGATGAGAATTGGGTAAGCCGCTAATTCGTTGCCGCCAGCGAGACTGCGGACGGGCGGTCGCTGCGGTTCGCGGCGGATCGGATCGGCGTCCGCCGAAGCTGCGCCGCACCGGCGGCTACGGCGGGTTTGTGCATTTCAGCCTCCGCCGCCCGGTGGACGGCCTCCGCCACCGCCTGGTGATGGACCACCTGGCGACGGTTCGCCACCCCCCGCCCTGGGAACCGCCGCCTGACGGTCGACCGCCTCCGCCGCCCTGCTCTCCACCCGGCGGCCGTCCTCCTGAATTCCCCGGCGGCCGACCACTAGGGGCGCCCGTCCTCCCGCATTCCCCGGCGGCTGACCACCCGGCGGCCGCCGTTTCAAGGGCCGCGCACACTTGCCGGCCTGTGTGCGTTCGGATGCCTGAGATGCTGCACGCACAGGCGATGACGGCGTGCCTGACAGGGCCTTCGTCGACGGCGTGCGCGCCGCTGACTACCGCTACGCTGCCTACGTCGTCTGCGCCGTCTACTCCACTTACTCCACTTACTCCCGGCGCGCGCGAAGCAAGATTTGGTAACGACCAGGGCGAAGTCCCGCGTTTTTCGGGCGTCTGTCTTCCGCCCTCCCGGCCGATCATCCCTGCATGAAAAACCCATGCCCTGCCGGGACCGCCATGAAAGTCATCCGCCCGCTTCTGATCGCCGGCCTGATGCTCGCGCATCAGGCCGCCTATGCCGCCAGCTTCGACTGTCACAAGGGCCGCTCGCTAACCGAGAAAATGATCTGCGACGATCCCGCGCTGTCCCGGCTCGACGACACGCTCGGGCAACTGTACTGGAAAGCGCGGCGGCGAGTCGCCAACCGCCGCGCGTTTCTCAACGACAGCGACAGCAAGTGGGCGTGGCGGGAAACGAATTGCCGCGATACGACGTGTCTTGCGGCCTGGTACGCGACGCGTATCGATGAATTGCAGCGTCTGATCGACAGCATGCAAACGGGGACACCGCCTGCCCCTTTGGTGACACCTTGGCCCGATTCGCTGGTTGCGGCCGAGCCGGACGGCCGGCGCAAACCGCCACTGACCCTCGCGCGTGCCGCCACAACGGCGCTGCTCGAATGCACCGCCGCGAATCCCGGGCCGGTGATAAACGAGCAGTGTTCGACCGTGCTCGGGCAGACCGGCAAGTCATGGAAATACGAGCCGCGCGGCGGCGAATGGTTTTGCGGCGTCGCGATGTTGGGGCCGGCGCAAATGCCGGCGAACGCTGCGCAGTGAGAGGGCGTGAGGTGGGGTGCTACATCGGTAAACAGGCATGCATGCGCGCATGCCTGTTTGGGGCGCTGCGTAAAGCCTCAACCGACTGCCGTCCGGGCAACGGCGACCGCGCAAGCCGCGAGTCGCCAGTAGAGGCCCCTATCGACCGCTCCAGAACCGCCGCTGAACCTCCATCACCTCGGCTTCCATCTCCGCGACCGGCCCGATCACCTCGACCGCTTTCTGACAGTGATCGAACACATAACGGCAATCCACGCTCATGGTCGGATTTTCCGCATGATCCCCGGTCGCCTCCAGCAGACGCTTCTCGGTCATCCCGAACACCACCCGGCCGATGTTGGCCCAATACATCGTGCCGGCGCACATGCAGCAAGGCTCGACCGACGTGTACAACGTGCAGCTCCACAAGTATTCCGGCGTGAAGTTCAATGCCGCCACGCGCGCCAGCACCGACTCCGCGTGATTCACCGTATCGACGTTGCCCTGCTCCATCAGCACGGTTTCCTGATCCGGTCCGACCAGCACCGCACCGAATGGATGATGTCCCAGCAGCGTCGCCCGCTCGGCGACCCGGCTCGAATGCCGCAGATGCCGCACGATCTGCTCGGGCGTCGGCGTCAATCCCTGCGGCGGATAGTTCACCGCCCGCGCGGCGGCCTCGTTCGAGACGGTCAGACTCACGGGCGATCTCCTTCCATAATAGTTAGGCTACCCAATCAATTGATTACTTCGGCAGAGACCCGTCGACGCCCTGCACGAACCAGTTCAGACGCAACAGTTCCGCGTCGCTCAGCGACTTGCCGGCGGCAACTCTCATCGCGCCCGACTGATCCGCGATCGGACCGGCAAACGGATTGAACCTGCCGGAGACGATGTCGTCGCGCTTCTGGCCCAGCGCCTTTTGCGCGGCCGGCGACACCGCGCTGGTATTGATGTTGGCGAGGTCGATCGCGTTCTCCTTCAGCCCCCACCACACCGGCGTGTTATTCCACGTATTCGACATCACCTGCTCGACCAGATGCGAGTAATACACGCCCCAGTTGCTCACGCATGCGCCGAGTTGCGCGTTCGGCCCGAACTTCTTCATGTCGGAGTCCCAACCGAACGCATGTACCTTCTTCTGCTCGGCGGTCTGCATCGTCGCCGTCGAATCGGTGTTCTGGATCAGCACGTCGGCGCCCTGGCCGATCAGCGTCTCGGCAGCCTGCTTTTCGCGGCCCGGATCGAACCAGCTGTTGATCCACACCACCTTCACGCGCGCGTTCGGGTTGACCGAGCGCGCGCCCATCGTGAACGCGTTGATGTTTCGCACCACCTCGGGCACCGGCACGGAGCCGACGAAGCCGAGCGTGTTCGACCTGGTCGTGTAACCGGCGACCAGACCCGCGAGGTACGCGCTCTGATAGGTGCGCACGTCATAGGTCGCGAAGTTGGCCGCTTTCTTGTAGCCGGTCGCGTGTTCGAACACGGTGTCCGGAAAGTCCTTCGCGACCTTCAGTTCGAAATCCTGAAACCCGAAGCTCGACCCCACCACGATCTTGTTGCCCTTGGCCGCGAGGTCGCGGAACACGCGCTCCGAGTCCGCCGACTCCGGCACGTTCTCGACCCGCGTCACCTTGATCCTGTCGCCGAACTTCGCCTCGACTTCTTTCACGCCCTGCTCGTGCGCGTAGGTCCAGCCAGCGTCGCCCGGATTGCCGAGGTAGACGAACGCGATGCCGACCGGCTGCGGGCTGGCCGCTGCCGCCGTCCCGGCGCCGAGCGCCAGCGTCGCGGCGACGCCCGCGCCAACGCTTGTGACGAACGCAGCGGCGGCCAGCACGGTGCGCACGGCCTTGCCGCGCGATGAGAGGTTCAGCGTCGGGTTCAGTCTTCGCGCCAGCTTTGTTTTCATGGGTTCTCCGTGGATAGGTGAGGGGTGGCTGCCGCAACATCCGGAATTTCCGGACAAGGCTTCAGCATACGGGGCCATATTCGAAGGCCAATTTCCGCGGAAAAATTATTTTTCGTTATCCCGCACATAACGGAATGCGTATTTTGATAACGGGGGGAGATGTTCGATAACTTCGAACGAGTACGTCGCAAAAGTGGCACGTCAAGCGTGTCCGGCAGGCGCATTATCCTACTCACCAACCCGTCACACCTTTTCGGAGAAACAGAATGACTCGCTTCCAGAACAAAGCCGTTCTCGTCACCGGCGGCAGCAGCGGCATCGGCTTCGCGGCAGCCCAGGCATTCGCGGACGAAGGCGCCCGCGTGGTCATCACCGGGCGCGACGCCGACGCCCTCGCAACCGCCCGCGCCGCGCTCGGCGCCAACGCGGTCGCGGTGCGCAACGACGCCGGCTTGAGCGCGGCGGCTCGCGAACTGGCCGCGGCGATCGACGCCGCGGGCATCCGGCTCGACGCCGTGTTCGTGAACGCGGGCACCGCGAAATTCGCGCCCTTCCCCGAGGTCGACGAAGCCTTCTGGGACGCGACTTTCAACACCAACGTCAAAGGCGCGTACTTCCAGATCTAGGCGCTGCTGCCGCTGCTGAACAAGGGCGCGTCGATCGTCCTCAACGGTTCGATCAATGCGCATATCGGCATGCCGGCGTCGTCGGTGTACGCGGCGAGCAAGGCGGCGCTGATTTCGCTGGCGAAGACGCTGTCGGCGGAATTGCTGCCGCAAGGCGTGCGCGTCAATGTGGTGAGCCCCGGCCCCGTGCAAACGCCGTTGTACGGCAAGCTCGGCCTCGACGCCGCCGCGCTTGAAGCCACCGCCGCGCAGATTCTCGGCCAGGTGCCGGTCGGCCGCTTCGGCAAGCCGGAAGAGATCGCGTCGACCGTGCTGCATCTCGCCGCGCCCGAGTCTGCGTTCATCGTCGGTACGGAAATCATCGCTGATGGCGGGATGAGCCAGCTTTAAGGCCGTGCGCCCGCGAGCCGTTTGAACGGCTCTTATGCGGTCATGACGACCGGCCGCCTGACAAGCAGCGGCCCGGTTCGTCAGCGGATCTTTCTTGCCGCACCACCCCCGCTCCCGATACACCGGGCCGCCTGTATGGCGCCCCGGCGGGAGCCCCTTTTTCCAACGACGAGACGATCATGCGTCTGAAACTGTCTTCCGTTCTGCTGGCCGCCGCGTTGTCGATGTCGCTCGCGGCCAACGCGCCGGCCGCGCACAGCGCCGGCGACATCACGCACGCGAACGGCGCGCGCCTCGCGCTCGCGTCGAACGCACCGGCGCTCGCCACGGCGGCCGCGCAAATCCGCGATGGCAAGATCGACGTCACCGGCGTGCGCTACCACTATCTGCTGGCGATGGGACACGGCACGCCGGTCGTACTGCTGCATGGCTGGGGATCGACCTCGTTCATGTGGCGCTTCGTGATGCCGCAGCTGATCGCGCGCGGCTACACCGTGCTCGCGCCGGACCTGCGCGGCCTCGGCGACACGGCGAAGCCCGCCACCGGCTACGAGAAGGCCAACATCGCCGAAGACATTCATGCGCTCGTCGCGCAATTGAAGCTTGGCCCCGAGGTCAACGTGGTCGGTCACGACATGGGCGGCATGGTCGCTTATGCGTATGCCGCGCAGCATCCGGACGAAGTGCGCTCGGTCGCGATTCTCGACGTGCCGTTGCCCGGCATCGAGCCATGGGATCAGATCGTGCAGATGCCGCGCACCTGGCATTTCCGCTTTTACGCGCTGCAGGACCTACCGGAAATGCTGATCGCAGGCCGCGAACTGGCATACCTGAAGTGGTTCCACAATTCCGAAGCGGTCAACTCGCGGGCCTTCACTGATGAAGTCGAGGAAACCTATGCGCGCGAATACGCGATGCCCGGTGCGTTGCGCGCGGGCTTCGAGTACTACCGCGCATTCCCTGCGGACGCGCGGCAGAACCAGGCCTTCGCGCAGCACAAGCTGGCCATGCCGGTGCTGGGGATCGGCGGAGCGGGCAGCCTGGGGCCGATCGTCGGCGAGGAACTGCGCCATGTCGCGCTGGATGTGCAGTCGGTGCAGATCGATGGCGCGGGGCATTGGGTCGCCGAAGAGCAGCCGGATGCCGTCACCGATACATTGCTGAGGTTTTTGCCGCCAGCGCGGTAGAAGGCGTTGTGATGTGCGTGCGTCGCTGCGCGCGCATCCCGCGGCGTGCCCGCGTGCGTCGCCTTCCCGCGCATGCCGTGCGCCGTGGTTCGTCAGTGCGGGTTCACCAGTGCGGGTATCAGTGCGTGAACGCCCCGCACGCATCAGTGAATCTTCGGCGGCGGCTCCGGGTCCGCCTCATCCAGCGCATCCCCCTCACCATCTGCGAATAACTCCGCGCAAAGGCCCTCGCCAAGCTCACTCAGCCGCGCGGTCCCCGTCCCCTCCTCCGTGAAGGTCGCATCCACCAGCCCGCCGTCGACCAGCGCCGTCAACTGCCGCCGCAAGCCGCTCATCGGCACGCCGGCCTGCTTCGACAGTTTGGCGAGCGACCACGCGCCGCCCGGCGTCTGCCGATGCGCGCGCCACAGTTGCGCGAGCACGGCGACCAGCACCGGATCGAGATCATCGTCATCCATTCATGTCTCCTCGTGCGGTCACGCCATCTGCGTGACCAGTTCGCCCAGCGTCTTCAGCGCCGCTTCGGTCTGCAAGGTCCACGGATAGCTGTAGTTGAGCCGGATAAAGTGGCGAAAATCGTTGCGCGTCGAAAACATCATGCCGGGCCCGACCGTGATGCTGCACGCAAGCGCCGCCCGATAGAGCCGCATCGAATCGACGCTGGCGGGCAATTCCACCCACAGCACATAGCCGCCTTGCGGCGCCGACACGCGCGTGCCGACCGGAAAGAAGCGCTGCACCAGCGCCGTCATGATGCTCGCCTGCTGCCGGTACGCCTTGCGCACGTGCCGCAGATGACGATCGTAGCCGTCCTGCCGCAAATAGTCGGCGACGGCGACCTGCGGCACCGACGGCGTGGTCAGCGTGTTGAGAAACTTCAGCTTCTCGACCTGCGCGCGGTAGCGCCCCGGTAGCGCCCAGCCGATCCGGTACGACGCCGTCAGGCTCTTCGAAAACGACGCGCAGTGCAGCACCAGTCCCTTGCGGTCGAAAGTCTTCAGCGTCGAGGGCCGCGCGTCGCCGAAATACAGCTCCTGGTACACGTCGTTTTCGATTGCGGGAATCTCGTGCGCGGCGAGCAGCTCGACCAGTTGCCGCTTGCGCGCGTCCGGCATCTGGAAGCCGAGCGGGTTCTGGAAGTTCGGCATCACCATGCACGCGGCGATCTTTTGCATGGCGATCACCCGCGCGAGCGCGTCGATGTCGATGCCGTGCACCGGATGCGTCGCCACTTCGATCGCGCGCATGCCGAGCCGCTCGATCGCGTGCAGCATCGCGTAGTAGGTCGGCGATTCGACCGCCACCGTGTCGCCAGGTTTGGCGACCGCCTGCAAGCTGAGGTTGATCGCCTCGGTCGCGCCTAGCGTGATGACGATCTCGCCGGGATCCACCGGCATGCCGTTTTCGGCGTAGCGCCGCGCGATCTGCCGGATCAGTTCGGGGTTGCCCGGCGGCAGGTCGTCGATCAGATTCCAGCTTGCCTGACGGCGCGCGATCGCGTTCGCGTACTGGTTGATGCGCCGCCACGGGAAAAGCGACGGGTCGGGATACGGCGAGCCGAACGGCACCGCGTCGTGCGCGCGGATGCTGCGCAGCGTCGCCAGCACGAGCCGGCTCACGTCCACTTCGGCGGCCACCGGCGGCGCGTCGCGGCCGGGCTGCAGCCCCGGGCCCGGGCCCGAGGGCGACGCATTCGGCGCGAGCGCCCGCGCGGCGGCGTCGCGCACGAAATAGCCGGACTGCGGCCGCGTCTCGACGATCCCCCGGCTTTCCAGCAACGCATACGCGTGCAGCACCGTTTTGATGCTCACGCCGTGCTGCTGGCTTGCCTGGCGCACCGACGGAATCCGCTCGCCGGCCGCGAACACGCCACGGCGCACGGCTTCGGTCATGTCATCGGCGAGCTTTTCGTAGAGTTTCAAGGGCTTGGGTCAAACGAAAGCGGCGTTCGGAGCGCCAGTCTATGACAGAAATCATGCAACTGTATCCCTTCTCTTTCCGATTTTCTGTATGCAGCGCACTTTTCGGAACACAGTAGGCTTGCAGGCATCGGCTTAAAACGCGCCACGCAAGCGCGCCAAGTCTTTTCCAGCGGCAAGATCATGAAGAAATCCGAAGCACGCGTCGAACCCCGCATCGAACCCTACAAGCACCCGGCGGCCGGCTGGGGCGCGCTCAAGTACGTCGCCATCAACCTGATCAAGGAAAAGGTCACCGGCGGCAACTACCGCACGCTGCTCAAGCAGAACCAGCCGGACGGCTTCGACTGCCCCGGCTGCGCGTGGCCGGATCGCGAACACGCGTCCACCTTCGAGTTCTGCGAAAACGGCGTCAAGGCGGTGGCCGCCGAGGCGACCAGCAAACGCGTGACGCCCGCCTTCTTCGGGCAGCATACGGTCGAGGCGCTGATGTCGCAGTCGGATTTCGAGCTGGAACAGCACGGCCGCCTGACCGACCCGCTCGTCTACGACGCGCTCTCCGACCGTTACGTGCCGATCGGCTGGGACGAAGCGTTCGATCTGATCGCGAGCCACCTGAAGCGCCTCGACGATCCGAACCGCGCCGCGTTCTATACCTCGGGCCGCGCCAGCAACGAAGCCGCTTTTCTGTACCAGTTGTTCGTGCGCATGTACGGCACCAACAATTTCCCCGACTGCTCGAACATGTGCCACGAAGCGACCAGCCGCGGCTTACCGCATACGGTCGGCATCGGCAAGGGCACGGTGACGCTCGACGACTTCGAACACGCCGACACGCTGCTGATCTTCGGCCAGAATCCGGCCACCAACCATCCGCGCATGCTCGGCGAACTGCGCGAGTGCGCCAGGCGCGGCGCGACCATCGTGTCGATCAATCCGCTGAAGGAGCGCGGGCTGGAACGCTTTGCGAGCCCGCAGCATCCGGTGGAAATGCTGACGATGGGCAGCACGAAGATCAGCTCCGTGTTCATCCGGCCGAAGGTCGGCGGCGACTTCGCGCTGATCAAGGGCGTCGCCAAGCGCGTGATCGAACTCGACGACGAAGCGCTCGCCTCCGGTCTCGAACGCGTGCTGGACGTGGGGTTCATCGCCGAGCACACGGTGGGCTTCGAAGCGTTCGCCGACGACTTGCGCGCCGAAAGCTGGGACACCATCGTCGCCGAAGCGGGCGTGCCGTTCGACGACGTGCTCAAGCTCGCCGACATCTACGTGAAGGGGCGCGCGGTGATCTCGACGTGGGGCATGGGCCTCACGCAGCACAAGAACTCGGTGCCGACCGTGCAGATACTGTCGAACCTGATGATGATGCGCGGCAATATCGGCCGCCGCGGCGCGGGGCTGTGCCCGGTGCGCGGGCACTCGAACGTACAGGGCGACCGCACGGTCGGCATCGAGGAACAGCCGACTCAGGCCTTTCTCGACCAACTCGGCGCGGTCTACGATTTCGAGCCGCCGCGCGAGCACGGGCTCGATGTGGTGAACACGATTCAGGCGATGCTCGACGGCAAGGTGAAGGTGTTCATCGGACTCGGCGGCAATTTTTCGATCGCCACGCCGGACACGCCGCGCACGTGGGAAGCGATGCGCTCGTGCGAGCTGACCGTGCACATCACGACCAAGCTGAACCGCAGCCACCTCGTGCACGGACGCGACGCGCTGATCCTGCCGACCCTGGGGCGCACCGAGATCGATTTGCAGAACGGCGTCGCGCAAGGCGTGAGCGTCGAGGATTCGATGAGCATGGTGCACATCTCGTATGGGATGAACAAACCGGCGTCGGAAAATCTGCTGTCTGAAATTGCGATCGTCGCGCGGATGGCGCATGCGACGCTCGGCAGCGGCAAGGTGGACTGGCTCGCGCAAGCGGCGGATTATTCGCTGATTCGCGACGGCATCGCGCGGGTGGTCGACGGCTTCCACGACTACAACGAGCGCTTGAAGAACCCCGGCGGGTTTCACCTGGGCGTGGCGTCGCGCGAGCGCATCTGGAAAACGCCGAGCGGCAAGGCGCAGTTCCTCGTGCATGCGATCGACGTGGCCACGCCGATTCACGAAGCGCGCAAGCAGCACGGCGAGCGTCTGATGACGCTGATGACGACACGCTCGCACGACCAGTACAACACCACGATCTACGGCCTCGACGACCGTTATCGCGGCGTGTACGGACAGCGCCGCGTGCTGTTCGCCAACAAGGACGATCTGGCGATGCTGGGTTTCGTCGCGGGACAGCGGGTGGATATCACGAGCGTGTGGGCCGACGGCATCGAGCGTCACGCCGACGGCTTTCTGCTGGTGGAGTACGACATTCCGCGCGGTTGTCTCGGCGCTTATTATCCGGAGACGAATCCGCTGGTGCCGCTGTCTTCGGTAGCCGATGGCGCGGGCACGCCGACTTCGAAGTCGATTCCGGTGCTGTTGAAAGCGTCGGCGGTGCAAGCCGCCGCGATTGCGGCCTGAGTGGCGTCGCGAAAGCGCGTCAGGCCTGCTTCTTCGTCAGATCGCGCGATGCGTCAGATAAAGACGCAAATCGAATTCGATCTGGTGGTAGCCCGGCTGCATGAACTCGCAGAGACGATAGAACGCCTTGTTGTGATCGCTCTCTTTCAGATGCGCGAGTTCGTGCACCACGATCATCTTCAGAAACTCGGGCGCCGCCGCTTTGAATAGCGACGCAATGCGGATTTCCTTCTTCGCCTTCAACTTACCGCCCTGCACGCGCGAGATGCTCGTGTGCAGGCCCAACGCGTGGCGCACGACGTCGAGCTTGCTGTCGTAGGTCACTTTGTCGATCTGTTCCGCGCTGCGCAGGTGTTCGCGTTTCAGGTCGGCGCAGTACGCGTAGAGCGCGCGGTCGGTCTGCACGTCATGCGTGTTGGGATAGCGCTCGGCGAGATAGGCGCCGAGCTGCTCGCCGGCGATCAGCTTCTTGACCTTCTCCTGCAATGCCGGGGGATAGCCGGTCAGATATTTCAGGTGAGACATGGTGGTGTTTTGCATTGACTCGTGCAGAACTGCATCGGTGAATCGGAGCTCGGCTGCACGACTGACGACGATAGCCTGCGCGCCAGCACGCAGGCTATCGGGACGACCCGACCGAAACGCATCGGACGTCCTTCGAAGCGGCCAAAATTGACGCCGGGCAGATCGCCGCCGGGATGAATGACGGCAACGCGCTGACAGCCTCAGCGCGCCAGCAGTACCGCGATGATGACCAGTAGCGCCGCGGTCACGACACCATAGATGATGTGCACGTAACGAAGCGTGCGCCTGTAGCGCGACGAATAGAACGGCGCGAACTCCCTCATGCGCTTGCCGAAAACACTGATCGGGTTCTCCATACACTCGTCATATTTCGCGCGGTTGCGTGTAAAGATGAGGCGCTGCGACTCCTCGACCTTTCCCAATGCGACCAGTTCGGTCGAGCGCGAACTTTTCTTCACGCGATAGAGGTACAGCGGGGCATCGACGAAGCGAACCCTGGAGTTCGGGTTCAGGAGCCTGACGTAGAACTCCCAATCCTCGAAGCCGTGGACCATTTCGGACGCATAGCCGCCCACGCCGAAGAATGCCTCACGCCGGTACATGGTCGTGTTGACGATCATGTTTTGCCAAAGCAGCTTTTCATAGCTGTACTCAGGCAGGCGCCAGATCTTGCGCGATTCGCCGATGCGCTGCGTCCCGGTGTGGACGAGATCGGTATCGGGATGAGCGTTGAAACATTCGACTGTCCGTTGCAGAAAGTCAGGGTGGATCTTGTCGTCGCCGTCGAGCGGTACGAACAGTTCACCGCTCGCGTGCGCAAAGCCGAAATTGCGCGCGGCCGCGACACCGCCATTCGTTTTCTTTAAAGACTGGAAGCGGCGATCCTTCTTCGCATATTGCTCGATGACAGCCGCTGAGCCATCGGTAGAGCCGTCGTCCACGACAATGCACTCCCACTCGCCGTAGGTCTGGTGCAATACCGAATCAAGCGTTTCCGCGATGAATTCCTGCTGGTTAAAACACGGAACAATGATGGAGACTTTCTTCATGACTCGATGACCGGCAGTTGTTGTGACACTGTACCCATGATGTGCTGAAGCGCCCGGGACTCAGGCGCCTTCCCTTCGAGCTGAAGCAGCCGGACGACTCGGGCTGGCGCGGTAGGGGCGTCGGAGATGGCGCGCGACTCATGAGCCATTGAAAAGGCCGGGTACGGATCGCGCAAGCGGAGCCTGGGAACGATGCCGAACGCACTGCGGGGCCGGAGCAGATCCGTGGGCGCCTTGCTGGGGCGAATGGCTCGATTTTCTGTCACCGCAACGGTGACGGAATTCATCGCTTTGGCGCCGGACGGAGCGTGCGGACGCGCTACCGGGAAGACTCCTTGATACCGTTTTAGGGGCCTTACCTGCAAAAGACCGCACAACCCGCTAAAAACGCCGCCAGGCGAAGCGCGCGAATCAAGCACGAATACTTGCATTGACGAGGCAACGGCGTGTTCCGCTCGACTCCGCCAATATGCCCGTGGTGCCGGGGACCGGACTCGAACCGGCAAGCTGTGAAGCGGCGGATTTTAAGTCCGCTATGTTTACCAATTTCATCACCCCGGCAGGGGCCGCAATCGCGCGCGGTCGCGAATTCTACCATTGCCCGGCGAGCGCACCCAACCGTGGCATCGCCGTGGCAAGCCGACCTGCAATTGCGCCGCAACGCCGCTCTTGCGCCGCCGCGCCCCGATTGACACCGAAGTCATCCGGCAGTCACAAACGTTCCGGATAATCTGCACACGAAAACGTTTACAGCCGGAGCGGAAACCCATGATCCCGACGATCAAAGACGTCGCCGCCCACGCGGGCTTTTCCATCGCCACGGTTTCGCGCGTGATCAACGCACCGCACACCGTGAACCCGGTCACGCTCGACAAGGTGCGTCAATCCATCGACGCGCTGAACTTTCGTCCCAGCCCGCTCGGCCGCCAGTTGCGCGGCGAGCGCACGCGGCTTATCGGCGTGGTGCTGCCGACGCTCGCCAATCCGGTGTTCGCCGAATGTCTGCAAGGCATCGACGAACTCGCGTCGGCGCAAGGCTACCGGCTCATGCTGATGACCACCCAGTACGACGCGGACCGCGAACGCCACGCGATCGAAACCTTGCGCGAACAGCGCGTGGAAGGCTTGATCCTGACCGTCACCGATGCCGACACGCATCCGCTGCTCGACGAACTCGACCGCGCCGGCCTGCTCTACGTGCTGATGCACAACGACACCGTGCGGCGGCCGTCGGTCTCGGTCGACAACCGGCTCGCCGCCTACGACGGCGTGCGTCAGCTGATCGCGCACGGCCACCGGCGCATCCTGATGCTCGCCGGCACGCTGGCCGCGTCGGACCGTGCGCGCCAGCGGCATCTCGGCTACGCCCAGGCGATGCAGCAAGCCGGCCTCACCCCCGCACCGGCCCTCGAAGTCGACTTCAACGCGGAAGAACTGTCGCCGTCCGTGCTCGCGCATCTGACGAGCGGACCGAATCGCCCGACCGCCCTCTTCTGCAGCAACGACCTGCTCGCGATGGTCGTGATGCGCGGCCTGCGCCGCGCGCGGCTGCGCATACCGCACGACATGTCGATTCTCGGCTTCGACGGCCTCGCGATGGGTGAACTGTTGTCGCCGCCGCTCGCGAGCATTTGCGCGCCGAATCGCGAGATCGGCTGTGCGGCCTGGCGGCGTCTGCTGGCGCGCGTCACCGGCAACGACGATGCCGGCGGCAACCCGTCGCTCTCGCTGACCTTGCCGCACAGCTTGCGCGAAGGCGCGACCATCGCGGCGATTTCGAACTATAGCGAGACCTTGCTGCCGCATGTTTCGGCGGCGGTCGAGTAGCAGCTGGCGCGGGCACGCCGCACGAGCTGCGTCGATCGCGTGAACGGCATGAGTTGCACAAACCGTACATCTAGCCGTTTCGCACAGTATCGAAGCGACTCGCACATCCCATTGAACGACCCACAAACCACCCGCTCTCTTCTTTCACCAGGAGACCCGCAGTGATCCGCTCATCCTCACGCGTGGCTTCGTCGCTCGCACCGCTGTGGCGCCGGCTTGCGCACGTCATGATCGCCGCCGGCGCGGCGCTTGCCACGGCCGCACCGCAAGCGGCCCATGCCGACGACACCGCGATCTGCTACAACTGCCCGCCCGAATGGGCCGACTGGGCCGGCCAGATCAAGGCGATCCAGCAGAAGACCGGCATTCGCGTGCCGTTCGACAACAAGAACTCCGGCCAATCGATCGCCCAACTGATGGCCGAGCAGAAGAGCCCGGTCGCCGACGTGGTGTATCTCGGCGTCTCGTCGGCTTATCAGGCGAAGGACAAAGGCGTGATCCAGCCGTACAGGCCCGCGCACTGGGACGACATTCCCGCCAGCCTGAAGGACCCGCAAGGCTACTGGTTCGCGATCCACTCCGGCACGCTGGGCTTTTTCGTCAACAAGGATGCGCTCGAAGGCAAGCCGGTGCCGCGCTCGTGGGCCGACCTGCTCAAGCCGGAATACAAAGGGATGATCGGTTACCTCGATCCGTCGAGCGCGTTCGTCGGCTATGCGGGCGCGGTCGCGGTGAACCAGGCGCTCGGCGGCACGCTCGATAACTTCGAGCCCGGCCTCGACTGGTTCCGCAAGCTGAAGGCCAATGCGCCGATCGTGCCGAAGCAGACCGCGTACGCACGCGTGATGTCCGGTGAAATTCCGATCCTGCTCGACTACGATTTCGACGCGTACCGCGCGAAGTACAAGGATCACGCAAACGTCGAATTCGTAATTCCGAAAGAAGGCACGATCTCGGTGCCGTACGTGATGAGCCTCGTGAAAGGCGCGCCGCACGCGGACAACGGCAAGAAGGTGCTCGACTTCGTGCTGTCCGACGAAGGCCAGAAGCTGTGGGCCGACGCCTATCTGCGTCCGGTGCGCGCGAACGCGATGAGCGCGCAGGCCGCCGCGAAATTCCTGCCGGCCAGCGACTACGCGCGCGCCCAACCCGTCGACTTCGGCAAGATGGCGCAAAAACAGGCGAGCTTCGGCGAGCGCTATCTGCAGGTGATGCATTGAACGACATCACGTTCCCGCTGCGCTGGCGCATTGCGTTGATCGCGCCGGCGCTGGCGATATTCCTCGCGTTCTGGCTGCTGCCGATGGCCGCGCTCGCGCAATTGAGCGGCGACGGCCACGCGTTCGCCACCTATCGCGCGATGCTGACGAATCCGCGCTACCTGTCGAGCCTCGGCGCGACCGTCGCGCTGTCCGCGGCGGTCACGGCGGCGACGCTGGTGTTGTCGGTGATCGCCGGGTTGCTGCTCGCGCGCCGCGAGTTCGCGTTCAAGCGCACGCTGCTCGCGCTGCTGACGTTTCCGCTCGCGTTTCCCGGCGTGGTGGTCGGCTTCATGGTGATCATGCTGGCGGGCCGCCAGGGATTGATCGGCGCGCTCTCGCTGAAACTGACCGGCGACCGCTGGGTGTTCGCGTATTCGATGAGCGGCCTCTTTCTCGGCTACCTGTACTTCTCGATTCCGCGCGTGATCGTCACCGTGATGGCGTCGGCGACCCGGCTCGATGCGTCGCTCGAAGAAGCGGCGCGCTCGCTCGGCGCGTCGCCGTGGCGGATCATGCGCGACATCGTGTTGCCCGCGCTGTCGCCGGGATTGATCGCGGCGGGCGCGGTGTGTTTCGCGACCGCGATGGGCGCGTTCGGCACGGCGTTTACGCTCGCCACCGACATCGACGTGCTGCCGATGACCATCTACACCGAGTTCACACTAAACGCGAACATGGTGACGGCCGCCGGACTTTCGATCCTGCTCGGCATCGTCACGTGGGCCGTGCTGGCGTTCGCGCGCAGCGTGAGCGGCGCGGCGGTGGCGGCCAGCGCATGAGCGGCATGTCCAGTCGCGGCGCTTCCAAACCCGAAGATGAAACTTCGATGAACTTCATCACTGCCTCCACGCGCTCCGCAGCCCACGCGCGCAACAGCGAGCGCTCGCGCTGGCGCGTGCCCGCCGCGCGCACCTGGCTCGCCGCCGGTCAATGGCTCGTTACGCTGCTGCTGTGCGCGTTTCTGATCGTGCCGGTCGTCATGTCGATCATGGCGGGGCTCACGGTCAACTATTTCAAGGGCCTCTCCAGCGGACTCACGCTGCGCTGGCTCGTCGAAGTGTGGACGCAATATCACGGCTCGGTGTGGCTGTCGCTCGAAGTGGCGGCGGCGACCCTGCTCATCACGCTGCTGACCGGCGTCCCCGCGGGCTACGTGCTCGCGCGCAGCAAGACGCGGCTCTCGCGCATCATCGAAGAGTGTCTCGTGCTGCCGATCGCGCTGCCCGGCCTCGCGTCGGCGCTCGCGCTGCTGGTGGTCTACGGCGGCTTCACGCGGTTGCGCATGAGTGCCGCATTCATCGTCGTCGGGCACGTGGTGTTCACGCTGCCCTTCATGGTGCGCGCGGTCGCCGCGATCTGCGCGAGCAGCGACCTGCGCACGCTCGAAGAAGGCGCGGCGAGTCTCGGCGCAAGCTTCTTTCAACGCTTCGTGACGATCGTGCTGCCGAACGCGCGGCCAGGCATCGTCGCGGGCGCGCTGGCGGTGCTGACGCTGTCGATCGGCGAATTCAACCTCACGTGGATGCTGCACACGCCCGAGACGAAGACGCTGCCCGTCGGTCTCGCCGACACCTACGCGTCGTTGCGCATCGAGATCGGCAGCGCATATACGATCCTGTTCTTCATCATGACGATGCCCCTGCTCGTCGCGATGCAATGGCTCGGCGTCGACGCGACCGGCCAGCGCGGCGCGGCGAAAAAGCGCGGCGGCCTCTCTACCGCGAAGCCCGCTTCACTGTCCGCTTCGACGCCTTCTTCCGAGTCCATCACGACGCCATGAAACTCGCTTCCGTTCCCATCACGCTCACGCAGTGCGCGAAAACGTTTCGCGGCGCCCGCGTGCTCGAACCGCTCGACCTGAAGATCGACGCGGGCGAGACCCTGGTGCTGCTCGGCCCATCCGGCTGCGGCAAGACCACCACCCTGCGGCTGATCGCGGGGCTGGAGGCGCCAGACGCCGGCGGTCACGTCGCATTCGGCGACGACGACGTCACCGCGTTGCCGATCGAGAAGCGCCAGGTCGGCATGGTGTTCCAGAGCTACGCGCTATTTCCCAACCTGAACGTGCGCGGCAACATCGGCTATGGTTTGAAGATCAAACGCGTGCCGGCCGGCACGGCGCGCCAACGCGTCGACGAGCTGCTCGGCATGATGCGTCTCACCGCTCACGCCGACAAACCGATCGATCAGCTTTCCGGCGGCCAGCGTCAGCGTGTCGCGCTGGCGCGCGCGCTCGCGGTACAGCCGCGCGTGCTGCTGCTCGACGAACCGCTGACCGCGCTCGACGCGCGTTTGCGCGACACGTTGCGCGGCGAGATGAATACGCTGCTGCGCGAGCTGGGCATCACGACCGTCTACGTGACGCACGACCAGGCCGAGGCCATGGAGCTCGGCGACCGCATCGTCGTGATGAGTGCGGGACGCATCGAGCAGATCGGTTCGCCGCGCGAGATCTACTACCGTCCGGCGAACCGCACCGTCGCGCAGTTCGTCGGCACCATCAACCGGCTCGCGGGCGAACGGCGCGGCGGCATGCTGACGACGACCGGCGGCGCGGTGCCGCTGCCGCCGGGTCCCGCTGAAGCAAATCCGTCGAACACGACGAACGCGCCAAACCAGCGGCATGAGATTTTCTTCCGTCCCGAGGACGCATGGCTCGCCGACCCGGCGACCGCGCACCTGCGCGGCCGCATCGAAGACAGCGCGTTTCTCGGCGAGCGCACGCGTTTGACGATCGGCGGCGCGGCGCCGGACCCGTTGCTGATCGACGTCGCGGGCCGCGTCGAGCTGGCGCGTGGCACGCCGGTCGGCATCTCGATCGCGCGGGACGCGCTGATCGCGCTATCGTAGCGACGCCGCGCCGTGTTCCGACGCAACAGACAAAGATAGAAAAGGACCCCCCATGCTGCTGGCTCAAATTAGCGACCTGCATATCAAGCGGCCCGGCGCGCTCGCCTACCGGCGGGTCGATACCGGCGCGTATCTCGCGCGCTGCGTCGCCGCGCTCAATGCGCTCGAACCGCGTCCCGGCGCGGTGATCATCACCGGCGATCTCGTCGACCAGGGCGACCCGGAGCAGTACGCGCATTTGAAGACTTTGCTCGCGCCGCTCGCGATCCCCTATTTCCTTCTGGTCGGCAATCACGACGACCGCGCGGCGTTGCGCGCGGCGTTCCCCGAGCGTGAGGAATTGCAAAGCGGTGGCGAGTTCGTGCAATACGCAGTCGATGTCGGAGCGCTGCGCGTGATCGCGCTCGATTCGATGGTGCCGGGACAAAGTGCCGGCACGCTGTGCGACGCACGGCTCGCGTGGCTCGCCGCGCAGCTCGATGCGGCCCGGGGCAAGCCGACCGTGGTGGCGCTGCATCATCCGCCGTTCGTCTGCGGGATCGGGCATATGGACGAACTGCGCCTCGCCCCCGTCGCGGCCGGCCGGCTCGCGGCGCTGATCGCGCGTTATCCGAATGTGGAGCGGGTGATCTGCGGGCACGTGCATCGGCCGATATTCGTGCGCTTTGGCGGCACGATTGCGTCGGCGGTGCCGTCGCCCGCGCACCAGGTCGGGCTCGATCTGCGCGAGAACGCGCCATCGGCGTTCGTGATGGAGCCGCCCGCGTATGCGCTGCATCGCTACGATCCGGCGACGGGCATCGTCACGCATCACGCGTATGTGGATGCCGGCGACGGACCTTATCCGTTTTACGAACCCGAAGGCGGGTTGATCGACTGAACGTGTCCGCTCACGCGTCGATGAAGGTCTCGTCCCCGCGCGCGGGGACCGCCTGAAACACGGTATCCCGGGCGCGCGGCGGCTCGCACGGCCTGCGCGAAAACCGTCGAGCGTCATGGCGACCGCGATGCCGCTCGCGCGCCATATGTCAGCGCCGGGCGGCCAGGCGCCGGTGGCTCGACCCCTGCCCGAGCAACGCCCGACGAATGCCCGACACGTCCCGCGTGCGTCGCGGCCGTCAGCACGATCCGCCCCGCTCCGGTATGATCGGCACGCTTGAGGACCGTGCATGGGCCGGTCCATCGCTCAGCCGCTCTCATGTCCACTTCCGACGCTTCCAATCCCGCTACCGCCGACCGGTCGTTGCGCGGCCTGCTGTTTCTGCTCGCCACCATTGCCGGCGTCTCGGTCGCGAACATCTACTACAACCAGCCGCTGCTCGACAACTTCCGCCAGTCGTTTCCGGCCAGCGCGTCGTGGGTCGGCACGGTGCCGGCCGTCACGCAGCTCGGCTACGCGGCCGGCATGCTGCTGCTGGCGCCGCTCGGCGACCGCTTCGACCGCCGCCGTCTAATCCTGCTGCAGATCGCCGGCATGTGCGTGGCGCTGGTCGTGGCGGCCGCCGCTCCGACGCTCACCGTGCTGATCGGCGCGAGTCTGGCGATCGGCGTACTCGCCACCATCGCGCAGCAGGCCGTGCCGTTCGCCGCCGAACTCGCGCCGCCGTCGCAGCGCGGCCACGCGGTCGGCATGGTGATGAGCGGGTTGCTGCTGGGCATCCTGCTGGCGCGGACCGCCGCAGGCGTGATCGCTGAATATTTCGGCTGGCGCACGGTGTTCGGCGCGTCCGTCGTCGCATTGCTGGCGCTGGCGGTCGTCATCATCCTGCGTTTGCCCAGGAGCCAGCCGACCTCGACGCTGCCCTACGGCAAGCTGCTGGTGTCGATGTGGCATCTGGTGCTCGAACATCGCGCGCTGCGTGAAGCGTCGCTGACCGGCGCGGCGCTGTTCGCCGCGTTCAGCATTTTCTGGTCGGTGCTGGCCCTGCTGCTGGCGGGCGCGCCGTTTCATCTCGGCCCGCAGGCGGCGGGGCTGTTCGGCATCGTCGGCGCGGCGGGCGCGCTGGCCGCCCCGCTTGCCGGCAAGTTCGCCGACCGGCGCGGACCGCGCGCGATCATTACCGTGTCGATCGTGCTGGTGGCGATTGCGTTCGTCGTGTTCGGCGCGTCGGCGAAGAGCATCGCCGGGCTGGTGATCGGCGTGATCGTCCTCGACATCGGCGTGCAGGCCGCGCAGATTTCCAATCAGTCACGCATCTACGCACTGAAGCCCGAGGCGCGCAGCCGCGTCAATACGGTGTACATGGTCGCGTACTTCATTGGCGGAGCGCTGGGCTCGGGGGTCGGCGCGGCCGTCTGGCCGGCCTTCGGATGGCTCGGCGTCAGTGGGGCCGGGATCGTGTTCGCGGCACTCGCGGCGTGGAACCATCTGCGCTTGCCGGCGCGCGCGGAAGTGTTGAATTAGTGGCTGGGGTCACTGGCCCAGCGTCCACGCACCGCGCTCAGCCGCCGCTTCGCGCGGACGCATACTCGTGCAGCGCGTCGATCACCCGGTCGAACTCGAACGACTTGTCGTAGAAGTGGCGCACGCCATACTGTTCGCAGCGCTCCCGATACGCGGGCAACGCGTGATTGGTCAGCACCGCCGCGAACATCGAGTCGATCAGCCCTTCACGCTGCAAGTAAGCCAGCACCGGCGCGCCCGAGCCCTGCTTCAACTGCAGGTCGACGATCACCGCATCGAAGGCTTCATCGCTCAGCAGCGCGATCGCCTGATCGGCGGAATCGGCATAGGCGGACACCTGCAGCAAACCGGACGCGTCGATCGCTTCCACGAGGCTGCGGCGAATCAGCGGCGAATCCTCGATCAGCAACACGCGCAACGGCGCATGGCTGGCTCGCTCGGCAACGGGGTTCGATTCGCTGTTCATCGGGGTATCTCGATCGTCCGTTATTCGATCAAGCCGTTCTTGATCGCGTAATAAGTCAGATCGGCATTGTTCGCCAACCGCATCTTCTCCAGCACGCGCGCGCGGTACGTGCTCACCGTCTTCACGGACAGATGCAACTCCTCCGCGATCTCGGTGGGAAGGCGCCCCGCCGCGAGCTTGCAGAAAATCTGGAACTCGCGCTCGGACAGCGCTTCATGCGGCCGCCCGGCGGCCGGCTTGTCGAGATTGTCGGCGAGCGCGTCGGCCACCGCTTCCGACAGGTAGCGGTGGCCACGCGCCACCGCGCGGATCGCCCGCACGATTTCATCGGGCTCGCAGTCCTTGTTCAGATAACCGTTGGCGCCCGCGCGCAGCAGGTTGATCGCATACTGACTCTCCGGGTAGCCCGACAGGATCAACACGCCCTGCTCCGGCCGCACCTGCTTGATCACGCGCAGCGTGTCGATGCCGTTCTTGTCCGGCATGGCGATGTCGAGCAGTACCACGTCGAACGCCTGCTCGCGCACGAGGCTGATGGTTTCGTCGCCGGTGGCGGCTTCAGCGGCGACGCACATATCCGGCTCGTCGGCGACGAACTGCCTGAAACCGCCTCGGACGATCGCATGGTCGTCAGCTATCAACACTCGGATCATCGGCTCTGTGCCCCTGCTGTGGAAAACGCTCCAAAGCAGACATTGTAATGACCGCCGGCTACGCGCCAATGCCGCGCGCTGGCCGGAAGGCCGGAAGGCTGGGGCGCAGGCGCCGCAGGCCGGCGCGGCCTGCGACGCGGGAAACGTCCAGACCCACCCGCGTCTGCCACACCGTCCGCACTGCCTGTGCGTGCTTGCGCGTTATTCGCGGCCCTGCAGAAGATCCGCCATATCGTCGGCATGCTCTTCTTCGACCGCGAGAATATCTTCGAACATACGACGCGTCGTCACATCCTTCTCGCCGAGATAGCGGATGATCTCGCGATAGGTGTCGATCGCGATCCGCTCGGCGACCAGGTTCTCGCGGATCATGTCCGTCAGACTGTCGCCTTCCTTGTATTCGGAATGCGAGCGCGTCTTCAGACCGTCCGGCGCGAAGTCCGGCTCGCCGCCTAGTTGCACGATGCGCTCGGCGATGCGGTCGGCGTGCTCCTGTTCTTCCGTGGCGTGCTGCGCGAATTCCGCCGCCACGGCCTCGGAGTTGATGCCCTTGGCCATGAAGTGATGGCGCTTGTAACGCAGCGTGCAGACGATTTCGGTGGCCAGCGCGTCGTTGAGCAGCTTCAGCACCGTCTGGCGATCCGCGCCATAGGTCTGCGTGACCGGACCATCCGACATGTGCTTGCGCGCGTCCTCGCGGATCTTCTTGACGTCCATCACGAACGGATCGCTCGATTGCGAGGCGCCGCCCTGGGCGCCAGATTGCGTCGTCATTGAATTTCTCCTTCAGCGTATTGGGGGGAATTGCGCATCAGGCACGAATCGCGCCTGATGCGCCGGCAAAGGAATGACTGCGGGAATGACTGCGGGAATGATGTGCTCCTACGTTCGGAACACGCCAAGCAGCAACGTGACCACGAACACGACGAGAAAGATATAAAACAGGATCTTCGCGATTTCGGCCGCACCGGCCGCGATGCCGGTAAAACCGAACACGGCGGCAATGATCGCAATCACGAAAAAGACGATGGCATAGTGAAGCATGGCGACTCTCCCTTTCTGTTGGTATCGGCGAAAAGCGCAGCGCTCGTTTTGTCCGAAGCGACGCGCGGCGCGCAACCCGTTCGACGGACGGCGCTAATCGATGATTTTTTTGGTCACGACAAAGCCCAGCACGAGGAACACCACGCACAGAATCACGAACACGACGAACAGGAACTTCGCGATTGCCGCAGCGCCGGCCGCGATGCCGGTAAAGCCGAGGAGACCCGCGATCACGGCCACGACGGCGAAGAACAACGCCCACTTCAACATGATGGCTTCCTCCTTAAACGATGAATCGAACGATCAGGTCCATCGTAGCGGGCGGCCGCGCCCAGCGCATTCCGACGCACGCCGGTTTTCGTGTGAGAATCCGCTTACATTGGATTACGGCAGCGTTACGCGGCGCGCAACGGCTACGCCGGTAAGATCCCCGCGATGGCTGTCTGGTGGCGGTGCGACGGCGACACTCAAGCGCGGCGCAGCAAACGCAACGCCACCGGCAACGCCAAACGCGGCGCACGCTACACTGATGCCCCATCCGAGGAGCCCAACGTGCCGAATGTCCAGACCGAGCCGACCGCGCAGCACCCAGGCGCCGCAGCGCGACTGAGCGGCTGGATGCGCAACCGCAGCTGGGCGATCGCGATGACGGTGGCGATCGTGATTACGGTGGGCGGCCTGGTGATTCTCGAGACTGCGCGCGAGCGCATTGCCGCCGAATACGAAACCGCGCTCGAAGCGCGCGATGTCACCGTGCAACTAAGCACGCTCGCCAGTCAGCTATCGCGTCTGAGCGCGCAGGAAAACCATTTTCTTCTGACGAAGGACGACGCGTCCGCCCATGCTTTTTGCGCGAGCGCCGCGCGCATTCGTCAGAGCACCGGGCAACTGGATCACTTCTATCGCAGCGGCCGCGCCGACAGCGCCGAACTCGCGAGCTTCACGCAGATCGTCGCGCTGATCGAAGCGCGCATCGGCGCGGGCGCCGCCGCGCTGCAGCGCGCGGCGCCTCATCCGCTCGATCTCGGCGCGTGCGGCGCTCCAGGCGCCGTCGATCCGGCCGATGCGTCGCTGATCGACAGCACGCTCACGCTGCTGCGCGACAACGAGGAACGCCGCGCGCAGCACGCGCTCGCCGCGAGCCGCGCCGACCAGCGCATCTCGACGCTGTGCGCAGCGGGCCTGTCGGCGCTGAATATCGTGCTATTCATTCTGCTGTTTCGCAACCTCGGCATCCAGATCGACCGGCAGGCGCGCGTACAGCGTCAGCTGATCACGCAGCAGGAAGGACTCGACCAACTCGTCAACGAGCGCACCCGCCAGCTCGAAGCGCTCGGCTGGCACTTGCAGGCGGTCAGCGAAAACGAAAAGACCCAACTCGCGCGCGAACTGCATGACGAACTCGGCGCGATCCTGACCGCCAGCAAGATGGACGTGGCGTGGGCCCACCGCAAGCTGAAGGACAGCGCGCCCGACATCGCCGAGAAACTCAAACGCGCGCTCGCCAATCTCGACCAGGGCATTGCGCTCAAGCGCCGCATCATCGAAGACATGCGGCCCACGGTGCTGGCGAACTTCGGGCTCGTCACCGCGCTGCGCACGCTCGCCGTCGAAGCCGCGCAGCGCAACAACTGGACCCTCGAACTGCACCTGCCCGCCGACGACATCCAGCTCGACGAGCAAACGGAGATCGCCCTCTTTCGCGTCGCGCAGGAGTCGCTGACGAACGCGGCGAAGTACGCACGGGCCTCGAAGGTGTCGATCGCGTTGCAGGTCGGCGACGGCCAGGTGGCGCTGCATATCGCCGACAACGGCGTCGGCATCATGCCGGCCGATCTGAAGCGCACCCATACGCATGGGCTGCTCGGCATGCGCCAGCGGGTCGCCGCGCATGGCGGACGCTTCGATATCCGGCGCGGCGTGCCGAACGGCACCGAGATCGAGGTGGTGATGCCGAGCGTCAGCACCGCCACGCCTTCGGTCGATCTGCCGCCGGCGACGCCATCGCGAACGCCGGTCTAGCAAGCCTGGCGGCATCCGGTGAATGCGGTTGTAGGACTGCGCCGACGCAAACACCGGACGGCGCCTACGACAAAATCTCCACGCAACTGACAGCGCGGTCCCCGCCCTTTTTTTACCATGCAATCAGACCGGATCGACTGGCGTAAGCCCCGGTCGGACGACAAGCTAGCGCGTGCGGTACAACGCGGGCACATTCGCCGATACATACTCGACAGGGAGAACCTCCATGATGACTCGACTGATCGCTTTGCTTCTCATTGCAGGCTCGGCCGCCGCGCTCGCCGGTTGCAACACGATGGCCGGCGCCGGCGAGGATATTTCGAAGGGTGGCAACGCCATCACGAACTCGGCTGAAAAGGCCAAGTAAGTCCGCTTGCGTTTGCTCGAACGGACGGCGCCTCGCGGCGCCGGGCCGTGCGGGGATTCGACAGCCCGTCGCGGGAAACTGCGGCGGGCTTTTTTTACGGACGCCGAAAGATTTCGCGCACCCGCGCACGCCAAAACAAAACGGCGACCCACTTGCGTGGATCGCCGCTCCGTCCTCCCCAGGACTTGTCGTTTATTGGGTGCGACTCCGGCACCGGCGCGCCTGCCTTGCCGCGAACTTATTGCCCCGTGAGCGTATTCGACAACTCGACGCTCGGCGTGATGGTGTTGCCGTTCTGCACGATCAGCAAATGGATCTGCCCTGGCACGAGTGCGCTGAGGGCGCTGGCGATCGGCACCGACGTGACCAGCCAGTCGGCATTGTTCGACAGCGTGAACGATGGCGACTGGAAGATCGGCGTCTTGCTGCCGGCCGCGGTGGCGATCAGCACATATTGGCCGCCGGACACGTAGATCGAATCCTGGCCGCTCGCCGGCACCGCGTTCTTGAACGACACGCCCGCCATCGTCGGCGAGACGTGGGTGATGTCGGTGGAGGTGGACTGCACCAGGTACAGGTCGAGGTTGCTCGCATTCGCCGACGCGTTGAAGCCGCGCACCCGCGCGCTATTCGATAGCAGCCCCTTGTCGAACGGATCGTCGATCAGGCCGATGTCCGGCGCGGCGACACCCGGCAAGGCCAGCACCGTGTATTCGTGGCCCTTGGCGACGTCCGGGAAACTGCCGCTCGCGAGCGCGGTCTTGGTGCCGGTCGCCGCGTAAGCGACCGTGGTCGAGCCCGTGTTGATATTGGTGAGGTTCGTCACGCCTTTATAGCCGATGTTCGTCTGCCCTGAAGGCGCGCTGCCGTTCACGAGGAAGTCCACGGCCGGACCGCTCGGAATCGCGTGAACGAAATGGATCTCCGGATTGGTCAGCCCGAGTTCCTTGCCTACGTCGTCGGAGCCGCCACCGCAGGCGCTCAGAACGGATGCGACGGCCACCACGGCCGCCATGGTTCGGATCATTTTCATTGTGTTCACCTATCTCGATGTTCGGGCTCTCGACCCATTGATTTTGTGAGCGTCCCGCTGCGGACCTCGCGCCGTCCGGCACAGTGTTCGTTGATCGTTTGAGCGGTGCCGGGCGGCGCTTCGAGACGGTCGCTCCCTCCCTATCCCCGCCACGCATCGCGCCTCGTTGCACGTGTTTCTCCCTGCGGCGCGGTCCGTGTCGATGGACGATCGCCAATGAGCAATGCGTGTGCCGCCCTGCTCCATCTGGCTAAAGACGACTGATGAATGTCTTACGGAGCAACGGGTTAGGGTGTTTAGAATTTTTCCTCGGCGGCCTGGCCCGGCCTGCGGTGTCTCGTTCGTGCGCGTCCAATCCCTACACGGCCCCTGCATGCCTTACCAACACTTACTCGCCGAACTCGACTCGGGTTCACCCGCTTGCGCAACCGCGTGGTGATGGGTTCGATGCACACCGGCATCGAGGACCGCTTCCGGCATTGCCCGCAGCTGGCCGCGTATCTCCGCGAGCGCGCGAAAGGCGGGGTCGGGGTGATCGGCGGTGCGAAGGTCGCCACCGAGCTGGACGCGAAGCGGGCGATCCCCGAAGGCGCGGAAGTGGCGGCAGCGCTTTAGAGGCCGCGGGGCAAGCGCGGCTCAAGCGAACCTCAAGCAAGCCCCTTCTTCCTGTAATCGAACCAGAAAGACAAACCCACGCTCACCAGAATCACGACGGTCGCGAGCACCGTCGACCGCGTAACCGGTTCGCCGAGCAGCAGCGCCCCCAGCGCCACAGCGACCACCGGATTCACGTACATGCAGCTGCTCGCGATGATCGGGCTCGTATGGCGGATCAGAAAACCATACGCGACATAGGCGGCCATCGTCCCGATCAGCATCAGATAGATGAACGCGAGCACGGGCAGGAAATGCACATCGAGCATGCGTTCGCCCGAGCTCCACGCGACCAGCGTCGATATTGCGCCGCCGAGTCCGATCTGCAGCGCGGTCGACAGAAACAGGTCCGACGGCAGTTTCAGACGCCCGGCCAGATGCGCGCCGCCTGCCCAGAACAGCGCGCCGCACAGGATCGCCAGGCTGCCTCCCGCCGAGCCCGGCGCGCTGTCGCCGTGACTCAGGATCGCGATGCCGACGAGGCCGAGGCCGACCGCGAACCACTCGCCACGGCCGATCTTGCGCCCCGCGACGGCCGCGATCACGGTCGCGAACAGCGGCACGGTCGCGACCATCACGGCAGCGGTGCCGGTGCCGACGGTGCGCATCCCGTAAGCCAGCATGCCGCTCGACAACCCCACCAGCATCGTGCCGACCAGCCCGGCACTGCGAATCTCGGCGGCGCTCGGCCAGACGGGCTTGCGGCGCACGGCGAACACGAACAGCCCGATGCCCGCAAACAGGTTGCGCAGCCCGGACATCAGCAACGGTGGAAACGAACCGAGGGCGACGTGCACGGCGAGATACGTCGAGCCCCACACGAGATAGACGACGGCGAGCGCCAGAGCGATCTGGCCGCTGCGCGAGCGCGGCAGACGGATCGGCAAACCATTCGGAAAAGCGCGCGAAAAAAAGCTTGAGCGTTGCAGCGACATGCGTTCAACCCGCCGCGGCCGCTCGGGGTGTGGCGCCCCCGCGAAAGACCCTATGGCGGGATGACGGACACCGCATCGGCGATGCGATCTGACGGGCGAGGCTGGCGGACATGTCGGTGGAACGGGCAAACGATAGATGGCCAATGGGGCCACAACGCCGCGGCAGCCGGCTGGAAACCGGCCACGGCGAACACGCGCCGCAAGGTTCGGCGCGCATCGCATTATGCAGTAAGCGCCCACCGCGTCGCGCGGAAGAATCGTAACTTTTTGGCGTACTTGCAACAGAAAAGCCGGGAACTCGCTCCGGCTTTCCGGCAGCAGCCGGCGCCCCCTCACCGCAAGATGCGGACGGCGCCGGCAGCCGGGCTCAGTTGGACATCGCCCCCGATGCTTCATGCTTCATGGCGTCGCCGCCCTTCTTCATCTTGTCGTGCTTCATCGTGTCCTTTTTCATTGCGTCCTTCGACATGCTGTCTTTGGACATCGCATCTTTCGACATCGAATCGTTGGACATCGTGCCGCTTGCCTGCGCGAACGCGGCCCCGCCGCTGGTCAGCAAAGCAACGGCCAGTGCTGCGATTGCGAACTTTTTCATGGGATGACTCCGTGGGTTGTGGATGAATCAGAACCGGCTCGCGCCGGCGTATTTCCGAAGTCGCTGCCCCGTGGGACCGGGTGCGGGCGGCCGGACCGGCTCGCCCCTGCGCCCGGCCCGCGCGTCAGGAGCCTCCGAACCAGTTGTAGCCCTGGTCGACCCAATAGCCGCCAGGAAACGTGTTGGTCACGAACATCTCGACGATGTGCTTCGGATTCTTGTAGCCGAGCTTGGTCGGCATGCGCAGCTTCATCGGGAAGCCGTATTTCGCGGGCAGTTGCTCGCCGTCGTACGAGAAGGTGAGGAGCGTCTGCGGATGCAGCGCGGTCGGCATGTCGATGCTTTCGTAGTAATCGTCCGCGCATTTGAAGCCGACGTACTTCGCGCTGGTGTCCGCGCCGACGCGCCGCAGAAAATCGCCGAACGGCGTGCCGCCCCAGCGGCCGATCGCGCTCCACCCTTCCACGCAGATGTGCCGCGTGATCTGCTCGGCATGCGGCAGCGCGTACAACTGCGGCAGCGTCCAGCTGCGCTGCCCGCTGACGAGGCCGCTCACCGTCAGCTTGTAGTCCGAACCGTCCACCTGCGGCACCTCGTCGATGCCGTAGTACGCATTGAATGGAAACGGCCGGGTGAGCTGCGCTTCGGTGTAGGTCGGTGCGAGCCGCTTCGGATCGAACAGCGCGGCTTGCGCGCGGTCGTTCAGACGCGACACGGCGGTCAGAAACCGGTTCACCGATTCGTCGTCGGTCAGCGAGCAGCCGGTCAGCATCGACAGGCCGCCGAGCGTCAAGAGCCGCTTGCCGAACAGCCGCCGCGACGGCATGGCGAGTTCGCGCCAGGCGTCGATCAGGATCGCTTCGCGGTCGAGCCCGGACTTGCCGGGCTGCGCGGGTTTTCCAATGAGCTTGTTCATGATTCGTTATCCGTAACGTTCGCGCGGGCGGGGTTCATCGTCCGCGCAGCATCGCCAGCAGCGAGCGCGGCACGAGCGCCACCATCGCCAGATGCACCGCGAGGAACGCGGCGAGCAGCGACATCGCCGCAAAGTGGACGACACGCGCGTTGTCGTAGCCGCCCATCAGTTCGCGCAGCAGCGGAAATTGCACCGACTTCCAGATCGCCAGCCCCGAGAGCACCAGCACGATCAGATCGAAGATCGCGAACAGGTAGGCGAGTTTCTGCACCGCGTTGTACTCGCGCAGATCCGCGTGCGAGAGCTTGCCGGTCAATGCGGCCATGAAGTCGCGCAGCACGGCGACCGGCGACAGCGGCAGGAACTTGCGCACGAAACGCCCGCTCGCCAGATTCAGCGCGAGATACAGCAGGCCGTTGAAGACCAGCAGCCACATCGCCGCGAAGTGCCATTGCAGCGCGCCGCCGAGCCAGCCGCCGAGCGTGAGCCACGGCGCAAAGCGGAACGCCGGAAAGATCGGCGACGCGTCGTAGATGCGCCAGCCCGACAGCATCATCACGATGGCCGCGAGCGCGTTGAGCCAGTGGGTGATGCGCAGCCACAGCGGATGAATGTTTCGGATGTTCGGCGCGGCCGGGGACGCGCTGTCGTGAAGAGCATGAGGGGTTGCCATCTGGAAGTCTCCTGGGCCACGCGCGCGCCGGGTTTGCGCGACGTTTGCGCTCACTCGCACGCGGCCAGTTCGGCCACTTGCAGCACGTCGCCGGTTGCGTCGTTTTCGACGAAGGCCACCACGCCGAAGCGGCCGGCTGGTGCATCGGTACTGGCCTCGGCATCGGCTTCGCCGAGGCGTAAAACGCGGCGAATCTGCGCGTTGCCGCCGACGAGCGGCACCGGGCCGATCCATTGCCGCACGACCCGCTCGTGGTGCAGCGTGACGCCGCTGTTTTCGCCGGCGCCGACGTGCGAAGTCAGCGAGTTCTCATAGACCGCGAGATAGCCGTTCAACGCGCCCGCGGCCTGGGCGGCGTTGCTCGCGAATTGCGCAGCGACGTCGAACGCTCCCTTCGCCTGCGGCGTCAGTTGCAGCGCGACGTGAGCCTGCGCCGGTTCGGCGACGAGCTTGGCGACGCGGCTCTGGAAACTATCGGAGCGCGACCAGTCGCGCAGCTCGCGGCCCGCGACGAAAATTTCCGGCGTGTAGACGGTGTGGCCGCCCGCGAGACCGGTCAGCGTCTGCTGGCGTTCGGTGAAGCGATGCTGCGAAAAGCGGTCGGTCCAGCCGAGGCTGTTCCAGTAGTCCACGTGCAGCGCCAACGGCACGATGCCTTGCGTCGCGCCGTTGCTTTTCCACTGACTCAGCCAGTGATCGGCGGGCGGACAGCTATTGCAGCCCTCGCTGCTGTAAAGCTCCACCAGCGCCACGCGATGAGCGGGGCTGCGCGCACTGCAGGCAGCCCCGGCCGCGCTCGCGAGTGCGCTGGCAAAGCAGGCGCCCAATGCGATGACGAGCGCGAAGGCTCGAAGAAAATTCCGATGATGTCGGCGGTCAGGCGCGGTTCGCATGACGTGCTCCGGTGAGGATCTGCACGTTGGTCGAGCCGCCCGGCGGGTTATGACAGCCACGTGCGGATTTTTTTCCGGCGCTCGACCGACGGGCCGCGACGTCCTTGGCCTGGACTTTTCGCTGGAGACCCGGCAACGATACTTTTACGGTAGGCTTGAGCGCGTCACGTGAACACATTGAAAAGGCAGCTGCGAGCGCGTGCTAACATCATTCTTTCGATCGCTAAACATCAAGCTTTCAAGCGACGCCCTACACTTCACCAATACTCCTCCGAAACTGGCAGCTACCTCGATGCGCTTTCCGACTTCCCGTGCCCTTACCCGCTTGCGCCCGCGACGCGCAACCGGGTGCGCGTGCGCGGACTTCGCGGCGCAAGGGGCCGGCGAGCGGTCACGAACGCTCCCGCTTCCCGCCGCCCGGCGCCCGATCTAACGCTGCCTGCTCCATAGCCCTGGCCGCATCGTCGGGCTCCGGGCCGATCTCATCCGCACGCAGTTTCCTTCCATGCAGATCGAATTGGAGTACCCGTCGTGAAAAAGACGAAAACCTGTTACCTGACCGAACTCGACGTCGCCCGTCTGGAAAAGCACGCAGCCGCGCCCGGCGCGGATGCGAAGCTGCAGGAGATGCTCGACGACGTTCTCGAGCGCGCCGTGATCGTCGATTCGCGCGAGATTCCGGCGAGCGTCGTGACGATGAATTCGCAGGCCACGCTGATCGACGAAGCCAGCGGCGAGCAGATGACGTGGACCGTGGTCTATCCGCCCAATGCGGACTTCGCGCAGGGCCGCCTGAACGTGTTCTCGCCGGCGGGCCTCGCCTTGCTCGGCGCGAAGCGCGGCGAGCGCATCAGCTTCACGCCGCCGAGCGGCACGCAGAAGGTGCTGAAGATCGACAGAATCCTGTATCAGCCCGAAGCCGCCGACGATTTCTCGCGGTGAGCGACGCGCTCCGGCCGAGCAAAACCGGCGTGCGGCATGGTGCAACCACGTCTGCCGCCGCGCGCCTGACCACGCCGTTACAACCAGCATAGGCCATTGCGCGCCGCGCCCCAATGTGCCGTCCAATTCATCCGGACGGGTTGCCAAGCAGCGGGCCGGCGGTGTATCGTGTGCGCTGCTAACGCGGGGGTCCTGCGTCGCACGGGGGTTGGAGGTCCGTGCCGCGCGGGTGAGAAATACCCTTTGAACCTGATCTGGATAATGCCAGCGCAGGGAAGCGTGCGGATTTCGCACTCCAGCTCCATTGCCTCACCTCTCGCGATCTCCGACTACTTCCGTCTCGTCTCCTGCTTAGCGGCCCCACAACGCCATGAGACCCGAGTCACGCGCCAAGGCGCGAACTCTGGTCGACAAGGAGATACGCTTGAACGCCAATCCGAAATTCCTTTCCGCCGACGCTCACGTCGATGAAGCCGCTGTCGCGCCGCTGCCGAATTCCCGCAAGGTTTACGTGAGCGGCTCGCGACCCGACATCCGCGTGCCGATGCGCGAAGTCTCGCAAGCCGACACGCCCGACAGCTTCGGCGGCGAAAAGAATCCGCCCGTCTATGTCTACGATACGTCGGGCCCCTACTCCGATCCGGACGCGAAGATCGACATCCGGGCGGGTCTGCCCGCGCTGCGCCAGGCGTGGATCGAAGAGCGCGGCGACACGGAAGCGCTGACGGGTCTGTCGAGCGACTTCAGCCGCGAGCGCGCCGCCGACCCCGCGACCGCCGAGTTGCGCTTTCCGGGCCTGCACCGCACGCCGCGCCGCGCGCTCGCCGGCAAGAACGTGTCGCAAATGCATTACGCGAAGCAAGGCATCATCACACCGGAAATGGAATACATCGCGATTCGCGAGAACCAGCGCCGCGCCGAATATCTCGCGAGCGTGAAGGCAAGCGGCCCGAACGGCGAAAAGCTCGCCGCGATGATGGGCCGCCAGCACCCGGGCCAGGCGTTCGGCGCGAGCGCGTTCGGTCCGAACGGTCTCACCGCGATCACACCGGAGTTCGTGCGCGAGGAAGTGGCGCGCGGCCGCGCGATCATCCCGAACAACATCAATCACCCGGAGAGCGAACCGATGATCATCGGCCGCAACTTCCTGGTGAAGGTGAATGCGAACATCGGCAATTCGGCGGTGACTTCTTCCATCGGCGAGGAAGTCGACAAGATGACGTGGGCGATCCGCTGGGGCGGCGACACGGTGATGGACCTGTCGACCGGCAAGCACATTCATGAAACGCGCGAGTGGATCATCCGCAACAGCCCGGTGCCGATCGGCACGGTGCCCATCTATCAGGCGCTCGAAAAGGTCAATGGCAAGGCCGAAGACCTGACGTGGGAGATCTTCCGCGACACCCTCATCGAACAGGCCGAACAGGGCGTCGACTACTTCACGATCCACGCGGGCGTGCGTTTGCAATACGTGCCGCTCACCGCAAAGCGCATGACCGGCATCGTCTCGCGCGGCGGCTCGATCATGGCGAAGTGGTGTCTCGCGCATCACAAGGAAAGCTTCCTGTACGAGCATTTCGAAGACATCTGCGAAATCATGAAGGCGTATGACGTGGCCTTCTCGCTCGGCGACGGCCTGCGCCCCGGCTCGATCTACGACGCGAATGACGAAGCGCAGCTCGGCGAGCTGAAGACGCTCGGCGAACTCACGCAGATCGCGTGGAAGCACGACGTGCAGACGATGATCGAAGGCCCCGGCCACGTGCCGATGCAGTTGATCAAGGAGAACATGGACCTGCAGCTGGAGTGGTGCGACGAAGCGCCGTTCTACACGCTCGGACCGCTCACCACCGACATCGCGCCGGGCTACGACCACATCACGTCGGGCATCGGCGCGGCGATGATCGGATGGTTCGGCACGGCGATGCTCTGCTACGTCACGCCGAAGGAGCACCTTGGCTTGCCGAACAAGGACGACGTCAAGACCGGCATCATCACCTACAAGCTCGCCGCGCACGCCGCCGATCTGGCGAAGGGCCATCCGGGCGCGCAGGTGCGCGACAACGCGCTGTCGAAAGCGCGCTTCGAATTCCGCTGGGAAGATCAGTTCAATCTCGGCCTCGACCCGGACAAGGCACGCGAATTCCACGACGAAACGCTGCCGAAGGATTCGGCCAAGGTCGCGCATTTCTGCTCGATGTGCGGCCCGCACTTCTGCTCGATGAAGATCACGCAGGACGTGCGCGAATTCGCTGCGCAGCAAGGCGTCACCGACGACGAAGCGCTGAAGAAAGGCATGGAAGTGAAGTCGATCGAGTTCATGAAGAAAGGCGCTGAGATTTATCAGCGGCAGTAAGGTAAGGTCCGCGGATCGGGTATCGCATTTACGCCATCCGGTCCGCCACGCCTTCGCAGCGCAGCATCGAAGCCCGCCACTGGCGGGCTTTTTCGTTGCAGGCGAACGGGCACGCTGCATGCTAGGACTGGGTAAACTTTTGATTACGAAGCCGTCAGTCCGCTGACAAGCGCACACATCTGGATACGGGCCGCGCGGCTAGGATCAAATGCATGGACAGGCGTTCTGTCCCGGGGTTTTGTCCCATTTCGATGACCACGTCCAATTACACCAACCGGAGTCAGCATCATGAAATCGATTCGTCAAATCGGTACGCTTGCAACCCTTGTTGCGCTTGTCGCGGGACTCTCAGCATGTGACGGAATGACTACGCGGCAACGCGATACGGCAATCGGGGCGGGCGTAGGCGGCGCCGCGGGCGCGGCGATCGGGGGCAATGCGCTGTCGACGATCGGCGGTGCGGCGGCTGGCGGCATTATCGGGAATCAGATTGGGAAGTAGCCCGTGAGCGCGGTGTGAATGCAGTGAATGACGCGGGTAGCGGCGCGATCCAAGCTTCACCTCAAATTTCGTTCACAGGCGCTTCAAAGCCGCGTTGTAGTGACGTGAAATACGCCGTTACGGATTTGCAACCGAGTTCGCGCTGCGGGAGCGTAAGCTCATCAATACGTCGCGGCCAGCGGCGTCGGTTCAACCAGGAGCGCGTCATGAAGTCCCGCGTCATCAACCCCTCTCGCGCGGCGAGCCAGTGGCCGCCGCGCGGCTTTGCACGCTTGTCTCGAACTGGTGTTGCGTTCGGCGCAGTCGTCTGCGTGCTGACGTTATCGGGCTGTTATTACCCGTACGGCTACTATCCGTCCGGCTATTATTCGCCCTACTACGCGACAGTCCCCGCAACAGCGGCCCAGCAGAACGTAGCTGGATCGACCGATCCATCCGATCCGCAACAACAGCAGCAGGCGCAAGCGCAACAGCAAAGCCCGACGTATGCGGTAGCGGCTCCGCCGCCCGTTTATGTCGCGCCACCCTATCCTGTCTACTATCCGCCGCCGGTTTACCCGGCCTACTACGGGTATCCCGGCTACTACGGGCCGTCGATCGCAATCGGCATCGGCGGGTATTGGGGCGGCGGCTGGGGACACCATCACGGGCACTGAATCTCGCGAACCAGTTCTGCCACTCGGCCCGGCCGCCCTCATCCGGCACGCCAGGCGCACGCCTTCGAAGATGCGCCGCCGCGGCCACATCACGTCCCCTCGCGCCGCCCGCCTCGGCCCGGCTCCCGTAGTTTCCCTGCTTGACGTGCCCGTCCGGGCCTCTATCCTTGGAAAGTTTCGTCAGCACGCGTTTAAATAAGCGTCGCGGGTCCCACACGTTCCGTCGCCACTCATCCGTCCTGCCAGAGCGACGCGCCCGTCAGCCACCGTGCCGCGCCGCTTCGAACAAAAGCCAAGGAGACGTGATGTTCCACCAACTACTGACCCCGGTCGGCAATTCGCTTTTCCCATCGTTTCTCGTCGCCGCGCTGCCGATCATCGTGGTGCTGGCGCTGCTCGGCTGGGCGCGCCGGCCGGCCTGGCAGGCGTCGCTCGCGGGCCTGATCGTCGGGCTGGTGGTGGCGATCCTGGTGTGGCAGTTTCCGGTCGGGCTCGCGCTCAACTCGGTGTTCGCCGGCGCGGTGTTCGCGTGCTGGCCGGTCATGTGGATCGTGTTCACCGCGATCCTGCTTTACAACATCGCGCAGCGCTCGGGCCGTTTCGCGGCCTTCCGCATGTGGATGATCGACAACCTGCCGAACGACCGGCGCGTCGTGCTGGTCGTAGTCGGCTTTTCGTTCGGCGCGCTGCTCGAAGGGATTTCCGGCTTCGGCACGCCGGTCGCGATCACCAGTTCGCTGCTGATCATGCTCGGCTTTCCGACGCTCGAAGCGCTCACCTTCACGCTGATCTTCAATACGGCGCCCGTCGCGTTCGGCGCGCTCGGCGTGCCGATCACCGTGCTCGGTGCGGTCACCCATCTGCCGTCCGACCTGCTCGCCAAAATGGTCGGCCGCCAGTTGCCGTTTTTCGCGTTCCTGCTGCCCTTTTACGTGATGGGCGTGTATGCGGGCTTTCGCAACATGCTGCGCGTGTGGCCGGTGCTGCTGGTATCGGGCGCGAGCTTCGCGCTGACGCAGTTCGTCGCATCCAACTATGTGAATTACAGCCTGACCGACGTGCTGTCGTCGCTGGTGTCGCTGGTGGTGACGATTGCTTTCCTGCGCGTCTGGAAGCCGGCCGCCGATCCGAAGTTCGCGGTCAACATCGACCGCGTCGGCGACGTGCGCGGCAAGATCGGCGGCGGCCAGGGATGGTATCCGTGGCTCATCGTGTCGGTGGTGGTGATCATCTGGACCGTCGCGAAGGTTTTCACGATCGGCGACGTGAAGGTGCCGTGGCCGGGGCTCGACAAGGCCGTCTTCGTCACGCTGTACAACACGCCTTACGCCGCGGTGTGGGACTTTCAGCCGCTTGCCACCGGCACGGCGATCCTGGTCGCGGCGCTCATCACCACGTTCGTGGTCGGCCTGAGCGCGCGCGAATTCGGCAAGGCAATCGCCGATACCTGGGTGCAGACACGCATCGCCATTCTGACGGTGGCGACGATTGTCGGCCTTGCGTATCTGATGAACTACTCGGGGCTCACCTATACGCTCGGCCTGGGCGTGGCCTCGGTCGGCCCGTTCTTTCCGCTGGTGTCGGCGTTCCTCGGCTGGGTCGCGGTGTTCCTGTCCGGCAGCGATACGTCCGGCAACGCGCTGTTCGGCAATCTGCAGGTGGTGGCGGCCAACCAGTTGAACCTCAGTCCGGTGCTGATGGCGGCGACCAACTCATCGGGCGGCGTGATGGGCAAGATGATCTCGCCGCAAAACATCTCGACGGGCGTGGCGACCACCGAACTCAAAGGCAAGGAAGGGGTAGTGTTCGCGAAAACCTTCAAGCACTCGATTCTACTGACGGTGCTGCTCGGGTTGCTGGTCTGGGCGCAGCAGAACTTCCTGCAGTGGATGATTCCGCATTGAGGCTGCGCCTGCTTCAGCCCGGCGGCTTGCAGGGGTTGCCCACGCCGCTGGCCTACACGCCGACTCGCGCAAGTTGGGCGTGGTGCGCCGACAGGGACGCGGGCTGATGGCTTGCGTTCAAGCGCGCGCTGCCCCAAAATAATTCACGCTATGCGGCGGCGCACAAGCCCCCCGCTTACACTTCTTCACTTTCCCAAGTCCGCATAGGGAAATTTTTCTCACATCAGCGTCAGAATTGCTCGTTTTGCTTAAAAGCCCCCAACGCTTACGATCACCAGCACCGGACGCCACGATCTCCCGAATCTTGCCGTTTCATTCCAACCTGAAACGTTTCGATCAATCGCGCTGTTACGATGCGCAGGCGTCCCGACTCAACCGCGCGCGGCGCCTTCCCGATGAAACCTCAAAACCTGCTGCAACTGCTGATTCTCGCCGCCCTGTGGGGCGCGTCGTTTCTGTTCATTCGCGTCGGCGTGACCGACTTCGGCGTCGCTCCGCTGATGGCGCTGCGGGTCGGCATCGGCGCGATCTTTCTGCTGGCCGTGCTGATCGCGCGGCGGCCGCTGCGGCAATCGGCGGCGCTGCTGCGCACGCGCGCCTTTCCGCTGCTGGTGGTCGGCATTCTGAATTCGGCGGCGCCCTTCTGCCTGTTCGCGTACGCCGAATTGACGCTGTCCGCGGGTGTGACGTCGGTGATTAACGCGACCACGCCGCTGTGGGGTGCGCTGGTCGGTTTTCTGTGGCTGCGCGACCGCCTGAGCGCGCTGCGCACGCTCGGTCTCGTGATCGGTTTTCTCGGTGTGTTGATGCTGGTGTGGGATCAGATCGCCACGCCGAACGGCTCGGCCGCGACGCCGCTGACCACCGCGCTGGCGGCGGGCGCTGCGCTCGGCGCGACGCTGCTTTACGGCATCGCCGCCAACTACACCAAGCGTCACCTGACCGGAGTCGATGCGCTGACCGTCGCCGCCGGCACGATGACCGGCGCGACCATCGTGCTGCTGCCGCTCGCCGTGATCTACTGGCCGGCCGCGCCGATCTCGCTGCACGCGTGGGGCGCGGTGATCGCGCTCGGCGTCGCATGCACCGGCGTCGCGTATATGCTGTTCTTCCACCTGATCGCGGTGGCCGGGCCGGCGCGCGCCATTACGGTGACGTTCGTGATTCCGATCTTCGGCATTCTGTGGGGCGCGCTGTTTCTCAACGAGGGCGTCTCGCCCGGCATGCTCGAAGGCTGTGGGGTGATTCTGGTCGGCACCGCGCTCGCGACCGGGGTGATCAAGCGTCTGCCGTGGATCGGCACGCGTCGGGCCGACACCTGAAATGGTTTCGCGCGACGCCTTCCGGCGTCGCCGCCGTGCGCTTCACCGTTGCCGGTGTCGCGCGATTTTCTTGTTCCCCTCTTGCCTCGGCGCGGCGGGCGCCACCCTTAGCCGCTTCGACTGGCCGCATTGAATTCCGCTTAGCCGATTAGCCCGCACTCCGTTGGAGTGCGGGCTAGTCCGTCGTTCCACGAGCGATAGCGACTGCGCCCGCGGAGGCCCCGCGACATACACGCCGCTGGAGAGACCTAGCGTGTCTCGCAGCCATAAAAAAAACCGGCCGGGACTTCTCCCGGGCGGTTCTTCAAACAACTGCGCTACCTGCCAACGCGTCGCTCAGTGCAGCTGATCGACCATCAGACTCATGATCTGCTTGGCCTGCGGGCTTTCGTCGATCGCACCCTTGTCGTCGACCACGGCCACGCGCGTTTGGTCCGGCGTCACCGCGCGCACGTTCACGCGATACTGCTTGGCGATCTTTTCCTTCTTGCCGTGGAACACCTGGCTCCAGAAGCCTTGCTCGGCCGACGACATGTCCTTCGGATCGACGTAGCGCACGAAGTACAGGCCACGGCTCAGATCGCGGTCGTCGACGGTGAAGTTGCTGCGGTCGAGCGCGAGGCCCACGCGCAGCCAGGCCCGGTCATACGGCTCGCCGAGCGTGAGTTCGGTCGACGAGAGCTGCGCTGACGTGTTCGCCGAGTCCGCATCCGGCATCGGCTGCTGGGCGGACAGCGACACGTTCTGCGCGGCCGTGGCCGCAGCCGCCGACTTCGCATTCGCGCTCGCCGCGTTCGGCGCCGTTTGCGTGCCGGCCGGCGACAGCTCGGCGGTTTGGCCACCGCCCGACTGCGCGCGCGTATCGGCCAGCGCGAGCGCGGCCATCAGGCGCTTCAGATATTCCTGTTCCAGGGCCGGATCGTTCGGCTTCGGCTCCCACTTGCTCGAATCGTTGTTCGTGCCGGTGAGCGCCTCGCGCATGCCCTTCTGGCTGATGAACACATAAGTGCCGCCGTTCGGCGCCGGTTCGAGACGCGTGCGGTACTTGTTGCGCTCCGACGTGACATAACTGTTGCCCATTGCCTTGGACAGCGTATTGCGGATGAAGCCGTCGTTGATCTGCGGGTGCGATTCGTTCCAGTCGGTTTCCATCACGCCCTTGTCGCGCTGGTCGACCACCAGCAGGAAGCCCTGCTCCTGCCAGAAGCGGCGGATCGGCGCCCATGCCGCGTCGGGGGCCTTGCTGTCGATCACGAGCCAGCTTTCAGTGCCGTCACGCTGGATATGCATGCCGTTGACCGGCGGCACCACGGGCACGGCATTACTGTTCGACGGCGCTTGCGCCTGGACCTGCTTGAGCGTGGACAACGAGGTTTCGCCGCCTTGCGGTGGCAAGGAACGCTGATCGGCCGTCTCGTCGATCATGTTCGGCGGCACAGCCAGTGACACCTGCTTCGATCTGGAGTCGCTCTTGTAGTCGATTTTGGTCGGCGACGAAGTGCCGCAGCCGGCGACCAGCCCGCCCGCCATCAGCATTACTGCAAACCGCTTGGTAAGACGAAGATCAGTCATGTTCGGGGAATCCTTCCGCAACGCCACGGCAAGTTTCCGTGGATCAACCCAACATTTTACCGGTCCCGGCGAGCCCTGTGCAAAAACTGGGGTTTGCCCGTGAACCGGGCGGCGTGCGCACGCGTGCAACGCGCGCCGTGGCGCCGTCCGTGAGCGTGCGCAAAGCGCCTCTTCCAGCCCATCTTTCCGCGCATTTCGCCCTGGTTAAACGCGTCGTCGGCGACCCCGGACAAGCTGCCTGTCCGCCCCCATTTAACGTTTGACAACCTTTCCGAATCGACAATCGGATGATCCCTACATTTCCGTCAGATCTTTGTTTTCAAAGGGACTTTTCTGATGCGCACGGCGGCTATTTTGAGATCGCGCCGATGCGCCGCCCACGCCGGATTCAATCATCAGCAAGGCCGGGTGTTACCGTGATTCCGGATATCTCAATAAAACCGGAACACGCCGGAACACAAGGCCGACCGCCATGCTCAAGTCCCCCTTCTGCCGCCCTCTCCCCGTCTGCGCGCTCGCGACCGGCGTCCTCTGCGCGAGCGCGGCCGCGCATGCCGAATTGGGCGGCACGATGCCGGATCACGCCGACGCGGCCGCGAGCGCGCCGCACACGCTGTTCAACGGCGCGCTGCGCGTACGCACGCTGACCGATGCCGGCAACACCACCATCAACGAATACGCGACCAGCACCGGCCGGATCGTCGGCTATGCGTGGGAAGGCCCGACCATGCCGGACCTCGACGCGCTGCTCGGCAAGTACGCCGCCTCCTATCGCACGGGCGCCGCCACGTCGGCGCCCGCCGGCAACCTGCACATCTCGCGGATCGCGCGGCCGGACCTGATCGTCGAATCCGGCGGCCCGATGCGCGGCTACCTCGGACGCGCGTGGCTGCCCGGCGCGTTGCCGCCCGGCGTCACTGCGAACGACCTGCACTAACGCGGCCCAGCCCTCAACTTCAACGACGATCGAGACCTCGACATGACAGCCTCCTCGCGACTTCATGCCCTGCTTCTCGTTGGCGCGGTTCTGGCCGGTTGCGGCGGCGGTGGTGGCGACACCCCGGCCAGCTCGTCGCCGCCGAGTGCTCCCAGCAACCCGGGCGGCGCCGGCACGCCCACGGCCGGCACGTCGTCCGGCACGTCCGGCTCCAGCGCATCCGTCAGCGTGCCGCAGTCGAATACGCCGAACGTCCATCCGATCTCGGTCACCGTCGCGCCCGGCCTGACGCGCAACATGTTGACCACCAGCGTCACCGTCTGCCAGTCCGGCACCAGCCACTGCGCGACGGTCGACGACATTCAGGTCGACACCGGCTCGAACGGCCTGCGCATTCTCGCCTCGGCGCTGCCGGCCGGTCTCGCGCTGCCGGCGGTGCCGTCGGGCGGCGGCGTCACGGGCGAGTGCGCGGCGTTCGGCAGCGGCTACGCATGGGGTGCGGTGCGCAGCGCGGACGTGCGCATGGCCGGCCAGCTGGCCGCATCGATTCCGATCCATCTGATCGCCGACGCGGCCCTCCCCGCCGTGCCCGCCGACTGCGCGAGCGCCGGTCCGGCGATGCAGACGGTCGCGAGCCTACGCGGCAACGGCATTCTCGGCATCGGCCTGTTCACGTCCGACTGCGGCGGCGGCTGCACCAGCGCCGCGCTGCCGCGCTGGTACTATCGGTGCACCGCCGACGGCAACTGCATGGCAAGCGCGCAGACGCTCGCGCAGCAGGTGACCAATCCGGTCAGCCGCTTCGCGCTCGACAACAACGGCGTGGTGATCGACCTGCCCGCCATCGCCGACACCGGCGCACCCAGCGTATCGGGATCGCTGATCTTCGGCATCGGCACCCAGGCGGACAACACGCTCGGCGGCGCGAGCGTCGTCAAGGCGAATGCGGCGAACGGGTACGTGGTCACGACCGGGAACGGTCAGACCTATGCGCAAAGTTATATCGACAGCGGCTCGAACGGGATCTTCTTCCCCGACACCCAGCTACAGCTGTGTGGCACCTGGTACTGCCCGAGTTCGCCGCAACCGGTCAGCGCCGTCATCGCCGGCACGAACGGCTCGGCGAGCGCGGTCTCGTTCTCGGTCGGCAATTCGGCCCTGCTGTTCGGATCGCCGAACAATGCGTTCAACAATCTTGCTGGCACCGCCGCACGGAGCTTCGACTGGGGCTTGCCGTTCTTCTTCGGACGACGCGTCTACACGGCGATCGCGGCGCGCGACACATCGGCCGGGCCGGGGCCTTATTACGCGTTCTGAGCGCGCGGCTGCGGCGCAATGACGGGCCGCTTCGAACGAGATTCCCGATCACGCGGAAAATTCGCAAATTCATTGGCCAGCGGAATTTGATATCGGGCGGCGGTCATAATTCAAGCCTCCCGCCAGATTCTTTTTCAAGATAGTTAGCGATCCGTATTGAAAAATCCGCTCGATGGAAGACCCCACTTTTTCGCTCGACGATTTCGAGCAACTCGTTTATACGCGACAGCACGTCAAAGCTTCGATGCACCTGATCGCCGCGCTGGCACTCCTGCAACAGAAACGCGGCAAGCTCGACGAGAGCTTCCTCGCCTCGGGCATGCTCGGCCTGAGCGCGGCCGAGCAGCACCAGCGCTTCTGCACGCGCCTCGCGAGCGCGGCCACGACGTTGTTCGCCGACCCGCAGTTCGAGTTGCCGCCCGCCTGTTTCAGGCTGCTGCTCACGCTGCATGAATGGACCGGCCTGGTGTTCGCCAGCACGGCGTTCGGCAACGCGGACCATGTGGCACGCCATCTGAATCCGCGCGGTCCGCAGAACACGGAGTTTCTCGCCGGCGACCGCTTCATCGAAAAACTGTGCGTGCTGTATTCGACCGAGTCCGAACTGGAACTCGACCTGGCCTCGCTCTGGGCGCACCATAGAACACTCGCGGCCAGCCTTGCGCTGGTCCTGCTCGCGCCGGTCTTCAAGGGCTCGGCGAACGCGCATCTGAAGCGCGAGGCCCTGATCGAATGGCTGCCCGGCAAACTGCGGCAAATCGACGATCTCGACGACCTGCCGACCGCGTTGCTGCACAACGCGTACATGTTCTGCAGCTATGCGGATACGCCGCGCCGGCACGAAATCAAGCGGGACATCAACGAACTCGTGCGGCGCAAGCTGGCGCAACTGGCGCTCACCGATCTGCCGGCGCCGCAGCCGAAGTCACCGCCCAGGCCGCCGCGCGCGCAACGCGAGCAGCGCACGCGGCATGCAGGGAAACCGCTGATGCTCGTCGTGCTGGAGTGGTTCAGCGGCGCGCATTCGATTTACCGCACGCACTCGCGCACGCTCGAAGCCGCGCGCGAGCATTTCGAGGTAGTGGGCTTCGGCTTCGGCTACGCGGTCGACGAACCCGGGCGTGCGGTGTTCGATCGCTTCATCGAGCTGAAGGAACCGGACTACATCGGCGAGTGTCTGCGAACCATCCGCGACTTCGCCGCGGCCGAACAGCCGGACGTGCTGTACATGCCGAGCGTCGGGATGTTCGTGCTGACGGTGTTCATGTCGAACCTGCGCGTCGCGCCGCTGCAGATCGCCGGTCTCGGCCACCCGGCCACCACGCATTCGGACAAGATCGACTGGGTCAGCGTCGAGGCGGACTATGTCGGCGACCCGGCCTGCTTCAGCGAACGCCTGATGATTCTGCCGAAAGACGGTCAGCCGTATCGGCCGTCGGGAGCGCTGCCCGATATCGCCGCACGAATTCCGCCGCCGCGCGAGCGGCTGGAAATCGTCGTCACGGCGAGCGCGATGAAGCTCAACCCTGGCTTTCTCGATGCATGCCGCGAGATCGTCGCGCGCGCGGCGACGCCCGTGGAGATTCATTTCATGAGCGGCGTGCCGGCCGGGCTGCCGCTCGACCGGATGCGCGACGTGATCGGCAACGCGCTGCCGGGCGCGCTCGTGCACGGCTTTCACGATTACGCGGGCTATCTGGAGCGTGTCAATCGGGCCGACCTGTTTCTGAGTCCGTTTCCGTTCGGCAATACCAACGGTATCGTCGATGCGATCACGCTGGGTGTGCCGGGTGTCTGCAAGCGCGGGGCGGAAGTGTTCGAGCGCATCGATGGTGCGCTGTTCGAGCGGGTGGGGATGCCGTCGTGGGCCGTGGCGAATAGCGCGGAGGATTATGTCGCCGCGGCGGTGCGCATGATCGACGGTCATGCTGAACGCGCGGAGTTGCGGCGGCGTTTGATCGATACCCGGGCGATTGAGCGCTGCTTCGCCGGGCGACCTCAGGCCTTTGGCGAACGGGTGTTGGCACTTTTGCGGGCGGACAACGGCGTGCGTATGGAGGCGATGACGTCAGGCGAGTGGTGATGCCGGGGTCGCGCGGCGTGAATCGCGCGTGGCAAACGGTGGCGGGTTTGCGCGTTGCGCTCTGCGAAGCGGTGTTTCAAAGCGTTGTTTCACCGTGTGGCCGCATTGCGTTGCGCAGTTGCAATGTGCTGGCGAAGGCGCGCCCCGTGGTGCGGGAAGTGCCACCCAACTTGTCCGGCAGCACGGCGGCCCGCTCCGCACCGCACCGCTGACGATGCGCACTAACCGGCGGCTTGACCTTCTTCGGGCGGCGCGACAAGCTTGGCCGGCGCCAGCCAGCGGAATACATTCAGCTCCTCGCCGTGGAACGTGCACTCGGCCGCTGCGGGAAGCTTGAGCGTCTGCGGCTTTGCCGGTTTCTGCGTCGACACCTCGACACTCGAAGCCCCCGCCGGCGACTCCGCTCCAACGCCCGATGCAACGGACGCCGCTTTCGCACCCGATGCCCCGCCCGGCGCGGACGCCGCAAGCGCGGACGCCGCAGCCGCAGCCGGCGTGCTCGCCGCCACTTCCGAAGCCGCGATCACATGCTCGATCGTTCCTTCGACCACCACCCGCGAGCCGTGAATGGCGGCGGCTCGATGCGCGACCGTCAGCGTATCCTGCGACGTGTCGGCCAGCTTGTTGCGCATCAACTGCTCGCATGCGCCCGCGTTCCTGTTGACAGCCGTGCAGGCCGCCAGCAACGCGACAGCAGTCGTAACGCAGGCGATAGAGAGTGTCCGAATCTTCATTGACGTTCCGTTTTTCAAGCCGTCGGCAATTGTAGCTTACGGACCTGTCGATCGACATTGGACACGCACGCCGGTTTGATCGAACGATAGGCCCGTTCACCGTGCACCTTTCAGAAACGCGACACCGCCTCTCCTTGACCGCGGCGATTAGCACCGGCATCGTGTCGACCGGCGTCGGCCAGCGCTGCATCGCGGCACGCCCGGCTCAGTCCGCCGATGAGCGCCGATCAGCGCCGATGGGCGCCGCGCCGTTTCCCTCACTCTCACTGCGTCCGGATCGTCCGCCCCGTATGTTTAGCCTTGTCCTGCTCGCGATCGTCGCTTACGCCGCCACCAATATCGACAACCTGTTCGTGCTGCTCGCGTTCCTTGCGCAAGCGCGAGGCGGGCGGCATCGCGTGATCGCCGGACAGTGCGCGGGCTCGCTGGTCCTGATCGCGGGATCAATCCTGTTCGCGGCATTGCTGATGCATCTGCCCGCCGGTTATGTGGGTCTGCTCGGCCTGCTGCCGATCGGAGTCGGGTTGAGCCAGGTCTGGGAGCGCCTCGGACCCAGCCTTGCACAGCGGACGAAAGCCGCGCCGGACGACGCGCACGTAAGCACCGGCGCAAAAGAATCGAGCACAGCGGCCGCCTTCACCGTGCTCTCCAACGCCGCGTTGGCTTCGTCAACCCGCAATTCATCCTTTCTGACCGTAGCCGGGGTGGCCATTGCCAACGGCTCCGACAATCTCGCCGTGTATGTTCCGCTCTATGCCAGCCGCTCGCCCAGCGAAACCGCGCTGATCTCGCTGGTGTTCGTCGTCATGAGCGGACTGTGGTGCGCGGCGGCGGTATGGCTCGTCGAGCATCCGCTGCTGGGCGCGCCGATCCGCCGCTACGGCACCTCCCTGCTGCCGCTGATCCTGCTGGCGATCGGCGTGTCGGTGATCGCGCGCAACGATACGCTGCGGCTCGTGTTCGGAATCTGACCTGCAACGGTGCGGTGCGTGCAAGGATGCGCGGCTGTCCGGCGCGCGATGCGGCACGACCTCGCCTGGGCGAATGTTCAGTTCGACGGCGTCGGCATCGACATGGGTTGCATCGGCTGCATCGGCTGCACGTAAGTCCGCACGCCGGCAAGCGGCGCGCCATATCCGCCCGCGCTCGCGTGATTCGGCAAACCGTTGACCAGTTGCGCGCGCGGATCGGCCGGGTTCAGATTCAGCTCGCCGGCCTGCTGGTTGCCGTGGGTCGGATATTCACTGCCGAGCGGCGCATTCGGCATCAGGCGCGTGCTGTTTTGCGGCGCGTTCATGTCGTTCTGCGCACTCAGGCCCTGCGCGCCCGCGTGCGCGGCAAACCCGCACACGGCCGCGCACAGCAGCCCCAGTACGGCCCTCGATGTCGTCGATATTCGTTTCATGCCAGCCTCCGGCAAAGTGAGATGAAGGGGATCATGTCCGCGCGTTTCCGTCCCGACGCAGCATCGCGCTGCGTCCGCGGATCACATCATTTATACGCGCAAGCGTGCCCTTCGGATTCGATCAGCGGTGCGATCAACGCCGCCACCCAAATTCGACCATGACTAAGCTTATGTCGATTGCGGATTTCTTTCCGAACCGATCGAGCCCGATAATGGCTGTCATGAACGCCCAACCCCACTCCCCCAGCCGCGCGCTACCTGCGACGCTCGCGGCATTCGCCGCGGCGCTGCTGCTGGCGGCTTGCGCCGGCCCAGCGGCGCCGGACACGCCTTCGACGTCAGCGGCACCAGCCAATCCCGCCTTGCTCGACGCCGCGGTCTCCGGCCCGCAACGCAGCGGCAAAGCCCGCGAGCGCGATCGCTACCGTCATCCGAAAGAAACGCTGCAGTTCTTCGAACTCGCCCCGTCGCAAAGCGTGCTCGAAATCGCGCCGGGCGGCGGCTGGTACACGGAAATACTCGCGCCCTATCTGCACGACCACGGCAAGCTTTACGAAGCGCAGTATGACGGCCCGCCAGGCGCGCCGTCGGCCGAGGCACAGGCCGGGCGTGCCGCGTTCGCGCGCAAACTGGCGGCCACGCCCGCCGTCTACGGCAAGGTCGTCGTCGGGACGCTGCACGCGGGCCAGTTCAGCGGTTTTCCCGCCGACGCCAGCGTCGACCGGGTGCTGACCTTCCGCAATATCCACAACTGGATCAAGGACGGCCAGATCGACGCGAACCTGCGCGCCTTTTATGCCGCGCTCAAGCCGGGCGGCATCCTCGGCGTCGAGGAACACCGCGCCGCGCCGGGCACGTCCCTGCAACAGATCATCGACAGCGGCTACGTGACGCAAGATTTCGTGATCGCCCACGCGCGGGCGGCCGGCTTCGAACTGCTCGGCGAAAGCGAAGTGAACAGCAATCCGCGCGACACGAAAAACTACCCGCACGGCGTGTGGTCGCTGCCGCCCACCTACGAGGGCGGCGACGTCGACCGTGCGAAATACGCGGCGATCGGCGAATCGGACCGCATGACCCTGCGCTTCGTGAAACCGCTGCATTGATCGCCGGCGGCGCTTGACGCCGTCTCGATAATATGTTCCCATTGCGCACTATGTACCGCGCCCAGACCACCCTATCGCTACTACTAGCCCGCTCTACCGGGCTAGGTCTGCTGCTGCGCGCTTCCACCTGATACACCGAAGCATCGCTTGATTCCCCAGTAACTGACCCAGCCCCGGTTTCCGACCGGCGGCCCTGTATCGCTTTTTCGTCGTCCGGTCGACTCCCAGCCTTCTGGTCTCCACCTCGGATGATGAAAATGTTGAAAAACCCCGCTACCAAATACCGTTCGTTCAAGCCCATCAATTTGACGGACCGCCAGTGGCCGTCGCGTACGATCACGCGCGCGCCGATCTGGATGAGCACGGACCTGCGCGACGGCAACCAGGCGCTGTTCGAACCTATGAACGCGCAGCGCAAGATGCGCATGTTCAAGACGCTGGTGCAGATCGGTTTCAAGGAAATCGAAGTGGCGTTTCCGTCGGCGTCGCAAACCGATTTCAACTTCGTCCGTGAGCTGATCGAAGGCGGCCATATCCCCGACGACGTGACGATCGAAGTGTTGACGCAAGCCCGCGACGATCTGATCGAACGCACTTTCGAATCGTTGCGCGGCGCACCGCGCGCGATCGTCCACCTCTACAACGCGACCGCGCCGGAATTCCGCAAGATCGTCTTCGGCCTGGAAAAGAGCGGCGTCAAGGAACTCGCGCAAAAGGCCGCCCGCACGATGAAGCGGCTCGCCGACGCGACGCCCGAAACGCACTTCACGTTGCAGTACAGCCCGGAAGTGTTCAGCGGCACCGAACTCGAATTCGCGAAGGAAGTCTGCGACGCGGTGTTCGACATCTGGGAACCGACGCCCGACCACAAGGCGATCGTCAATTTGCCGGCCACCGTCGAAATGGCCACACCGAACGTCTATGCGGACCAGATCGAATGGATGCACCGCAATCTCACGCGCCGCGAGTCGCTGATCGTCTCGGTGCACCCGCATAACGACCGCGGCACCGCGGTCGCCGCCGCGGAACTCGCGGTGATGGCCGGCGCGGATCGCGTCGAAGGCTGCCTGTTCGGCAATGGCGAGCGCACTGGCAACGTGGATCTGGTCACGCTTGCGTTGAATCTGTACACGCAAGGTGTCGACCCCGAACTGGATTTCTCGAACATCAACGAAGTCGCGCGCACCGCCGAGGAATGCACGCAGCTGCCGGTGCATCCGCGTCATCCGTATGTCGGCGATCTGGTGTTCACCGCGTTCTCCGGCTCGCATCAGGATGCGATCAAGAAGGGCTTCGCCGTGCAGAAGCCGGACGCGATCTGGGAAGTGCCGTACATGCCGATCGACCCGAGCGATCTCGGCCGCACCTACGATTCGGTGATCCGCGTGAACAGCCAGTCGGGCAAGGGCGGCATCGCCTATCTGCTCGAACAGGGCTACGGCGTCGCGCTGCCGCGCCGCCTGCAAGTCGATTTCAGCTCGGCCGTGCAGCGCTATACCGATGACAGCGGCCAGGAAGTCACGCCCGCGCAGATCTGGGAATTGTTCCAGCACGAATACGTGCGGACCGTCGAACCGGTTCATTACATCGGCCATAGTCTCGCCGAGCGTGACGGGCGCGAACATATCAGGCTCACGGTCGACATCAACGGCACGCGGCGCGTGCTGAGCGGCGTCGGCAATGGCCCGCTCGACGCATTGATGCACGCGATCGGCGCGCCGGTGCGGATTCAGCACTATGAAGAGCGCGCGTTGACCCAGGGGGCGGATGCGCGCGCGATCGCGGTCGCCGAAATGGCCGGCGCCGATGTGGCCGGCAGTGCGTTCGGCGTCGGCATCGACGCGAATCTGGTGACGGCTTCGATTCGCGCGGTGATCAGCGGCGTGAATCGCGCGTATGCTCGCGCCAGTGCGCAAGCGCAGGAACGCTTCTTCGACGCCGCGTTGAATGACGCGACGGAGGATGCGGCGGTTTGAGGTTCGAGCGCGCTGTAGTCGCTTGACGTGTGCGAGGGGGCGCTTCGGCGCCCCTCTTCATTTTGTGCGCCGCTTTGCGCAGTGCTTACTGAAACACATCCTTGCCGAAATACTTCTGCGAGATTCTCGCGTAAGTCCCGTCTTTCCTCAGTTCCGCAATCGCTTCGTTGAGCGCGGCGCGCAACCTCGGGCTGCCCTTGCGGATCAGCACCGCGGATTTGTCGCTGCTGTCCGGCGAGGTGTCGATCGCGACGACCTTCACCTTTGCATCCGGCGCGTGTTTTTTCAGGTCGAGGAACGACAGCGAGTCATTGACCGTGGCATCGACGCGCCCCGCGCCCAGCAGTTCGATCGACTCGTTGAAGCCCTTTGCCGGAATCACTTGCGCGCCGTGCGCGGCCGCGATCCTGCCGAGGTTGCTGGTCAGCGTATTCGCCGACTTCCTGCCCTTCAGGTCGTCGAAACTCCTGATCGTGGTGTTGTCCGCCGCGACGATCAGCACCGCGTGCGACGTGATGTACGGATCGGAATAGTCGTATTTGAGCTTGCGCGCGTCGGTAACGGCTATTTCGTTGATCACCGCGTCGTAGCGGTTCACGTCGAGGCCGGCGATTAGACCGTCCCATTTGCTTTCGATGAATTGCGGCTTGACCCGCAGGCGCTGCGCGATCGCCATGCCGAGTTCCACGTCGAAGCCGGTCAGCTTGCCTGCCTCGTCGTGATAGGTGAACGGCACATAGCTGCCTTCGGTGCCGATGCGCAACACGCCGGCGGATCTGATTTGCGCGAGTGCGTCGCCGGCGCATGCCGGGCTCGATACCGGGCTCAATGCCAGGCTTGCCGCCGCCTGCAACAGCGCGGCCAGCACCATGGAACGAATCGGCTTCATCGAGGGGCTCCGTCAGGTTGGCGACAGCGGTGGCCGGGTCTTGGATTCGACCGTTCCCACCGGAACTCGCGCCCAGCGGAATGGGCGGACTGTAGCAAACCGTCCGGGATTTTTCAAAGCATCAGAATTGCCGAGGCGCGGCGCTTGCGCGGCGCGGTGTCGTGATGCGCAACGGCGGGAGATGTCGGCGCGAAGGCGAACCTCGCGAAACCGCTCGCGATGCGCGAGCAATTGCCCGATCGCAGTGGAAGCCCTGAGGTCCATCATTCTAAGTCGATGAGCGACGCTTGATCGTAAGTGTGCGCAGAGTATCAGAGTGAATCGGGAACCGAAACTGGGCCCGGCCGGCTCTTGCCACTGCCTTTGCGGGACAGGCCGGCCCGATGAACGCGTGCCGCGGCGCCGGGATGCCCGACGCCACACGCGGCACTGCCAACCCGGTGCAACAGCGCCTAGCGCTCCACCGGATGCGGCTCCTTACGCTTGTTAGCAACCCGCACCGCATCGAAGTAAGCCGAATTCGGCGGCCGCTTCAGGTAGCGTCCCGCGCCGCGCACCGCGCGCAATTCACCGTCGGTCCACGCGAGCGCGCCGCGCGTGAGCGTATGCATCGCGACGCCCTGCACCGTCATCCCTTCGAACACGTTGAAGTCGACCTTCTGATGATGCGTGTTCACCGAAATCGTCTTACTCGCGTTCGGGTCCCACACCACGAGATCGGCATCCGCGCCGACACGCACCGCGCCTTTACGCGGATACAGGTTGAAAATCTGCGCGGCATTGGTCGACGTGATGCGCACGAATTCATTCGGCGTGAGACGCCCCGCATTCACGCCGTGATGCCAGAGCACCGCCATGCGATCCTCGACACCGCCGCAGCCGTTTGGAATCTTCGTGAAGTCCTCGCGGCCCATCGCCTTCTGCGACGCGCAGAACACGCAGTGATCGGTCGCCGTGGTGTGCAGCTGGCCCGCCTGCAAGCCGCGCCATAATGCCTCGCGATGTTCGGCCGAGCGAAACGGCGGGCTCATCACGTGCGCGGCCGCGCGGGTCCAGTCGGGATCGCGGTACACGGCTTCGTCGATCACCAGATGGCCCGGCAACACTTCGCCGAACACGCGCAAGCCCTCGCTGCGCGCGCGCGCGATCGCATCGACCGCGTCCTTCGCGGACACGTGCACGATATACACCGGCACGCCCAGCACCTGGGCGATGCGGATCGCGCGATTGGCCGCTTCGCCTTCCACTTCGGGCGGCCGCGACAACGGATGCGCCTCCGGTCCCTTGAAGCCTTTGGCCAGCAACTGGCGCTGCAACTGGAACACCAGCTCGCCGTTTTCCGCATGCACGGTAGGCAGCGCGCCGAGTTCGAGCGAGCGCGAGAAACTGTTCACCAGCACTTCGTCGTCGGCCATGATCGCGTTCTTGTAGGCCATGAAGTGCTTGAAGCTCGATACGCCGTGTTCATGCACGAGCGTGCCCATGTCGCGATAGACCGACTCGTCCCACCACGTGACGGCAACGTGAAAGCCGTAGTCCGCCGACGCCTTCTCCGCCCAGCCGCGCCATTCGTTGAACGCTTCCATCAGCGGTTGTTTCGGACTCGGAATCACGAAGTCGATGATGCTGGTCGTGCCGCCCGACAAACCCGCTGCCGTGCCGGTGTAGAAATCGTCGCTCGCGGTGGTGCCCATGAATGGCAATTCCATGTGCGTGTGCGGATCGATGCCGCCGGGCATCACGTACTGCCCGCCCGCATCGACGATCGTCGCGCCCGCCGGCGCCTCCAGGTCCGCGCCGATCTGCAGGATCGTGCCGCCGTCCTGCGGGTCCGCACACAACACGTCCGCACGATACGTGTTCTCCGCGTCGATAATCGTGCCGCCGCGAATCAGGGTCGTCATGTTGCCGCCTCCTTATGAACTGCTGGTTTCGATGTTGCGTATCATCCGTACTCAGGCGCTCGCCACGCGCGCGCTCGGTCCCTTGCTCAGCTTCATCCACGCGCTGTATACGATCGACGCCAACGCGAGTCCGACAAACCACGCATACGTGTAGAGCATATTGAAGATCGCCGGCACGTTCGGAAACGACGCCGGAAACGCGGTATGCAAAAAGCCCGGCAAATTCGGCAGCACGCCGACGATCAATGCGACCACCGCGCCGATGTTCCAGCCGCCGGTGTAGCTATATTCGCCCTGCTCGTCGAACAGCTCGCGCGTGTCGAGCCGGGTGCCGCGAATCAGGAAGTAGTCGACCATCAGGATGCCGGCCACCGGGCCGAGCAACGCCGAATAGCCGACCAGCCACGTGAAGATGTAGCCTTGCGTGGTGGCGAGAATCTTCCACGGCATCATCACGAGCGCGATGGTCGCGGTAATCATGCCGCCCACACGATACGAAATGCCTTTCGGCCACAGGCTCGAAAAATCGTAGGCGGGGCCGACCAGATTCGCCGCGAGATTGCACGACATCGTATCGAGCGTCAGGATGATCAGCGCGACGCCAACGCCGATGCCGGTCATGCGGCTCGTCAAATCGATCGGGTCCCAGATCGCCTTGCCGTAGATCACCACGGTCGCCGACGTCACCACCACCGAAATCACCGAAAGCAAAGCCATCGGCACCGGCAAGCCGATCGACTGGCCGATGATCTGGTCGCGCTGCGTTTTCGCGAAGCGCGTGAAGTCGGGGATATTCAGCGCGAGCGTCGCCCAGAACCCGACCATTGCGGTGAGGCTCGGCCAGAAGGTCAGCCAGAACATGCCTTCTTTCTTGCCGCCCGGCACGAATTGCGACGGCGCCGACAGCATCGAGCCGAGGCCGCCCGCCTTCGAGGTCGCCCACCACACGAGCGCGATGCACATCACGATCTTGATCGGCGCGGACCAGCTTTCGAGCCGGCGAATCGCTTCAGTGCCGTGCACGATGAAGTAGATCTGCAGCGCCCAGAAAACGAGGAAGCACGCGAGCTGCGCAAGCGAGATGTCGAGAAACGGCAGTGCCTCGCCATGCAGCGCGTTGCCGGTGAGAATGTTCAGCAGCGTATAGATCGCGCTGCCGCCGAGCCAGGTCTGAATCCCGTACCAGCCGCACGCGACGATCGCCCGCAGCAAGGCCGGCAGTTTCGCGCCGCGCGTGCCGAACGACGAGCGCACCAGCACCGCATACGGAATGCCGTGCTTCGCGCCCGCGTGACCGATCAGCAGCATCGGCACCAGCACGATCAGGTTGCCCAGCAGCACGGTGACGACCGCCTGCCACGGCGACATGCCCTGCTCCGTCAAGCCGGCGGCGAGCATGTACGACGCGATGTTCATCACCATCCCCACCCACAGCGCGGCGAAGTGATACCACCGCCAGGTGCGCTGCGCGGGACCGGTCGGCGCAAGGTCGTCGTTGTAAAGACCGCTGCCCTGCGCGCCGGCCGCGAACTGCGGATCGACGGAATGCGCTGTCTGCTTCATCGAAAGATCTCCACTGGATCGTTGAGGCCCTTGCCGCTTCTGCTGGCGCATCGGGCCTTTGGGGAACGACAGGTTCAGTACGGGCGCTGCGTTGCTACCGGTGCTTCATGGGTCAGGCTGCCTTGGCCGCGTGAGCGGGCGCGGGCGCCTCTAAATGCGCTGCGGCTTCGGCCGCTTCAGCGGTCCGTGCCGACGCGCTTTCAGCCACGTTCACCCGCGCCGGATTGTTCGGATGCGTGGTCCAGTTCGCGTACTCCCCGCTATCCACGCGCTCCATCGTGATGCACTGCTCGACCGGGCAGACATGCATGCACAGATTGCAGCCGACACATTCGGAGTCCATCACTTCAAAATGCCGGACGCCATCTTTTTCTTTCATGATCGCCTGATGAGCCGTGTCCTCGCAGGCGATATGGCACAGGCCGCACTGAATGCACTTGTCCTGATCGATGCGCGCCTTGATGTCGTACTTGAGATTCAGGTACTTCCAGTCGGTGACGTTGGGCACGGCGCGGCCGCGAATATCGTCGAGCGTCGCGTAGCCTTTTTCGTCCATCCAGCTCGACAGGCCATCGGCGAGATCGTCGACGATGCGAAAGCCGTAGTGCATCGCGGCCGTGCACACCTGCACGCTGCCCGCCCCGAGCACGATGAACTCGGCGGCGTCGCGCCACGTCGAAATACCGCCGATGCCGGAGATCGGCAGATTCGGCGTCTCTACATCGCGCGCGATTTCCGCGACCATGTTCAGCGCGATCGGCTTCACCGCCGGCCCGCAGTAGCCGCCGTGCGTGCCCTTGCCGTCGACCATCGGCAGCGGCGACATCGCGTCGAGGTCGACCGCGACGATCGAGTTGATCGTGTTGATCAGCGACACGCCGTCCGCGCCGCCTTTATAGGCCGCCCGCGAGCCCAGGCGAATGTCGCTGATGTTGGGCGTGAGCTTCACGAGGCATGGCAGCTTCGTGCCTTCCTTGACCCAGCGCGTGACCATCTCGACATACTCGGGCACCTGGCCCACCGCCGCGCCCATGCCGCGCTCGCTCATGCCATGCGGACAACCGAAATTCAATTCGACCGCGTCGGCGCCGGTGTCTTCGACGAGCGGCAGGATCCACTTCCAGTCACATTCGTTGCACGGCACCATCAGCGACACGATCATCGCGCGCTCGGGCCAGTCGCGTTTGACTTGCGCGATCTCGCGCAGGTTGACGTCGAGCGGACGGTCGGTGATCAGCTCGATGTTGTTCAGGCCCGCGATACGCTGGCCGTTCCATTGCACCGCGCCGTAGCGCGAGCTGACGTTCACCACATGCGGGTCGAGGCCGAGCGTCTTCCACACCACGCCACCCCAGCCCGCTTCGAAGGCGCGGTTCACGTTATAGGCTTTGTCGGTCGGCGGCGCGGAAGCGAGCCAGAAGGGATTCGGCGAAGTGATGCCGGCAATCGTACAGCGCAGATCGGCCATGTTCGGCTCCTTGGGGACTGCTATGTTTGGTCTGTTTGCTTGGGCGTGAAGCGCGCGGTGCTACGCGGCCCTGATTGCCGTGCGGGCGAACTGCGCGTCGATCGCGGCGGCGGCCACCTTGCCGTCCTGCACGGCCTGCACAGTCAGGTCGACGCCGCCGGTCGCGGCACAATCGCCGCCGGCCCATACCCCGGCAAGCGAAGTCTGCCCGTTCGCATCGACCGCGATACGGCTGCCGTCGAGCGTCAGCAACTCGCGTTCGACGCCTACCGCGACCAGCGTTTGCCCGATCGCCTTGAGCACCATGTCGGCTTCGACCACGAAGCGTTCCCTGGCACCGTCGCGCGACGTGCGCTCGAACTCGACACCCGTGACCACGCCGTGCGCGCCGAGCAAGCGCAGCGGACTCGCATGCGTGACGAGCGTGACGCCGCACGTCTGCGCGAAGTCGCGTTCGGCCCAGGTCGCGCTCATCGACTCGACGCCGCGCCGGTACACCATCGTCACCGAGGTCGCGCCGAGCTTGCGGCTTTGCACGGCGGCGTCCACCGCCGTATTGCCGCCGCCGATCACGACGACGCGGCGGCCCACCGGCACGGTGCCGAGATCGCTCGCACTGCGAAGCTGTTCGATGAAGTCGACCGCGTTGATCACGCCGCTCAGGTCCTCGCCGTCCATCGCGAGCGCGCGCACACCGGTCAGGCCGATCGCGAGGAACACCGCGTCGTGCTGCTGGCGCAACGCGGCGAGCTGGAGATCGCGTCCGAGCGCGACACCATGCCTGATCTCAATGCCGCCGACCGAGCACAGCCATGCCACTTCACGCTGCGCAAAATCGTCGACGGTCTTGTACGCGGCGATCCCGTATTCGTTCAGGCCGCCGGCTTTTTCGCGGGCATCGTAGATCGTCACGCGATGGCCCGCGAGCGCCAGCCGATGCGCGCACGCGAGCCCCGCCGGCCCCGCGCCGACCACCGCGACATGCCGCCCGGTTTCAGCGGCCCGCTTGAAGAGCGGCTCACCGCGCGCCATCGCATGGTCCGTTGCATGCCGCTGCAACGCGCCGATCGCCACCGGCTTCGCATCCTGATGGTTACGCACGCACGCGCCTTCGCACAGAATCTCGGTCGGGCAAACGCGCGCGCACATACCGCCGAGCGGATTGGCCGACAGAATGTCCACCGCCGCACCCTTCAGATTGCCGTGGCTGATCTTGCGAATGAAGCTGGGAATATCGATCCGCGTCGGGCACGCAGTCACGCACGGCGCGTCGTAGCAGTAGTGACAACGGCTCGCCGCCGCGGCCGCCGCGCTCGCGTCGAGCAAGGGCGCGATGTCGGAGAACTCGCACGAGAGCTGCTCGGGCGACAGGCGCTGGGCCGCAATGTCGCCGGTTTGCTTGATGGCCATACACGTTCCTTCTTCGATGTGAGGACGTAGCCGTACCTGCCGGCTGCGCCGAAGCGGAGCCGGGACGGCATGTTTTATGGGCACTACGGGTAAAACGACTAAAGCGGCTGCCTGGGCGTCATGAAACCGGCTCGCACGCTCGCTCCAGCATCGCGTGCAGCAGCACGTTGGCGCCCGCCTCGATCCATTCGAAGGTGGCGTCCTCGATTTCGTTGTGGCTGATCCCGTCGACGCACGGCACGAACACCATCGAAGTCGGCGCGACTTGCGACAGATAACAGGCGTCGTGGCCCGCACCGGACACCATGTCGCGATGCGAATAGCCGAAGCGCTCCGCGGCCGCGCGCACGGACTTCACGCAGGCGGCGTCGAAGGCCACCGGCGCGTAGTAAAAGATCTGTTCGAGTTCGGTTTCAAGCCCGATGCCGTCCGCGATCTCGGCCACGCCCTTGCGCAACGCGGCGTCCATTTCCGCGAGCACCGCGTCGTCGGGATGACGGAAGTCGACGGTGAAGAACACGCGGCCTGGAATCACGTTGCGCGAGTTCGGATGGACTTGCATCATGCCGACCGTCGCGCAGCCGAACGGCGCGTTATCGAGCCCGATGCGATTGACCAGATCGACCACGCGCGCGGCGCCGAGCAACGCGTCGCGACGGCGCGGCATCGGCGTCGGGCCCGCGTGCGCTTCCTGGCCGGTCAGCGTGATCTCGTACCAGCGCTGACCTTGCGCATCGGTCACGACGCCGATGGTTTTCTGTTCCGCTTCGAGAATCGGCCCCTGTTCGATGTGCAGTTCGAACGCCGCATGCAAGGACCGGCCGCCGCACGGCACATCGCCCGCATAGCCGATGCGCTGCAGTTCCTCGCCGATGGTCTTGCCGTCCACGTCCTTGCGCGACAGGCCGTAGTCCAGCGTGAACACGCCGGCGAACACGCCCGAGGCGACCATCGCCGGCGCGAAGCGCGAGCCTTCCTCGTTGGTCCAGATCACCACCTCGACCGGGTGCTCGGTCTCGATGCCGTGATCGTTCAGACTCCGAATCACTTCGAGACCGCCCAGCACGCCGTAGATGCCGTCGAAGCGGCCGCCGGTCGGCTGCGAGTCCGCATGCGAACCGGTCATCACCGGCAGCGCGGCAGGATTGCGGCCGGCGCGGCGCATGAAGACGTTGCCCATCTGATCGACCGTGACCGTGCAGCCGGCTTCCTTCGCCCAACCGACGATCAGATCGCGCCCCGCCTTGTCGAGGTCGGTGAGCGCGAGGCGGCAGACGCCGCCCTTAGGCGTCGCGCCGATTTTCGCCATCGTCATCAGGCTGTCCCACAGGCGTTTGCCGTCGACCTTGACCGTGGCCGCGCGTTCTGCGTCCCCCGAGAGGGCTTCCTTCTGGACCTGCTTCAGTGCTTCGGATACCGCGCTCATTCGTCTCGCTCCTTTCGGTGAATCGACATGAAACTGGTGCATCGTCGGCGGTTTTTGGGGCGTGCCCGCACGGTGGCGGTGCACGTTCGCTGCGCCGGGTTGCCTCTCATACAGAGGGCTAACCCTAGTCATCGCCCGCTCTATCAATCCTGTCCAGTTGGACAGGTTGTAGACGATTACGCCCGCCAGATCAACACCTTTCGTTCGGTGGCAAACAGAGCGAGAAGCGTGCCATTGCATTGCAGCACGGCTGAATCGCGCGCAAAAAAATGCCCGTGTGGACACCGCATCAACCGACTAGAATGAAGCGCGACGCGGCGCACATGCCGCCGAAGGCGAACATGAGAGACGACGAAGTGGCGGCCACCATCACGGAAAACAACGAAACGCGCGCGCCTTTGCGGCGGCGCAAGGCGCACATTCGCGAATCGAACGAAGCGCATCTGCTGGCATGCGCGGAGGCGGTTTTCGCAGAACGCGGACTCGACGGCGCGAGCACCGCGATGATCGCGGAGCGTGCGGGGCTGCCGAAAGCCAACGTGCACTACTACTTCCCGACCAAGCTCGCGCTGTACCGGCGCGTGCTCGAAGACCTGTTCGAGGACTGGCACAAAGCGGCCGACACGTTCGAATGCAGCGACGACCCGGTCGAGGCGATCGGCGGCTACGTGCGCGCGAAAATGGAGTTGTCGCGCCGCCGGCCGCTCGGCTCGAAGGTGTGGGCGAGCGAGATCATCCACGGCGCGGAGCACATGGAAGACATTCTCAAGGGGCGCGTGAAGCCGTGGCTCGATAGCCGGGTCAAAGTAATCGACGACTGGATTGCGCGCGGCCTGCTCGCGCCGGTGAACGCGCAAACCTTGATGTACATGATCTGGGCCACCACCCAGCATTACGCCGACTTCGACGCGCAGATCCGCGCGCTCAAAGGCAAGCGCGCGTTGACGCAGAAAGCGTTCGACGCAACCACCGAGGAAGTGGTGCAACTGGTGATCCGCGCCTGCGGAGCGGTGTCGCCGTCGCGGCACGAGGACGGGTCCGATCCGTCACGATGAAACACGAACGAAGGCCCCGCGAATCTTGCCGACTCGCGGGGCCTTCGTTGACGGTCTCGTCATACCGACGCGTTGTGAACGCGCGGCGCTTCAGTACGTCTCCAGATGCAGCCGCCCTTCCCGCTTCAGCTTTGCCCACAGCGCGTCCCAATCCATCTGATGCTGCTCGCCGATTTCCCTGAGCGCTTGCAGCACGCCGTCTTCCATGCCCTTCAAGCCGCACACGTAGATGTGCGTGTTGTCGTCCCTGAGCATGTTCGCGACATCAACCGCGCGCTCGCGCATCGCGTCCTGTACGTAGCGTTTCGCCTGACCCGGCGTGCGTGAAAAAGCCAGATTCGTGTCGATGAAATCCTTCGGCAAATTCGTCAGCGGTCCGAAGTACGGCAGCTCTTCCTTGGTCCGCGCGCCGAAGAACAGCATCAGCTTGCCGGTCGCGCCTTTCAGACGTCTGCGCCGGCGATATTCGGTCATCGCGCGCATCGGCGCGGAGCCCGTGCCTGTGCAGATCATCAACAGATGAGAATTCGGATGATTCGGCATCAGGAAGGTGCTGCCAAACGGGCCGATCACGTTGACCACGTCGCCCTTCTTCAGATCGCACAGATAGTTCGAGCACACGCCGTCGATCGCGTCGCCATGTTGCTCGGACACCCGCTTGACCGTCAGCGACACGTTGTTGTAACCGGGCCGCTCGCCGTCGCGCGGACTCGCCACCGAATACGGGCGCGCGTGATGGGCGCGGCCATCGGCGCTCGCGCCGGGCGGCAGAATGCCGATCGACTGTCCTTCCAGAACCGGAAACGGCATCGAGCCGAAATCGAGCACGATGTGATGGATATCGCTGTCGGTCGTGCTGTCGGTGAGCCGGTAGTTGCCGACCACCGTCGCGGTGGTGGGCGCCTTGTGCGTATAGAGATTGACGTAAGGCTTCGCGGCCGACCACGGCGGCACGACCGCGCCGCGCACCGTGTCCACTTCGATGCCGCTCGCGTCCGCGGACGTGTCGCCCGAGGCGCCCGCGCCCGGCGAATCATCGGCGGCGGGCACCGCCATGGTGTTCTGCTCCGGCAGCACGTCCCATGTGAACTGCTCTTCGATCGGATACGCGTCGGCCTTCAGCACGGTGCGCCAGTTGTCGATCGCGCCGGTCGGGCACGGCGGCACGCACGCCATGCAGCCGTTGCAGATGTCCGCCTTGACCACATAGTTGTTGTCGTCGTGCGTGATCGCATCGACCGGGCAAGTCTCTTCGCAGGTATTGCAGCGAATGCAGATTTCCGGATCGATCAGATGCTGCCTGAGAACTTCGATCGATACTGGGCCGTTCATCACTTCCTCCACCATGGTGTGCCGTGCTGCGCGCCTGACGCGCGTTCAGTTAAAGCGCACGTATTCGAAATCGATCGGCTGACGGTTCACGCCCATCGCCGGCGGCGCGATCCAGTTCGCGAATTTTCCGGCTTCGGTGACGCGGCCCATCAGCGACGTGACGAATGCGCGGTCTTCCGGCGACGCGAGCCACTTCGCCTCGTTGGCGGCCCATTCGGTTTCGCTGATCACGCGGCCATCGGGCGACACGCGGGTGCCCGCGAAGGTGCCGATCTGCCGGTTGAACGCTTTATGCGGCACCGTCATGCGAAAATCGATGCCGGCCTTTTCGAGCACCTTGTTCCAGCGGCCCACGCCCGCCACCGAATCCTTGATGTAGTCGTCGCGCAGCACTTCGTTCATCGCGTTGAGCATCGGCACTTCGCGCTCGACCAGCTTGCCATCCTGCACGTCGAGCAGCTTGTAGCTCTGGCCGTTCAGCTGATGATCGTCGTCGCGCTTGTTTTCTTCGTAGCGGCCTTTCAGGCCCGAGCTATAGAACGTCGCCGCGTTCGACGAATGATCGGCGCCGAACAGGTCGATCGTCACCGAGTAATGGAAGTTCAGATAGCGCTGGAGGGTCGGCAGATCGATCACGCCGGCCGCGCGAATCTTCGCGACATCGTCGGTGCCGAGTTCGTTCATCACCTGGGCGGTGCGCTGGATCACGCGCGACACGCCCGATTCGCCGACGAACATGTGATGTGCTTCCTCGGTCAGCATGAACTTCGTGGTGCGCGCAAGCGGATCGAAGCCCGACTCGGCGAGCGCCGACAACTGGAATTTGCCGTCGCGGTCGGTGAAGTACGTGAACATGTAGAACGCGAGCCAGTCGGGCGTTTTCTCGTTGAACGCGCCGAGAATACGCGGATTGTCGTCGTCGCCCGAGCGGCGGCCGAGCAATGCTTCGGCTTCCTCACGGCCGTCGCGGCCGAAGAAGCGGTGCAGCAGATAGACCATCGCCCACAGGTGGCGGCCCTCTTCGACATTGACCTGGAACAGGTTGCGCAGGTCGTACATGGACGGGGCGGTCAGCCCGAGGTGACGCTGCTGCTCGACCGACGCCGGTTCCGTGTCCCCTTGCGTGACGATGATGCGGCGCAGGTTCGCGCGATGCTCGCCGGGCACGTCCTGCCATGCCGCCTCGCCCTTGTGCTCGCCGAAGTGGATCTTGCGGTCCTGCTCGCCGGGCGTGAGGAAAATGCCCCAGCGGTACTCCGGCATCTTCACGTAGTCGAAGTGCGCCCAGCCGCCCGCATCGACGCTCACCGCCGTGCGCAGATAAACGTCGTAGCCGTGCGAGCCTTCCGGGCCCATATCGCCCCACCACGACAGAAAATTCGGCTGCCATTGTTCGAGCGCGCGTTGCAGCGTGCGGTCGCCGGCGAGGTTGACGTTGTTCGGAATCTTTTCGCTGTAGTTGATCGTTGACATGGTCGGTTCCCTGTTCGGAAGCTGCAGTGCTGACGGCGAGAGGCGCGTATCGGGCAGTGGCGTTGCGTCAGATTGCGTTGCTGGCGTGACATGCGCGCTGGATGTGCGCGCATCTTCACGCGCGGGTTCAAGTGAGCATCAAACGCGCGAGACGTCGAATTGCGCCTTGCTGCCCTTGCCGTACACCTTGAGCGCACCCTTCTCGCCTACTGCGTTCGGCCGGTTGAAAATCCAGTTCTGCCACGCGGTGAGCCGGCCGAAGATGCGCGTCTCCATCGTTTCCGGGCCGTTGAAGCGCAGATTCGCTTCGAGGCCGGTCAACGCATCCGGCGACATCGCCGCGCGTTCCTCGAGCGCGATGCGGATTTCGTCGGCCCAGTCGATATCGTCGGGCGATGCGGTCACGAGGCCGAGACGCTCGGCTTCAACCGGCCTGACCGGCTGGCCGATTCGCGAGCGCGCAGCGTCGAGCGGTTCGGCCTCTTCATAGAAGCGCCGGGCGAGCCGCGACTGCTGCGTGACCATCGGATAGAGACCGAAGTTGACTTCCGACAGTGTGATGGCCGGCTCCTCGTCCTCGTTCTCCGGCAACGCGGCCATGTAAGTGCGGTCGGCGGCGAAAGCGAGTTCCGCGAAGGTGCCGGCGAAGCACGAGCCCGGTTCGATCAGCGCGAACAGCGAGCGCGACGATACGTCGATGCGCGCGAGGGTGCGGCGCAACAGCCCGATGGTCTCGCGCACGAACCAGTGGTCCTTGTGCTGCAGCAGCGTGGCGTCGGCGGCGAGCAGCCGGCGGGCGTCGCCTTCGGTCTTGAATACCCAGGTGCCGATTTCCAGTTCGTTGGTGCGCATCGACAGGATCGCGTCGTCGAGTTCGCGGGCGAATCGCAGCGGCCACCAGTTCACGCCCGCCGCGACGATCGCGTCGATCTGCGTGGGCGCTTCGGTGTGCGGGGCCTTGGCGGTGAACGTGGCGATGCGCTTCACGCGGTCGATCGTCACGTCGAGTGTCGAATAGGTGAGCCCGTCTGCGCGATCGGTGCGTTCGATACGCGTGAGCACCACGCCTTGCGCGTGATCCGGGCGGTCGCTCTGCGCGGCGAGTTCCAGCGCGCGCGCCTGGATGGCCTGATTGAACTGGTTGGGCTTCACGACTTCATCGACCAGACGCCATGCTTTCGCGCGCTCGCCGCGCAAGCCTTCGACCACCGTGCAGAAGATGTCGGCGCGATCGTGGCGCACACGGCGCTTGTCCGTGACGCGCGTCAGTCCGCCGGTGCCCGGCAGCACGCCGAGCAGCGGCACTTCGGGCAGCGACACCGACGACGAGCGGTCGTCGACCAGATAGATTTCGTCGCAGGCCAGCGCGAGTTCATAGCCGCCGCCTGCGCAGGCGCCATTCACCGCGGCGAGAAACTTCAGACCCGAGTGACGCGACGAGTCTTCCAGACCGTTGCGCGTTTCGTTGGTGAACTTGCAGAAGTTGACCTTCCACGCATGCGTGGACAGACCCAGCATGAAAATATTGGCGCCCGAGCAGAACACGCGATCCTTGAGGCTCGTCAGCACGACGGTCTTGACTTCGGGATGTTCGAAGCGGATGCGCTGTATCGCATCGTGCAGTTCTATGTCGACGCCCAGATCGTATGAATTCAGCTTCAGCTTGTAGCCGTCGCGGATGCCGCCGTCTTCGACGATGTCAATCCCGAGCGTCGCGACGGGACCGTTGAAGCTCAGCTTCCAGTGCTTGTATTGCGAGGGATCGGTGCGATAGTCGACCGGCGCGACGGCGATTTCTGCTGCGGACATGGGCGTCTCCTGACTGGACGATGCAAATTTCTTTTTTTGAACAATAGTGCAGTGCCTATCCCATGTAAAGCACTTTAATGCATGTTTGCTAGTAAACCCTGATCCCTCGCTTCAGGTCAGCCCACCCGCACGTCGTCCGGCGATTCCGCCGCGACCCGCGCGGCGAGGCGGTCGCGCAGTTGCAGGTAGGCGTCGGCCAGCGTCTTCTCGCTGGTGTCGAAGGTCATGTCGGCGCGGCCGTACAGTTCGCTGCGCCCAGCGAGGATGCGCTTCAGGTCGTCCATCGCCTCCTTGTTGCCCGACATCGGCCGCAGATCGCCTTGCGCGACGACGCGGCGCATATGTTCTTCCGGCGTGGCCTGCAGCCACACGGTGAAGCAGTGCGACAGCAGCGCGTTGAACGTACCCGACTCCGACACCAGCCCGCCCGGCGACGCGATCACCGCGCGCTCGTGCTCCTGAATCACGGCTTCGAGCGCGCGATGTTCATAGCGCCGGTAGGCGCTCGCGCCATACAGCGAATGAATCTCCGACGGCGGGCAGCCGGCCATCTGCTCGATCACGCGCGTCAGCTCGACGAACGGCACCTTGCGCTCCTGCGCCAGCATCCTGCCGAGCGTCGATTTGCCCGCGCCGCGCAGACCGATCAGCGCGATCCGGTTCTTGCGATTCGGGTCGCGCGGCGCTTGCGCGAACATGTCGGCGAGCGCCACGCGGGCGCGCTGCAACGCGGCCTGATCGCGGCCTTGCAGCAGTTCGCGGATCAGCAGCCATTCGGCGGACGCGGTGGTTTCGTCGCCGATCACTTCGGCGAGCGAACAGTTCAGCGCGCCCGCAAGCTGCCGCAGCACCAGCACCGACGCGTTGCCCACCCCTGATTCCAGATTCGCCAGATGGCGTTCCGACAGGCCGGTTTCGGTGGCGAGCGTCTTGCGCGTCATGCCGCGGCGCGCGCGCAGCAGGCGCACCCGCTCGCCCATCGCGGTCAGAAACGGATCGCGCTCTTCGCGTTCGCCGCCGCGCTCCGCGGGCTCGGCGCGGTTCGTGTCGTCGGCGGCGGCCTCGCCCCGTGCTGAGGAGGAGTACTTTTGATTCATGTTTTACCACCTTGTGGCTGCGATATATGTACTATAGTGCTTGACACGCATCAGGTGAACGGTTAATTTTCGCCAAATATCGATCCAATCACAAACGCGGCCGAGCGGCTTCGGCAGCGTCATGGAGACTGCGCGGCAATACGCATGCATTCGGGTGCCGAGGCACCCGGCTGTATGAGCGCGCTGATCTGGAGGCTCGCATGTCCCCACATGAATTCCAGCGCCTGATTACGGGCGTCACTGAGCAACTTGCCGGCCGGCCGCTCGACGGGCAGCTCGTGGCATGGCTGAACGACACCTACCCGGCCGACAGCCCGACCTTCCGCGAACTCGCGAACGCGTGCCGCACCGGCGTCGCGGAAGGCTGGCTGTGCAACCGCGAAGGCGGCGGCATTCGCTACGGCCGCATCTTCAAGCCGCTGCCCGAGACCCACGGCTTTTCCGTCGACGTCGTCGACATGCAGGACATTGCCGGTCCGCATCACGTTCATCCGCACGGCGAGATTGATCTGATCATGCCGCTCACCGAAGGCGCGACGTTCGACGGCCACCCGGCCGGCTGGTGCGTGTACGGCCTCGGCTCCGCGCATCGCCCGACCGTCGCGAACGGTGAGGCGCTGGTGCTGTATCTGTTGCCACAAGGCGCGATCGAATTCACCTCCGCCTGAGTCACTTCCCGTCGAGACAGCCATGACCGAACTTTTGAAGAACCATGTAGCCGGCCAGTGGATCGCGGGCAGCGGCGCGGGCACGACGCTGACCGATCCGGTGACGGGCGAAGCGCTCGTGCGCGTATCCAGCGAAGGACTCGATCTCGCACGGGCCTTCGGCTTTGCGCGCGACCAGGCCGGCGCCGCGGTCCAGGCGCCAGCCGCGGCCCTCGCCACCTTCACGCAAACGACTCACCCCGCCACGGCCTAGCGGCACGAGGCGAGCTGCAAGCATCGCGCGGATCACGAGCACAAAACAGCCGGATCGCCCCCACCGATGGAGGAGACATATGGAATCCCTGCTGGAGACAGCTGCAAACCAGCCCACTGCGCAGCCCACCGCGCAGTCCGCCGCGACGGTCGCACCGCCGCCTCCGCGATTCAATTTCGCCACGCATCTGTTCCGCCTGAATGAAGCGCGCGTCGGCAAGATCGCCTATATCGACGACACCAGCACCACCACTTACGGCGAACTCGAACAACGCGCGCGCCGCTTCGCGACCGCGCTGCGCACGCTCGGCGTGCATCCCGAGGAACGCGTGCTGCTCGTGATGCTCGATACCGTCGCGTTGCCGATCGCGTTTCTCGGCGCACTGTACGCGGGCGTCGTGCCGGTGGTCGCGAATACGTTGCTCAGCCCCGCCGACTATGTGTACATGCTCACGCACAGTCACGCGCGCGCCGTCATCGCGTCGGGTGCGTTACTGCCGAACGTCGCCGAGGCGATGGCTAGCGCCGAACATGACGGTTGCCAGCTGATCGTCTCTGAACCGCTCGACGGCACGCCGCCTTCGGCGCCCCGGCTGAACCAGCTGATCGACGCCGCCGAACCCGTCGTCAAGGCCTGCGCGAGCAGTGGCGACGACATCGCGTTCTGGCTGTATTCGTCCGGCTCGACCGGCAAGCCGAAAGGCACAGTCCACACGCATGCGAATCTGTACTGGACCGCCGAGTTGTACGCCAAGCCGGTGATGGGGATCGTCGAAAGCGATGTGGTGTTTTCGGCGGCCAAACTGTTCTTTGCGTACGGGCTCGGCAACGCGCTGACCTTTCCGCTGTCGGTCGGCGCCACCGCCGTCCTGATGGCGGAGCGCCCCACCGCCGACGCGATTTTCGCGCGTCTCGTCCAGCATCGCCCGACCATTTTCTATGGCGTGCCCACGCTGTACGCGAGCATGCTCGTGTCGCCCAACCTGCCCGCGCGCGCCGATGTCGCGATGCGCGTGTGCGCATCGGCGGGCGAAGCCTTGCCGCGTGAAATCGGCGAGCGCTTCACCGCGCACTTCGGCGCCGAGATTCTCGACGGCATCGGCTCGACCGAGATGCTGCATATCTTTCTGTCGAATCGCGGCGGCGAAGTCGAGTACGGCACGACCGGCCGTCCCGTGCCGGGCTACGAAGTGGAGCTGCGCGACGAAGCCGGTCATCCGGTGCCCGATGGCGAAATCGGCGATCTGTTTATCAAGGGGCCGAGTGCGGCGCTGATGTACTGGAACAATCGCGAGAAGTCCCGCGCGACGTTTCTCGGCGAATGGATTCGCAGCGGCGACAAGTATCGCCGGCTGCCCAATGGCTGCTACGTGTACGCGGGCCGCAGCGACGACATGCTGAAAGTCAGCGGCCAGTACGTGTCGCCCGTCGAGGTGGAGATGGTGCTCGTGCAGCACGATGCGGTGCTCGAAGCGGCGGTGGTCGGCGTCGATCACGGCGGCCTCGTGAAGACCCGCGCGTTCGTCGTCTTGAAGCGCGAGTTCGCGCCGTCTGAGATACTCGCGGACGAGTTGAAGGCCTTCGTCAAGGCGCGGCTCGCGCCGCACAAGTATCCGCGCGACATCGTCTTTACCGACGATTTGCCCAAGACCGCCACCGGTAAAATTCAACGCTTCAAACTGCGCGAACTGTCATAAGGTGATCCATGCAGAACCCCGCCCTCGCCGCCGCTGTCCCACCCGCGGCCAGCAGTTTCGCTGAACTTCCCGCTACGGCTTCGCACGGGCCGTTGCGCATCGAGTATCGCTGGGTCAACGAGACGGCGGCCGGCGCGCCGATCGCCGTGTTCCTGCACGAAGGGCTCGGCTCGATCGCGATGTGGCGCGACTGGCCGCAGAGCTTGTGCGAGCGGCTCGGCATGCGGGGACTGGTTTATTCGCGGCCCGGCTATGGACTGTCCACGCCGCGCGCGCGCCACGTGAAATGGCCCTTGCATTTCATGACGGACCAGGCGCGCGACATTCTCCCCGCTCTGCTCGACGCGCTCGCTGTCGACACCCGCGAGCGCAAGCGCATGTGGGTCGTCGGCCATAGCGACGGCGGCACGATCGCGCTGCTGTACGCGGCGCTCCATCCCGACGCACTAGCGGGCGCGGTGGTCATCGCACCGCATGTGTTCATCGAAGACATCTCGGTTGAGAGCATCGCGCAGACGAAGCAGCTCTACGAAACCACGGACTTGCGCGCGAAGCTCGGCCGCTATCACGCCGATGTCGATTCAGCGTTCTATGGCTGGAACGATATCTGGCTGGACCCCGCGTTCAGGCAGTGGTCGATTGCGGCCGAACTGGCGTCGATCCGCCAGCCGCTGCTTGCGATACAGGGCCGCGACGACAACTACGGGACGATGGCGCAGATCGATACGATCGCCGCTCGTGTGCCGCAAACGCAGCTCGTCAAGCTCGATAGTTGCGGACATTCGCCGCATCGGGATGCGCCCGGCAAGTTGAATGAGGCGATTGCGGCATTTGTCTCGGCTCAGCGCCAGAGACCGTGACGACATTCAGCGCAAAGATCGCTGCAACAGGAAACACTCAACCACGCCAAACGCAACCCGCCCGCAAACCCTGAAGCGCGCGCCGTCGCCGCTTCGGAACAACGCCTGTCAAACCTCACTATCGCCGCCGCCCCCGCCCGCCCAGCGGGCAGTGGCATCAGCGCCCGACTCTTTCCTCACCCTTTCTTCACAAAACCGACGGGATTGCGTTTCAGACCAACATTCTCGCGTTGAACGCGGCGGTGGAAGCCGCGCGCGCGGGCGAGCAGGGCCGCGGTTTCGCCGTGGTGGCGGGTGAAGTGCGCGGCCTCGAGCAACGCAGCGCGCAGGCTGCGAAAGAGATCAAGGCGTTGATCGAAGCGACCGCCGCGAGCGAGAGCTCGGGCTGGGCTCGGGTCAGGTGCGCCAGGCCGGCGAAACGATGACGGAGATCGTCACCAACGTCGCGAGCGTGACGACCATCATTTCCGAAATCACCCAGGCGGCCAACGAACAGACGCGTGGCATTCAGGAAGTGAACCGCGCGGTCAGCCAGCTCGACGAGATGGTTCAGCAGAATGCGGCGCTGATCGAGCAATCGACGGCGGCGGCGGCGGCGTTGCAAAGCCAGGCGGCGAGTCTCGCCAGCGCGGTGACGCAGTTCAAGCTGGATTAAGGCGGCCGCGCAAGCATTGGCGCGCTTGGGGGTGAGTGGGTGGTGCGCGTGACGCGGCGCTCGTCACGCCGCTCACGACTCGAAGTCGAGGCCGCCGAGCAACGCCACCGGTTCGCCTTGTGTATGCGACAGGAAATCCAGTTCGCGCGCGTGGGTCCACGCGCTCAGCTTGCGCGGCAGCGCGGCGAGATATCTGGCGAAGCGCGTCTGCCCCTGCGCATTCATCAACCGCTCGATCTCGTCGCTGTCCCAGGTCAGATACAGATTCAACGGATGCGCATAGAGGCCCAGATTGTCGAGCGGCGCCGCGTAGATCCGCAAGCGGGTGGGATGCCCCGGTCCGCCGTAGGGCAGCACTTCCGTATGCACGGTGGCCGCAAAACAGGCGGCTATGGCCTCGGCGATACGAGGCGCAAACTCTTGATCGAAACGGGCGGCATTCTCCGGACGCATCTGGGTCTCCGACGTTATGCTATGCGCAATCAGCGGAGCATCGTAGCATGCGAGCGGGGCATACCTTTTGCGCACCGCCGCCGCGCTGAGTATCGCAACAGCCCTGGCTGGCTGCCGGCCAGCGCGCGGCGTTCAGCTCTTTGCAGCGGGACCCCGCGCATCCTGCACGAGCCCCTCGCGCAATGTCTTGCGGATCACCTTGCCCGTCGCCGTCAACGGCAGGCTCTCGACAAAGCGGAGCTCGCGCGGATACTCGTGCGCGGCCAGACGCGTTTTGACATGCTGCTGAATCTCGCGCACCAACGCTTCATCGCCGACGAAGCCAGGCTTGAGCACCACGAACGCCATCACGATTTCAGTGCGCTCGCGGTCCGGCGCGCCGATCACCGCGGCCATCGAGACGGCCGGATGACGCAGCAGCGAATCTTCGATCGACGCCGGTCCGATCCGGTAGCCGGCGCTCGTGATCACGTCGTCGCCACGGCCGACGAAGCGGATGAAGCCATCGGCGTCGCGCATGCCGAGATCGCCGGTCAACAGAAACTGGCCGCGGAATTTTTCGCGCGTCGCCGGCTCGTTGCGCCAATATCCGAGGAACATCACCGGATCGGGCGCGGCCACCGCGATATCGCCGATCGCGCCAGACGGCAGTTCGGTGCCGTTCGCGTCGACGATGGCAACGCGATGCCCCGGCACCGCGCGGCCGATCGCGCCGAAGCGCGGCTCGAACAGCGCCGCGCACGACGACACCACGACGTTGCATTCGGTTTGCCCATAGAACTCGTTGATCGTCACGCCCAGCGCTTTGCGGCCCCAGCCGATCAGTTCCTCGCCGAGCGATTCGCCGCCGCTCGCGACCGAGCGCAGCGCGAGCGTCCAGCGCTCGGGCCGCTCGACACCGCGCATCATCTTCAGCGCGGTCGGCGGCAGGAACGTATGCGAGACCGCATGACGCGCGAGCAGATCGAACGCGGCCTCGCCGTCGAATTTCGCAAAGCGGCGCGCGAGCACGGCGACACCGTGATGCCACGACGGCAGCAGCACGTCGAACAGGCCGCCGATCCACGCCCAGTCCGCCGGCGTCCACATCAGCGTGGCGTGAGCGGGGAAGCCCTGCTGCGAAATCTCGACACCCGGCAGATGGCCGAGCAGGACACGGTGTCCGTGCAACGCGCCCTTCGGTTTGCCGGTCGTGCCCGACGTGTAGATGATGATCGCGGGATCGTCCGCGCCGGTGTCGGCCGGTGTGAAGTCGGCGGATGCGCTGTCGAGCGCGTGCCAGAAGGAGCGCACGGGCGCGGCCGGGTCCGTATGATCCGGTTCGGCGTCCACGCTAAAAACGCTGCGCAGCTCGGGCAACGCCGCGCGAATCTCGTCGATCTTCTGCACGCCCGCGTGATCGGTGATCAGCGCGACGGCACCGCTGTCGCCGAGACGATGTTCGATCGCATCGACACCGAACAGCGCGAACAGCGGCACGGCCACCATGCCCGCCTTGTACGCGGCGAGATGCGCGATGGCCGTTTCGATCGATTGTGACAGGAAGATGCCGACGCGGTCGCCGCGTTGCGCGCCGCTCGCCCGCAGCGCGTTCGCGAAACGGTCGGACAGCGTCTTCAACTGGTCGAACGTGTGGTGCGTGGCGCGGCCTTCGGCGTCTTCGTAGATCAGCGCGAGACGGCCCGAAGCGTCGGCCCATTTGTCGCACACGTCGACGCCGATGTTGTAGCGCGCCGGAATGCGCCAGGCGAAGTTTGCTGTCAGTGAATCGTAGGTTTGGCCTTCGAGGTTCATCACGTCTCCTTCGTGTCGCGGTGTGATTTGCGCGGTATTGGTGCGCAAGTTGCGCTGCATGCACCATTGGATTCGATCGCACGCTTCGCGCCTGGCGCCTGCGTGCGTGAGATGATGACACTGCGCATCGAAATATCGTACCCACGCGCCTCTGAACCCGGCACGTATGACATTTGCTACTTGCTCAGACCACGCTTGCTACCCCACCTCATCGTTTCGCGACAACGCGTGTGCAATTACGGCCTATTGTCTGTTGAGTGGAATCCGCTCGCGTAGTATCCGGAAGAGTAGCTGTGCCCGGAGCCTTGCGCCTGTCCCATGCGCACGGCGGCGCGCATTATGCGGGGTAGCCTCTCTGGATACACTATGAGTCAGGCAAGATTTGCGTCGTTTTGGCACGGCCCCGAACTTTCGCCGTATGAAGTGGCGAGTCTGAGTTCGTTCACCGCTTATGGCAGCGCGGTGTCGCTCTACAGTTACGAGACGATCAAGCACCTGCCGTCCGGCGTGATGGCGAAAGACGCACGCGAGATTCTGCCGCCTGATGCGCTGAACGATTTCCCGATTAAAGGCGTGCCTTCTATCGCGCACTTCTCGGACTACTTCCGTTTCGCGATGTTTACGAAGTCGGACGAGATCTGGATCGATACCGACATGGTGCTGCTGCGGGATTTCGACCTCGACGCCCCCGGCGACCTGATCGGCAGGGGGACATCCAACACCCTCGGCACGGCGCTGCTGCGCCTGGGCCCAAAAGACCCGCGTTTGCTGACGCTGCTCCAGCGGATCGAGGCAATGAAGCGGACCAACACCCGTTGGGGCGACACGGGTCCGCGCCTTCTGACCGCCGTCTATGGCATACAGGCCGGCTTGCCCGGCAGCCTCTTCTACCCCGTGCATATCGACGACTACTACAAGGTGTTTCTGCCGCGATATCTGGACGAGTGTTCGGCATGGTGCGCCGACTCGTACGCACTGCACCTCTGGAACCATTGCCTCGTCAGGACTGGCGTGTTCAAGCGCATCGGGCCGCCGGCCGGTTCGTTCCTGCATCAGCTATTTGCCGGGACAGGCGTGAACGCTTTATTCCGCGAGTTCTATCCGGCCGACGTGATGCAGACGATGATCGACAACGCGGTCGAGAAAGTCGGACGCGACAATGGTCTGCGCAAGCTGTTGCACGTAGCCGTGCCGTTGTTCAGAACGGCGATCGGACGCAAGCCGGGTGGGTGAGCCGGGCGGCGCTTCGGTTGCGCCATGTGACACCCGGCACCGCGCTGCCCTTTCACGTTCACCACCTCGTCAATCAGGCCGCCGCGCCTCGGCCGGTCCCGTGCGCCTGCTGCAAGATGAATTCGATAAACGTCGCGGCCGCACGCGTGTGATGCCGGTTCGGCATATAGAGCATGTACATATGCGTGCCGAAAATGCTCAGGCGCCATTCATCGAGCGCCGTCACCACATCGCCGCGTTTCAGGTCGTCCTGTACCACGTAGTCGGGCACGAGCCCCACGCCCAAACCGGCCAGCACCGCCTGGCGCAAGAACAGAAAATTCTCGGAGATGATGGCCGGCTCCAGCAGCACTTCGTGCCGCTCGTCGCGCAGATATGCAGCCACGCGCAACTGCCTGCCGACCACCGCCGCCGTGATCAGCGGCGCGGTGCGCAGATCGTCGAGCTTCGCGGGCATCCCGTGCGTTTGCGCAAAAGCGGGCGACGCGCACGCCACGTAGCTCACCGGCCCCATGTCGCGCGCGACCAGATTTTGCGGCGGCTCGGACATCACCCGCACCGCGATATCGACTTCGTCGCGCATCAGGTCCTCGACGCGGTTCTCGAACATCACGTCCAGCACGATGCCGGGATATAGCCGCTTGAACGCGTCAAAGTAATTTTGACAGTCTGTCAACCCTCCATGTGATTGTCAACGAACCTTGATCGATCCACAATCGGGACCATTCGCCAAGCCCCCGCCCGGCTCGCCCGACGCGCGGTCCGGCATTCGCTTGAGCCCTTGCTTCAACCCGATAACAGTCAGGAGACGACACCATGACCCTTATCCCTTCGGCCGACGTTGTCACCCGTGAATTGCGCGGCAAGGTGCTGCTGGTGAGCATCGACCACGCGCCGGTCAACGCGCTGTCCGCCGACGTGCGGCGGGGCCTGCTCGCCGCGCTCGAAGCCGCCGACGCCGAGCGCGCCGTCGAGGCCGTGCTGATCGTCGGTGCGGGGCGCAACTTCATCGCGGGCGCCGATATTCGCGAGTTCGGCAAACCGCCGGTGCCACCTTCGCTGCCGGACGTGTGCAACCGCATCGAGGCGTGCACGAAGCCGGTCGTCGCCGCGATTCACGGCGCCGCGCTCGGCGGCGGCCTGGAAGTCGCGCTCGCCGCGCACTACCGGATCGCCGTCGACGGCGCGAAGCTCGGCTTGCCCGAAGTGCAGCTCGGCCTGCTGCCGGGCGCGGGCGGCACGCAGCGCACGCCGCGTTTGATCGGCGCGGCCGCGGCCCTCGATCTGATCCTCAGCGGCCGGCACGCCGGCGCGAAAGAAGCGCTGGCGCTGGGCCTGATCGACCGGCTCGGCAGCAGCGGCGACATCCTTGCCGAAGGGCTGGCCTACGCGCACGAACTGCTGGCCGCGCACGCTCCGGTGCGCCGCACGCGGGACGCCGCAGCGCTTCAAGATCGCCTAGCGAGCCGCGCCGCCGTCGCCACGGCGCGCGCGGAAATCGCGAAGAAGTCGCGCGGACTGTTCTCGCCGCTGAAGATCGTCGAGGCCGTCGAAGCCGCGATCGAGCAGCCCTTCGACGAAGGCCTGCGGCTCGAACGCAAACTGTTCCTGCAATGTATCGACAGCCCGCAGCGCGCGGGGCTGATTCACGCGTTCTTTGCCGAGCGCGAGGCGGTGAAGGCGCCGGAAACGCGTGAGGCCAAACCGCGCTCGCTCGATAAGATCGGCGTGGTGGGCGGCGGCACGATGGGCGCGGGCATCGCGGTCGCGGTGCTCGACGCGGGCCTGGCGGTGACGATGATCGAGCGCGACGACGAGTCGCTCGCACGCGGCCGCGCGCACATCGAAAAAGTCTACGACGGCCTGATCGCCAAGGGCCGCCTGAGCGCGGAGAAAAAGGCGGACATCATGACGCGCTGGAGCGGCAGCACGTCATACGATGCGCTCGCCGACGCCGACCTCGTGATCGAAGCCGTGTTCGAAGACTTCGCGGTGAAGAAGGCCGTGTTCGCCGAGCTGGATCGCGTGTGCAAAGCGGGCGCGGTGCTCGCGACCAACACGTCGTATCTCGACATCGACGCGATCGCGGCCAGCATCTCGCGCCCCGCCGACGTGATCGGCCTGCACTTCTTCTCGCCCGCCAACATCATGAAGCTGCTCGAAGTGGTGGTGCCGAAGCAGGTCCGCGCCGACGTGGTCGCCACCGCATTCGAACTCGCGAAGAAGCTGCGCAAGACCCCGGTGCGCGCGGGCGTGTGCGACGGCTTCATCGGCAACCGCGTGCTCGCCGTGTATCGCAGCGCCGCGGACGCGATGATGGAAGACGGCGCATCGCCGTATCAGATCGACGCCGCCGTGCGCGACTTCGGCTTTCCGATGGGGCCGTTCCAGGTGGTCGACCTCGCGGGCGGCGACATCGGCTGGGCCGCGCGCAAGCGGCGCGCGGCCACCCGCAACCCCGCGGCACGCTACGTGCAGATAGCCGACCGCCTGTGCGAGCGCGGCTGGTTCGGCCAGAAGACCGGGCGCGGTTTTTATCTGTACCCCGAAGGTTCGCGCAGCGGCGCGCCGGACCCGGAAGTCGAGGCGATCATCGACGCCGAACGTGCCCGCGCGGGCATCACGCCGCGCACGTTCACCGACGAAGAGATCGTGCGCCGCTACATGGCCGCGATGATCAACGAAGGCGCGAACGTCGTGCACGAAGGCATCGCGCTGCGGCCGCTGGATGTCGACGTGACCTTCCTGTACGGCTATGGCTTTCCGCGTTATCGCGGCGGCCCGATGAAATATGCGGACATGGTCGGCCTGCCGAAGATTCTCGCCGACATCCGCGAGTTCGCCAAAGAGGACCCGCTGTTCTGGCAAGCGTCGCCGTTGCTGGTCGACCTCGTGGAACGCGGCGCCGATTTCGCGAGCCTCAACCAGACGGCCTGAAACGGTCCATCATCTAGTGGATCAGGACCGCTCGCGCATGGCTCGCACCGGTCCGCTCCCCGCTCACTCCAACACGGAACAACCCGCCATGGACCTGAACTTCACCCCGCAAGAAGAAGCCTTTCGCGCCGACGTGCTGGCATTCCTGCGCGACAGGCTCCCGCAGCGTCTCGCCGACAAAGTGCATGGCGGCCGCCGTCTCACGCGCGACGACATGGCCGAGTGGCACGCGATTCTCAACGCGCAAGGCTGGCTCGCCAATCACTGGCCCAAAGAGTACGGCGGCCCGGGCTGGAACGCGGTGCAGAAATTCATCTTCGAAAACGAATGCGCGCTGGCCGGCGCGCCGCGCGTGGTGCCGTTCGGCGTCAACATGCTCGGCCCGGTGCTGATCAAGTACGGCAGCGAAGCACAGAAACGCCATTGGCTGCCGCGCATTCTCGACGGCTCCGACTGGTGGTGCCAGGGTTATTCGGAGCCGGGCGCGGGCTCCGATCTCGCATCGGTCAAAACCACCGCCGTGCGCGGCACCGACGCGCAAGGCGAGCACTACATCGTCAACGGACAGAAGACGTGGACCACGCTCGGGCACTACGCGAACATGATCTTCTGCCTCGTGCGCACCGCGACCGACGTGCGCAAGCAGGAAGGCATCAGCTTTCTGCTGATCGACATGACTACGCCGGGCGTCGAAGTGCGCCCGATCATCACGCTCGACGGCGAGCACGAAGTCAACGAAGTGTTTTTCACCGACGTGCGCGTGCCGGCTGCGAATCTCATCGGCGAAGAGAACAAGGGCTGGACCTACGCCAAGTATCTGCTCACGTATGAGCGCACGAATATCGCGGGCGTCGGCTTTTCGGTGGCCGCCTTCAATCGTCTGCGCAAGATCGCCGCGAAGCAGCGCCGCAACGGCAAGCCTTTGGCGCAAGACCCGGCATTCGCGGCACGCATGGCGCGCGTCGAGATCGACCTGGAGAACATGAAGACCACCAACCTGCGCGTGATCGCGGCCGTGGCGGGCGGCGGCGTGCCCGGCGCCGAAAGTTCGATGCTGAAGATTCGCGGCACCGAGATCCGCCAGGAAATCTCGTCGCTCACGCGCCGCGCGATGGGGCAGTATGCGCAGCCGTTCGTCGAGGAAGCCTTGCACGACGGCTTCGAAGGCACGCCGGTCGGCCCCGAAGAAGCCGCGAGCGCCGCATCGCTCTACTTCAACAACCGCAAGCTGTCGATCTTCGGCGGCTCGAACGAAATCCAGAAGAACATCATTTCCAAAATGATCCTGGGACTGTAAGGGGCGCACGTCATGAATTTCCAGCACACCGAAGACCGCCGCATGCTGGCGGATACGCTCAACCGTTTCGTCAGCGAGCAGTACGCCTTCGCCACGCGCGACCGGATCGCGCGCTCGGCGCAAGGGTTCAGCAGCGATCTATGGCACCGCTTCGCCGGGCTTGGCGTGATCGGCGCGCTGTTCGATGAAGCGGATGGCGGGTTTGGCGGCGGCGGCTTCGACATCGCGGTGGTATTCGAAAGCCTCGGCCGCGGCCTCGTGGTCGAGCCGTTTCTCGATACCCTGATCGTCGGGCGCGCCATCGCGCTCAGCGGCAACGACGTACAAAAAGCGACGCTTGGCGGATTGATCGACGGTTCGCGGATCGTCGCGCTGGCGCACGGCGAGCCGGACTCTCACTACGAATTGTCGCGCGTGACGACGCGGGCTCAGCGCAGCGGCGATAGGTGGCAACTGAACGGCGCGAAAGCGGTGGTCCAGCATGGCGAACACGCGTCGCACTTTCTCGTGTCGGCGCGCACCGCAGGCACCGACGATGCGCAAGACGGCATCACGCTCTTTCTCGTGCCGCGCGACGCGCACGGCGTCGGCGTGCGCGGCTATCGCAAGATCGACGGCGCACGCGCCGCCGAGGTGACGTTCGACAACGTGACGCTCGCCGACGACGCGTTGCTCGGCGCGGCGGGCGACGGTTTCGCGGCGCTCGAATACGCGATCGGCTGCGGCGTGCTTGCGCTGTGCGCCGAAGCGCTCGGCGCGATGGATATCGCGAAGGACCACACGCTCGACTATCTGCGCACGCGCAAGCAGTTCGGCGTGCCGATCGGCAGCTTCCAGGCGTTGCAGCATCGGATGGCCGATCTGCTGCTCGAAATTGAGCAGGCGCGCTCGGCGGTGATCAACGCGGCCGCGGCGCTCGGCGCCGAGCGCCGCGTGCGTGAGCGCGCGCTGTCGGCGGCGAAATACAGCATCGGCAGAATCGGCACGCGGGTCGCGGAAGAATGCATCCAGTTGCATGGCGGGATCGGCATGACGTGGGAGCTGCCGCTTGCTCACTATGCGAAGCGTCTGGTGATGATCGATCACCAGTTGGGTGACGAGGACCATCATCTGGAGCGGTTCGTGGCGCTCGGGGCTGCCTGATGCGCGCGCGGCCGACACAGCCGGTCTCGCGCGGCGCGCAGGCCCGGCGGCCGCCGCCGCGCGCCGGCGATAGAGAAGCCAAGCCGTAATTCTGTTAGATTGGTATGCTGGGGCCGCGTCACGAATCGCCGCTCTACCGTATCTGGAACACGCATCACAGCCGCAAGGACCAGCACGAGCCGAAGTCTGAACCGCTAGCGGAGGGAACGTGGATTTCCTGAAGACGCTTCTCGAGCATCAGCCGTTGATGACGTTGTTCTTCACCGTCGCAATCGGCTATTTCATCGGTGAATTCAATATCAAGGGTTTTTCGCTCGGCGTCGGCGCGGTGCTCTTCGTCGCGCTGGCGGCCGGCTGGTTCGCGCCGAAATCCGCGCCCGCGCCGATGGTCGGCACGCTCGGGCTCGCGCTCTTCCTCTACACCGTCGGGGTCCAATACGGCGCCCAGTTCTTTCTCGGCTTGACCAGCGCGTCCGGCAGGCGCGCAAATCTGCTCGCGCTGATCGGCGTATTGTGCGCGGGCGCGATGAGTGTCGCGATCCACAAGATCCTGCAACTCAACCCGGGCTATGCGCTCGGTCTGTTTGCCGGCGCCGGCACCAGCACCGCCGCGCTGCAAGCGGCGATTGCGACGCTCGGCAACGACGATGCGGCGGTCGGCTATTCGGTTTCCTATCCATTCGGCGTGGCCGGTCCGATCCTGCTGCTCTACCTGGCGTTTCTGATCCGTCCGCAGAAGATCGCGGCCGCCACGAACGCCGGCCTCGAAATTCTCGAAATCGCGCTGCGCAATCCAGACTTTTTCGGCAAGACGCTCGCCGAAGCGTTCCCCGCGCTGCCCGCCAACGTACAGATTGTCGCGGTGCGCAGCGCTCATCACAATGCGACGGCCTCGCCCGAACTCGTGCTGACGGAGAACGACGTCGTGCTCGCCGTCAGTCCGAACGGCGCGGCGCTTGCCGAAACCCGCAAGCGTCTGGGCGAGACGGCGCCCGGCCGCATGCTGCGCGATCGCGGCGACCTGGATTATCTGCGCGTGTTCGCCTCGCGCGCGAGCGTGGTGGGCCGCGCGCTCGGCGAGCTGACACTGCCCGAAGGGTCGATCGTCGCGCATGTGCGGCGCGGCGACGCCGACATCATGCCGAACCACGAATTGGTGCTGGAATACGGCGACCGCGTCGGGCTGCTGACGAAGCGCTCCGCATTTGCGGCACTGCGCGGGTACTTTGGCGATTCGATCAAGGGCACCGCGGAATTCAGCTATATCTCGGTCGGCCTCGGCATGGCGCTCGGCTTCCTGGTCGGCGCGATCCAGCTTCCGCTGCCGGGCATCGGCAAGCTTTCGCTCGGTTTGTGCGGTGTGCTGATCGTGGCACTCGTGCTGGGCAAAGTGCGCCACACCGGCGGCATTCACTGGACCATGCCGCTGCCCGCGAACCTCGTGGTGCGCAATCTCGGACTGACGATTTTCCTCGCGCAAGTGGGCATGTCGTCGGGGCCGCGATTTGCCGCGACAGTCTCGCAAACGGGTCTGCTGATGCTCGGCCTGGGCGCGCTCGTGCTGCTTGCGCTGGTGGTGCCGATTCTGATTCTGGGGCTGCTGGTGTACCGGCTGCCTTTCGATGAAGTGGCGGGCATCGTCACGGGCGCGTGCGGCAATCCGGCGATCCTCGCGTTCGCCAACAAGCTCACGCCGACCGACAAGCCGGACATCGGCTACGCGATGATTTTCCCCGCGATGACGATCGTGAAAATACTGTTCGTGGATATTCTTCCGGCGATCTGGTGAACGGTTGGTGAAGGTCGAGATTTCGCTCGCCCGAGCAGAATGTACTTGCCGGTCTTCGGATCGACGTTGATCACCGCGGGCCACGCGTGGGGAAGTGTGGTTTGCACGATCAGGTCGTTGGCCGGCGCCCCTGCGGCTATACCGTCGAAGTCGTCCGGCAAACGCTGTGCTTCCATCAACGCCTCGCGGGCGCCATCGGAGGAGCCGTCGATGTATGAGTACTTCGCGGGCCGCGCGTAGAACTTGTTGATGATCGCCTTGGCTACCCGTGCGGTTGCGTGCTCGCCGCGATACGCGAAATCGACCTTGGCCCGCGCATTGAGCGCCCATGAGCCGTCGTGGCCGCCTTCATGACCCATGTCGGTCGCGGCCATCGCGATCTGCCTGTTGGTTACGGGCACGCATGTCGAAGCCATCGGCGCATTGACCGACAGGTTGCCGCAAAGGCCGCCACAACCGGCCTGCAAATAGCGCTGTGTCCAGACTTGCGTGGGCAACTGCAACTCGAACAACGACGCGCCCGGCCCGATCGTTCCCTTCACGTCGCACACCGGGGCGGGCAAGGTGTTTTGCCCACGACCGTTCCGGCGGGCAGCACCGTCGCGGATGTCATCGTGACCGTGCCGTCCGTCACGCCACTGAGGTCCATGCTCATCACGACTGCGCAGTTCATTGCGGGCATGACTGCGGGGGGGGTTTGCCAAAACCGGTTGAGCTGGCGCTTGCGTTGGAGTTGGAGTCAGTGGCGTTGGCGCTGAATTGCAGGCCGATCGTCAAAATGTCAGGACGAAGCCCGTGATTAGACATGCGAATGATCGTCCGCTCGTGGACCGTTTTCGGAGTGCGCGAGTTGCGCGTCATCCCAGAACCGGGCGTAAAAAGCCTGCAGCTCATCGCCCTTGCGACGCAGGATCGCCACCGCGTCAGAGAAGAGGCCGCGTTTCTCGTCGCTGGACAGTCCGATCATTGCGCCCTCAGCCGTGCCAAGCGCGGTGTAGATCCGGACTGCGAGGCGCTCGGTTTCAGTGCGCACACGGCCCATGCGCTCGCAGATCGTCTCCAGCACCGCGGCATGGTCCTGCAGGTGCCAACCCAGACGATTGAGCCGGAAACGCACGCTCACGGCTGACTCTTCCCACCAGCTACGCTCGAAGCCCAGCTCGGCGTCCGTGACCCCCGCTAACTCATCAAGCAGTTCGTTGTGACGCAGCTCCCAGGTCTGCAGCAGATCTGTGACCGTTCCGAAGTTGGCGGGCGGCGGCCCGTACTTCTTCCAGACAGCATCCACCGGTCTGGCGCCATCATGCTTGACGCCCGCGAAAGCCGCGCGGGCGTTGCGGATCGCCGACCCGTGCGCCCAGAACTCCGCCATCACGCAGTGCACGACGTTATTGCGGATCGTGCGCTGCTTGCCCAGCGAATAGTTCTCATGCAAATGTTGGCGGTCCCAGTCGCCAAGGCGCAGACCATGTAGCGTGCCTTGCAGGGAACGGTACGACGCCTGCCAGTGCCGCAGGATCAACTGGGCCTGCGTTGGCGGAACACTTTTTGATTGCCGCAATTCCGCCGCGGCGTTGCCGGAGTCCAACAGCGTCTGATAGACGCCGAGACAGACTTCGCGAAGACAGTCGGAGTAGTGCGCCCAACCGCCTTCCCCTGGCGTACCGGGCCAGTCGGCCATTAGCTCCGTATCGGGGATCGCTGTCAGCAGCGAGCAGAAACGCCGCACCTCGTTGGCAATCTCCGACAGCGCCGGCAGTGCCGTTGCGATCGGACGGGCACAGGTTTCCTCCGGATAGCGCCCGTTGTTTTGCGCAACGGGTAGCCAATAGCGCGCTTCCTCATAGGTCAGCGAGTCGGTAGCCTGCGCGACTACCTCGCTCAGCGCCTGAGCGGCAAGCGCGAAGTCACCGTTGAACAGGTGGCGCTTGCCCACGCCCAGATGAAGCTGACCAAGGAACTGCGCGACGCCGATGTCCCCGGCTACGTCGTGGTGCACCCGGGTATATCCGAGATCCAGCCGCGTGTGCAGCGGCGCACCGAGGAACTTGTGGAAGATGTCTCCGTGGAAGGAGATGAGTTGCACCACCGGCGACATGATGAAGATGTGACTGCCTACGAGGGAAGAGACACGCGTGTCCACCCTCCCCTGTTCAACCTCGACCCACAGCGGGATGGCGGCCTTGCCGATTGCGCTCTGGACTGCCTCGTCGGACAGCACCTCTCGCTCCAGCCGCAGGCAGCCGTCGCACGATATGCTGTGGAAGTAGATCAAGATGGGCTTGTCGCCGGCTGCGGCGGCCTCAAGCGCTTGCTCGTGACGCTCTTGCGTGATCCAGTCGATCGTCATGATGAACTCCATGGGTCAGTGCGTGAAAAGAAGGTCATGCCGAACGGGCGCGCAGCCAGCGCTGCACCGGGTCGATTTGCCACTGTGCCTCGACATACTCGACAAGCCGTTGCGGGACGGGATCGTCATTGACCACGAGGCGCATGAGCATCACAGCGAGGTCCAGGTCAGCGATGCTCCACTTCCCAAACAGATTGGCGTCACCCGGAGGAAGGAGTTTCCCCGCGACCTCGCACAGATGCCGCGCGCAGGCACTGGCACGAGCCGATAGCGGCTTGTGCGAGGGGCTGACGAAGATGACTTCGGTGGGACGCTCGTTCCGGATGGGCTGCAGGTCGCTGCGCAGCCACGCCTGCAACTGACGCGCGCGGGCTCGCGCACGAGTGTCCTGCGGATACAGGGATGGAGCATCCGGAGGTGGCAGCAGATCCTCCAGATACTCCGCGATCGCTGACGACTCGGTGAGGAAGAAGTCGCCGTGGCGCAGCAGTGGTACCCGCGCCGTGAGCGAGGGGTCCGCGAATTCGGGCTCCCGGTTCTGGCGCTGCGCCAGATCGACCGAGCGCACCGAGAACTCAAGGCCCTTGTGGGTGAGCGCCGCGTAGGCGCTCAAGGCCCATGGGCTGGTGAAGTCGGAGTCAACCACCAACTCCATGCTGTTCTGATTCATGTCGATACGCTCCCGTGATTCAAGATCTCTCGCACAACTGAAGATTCGCTGGCTGCTCGAGGTTCCGCTGTCGAGACCGCTGGCCCTCGTAATTGGTGGCCCACACCTCCCCCGTCTCCCCATCTTGCATGACGTAGGCCGGCAGCACCGGCATTTTCCCGAGGCCGCCCGTGCCGTCCACGACGAAGGTCGGCACCGCCGGTCCGCTGATCCAGCCGCGCAGTCCCCGGGCGATCTCGGTCATCTCCGCGAGCGGCACCGTGAACTGCCAGTTGCCCTGGGCGCTATCGTTGGAGTAGACGTAGTAGGGACGTACGCCGATCTCGACCAGCCGCATGCACAGTTCCCGCTGGATAGCGACGCTGTCATTGACGCCGCGCAGCAGCACCGACTGGTTGCCGAGCATGACTCCCGCCCTGCGGAGCATCGCCAGCCGGCGCACCAGCAGCGGCGTGATCTCCTTCGGGTGGTTGATGTGGAGGTTGAGCATCTGCACGTCATGCCGGGACAGCAGCTCGCAGAGCTCTTCGGTGATGCGTGTCGGAAGCTGGACCGGCAGACGCGAGCCGATCCGCAGGAGCCTCACATGCGGGGCTTCGGCACGGAGCCTGGCGAGAATCGCGTCGAGCTTTTTGTCGCTGAGGATCAGCGGGTCTCCGCCGCTCAGCAGCACGTCCTCGATCTCCCGATGCGAGGCGATGTACCGGATACCTGCATCGATAGCGTGGCCGGTGATGGCCGCGTCGGCGTCGGACACCATGCGCTTGCGGGTACAGTACCGGCAGTACGCGCCGCACGTGTTCTGCACGAGGAACAACACGCGCTGCGGGTATCTGTGCACCACCGGCGACCCCGGCTCCCCGATCGAGTTGTCCTCGGCCAGCGAGTCCCGCACTTCATAGGAGCGGATGACGAGTTCGTTGCCCGTGGGCAAATACTGCCTGCGGATCGGGCACGACGGGTCGATGGGATCCATCAGCTGCGCCATGTACGGCGTGACCCTGAAGTTGAACATCGAATACAGCCCTTCTGGCACGTCCTCCACATGCTCCAAAATTCCGGCGAGCTGTGAGTGGTGGGTGTACCGCCTCGATAGCTGCTGGGCCCACGGCTCGCGCTCGGGGTCGTAGGCCATCAATTCCTCGCGTGTCCTCAGCATGCGAGGCCGCACGGCGACGGTTTGACTCGCACCCGACTGATTTGCGATCGGCCCGTCGGGCGGCATGGCGTTCTGGCAACTCATCGCACCGGCTCCGTCACGAGTTGAACCTTGGCGATCAATTCGTCGATACTGCGGCGGATGTCCTCGGAGGTCGCCGCGCGCAGGGCGAACGCGATGTAGTCGTAGGCGTGCTCGATCTGTCGCCCCAGCTTGACCGAGCGCATCGCGTACATGCAGTTCTCCGCGGACAACGCGGCGCAGTGGAAGCCGGTCAACGTGCGGGGCCGCTGCGCGAAGTTCATCAGTAGCCAGCCGGCAGCAGCGTTGCGTCCCAGCTGCCGCAGCCGGGGCTGCAGGCCCAGATCGGTCTCGATGTGAAACCTCAGCAGGTCCATGCCGTAGACATCGATAAAATTGCGGTAAATCTCGCCGCCACCCACCCGGCAAGCGATCTCCAGAAAGACCAGATCGTCGGCCTGGTTACGCACCACTTCGAGGTGGAATACCCCTTCGCGCAGTGGCAACGCGTTGACGACGTTTTCAGCGAATTCGACCAGACGCCGACTCAGGACAGGCTCATCGACCTTCACCGATCCGATAGGCTGGGCGTTCACGTAGTGCTGATAGCAGGTGTTGGTATACGCGTGGGGCACGCAGACGATCTGGCCATCGCGATACCCGCCGTCAATATGGAAGACCTCGCCTTCGACGAACTCCTCGACGAGCACCGAAGACGTGGCGGCGGCGAGCGCGGCCGCAGCCTGCTCCGCGCTGTGGCAGATCGTGACGCCGATGGCGGCGGCGCCGTCCGGACGTTTCACCACGCACGGCACGAACGAATCGGCATCGACCGTCGTCGGCAGCTCGCGCGGAACACGGATGCCGCTTTGCGCCACGCGACGCTTCATCAGCCGCTTGTCACGATAGAGCTCCACATCCGCAGCGCGTGGACCGGGGATACCCAGTTCGTCCCGGATGCGGGCAGCCGGAAGCACACTGAATTCGTCAACGCCGACGACGCGCTCGAACGCAAACGCTTCATGCAAGCTCAATGCGGCCCTCAGCATCTCGTCGTGCTGGTCGAAGTCCTTGACGACGGTCATCCCGTGGATGTGGTCCGGGTCGAGGAAAGTGCGTACCGCCTTGACGCCGCTGTCGTCACACAGGTAGTGGACTTCGTGCAAATCATGGTCCACGTACTGGTGGAAGAAGTGCATCAGGCCACTCCAGTTATTGAGGATCAGGATCTTCACGAAACGTTCTCCTTCAGGGTCGCGCCCAGTTGGCGCATGTGGGTCATCTGGCTGTGTGAGACGAGGGGCAGGAGCGGCCAGCACAACAGGGTCAGGATGGCGGCCGCCGTGCAGGTCTGCGGCACGCCGGCGAACTCGGACATCACCCCCGAGAACAGTGCGCCCAACGGCGCGCTGCCGTAGGAAACCAGGCGATAGAGGGCGTTGGCCCGCCCCAGCAACTGCTCCGGCACCACCTCCTGGCGAAACGTCACCGCAACCGCTCCCCACAGGCCAACCGCCACGCCGATCGCGACGAACCCTGCCAATGCCAACGGCAGGCGGCCCGCAGTGGCAACGATGCCGAGGGCGACTGTAAGGAGAACGATTGAACCGCGCAACACCCAGGCGTCGCCAAGCCAGCGGCGCGCCGGGCCGATGAGCCCCGGCGTGAGGACGGAGCCGGCCGACACTGCGGTGAGCGACGCGGCAAAAAGGTACTGGGTGTCATATCCGAACCGGCGTACATAGAGCACGAGGACGCTGAAGAACGCGGTCATCGCAAAGTTTGCCAGTCCCGTCACGACGGCGAGCGTCAGCAGGATTCTGTTGCTGCACACGAAGCGAGCCCCGTCGAGGAGACTGTCTCCCCACTGTCCATGGGACTCCGCCGTGCGAATCTCACGCGGCTTCAGCGTGCTGAACAGGACCGCTGCTCCGCAATAGGCGATTGCGACGATCACGAATGGAAGCCACTTGCTGAGCGCGAACAGCACGGCGCCCAATGCGACGCCGAGGAATGAGTTCATCACCAGCTCGATGACGCTCAAGCTTGCGTTGGTGCTGGCCAGCGCATCGGCCTCCACGACTGCTGGCACGAGGGTCGGCTCAGCCGTGTTGACGAACACCTCCAGCACACCCACGGCGAAGATGACTACCAGCAGCAGCGCCACCCGCCCCCCGGAGGCAGCCACTGCCAGGGCCGGCAGCATGAACAGGGCCCGCGTTCCATGCGACAGCACGAGCGCACGCCTCGCGCCGTGCCGGTCCACCATCAGGCCCGCGTACAGCGCAAAAAGCAGCCACGGCAGGTGCGTGAGCGCCGTGCTCAACGCGACGACGAACGGCGAGGTCGAGAGTCCCGCGACGAGCAGCGGGAACGCGGACACCCGGACGCCATCGGCCAGGTTCCCGACGGTTGCCGCGAGCATCAGACGAGCGCCTCCACGCGTGCTCATCGGGAGACCTCCATGTGCTCGTCGATCTCACGCGTGAGGCGGGGCAACAAGGGCGCGGCCAGCTCCGCAAGTCCGAGCAGCCACTGGGTGGCACTCGCCGACGGCCGCAATGACACCCACTCGTCGATGGCCCGAGGAAAGACGGCAATGTCGGCGATGCCATCCTGCATGGCATCGCGCACCGTTGCCCGCAGGCGTGCCAGAACCCCACTAACACCATCGGACGGACGCCCAGTTCTGGATGCCTGAGCGATCGCAGAGCGCACCAGATCGACCAGCCTGGCGTGAGCCACCTCTTCGCCGCAAAGTTCGGCTAGAGACAGATCGACGTCTCGCCGCACGTCGAACTTGCGGCAGACATACATGCGGATCGCTTCGGCATCGCTGCCGCTGGCATCGCGCACCCAGATGGCGTGGTTGCCGCTGGTCGACATTTTTCGGCTGTCGAGCTTGTAGAAAGGGCTGATCCACTGATACGTGTACGGCTGGTAATAGCCGGTGGCCATTGCAAGCGCGGGGATGTCGGCCAGCAGTAACCCGGCGTTGTCCTTGCCGTAAGCCAGGATGGAAACCACATCGCTCGCGGCACAGAAGGCGTTTTCTTTCAGATCGAGGCGCGCGCGAGCGAGGTCGCCGAGGAGCAACTGCTCCACCAGTGTGAAGTTGCGGTTATAGACGACCGCTCCCCCGCCCAGCGACAGACCCCAGCTGTCGACATTCGTCCATTGCAAGCGCAGTTCGGGCGCATCCAGACGTCCGGTCACGAGAGGCAGGTACGGCCGCGCGCAAGGGAGAGACTCGAGATAGGCACGCAGCCCTTGAACGGGCGCGGTCACGAATTCAAGGGCGACGGCATGCCAGTGGATCGCCGAACCGTCGATCGTCTCAGGGTCGATCAGCTCGGACGGCAACAGCGAGCGGCCGCACAGGTCGCAGGCGTATCCCTTGACGGCTGCTTTGCAATGGGCGCAGCGGCCGCGAAGCCAGTTCCCGCCAAGGGGTCGTCCCGTCTCGTCAAATGGAAATTTCGCCACACGGCTGCTCACTCGAGAGCCGTACGTCTCGCGCAACTGCCCCACCAACTGGCGCGCGAGCGCGGAGTGAGCCGCGTCGGCATAGTTGATCAGCCCATCGATGTGAATGTCGAGATACTGAAGCTCTGCCGTGATCTGGGACGTGACGACCGCTGCGTGTTCCTGCGGCGTGCGACCATTGCGTTGCGCCGCGACGCAGACCGCGTTGTCGAAGACATCGAAGCCGCCGTAATACGCCACCCGGTTGCCCTGCTGCTCCTGATACCTGCGAAACACATCCAGCGGCAGATATTGCGCGCCCACGTGCCCCAGGTGTAGCGCACCGTTGGGCGTCGGCATGGCCGCCACCAGGAGGTACTTTCTGGGTCCCATTGGTATTCACTCCGTCTACGAGGAAAAGAATCCGTCCACCGTCTCCAGCACACCCAGTGCGCCACTGGAGCCAACATCGAGACAGGCCACGCCGCCCGACTTGAATCGGACGAGGATGTTGCAGGCGCGCCTCTCCCTCGCTTCGAAACAGGTCCCAGCGCACAGCGATCGGACTCGGAAACCCCAATGCGTTCCTGGTCGCGGCGCGCGCACAGGCAAAAAGCATTCCGCCACGCGTCGATGCGGCAACCATGTCGGTCGAAGCAACCGAACACTGACTCACCTTATGCCGCTGTCATGCACAGAACGGGCCACACTTACGGCGAAGTCGCGTGTGGGCCCTTTAACTGCCTGACATCGACGTGCCGTGCCAGTCCAGGGCGGGCGCTGGTTGATGACTTCGAAGTCAGCGAGATAGAGGCGTGATGGTGTTCACCCAACACATATGCGCCGCGTGTTGGCAAAATCCTGTGAAGAAGGAAACAGGAGCGTTCGTAGGCAGCTCGCGACGGATTCAGATACCCTTCGTCGTTACCATGCCCCAGTCGTCACCCGCACTAGCTGCTCAAACTACGACACGGTCGGGTGATCAGCCTGCCAACGGGCGCGCGTCTGGACGCGGGTTTTCCCTTAATCGTGCAAGCGGCTTTGTTAGAAGCGCAATGTTGGCTATCTTTGACTCACCACTGCCAGGCCGAACAGGAGAGGAATCGTGAAAGCATGCAGCGTTATGAATCTGCTCGTCGTCGTGGGATGCGCGACGCTGGCGTCGAATGTCTACGCGCAAGCCAGCAACGCCATGCCGATGGCGTCGAGTCCGGCTGCAAGTTCAGGCAAGGCGACGCCAGCGGACAAGCAGCTGGCTCGCGATGTACGCAAGGCGTTGTCGAAAGCGCCCAACTTCAACGTGTCGAACGTATTTGTCAAGGCGCGCGCCGGTGTCGTGACATTATCCGGCAGCGTGCCGGACGGTCCTCAGATCCAGCAGGCCGCGGATGTGGCGAAGGGTGTGCCGGGCGTAACGTCGGTGAGTAACCATCTGTCGCTCTATACAAAGGGGTACTAACTCTTCGAGGCGGCGACGGGAGGTGCTGGCCGTTTGCCGCCGTGAATGTTGCAAGAGGAGCCGACGCTCCGTGCAACTCACGCGCTGCTTTAGCGCCTTCGACTTGCAATAGCGTTGGCAACGTTACGCCGTTCACGGGCGGTGCTACACGTGACGATTTCAAGCTGCACATTGATGCATCTTCGACAAGCATGCTATCGACTCGGCTTTACCGGTCGTAACCCGTGAGCGTGTTCACTTTTAAGTTAGTAACGTCCCTGGTTTTGACATATATTTTGATCTCCAGGACCGACTACTTGGGGGCACCCATGCGCGCTCGCGATCTCAAATGCAATACTGCCGACAACGCTGCCGTCTCTGATGGCTCGATGGGTTCTCATTCCCGTCTTTGCGCGCGGGTGGTTGCCGCGCTTGCTATAGCTACATGGCAACCTGCGCAGGCGGCCAATCTTGAACCGCGCACGATTGGCCAGATCACCTATCTGTGCGGCGGCGTAGGCCAGGATGAACAGCAGGCGATGCGTGCGCAGGCCGGAAATTTCGACAGGGGGCTACTATTCACACAGGGTTCGCGTGGTAAGTACCTGGCGGGTGTAGATGTCACACTCTCGCGCAATGACGAGGAAGTTGCCTCGTTCAAGGCCGACGGCCCACGCTGCTTTATTTCTGGGCCGGACAGTGCCTATCAGGTCACCGCGACCTACAACGGTGTCCAAAGGCGGACGACTTTGGCCCGGGGCCAGAGGAACGTACACCTGCGATGGTAACGAGCAATGTTCTGCACGGTCGTCGACATCCCAGGAAGGCGTGCTGAACGTCCGCTCCTCGCCCGACTTCTGTCCCACGGTTCCGAACGCAATGGAGCCTCTGCGCGGCGTGGACGCGCTCGAAAAAATTAAGGCGTGTTGCGGATCCTTGACGGGCAGATCGCGATGGCGCCGATCCGCCGGCGCGTTCCGTGTGGCCTGCGCCCTCGCGCAAGAGCCTGCGCCATTGCGGCGGCAGCCACCGGTATTAGCTTCGAGGTTTCGCGCCAGGTCAGACACAGCCGCGTGGCTACAAACGGATTATCGACGAGCGTTTCGCTAGCGGTGGGCGGTCCGCTTGAAGATCGTTTGCATCTGTTGCATTCGTCACGCGCGAAATCCGGGCTTACTCTTGCGGGTGCTTCGCGCGCAGCGAGCCCTGATCCCACATCAACCGTTGCGGGCCCTGCGGCATGCGGCCGCCGCGCGCCACATTCGAGGCAGCGAACCGGCTCGGCTCGCTCGTGACACTTTCCCGCAATGTGCGTGTCGTAGCGTTGGATGGATGCGAGGGCGGACACCGTTGCCCCCTTCCCCGCTTACTGTTCCTCAGGAGGCGCTCATGTCGGCAAAACGCGAGTCGAAACCAAAAACGAAGACGAAAGAAATCACAGTGAAAGCAGAAGGCAAGAAAAAGACGGCCACCAAGGCCACAGCTCAGGCCAGCAAGTCCGCCACGGGTGGCGGGCGCGCAGACCACGCTGCATGGCTCGCCACCGCCGCCGCGCCCCAGTCGCGCGTGCTGAACAGGCCCGTATTCGCGCAGCCCCAGCCGACTGCCGATCCGACGGTGTTTCGTGTGCCTCATCCGTCGGACGCCGCCGCGTACAAGGAGATCGACAAGCTCAATGCGGAACACAAGCTGTTTCCATTGCCGTTTCCCGCGCCGAGAGGCGGCCTGGAACCTCGGCTCTCCCTCGTCGAAGTCATGGGCGGCAACACCGGCGCGATCGACAGGATCACAGCCGCCGGACAACTCGTTTTTCATTCGCTGGGCGACTGCGGCAATACGAAGGGCCCCGCGACCCAGAACGAAGTTGCCGATAAACTGACCGCCGACTTCAACGAAACCAACGCCGCGGAAGTGCCGCAGTTCGCGTTGATGCTCGGCGATGTGGTCTATAGCTTCGGCGAAGGCGCGTACTACTACGATCAGTTCTACGAACCGTACAGGAACTATCCGGCGCCGATCCTCGCCTGCGCGGGCAATCACGACGGGATGGTGTCGCCCGAGGCGCACGCCGCGAGCCTTGCCGCGTTCCTGCGCAATTTTTGCGCGGAGTCCTTTACAGCGACGCCGGAAGCCGGTGGGCTATCGCGTACCGCGCAAATTCAGCCCGGCGTGTTCTTCACGTTCGAGGCGCCGTTCGTGCGCGTGCTGGCGTTGTACAGCAACACGCTCGAAGATCCGGGCGTGATCTCGGACCCCCACATCGGACGCACTCAGCTCGATTTTCTCGACGCCGCGCTCAAACGCGTCAAGGCGGAGAATTTCACGGGGGCCCTGCTGTTCGCGGATCACCATCCGCCCTACTGCGCGGGAGGACATGGATCGAGCACCGCCATGCTGGCGCAGATCGACGCAGTGTGCGAAGCCAACGGCGTCTGGCCCCATGCTTTCCTCTCCGGCCATGCGCACAACTATCAGCGCTTCACGCGCACGCGCAACGCCGACGGCACGCAGATTCCCTACCTCGTGTGCGGCAACGGCGGACATGGTTTGATCAAGCTCGCCGCGCATGGCGCGCCCGCCATCCGGGCGCCGCAGATTCTGCAAGCAGCGTCCGCGACTATGGATCAGGTCGTGCTTGAAAACTACGACGACAGCAATTACGGCTATCTGCGCCTCGTCGTCACCGCGGCGCAGTTGCGCATCGAATATCACTCGGCATCGGACGGACTCAACACGAAAGCACCGAACGACTACGTGACCATCGGACTCGCTGATCGCAAAGTGGCCCATTTCGTCGCCTCGGACATGGGACATCCGAGGGCGGCGCAAGCGATACGCGCATTGATGCACAAGTCAGCCTGACGCTCGAAACGTACCGCCGCGGCGCAATTTTCGGAGCATCAGTGCGACGTTTTCCGGACCTCGGCCGATCGGCGGGCGTAGACCTCTGTTCAAGCCGACTATGGCGGCATCGCGTAGAGGCCTGTCGAGTTAACTACTCGTGCAGGCTACGACAGTTGTATTGAATCCCGCCGATTCGCTCGACCCGCATGAGCGCCTCATATTTCCACGCGCGCGCCCAACTCGATCACCCGATTGGCAGGCAGCTTCAAATAGGCCGCGACATTGCCGACGTTCTGCAGCATGACCGCGAACAGCCGCTCGCGCCACATGGCCATGCCGCTGTCGCGTGTGGGCACCACGGTGGCACGGCTGAGGAAATAAGAGGTGTCCGCGGGCTCGAAGGCCAGGCCCGACGTCTTGCATATCTCCAATGCGCGCGGCAGATCAACCTCATCCATGAAGCCATAGGTGATCGTGATGCGGTAGCAGTCCGATCCGAGCGACTGGATGCTCACCCGCTGGCTCGCCGGCACCCAGGGTATCTCCTCGTTATTCACTGTGAGGAAAACCACGCGCGCGTGCAGCACGCGGTTGTGCATCAGGTTGTTGAGCAGCGAGTGCGGGACTCCATCGGGATCAGCCGACAGGAAGATCGCCGTGCCGTCGACCCGCGTCGGTGAACGGGCAAGCAGCGTCGCGAGGAATGGCCCCAGCGGTGTCGTCCCAGCCCTCACGCGTGCTTCGGCGCGCATCATTTCCCAGCCGCGCCCCCATGTCGCCATGACCGTGTAGATGATCAGGCCGACGAGCAGCGGGAACCAGCCGCCTTGCGTGAGTTTCAGCAGATTCGCCGAGAAGAATGTCGCGTCGATGATAAAGAAAAACAGCGTCGCGAAGACACACAGCCACCAGTTGTAATGCCACGCATAGCGCACCACGAAGAAGGTGAGAATCGTTGTAATCAGCATCGTGCCGGTCACCGCGATACCGTATGCGGAGCCGAGCGCCGTCGACGATCCGAAGCCGAGCACGGCCGCCACGACGGCAGCCAGTAACGTCCAGTTGATGCCCGGCACGTATATCTGCCCCATCTCCCTTTCCGACGTGTAGACGACGTTCATCCGTGGCAGGAAGCCGAGTTGCATCGCCTGTTTCGTCATCGAATACGTACCCGAGATCACGGCCTGCGAGGCGATGACGGTCGCGATCGTCGCGAGCGCGATCATCGGATACAGCGCCCATTGCGGGAACATCCGGTAAAACGGATTCTGCAGCGCCCCCGGCTCGGCAAGCAGCAACGCGCCCTGCCCCATGTAGTTCAGCGCGAGTGCGGGGAACACCAGCCCGAACCAGGTCAGCCGGATCGGCTTCGCACCGAAATGGCCCATGTCCGCATACAGCGCTTCGGCGCCCGTCAGCGACAACACGACCGCACCCAACGCAACGAAGGCCAGCCACCGGTGATGCAGGCAGAATGCGAGTCCGGTGAACGGATTGAGTGCGACGAGTATCGCGGGCGCTTTCGTCATGTTGACGACGCCCACCACGGCAAGCACCACGAACCAGAGCACCATCACCGGCCCGAAAATCTTGCCGATACCGGCCGTGCCGCGCTTTTGCATCAGGAACAGCGTAATCAACGCAGCCAGTGTCACGGGTATCACGCACGTCTTCAGAAACGGCGCGGCGACCTCCAGCCCTTCAACCGCGCTCAGCACCGAGATGGCAGGCGTGATCACGCTGTCGCCATAGAAGAGCGCTGCACCCATGATGCCGACGGCCAGCAGCGTACGACGCAACCGGGCCCGCGTCGTCACCGACGAAGCAGCCAGCGCCAGCAGCGCCATGATGCCGCCTTCGCCGTGATTGTTCGCTCGCAAAATCAGCGCGACGTACTTGAGCGAGACGACGACTGTCAGCGACCAGACGATCAACGACACGATGCCGACCACATTGAGCGCATTCAACGTAAGCCCGTTCACCGGATCGAACACGGTCTGCAGTGTATAGAGCGGGCTCGTGCCGATATCGCCGTAGACGACACCCAAGGCAGCGAGTGCCAGTGCCGACGTCGCCGGCCGGGGACGCACGGGGTCGTCGTGGTGGCCCGTCTCGGATGCGGCAGGTGCAGTCAGGCTCATGTCTCGCTCCAGATTGGCGCTGCTGCGCCGCGACGCACGCGATGTGCCACCCCATCGCGTGGAACAACGCGCGCTTTTTCGCGCTTGTTCGATCGTCAGGCTGCCTAATGATCAGTTGATTGGCTTGCAGCCGTCGTGTTCAAAGTATAGGGAAGCAACATTGGAAAAGCAGTCGCGACTCGTGATATTGCTTTCACTCCGGGACAGCCAGGTCCACGTAGTGGTTGTCCTGGCGGTAAAGCTTGCCGAGCCCGTCTCGCCACCGCGCGGATTGTCAGCTCCCGCATTGCACAAAAGTTGCCGCTCGATGCCGTACGGACTTACCCGAATGCAATAAAGTATTAGTCTTCGGTCTTATTTTCAGTGGTGGGATATCGGCATCAGCGCTAACTTTCTCTCATGGCTGGGCACGCCAGGTTGTACGTGCACCGCAAAAAGCAAAGCAGTCTTGAGGAGGAAGACAGATGCACACGACGCTGCGTGCCACAGCGCACCCCGATGGCCCCCACGCCAACATCGCGCAACCGGACCTGGAACTGGTCGCGGTGCCGCGCGACGAGTCGTTCAAGGTCTGGTCGCATGGGTATCCCTATCGCACCGTGCGCTGGCACTTCCACCCTGAATACGAGATTCAGCTGATTACGTGGACGACGGGCAAATACTTCGTCGGCGATTACATCGGCGATTTCGCGCCCGGCAATCTCGTGATGGTGGGATCGAATCTGCCGCACAACTGGGTCAGCAATGTGCCGCATGGCGAGCATGTGGAGGAACGCTGTCTTATCCTGCAGTTCGACGCGGAGTTCGTCGCGCACGCGATCCAGGCTTTCCCGGAACTCAAGCGCGTGGAGTTGCTACTCGATGCCTCGCGTCGTGGCGTGCTGTTCACACCGGAAACGGGCGCGGCCGTTGAACCGGTCATGCGCGAGATGTTGTGCGCGCAAGGCATCCGGCGCCTCACGTTGTTTCTTGCGTTGTTTGATCTGCTCGCGCAAAGCGTCGCGCCGGTGACGCTCGCAAGCGCGGCTTATTGTGCGGACCCAGCGCGCTATGCCGAGTCGCGCATCAATCACGTGCTTTCCTACCTCGGCAAGAACCTGTCGCAAGAGTTGCGCGAAACGGAGTTGGCCGAACTCGCGGGACAGAGCGTCAGCGCCTTTTCGCGCTATTTCCGGCGCCACACCGGCGTGCCCTTCGTGCAGTACGTGAACAGGCTGCGCATCAATCTCGCGTGCCAGTTGCTGATGTCAGGCGAACTGAATATCACCGATATCTGCTATCAGGTCGGCTTTAATAACCTGTCCAATTTCAATCGCCAGTTCCTGTCGCTGAAGGGCATGTCGCCTTCGCGATGGCGCGCCTGTCAACGACTCAATGCTGCCAGTGCGAATGACTCGCGTGACGCCGCGCGTGTCGCTAACGCATTTGAGGCGCATGATGGGCATTGATCTGGACAACGCTGGCCACCACCCGACGAACTTCAACAAGAAGCCGCTCCCGCGGTCCAATCACGGCAGCACCCGCGCCGGAATTTTCTAAAAACGGAGACACTCGATGACCCGACTTTCGAACCGCCTGATCGGCGCTAGCGCCATGAGCCTGAGCTTGATCGGCAGCACACCGGCACTGGCCGCGCCCAGTGGCACGGTCGCCTTCCTGATGCCCGACCAGGCATCGACGCGCTACGAACAGCATGACTTCCCCGGCTTCAAGGCTGAAATGGGCAAGCTCTGCCCCGATTGCAAGGTGCTCTACCAGAACGCCAATGCCGACGTCTCGACGCAGCAGCAGCAGTTCAATTCGGTGATCGCGCAAGGCGCCAAGGTGATCGTGCTCGATCCGGTGGACTCGACGGCCGCCGCGTCGCTGGTCCATATGGCCCAGGGCCAGGGAATCAAGGTCATCGCTTATGACCGGCCCGTGCCCTCCACGCCGGCCAACTACTACGTATCGTTCGACAACGAAGGTATCGGCAAGGCCATCGCGCAGTCGCTCGTCCAGCATCTGAAAGAGACGGGCGTGCCGACCAGCAAGGGCGGCGTGCTCGAGGTCAACGGTTCGCCGACAGACGCGGCCGCGGGACTGATCAAGAAGGGAATCCACGCCGGGTTGGAGGGCAGCGGCTACAAGACGCTGGCCGAATACGACACGCCGGACTGGGCGCCGCCGAAGGCCCAGCAATGGGTCAGCGGGCAGATCACGCGCTTCGGCCCGCAGATTGTCGGCGTCGTGGCCGCTAACGACGGCACGGGAGGCGGCGCCGTCGCGGCCTTCAAGGCAGCCGGCGTCAATCCGGTGCCACCGGTGACCGGCAATGACGCGACGATCGCGGGACTGCAGTTGATCATCGCGGGCGACGAGTACAACACGATCCTGAAGCCGAGCGAGATCGTCGCGGCCGCAGCGGCGAAAGTCGCAGTCGGCTACCTTTCCGGCCAGACCCCGAAGGCTGAAACGACGCTCTTCAACACGCCGTCTCAACTCTTCAAGCCCGCGGTCATTACGTCGAAGAACCTAAAGGCGGAGGTCGTGGACAAGGGGTTCGCGAGCGGCAAGGACCTGTGCACCGACCGCTATGCCGAAGGGTGCAAGAAGCTGGGCATCACGTACTGATCCGGCGCAAACGCGAAGCAAATGCGACGCAAGCCGCGGACGGGATCCGGCGCTTGCCGGGTCCCACTACTCTCGATGAGGTATCCGTCCCATGACTGACAACTCCACAACACGATCCGGGCGTGGCGAGCTGGTGCTGAGCCTGCGCGGCGTTTCGAAGAACTTCGGAGCGGTCTCGGCCCTGACGGATATCGAGCTCGACGTGCATGCCGGCGAAGTGGTCGCCCTGGTGGGCGACAACGGTGCCGGGAAATCAACACTCGTGAAGGTTCTCGCCGGGGTCCATCAACCCAGCACCGGCACGATCATGTTCGACGGCAAGGAGGTCACGCTGCCCGATCCGGGCGCGGCGCTCGATCTCGGCATCGCCACGGTGTTCCAGGACCTCGCGCTGTGCGAGAACCTCGATGTCGTCGCGAACATTTACCTTGGGCGCGAGCTGAATCCGCTACGCCTCGACGAAGTCGCGATGGAGGTGAAGGCCTGGACGCTTCTGAACGAGCTTTCGGCCCGCATCCCGAGCGTGCGCGACGTGGTTGCCTCGCTGTCGGGCGGACAGCGCCAGACCGTGGCGATCGCGCGCTCGTTACTGCTGGACCCGAAGCTGATCATGCTCGACGAGCCCACGGCGGCGCTGGGTGTGGCCCAGACCGCCGAGGTGCTGAACCTGATCGAGCGGGTGCGCGACCGCGGCCACGCGGTCATCATGATCAGCCACAACATGGAAGACGTGCGCGCCGTGGCGGATCGGATCGTGGTGCTGCGGCTCGGCCGCAACAACGGGGTCTTTTATCCCGACTCCTCGAATCAGGAGCTGGTGGCCGCGATCACCGGCGCCACCGAAAACGCCGTGTCGCGCCGTGCCGGGCGCCGCCAGGCCGAACAGGGCGCCTAGCCAAAGGAATGATCATGACCGATGAAACGCAAGGCGCCCCGCAGCGTGAACCGCAAGGCGCGCCGCCGTCCACGCTGCTCGACCGCAGCGATATCCGCGTCAAGCACGCCACGGGCATTGGCGGCACCGTGTCCGCCTTCGTCGAACGGGTGCGCTCGGGCGATCTGGGTTCGTTGCCGGTCGTCGCCGGCCTGATCATCATCTGGACCGTGTTCACCAGCCTGAACCCGGTGTTCCTGTCGGCCGACAACCTGGTGAACCTGCTGTTCGACTGCTCGACGGTCGGCGTGATCTCACTGGGCATCGTCTGCGTGCTGATGGTGGGACAAATCGACTTGTCGGTGGGCTCGATGAGCGGCTTCGCTTCGGCCCTCGTGGGTATGCTCTGGGTCAACCATGGCTGGCCGGTGCTGCTGGCGATCGCCGCCGCCATCGCCGTTGGCGCGCTGGTCGGCGCGCTATACGCGCTGCTGCTCAACCGGCTCGGCATGCCGAGTTTCGTCGCGACGCTGGCCGGACTGCTCGCGATCCTCGGGATGCAGTTGTACGTCCTCGGCGCCACCGGCTCGATCAACCTGCCCTACGGCTCGACCATGGTGAATCTCGGGCAGCTCATCATCATCCCCGCTGTCATCGCGTATCTGATTGCGCTGATCCCTGGGGCCGTGATGCTGGTGATCGGGCTGCGCACGCGTGAGCGCCGCCGTGCGTCCCAACTCTCCGCGCCTTCGGTGGGCAGCCTTCTCGTGCGCGCCCTCGCCCTCACGGTCCTGCTGGAGGCCGTGGTTGTCTACCTCAACCAGGGACGCGGCGTCCCGCTGATGTTCGGTATCTTCCTCGGCCTGTCGGTCGCGATGGACTATGCGCTCAAGAGAACCCGCTGGGGCCGCTCGATGCACGCGGTCGGCGGCAATCACGAGGCTGCGAGGCGGGCAGGCATCAAGGTCGGCGCCATCTACACCAGCGCGTTCGTGCTGTGCGCGAGCCTCGCCGCGCTCGGCGGCGTGCTGACGGCGGCGCGGCTCGCGTCGGCCAGTCAGCAGGCCGGCAGTGGTGACGTGAACCTGAATGCCATCGCAGCGGCGGTGATCGGCGGCACCAGCCTCTTCGGCGGCCGCGGCAGCGCGTATTCGGCGGTGCTGGGCATCATCGTGATCCAGTCGATCGCCAGCGGCCTGACGCTGCTGAACCTGTCCTCCTCGCTGCGCTTCATGATCACCGGCGCGGTGCTGGCCATCGCGGTGATCGTCGACTCGCTCGCCCGGCAGTCGCGCGTCTCGCATGGCCGCGCGTAATTCCAGACCATTCAGGAGAGCAATGCATGTCTGAATCCATCAACGGAAAGGTTGCCGCCATTACCGGCGCGGCATCGGGTATCGGTCTGGAGTGCGCGCGCAGATTCATCGCGGCCGGCGCGAAGGTCGTTCTGATCGATCGTGCGCGGGACCGGCTCGAACAACTCTGCACGGAGCTGGGTCCGAACGCCCTGCCGCTGGTCGTGGATTTGCTGCAGCCCGCCGAGGTTTCCGCGCTGCTGCCCAGGATCCTCGAACTTGCCGGCGGCCTCGATATCTTCCATGCCAACGCCGGCGCCTACGTCGGCGGCGACGTGCTGGACGGCAATCCGGACGACTGGGATCGCGTGCTGAACCTGAACGTCAATGCCGCGTTCCGATCGGTCCACGCCGTGCTGCCGCACATGGTCGCGCAGAAATCGGGGGATATCATCTTCACCAGCTCGATCGCGGGGATCGTCCCGGTTGTGTGGGAGCCGATCTACACCGCGTCCAAATTCGCGGTGCAGGCCTTCGTCCACACCACCCGGCGCCAGCTCGCGAGGCATGGCGTGCGGGTCGGCGCAGTGGCTCCCGGCCCGGTCGTCACAGCCCTGCTCGACGACTGGCCGAAGGCGAAGATGGACGAAGCGCTCGCGTCCGGCAGCCTGATGCAGCCGGGAGAAGTCGCCGAGGCAGTGCTCTTCATGCTGACGCGGCCACGCAACGTGACCATCCGCGATCTCGTGATCCTTCCAAACAACGTCGACCTTTGAAACGCGTGACAGGAGCGGTGCCGCCGTGGCGCGCCGCCCACCCGGAACGCCTCCCACGACACGCAATGTGCGGGCAATCAGCAGGCAGCGAGCCATGACCTCAGAAAATCCGATCCCCGGCGCGACAGACAGCACGCGCTATGTCATTGGCGTCGATGTCGGCACGGGCAGCGCCCGGGCCGGAATCTTCGACCTTGCCGGCCGCATGGTGGCCTCGGCCAGGCGTGACATCACTCTGTTTCAGGCGAGCGGTTCCATCGTCGAGCAGTCGAGCGGCGAGATCTGGAACGCGGTCTGCGAGTCCGTGAAGGATGCGTTGTCGCAGGCCGTGGTGCCACCCGATCATGTCGTGGGCATCGGCTTCGACGCCACCTGCTCGCTCGTCGTGCTGGGTCCCAGGGGACAACCGTTGCCGGTGGGCCCGTCGGAGCAAGCCGAACGTGACATCATCGTCTGGATGGACCACCGCGCCGTGGAGCAGGCCGAGCGTATCAATGCGACGGGCCACGAGGTACTGAAGTTTGTCGGCGGCAAGATCTCGCCGGAAATGGAAACACCGAAGCTGCTGTGGCTGCTCGAGAACAAGCCAGGCGTCTTCGCGGCAGCCTGGCAGTTCTTCGATCTGACCGACTTCCTGACCTGGCGCGCCACCGGGGATCTGTCCAGATCCACCTGCACGGTCACCTGCAAATGGACCTATCTGGCGCACGAACGGCGTTGGGACGAGAGTTACTTTCGCGGCGTCGGCCTGGGCGTGCTGGCGGACGAGGCGTTTGCGCGCATCGGCCAGACCGTCGTCGACCCGGGTACGCCGCTCGGCAGCGGCTTGACGGGGCAGGCAGCTGCCGAGCTTGGCCTGCGAGCCGGAACGCCGGTCGCCACGGGCGTGATCGATGCCCACGCGGGAGGGATCGGCACGGTCGGTGCCGAGGGTAAGCCGGAAACCTGCCTCGCCTACGTCTTTGGCACCTCATCGTGCACGATGACCACGACCCGCAGTCCGGTCTTCGTGCCCGGCGTGTGGGGACCTTACTTTTCGGCGATGGTGCCGGATGCATGGCTCAACGAGGGTGGGCAATCGGTGGCCGGCGCCGCGATAGAACGGCTGCTTTCGATGCATCCCGCGACCCCCGCGGCCCGGCAACAGGCGGAGCAAACGGGCCAGTCATTACCGGCGATGCTCGCGGCCCTCGCCGTGCAGGCGGTGGCCAGTTTGTCGGGCGCGGCGAAGCTGGCGAACGGCCTGCATGTCGTTCCGGAGTTCCTCGGAAACCGGGCCCCGCTGGCCGACCCGCACGCGCGAGCCGTGATTGCGGGACTCGGAATGGAAGACGACCTGAACAGCCTCGTCGCCCTCTACGTTGCGGGTATCTGCAGTATCGGTTACGGCCTTCGGCAGATCATCGAAGCGCAGGCTCAGGCCGGCGCGCCGATCGAGCGGGTGGTAATCAGTGGCGGCGCGGGGCGACTCGATCTCGTGCGGCAACTGCTCGCCGATGCGACAGGTAAGCCCGTGCTTGCCACGCAAGCGGAAGAACCTGTCCTGCTGGGCGCCGCGATGCTGGGCGGCGTGGCTGGCGGAAAATTCGCCGACGTTCGGTCGGCAATGGGCAGCATGTCGCGGATCAGTAAGACCTACGAGTCGGCCGAAGGCGACATCGCCGCACTGCATGAGGCGCGCTATCGTGCCTTCGGGCAGTTGCAGCGCGTGGCCCGCGAGATTCGTTAGCGCTTCGCCTCCTCTTGCCTGGAGCCCATGGCCGCGGCAATGCGGCTTTGTGCCGCGACGAGTTGGTCGTCCGTGGTTGCCACGAGCCACAGACGCGCGTGCTCCGCGATCCGGCGGTTGTGGTCCTTCAACGGGCCCATCGCGGCAGCTGCCTTCCAGACCACCGGACCGATCCGGCTTTGCCTGCCCGACGGCGCGCCTACCAGCAGGCAGTAAGGTCCCAGCGGAAGCGATACAAACGGAAGTGCCGGACTGGCGCGCACGCGCCAGTCGATGAAGGGCGCCTCGCTGGTGAGCAGCGGCACGGGCAAGCCGTAAAGCACGCTGAAATCGTACAGCGCCAGTTGTTCCGGCATGCCGGCGTAAATGCGCCGGACGTCTTCGACTACCGCCGCACGGATCTCGTCCTCGAACATGGGTTCCTGCGCGTAGCGGGCAAATGCCTGTCGAGCCTCCCATTGATATGCGCTGAACAGACCGAGTGCAACGCAGTCCTGCACTGCCCGTTGAACCTCCGCTACCGAACCCGCTTCCTCTGGCTTGCCCATCTGCGCAGCCCGCAAAAACCGGGCAAGTCCCGCCTCCTGGATCGCAGGACCCTCCTCGGATACATCGTCTGGAGCGTCCTTACCAAGGGGTACGTAGATATATTCCTCGGCTGCGAAATGCGATTTCTTGCCTTCATCGAACTTGATCTCGCCATCAACGCAGTCCAGATAGCGAGTGCCGATTCGACCATGTTCCCAAACCCAATTTTTCAGGAGCGGACGTAGTGGATGCAGTCTGTCTTGATCGGTCATTGAAACCTCCAGGTGCCTCAGTATAGGTTCAGGTTGCCGATTGCTTTGTGGAGGACATAGCGATCGATTCACGCCAGGCCAACATGGTCGCTCACAGCGCCTCGCGGCGCCCTCTGCCCCAACTGCTCGCCAAACTGCAACGCAGCAAGCTGGGCATACAGCGGGGAACTCAAAAGAAGTTCGGCGTGACGACCTTGCGCGACGATTCGCCCCTGGTCCAGCACGACAATGCGATCGGCCTGCTGGACGGTCGCGAGGCGGTGTGCGATGACCAGTGTGGTGCGATTCTGCGAGGCATTGTCCAACGCCTTTTGCACCAGCCTCTCGCTGGCGGCATCGAGCGCACTGGTGGCTTCGTCCAACAGCAGGATGGGCGGATTCTTCAGGATCGCGCGAGCGATCGCAATGCGCTGTCGCTGTCCGCCGGACAGTCGCACGCCTCGCTCGCCGAGAAAGGTGTCGTAGCCGCGCGGCAGTTCTTCGATAAAGCCGGCCGCGGCGGCCATGTCGGCAGCCCGCTGCACTTGCGCGAGGGTTGCGTCGGGCGCGCCATAGCGGATGTTATCGAGCACACTGCCCGAAAAGATCACCGATTCCTGCAGCACCACGCCGATCTCCTTGCGCAGTTCGACGAGCGGCACATCGCACGTCGGGACGCCGTTGATCAGAATGCGGCCGGATTGCGGATCGTAAAAGCGCAGCAGCAGCTGGAACAGCGTGGTCTTGCCCGCGCCGGACGGGCCGACCAATGCGACATGTTCGCCCGGGCGGACCTCGAGCGAGAGTGCTGAAAGCGCGGCAATGCCGGAGCGCGACGGATACGAGAAGCTGACGTTGTCGAAGCGGATGCCCTCGCCTTGCAGAGGCAGCGCGACCGTGGTCCCGGCCTCCACCACCGGCGAGGGCGCCGCCAGCAATTGCAGCAAACGTTCGGTGGCGCCGGCCGCACGCTGCAGATCGCCCCAAACCTCGGCGACCGCTCCCACGGCGCCGGCCGTGAACACTGCGTAGAGGATGAACTGGGACAACTGGCCCGCCGTCATGCGCCCGGCCAGCACCGCCTGCGCCCCGAGCCACAGCACGAATACGATGGCGCTGAACACCAGCACGATCACCACGGCGGTCAGCCAGGCGCGCGCGCGAATGCGCGTGAGCGCGGTGTCAAAGGCTGCCTCGACCGCGCCGGCAAACCGATGCGCCTCGAAAGGCTCCTGCGTGTACGACTGTACGGTCGGCATGGCGTTGAGCACCTCGCCCGCCAACGCGCTCGTGTTCGCGATCTTGTCCTGGCTTGCGCGCGAGAGCCGCCGCACGCGCCGGCCGAAGATCACAACAGGCGCCACCACGACGACCAGCGTCGCGATGACGTAGCCGGACAGCACCGGGCTCGTCACCGCCAGCATCGCCACGCCACCGGTCAACAGGAAGAAGTTGCGCAACCCAAGCGACAGGCTGGTCCCGACCACCGTCTGGATCAACGTGGTGTCGGTGGTGAGCCGTGACAGCACCTCGCCTGTCTGCGTGGTCTCGAAGAACTGCGGGCTCATCCCCAGTACGTGATCGTAGACCGCACGCCGCAAGTCGGCCGTGACCCGCTCGCCCAGCCATGACACGAGGTAAAAGCGCAACGCCGTGGCGCCGGCCAGTACCAGCGAAACGACGAAGAGCGCGAGGAAATAACGATCGATGTGCGCCCGGTCGCCCCCGGCGAAGCCACGATCGATCAGGTACTTGAACGCCACCGGCAACACCAGTGTGGCGCCCGCCGACGTCACCAGCGCCACGAACGCGAGCGCCCAGCGCCCGGCGTATGGGCGCAGGAAGGGAAGCAACGCAATCAGGGGGCCGATACGAGGTGAAGGACGCGAAAACGGCGAAGACGTAACAGCGTCTGGCATGTGGATTCCCAAGCGGATCGAATATCCTCCCGATTGTGCCAGTCCTACGAATTCGAGGGCGCTTCACGTGCTTGCCGCGACGGTCCATCTGGATCAAGATCGAGTCGGCACATCCGGAACAGGCCATTTCCATGACAGACGACTCCGATCCCGACAAACTGAAAGGCCCGGGTGGTTCGACGTTGCGTCAGATCCACGAACAGGTGCAGAAGAGTGTCGAGCGCGACCGTGAAGAGCAGGCATCGCGCAAGGCTATCGCTGCACGGCGCAGCAGGTGGCAACGTTGGGTGCGCTACGTGTGGGGCCGCAGCGGGCGTCGCTAGACGGCGAGCTTGCCGCTTACCCTTCAGTGAAGTCGAAGGCCGCAGCACAATCGTGTCTGCTGGTTCCAGCTTGCGCTCTTTACCGATAAGGCACGTCCCAGCGCACGCCCGTCAGGATCACGCAAAAATCGGCCGCCGCACGCCATTCGCCCTGTCCGCCAGCATTTTCACATAGAGTCTCTCGAGACCCGCGGCTAACGCACTACTATCGAAAAGGTGAGACGAGCGGGCCGCGACGACCTTCTCCTTGATGTGGGCCAGAAAGCCCGGCATGCGAACGAGTGCCAAAGCGATCTCGTGATACTGTCTGATCGAGCCGCATGCCAGTTCCGGCAAGTCCGCCGCCGCCAGCAGGCTCGATGCAACACGGCTCGCAAAGGTTTCGCCTCTCATCGTCACGAATGGCACGCCTGCCCATAATGCGTCGCTACCGGTGGTATGTGCAGTAACTGGAAACGAATCAAGAAACAGGTCCGCCGCCTGCAGTCTTGCCAGATGCGCATCTCGTTTCACGATAGGCGCAAACACAATGCGCTCGCGACTGATGTCTCGCAGCGCCGCCGCCTCCCGAATGTTCTGCCTGCCCTCTTCGCTACGCGCCAGCATCCACAGTACGCTGCCTTCAGTCTCGCGCAGCAGGTCGCACCACACGTCGAACATCTGGGGCGTCAGCTTATAGAGTTCATTGAATGAAGCAAACACGAAGCCATGCTCGGGCAACCCATAGTGTGCGCGCCCTTGAAACGAACCCACCGTACGCGTCCTGTCATTGGGCTGATAGCACATCGGGAGCACCGCGAGTAATTCTGAAAAGTCATCGGTATCCTCCGCTGGCGTAACCCACCGGTCGCCGATAATATAATCGGCTAATCGCTCGTGCCCGAGCGTGCCGGGATACCCAAGCCAGTTCACCACGACAGGTGCGGGTCGCCAAGCGCTGATGCCCACTCTTTCGTGCCCCGTATAGCCCTTCAGATCGACAAGAATGTCCACCTGATCGTCGAAGATTCGCCGGGCTGCCTGCTCGTCGGAAAGAGCACTGATGTCAATGAACTTATCGACAAGCTGTTCGACCTCATTGCGCGAAGCGTCGTATATCTGTGGACCGTACGAATAACAATGGATCCGGAACCTTGTACGGTCATGAGCAGCCAACACTCCCTTGAGTAGTACTATCGTCGCATGATCGTAGAAGTCGGCCGACGCATAACCAATCCTGATCAGCGGCTCATTCGTAGCGCGTTTGTTCCCTGCAAGTGGCCGTTCAGCCAGTGCGCCCGCGTACCGCTCCCGGGCCCAGTCGTAAGCACATCTACGCAGTTCCTGCGACGTCATACCGGGTAGCCGCAGCAAGTCGAATGGACACAGGCCAGCCGCCGCGTCCACAGATATCATTGCTCCCGCAAGCTCCGTGAACCACTCGTCATCGCTCCACTGCGCGATCTTTCCGGCATTGTTGATGGCTTGGGACAGCGTTGCCCCGTCACGTCCGTCAAGACGCAGCGCCCGGATGTATGCATCATGCGCCTGTTTTCGTTTGTTTTGGGCGACAAGCACAGTGGCAAGAGTACTCCAACCGGCAACCTGTTCGGGTGCCAGTTTGACTGCATGCAGGAGATGCTGCTCTGCGGCACCTGGATTCCTTGCCGCGATCAACGACCTGGCAAGGTTCGAACGCAGTTCGATGCGATCAGGATGGTCGCGCACGGCGAGGCTCAGCAGCCGGACGGATTCGTCCAGATTTCCGTTCGTTCCGTTGATCACACCCGACAGATTCAGACTCTGGATGTGATGCGCGTCGATCGCGAGGATTGTCCGCAGGATATCCAGCGCAACCAGCGGCTCGCCGGCACGATAGATCGCATATGCACGCGCGTACTCCGTATCCAGGTTTTCGTACTCCAGGCTCATCGCCCTGATCTCCCACTGTGGTTACCTGCAACTTGCATACGTTCGGACATACGCCAGGTCCGTTTCAGTTCCACAGTAACCGGAACAAAAAAAAAGAAGTGTGCACGTGTCATCCACGCGCACACTTCCCCGCTTCATGTCACATCCTTAGTGAACCGTGACGGCACTTACCCCCGTTTGAACCCAGACGTGGGCGGTCGGATCCAGATTCGACGTGTACACGTGATATGCCGTCCCGTGGTACTGCACCGTGCCATCGGACGACCAACCGTTCGTACCTGCTGTCCCCACACCACTGCCCAGCGTCAGCGCCGAGTTGCTTCCGCCTTCCACGGTCAGGATCTTGTTCGGGGTCATGTTCAGCACGTCCGCCGTATTAAGTGTTAGCGACGCACCGTTGTTACCCATGTTCAGATCGCCGATGTTGTGGATATTGGCGGTGTTCAGCGTCACGCTGCCAGACAGACTCGCCCCGAGGCTCAGCGTGTTATGACCGTTTGCACCACCGTCGATCGACGCAAAGCCCGTGTTGTTGATGACGATCGTGTTGAGGTCGTTGCCGGCCCCCTGGAGTGTAACGCCGATGTGACCGCCATCAGAGAGCGTATGAACTCCTCCCCCTCCGACGTCGCCCGGACCGGCCAAGGTCGCACCGTCCGCGGACGCAGCCATGTAGCTTGCCGTAACAGGATGCGGCGTCGTGTCCCCGACGCTTCTGAGGGTCGCGTCTGCATTGTAGACGGCGGTAACAATCGAGCCGTTGCTGGAAGGAGAGGTCGTCGGCGCTACCGTCGAGGTCACCCACGAAATCGCGTAACCGCCATCTGCCAGAGCCGAAACCGTCGGCGAATAGTTGTATTGGCCAGACGTACTGGAGCTGATGAGTTGTGACGTGCCAATCGCATTGCCGGCCGCGTCATACTCCTGAGCATAGATATTGGATACAGTGGACGAGTAGACGCCTCCTGCTGTTGCCGCCTGACCCCATACCTCGACATAACCGCCCTGCTCCAACCCCACAACGGCCGCTTCCTTGGCAATTGAATTGGCCGTAACGCCGACGTAACCCGCGTTGTTGTTGGTATCAACACGCTGTTCCGTGCTGAACCCTGCGACCCAGCTTGAGGTGGCGCCGCTCCACGTATAAGTCTGTTCGTACAGATGGAAGTTTGAAAGCTGACCGCTTGTGGCAACCGTGCCGTTGCTGGCGAGCGAGTCGGATGCCCATACGACCACTACCCCCCCTTCCTTCAATGCGGCGACGCTCGGGGCTAGCGAGTCATACGTACCCGTTGTCTTGGACAGGTTGACAGGGGCACCAACCGCACCGCCCGTCTCATCTACCAGTTGCAGATACGAATGGTAGTAGGTACCTGCTGTCCCGGTGCTGACGCCACCCGACAAATTGCTCTGATATGCCACGGCAAACTGACTGTTCGATACCTCATTTCCGCCAACCAGCGATGCAGTCACGCCAGAAGTACTGGTGGCGTTGTTACCCGTAATAGTGAGGGTACCGTAGTATGAGTAACCGGATGAGCCATTAGTGTTCGCCACCAATGTCTGACCGGAGCCGTTCAGGGCTCCACCGGCAGTAAAAGCTTGGTACCCGACACCAAAATTACTTGCGTATCCATGAGTGTAGACGGCAACCAGGTCTCCATTGCCCAGTTGGAGCAAGTTCTCCGACAGGGTATTACCGGCGGTGCCTGTGTAATTGGGACCGGCGGAAGGGGTGAAGGCTACCCCGCTGGTCTGCTGACCGTTTGCGTTGTAGAGCTGCAGGACCACCGTCGGGGAAAGTGAGCCGCTGGCGGCGGGAGCAATGGTACTTAGCGTCTCAAAGGACCCATCCGGGTTGGCGATGGATGCAGTCAGCGCACCATCTTGATTCCGGCCATTCCAATCGTAGTATCCGAATTCGGTCGACCCAGCTGGAGCCGCACCAAGATTCACGGAACTGGCCAGCGTTACGGGGG
>NZ_JAQQEU010000011.1:0-163159 GCF_046026895.1 Paraburkholderia sediminicola
CAGTCTGAGAGTTGGATTGAACTTCGTTTCCGCTGCTGTCGTTCATGCCGGACGCGTTGCCGCCCTCGCCTGTTCGGCGGACTGCCCCGTCGCCGCCCGACGACGCCGCGCGATCCGCTGAATGCGGTGCGTGGCCATACCAGCGCGGATAAAACTGTCGCACCGCCTCGCCGTCGAAACGCAGCGCGTGGCAGCGTCCCAGCTGGAATGGCGGTTTGTCGTTGGAATGCTCGCCTGGGCTGTTAGACGATTCGTCCCCTGAACTCGCGTTCGCGCCCGGTGTGCTGTCGTTGGTGTTCCACACGTCGCCGGCGAATGCCTGAATGGCGGCCGTGGGCAGGATTGCGCACAACTCGGTGAGATGCGTGCAACCAGCCGTGCCGCCCAGCAAACGGGCGACATCGCGACGGAAGTTGTTGAACAGATTGAGCCCGATGAGGGCACGGTAGGCGGGATTGCTGACTTGGCACAAACCAGGATACGGCACCCAGTCGGACGACGCCTCGGCGTCGACGACATTGAGCGTGCGATCGATGGTGATGCGAAGCCAGAGTTCATGGATCGGCTGACCATTGGGCCGGACGCCCGACGCAAGCACCACGTCACGCGGTTTTTCGTCGGTCAAGCATGCTTCCACATCCCACAGGCCATCTGCTCGCTCATAGGCTTCCGCTCTGATTGCGCGGCGATGGCGCAACTGACGGGACACTGGCGGGGAGAGCGGCATGCGGGAAGGAAAGGCCGGATTGGAAAACCCACGAATTTTAGCATACTGGGTATGTGAAACAGGTTGGAATACACGCGAGCGTTTGGCGCCCCTGAGCGCGCGGCGGACGTTGCGCCGCTAATCGCCACTCCATGTCTCGTCGATGCCTTTGAGGATTTTGCCGATTGTTGCGCCGGAGAAACCACGCGCCGCCAGAAAGCGCGCCTGCTTCGCCCGCTCGGCCGGCGTTTCGGGAAGCTGACCGAATTTTTTGCGCCAGATGGCTTGAGCGCGCGTGAGTTCGGTGTCACGCAATTGCGCGCTGGCCTCTTCGACGAGCGTCTGATCGACCGCATGCTGCTTCAGCTCGCCGATGATCCGGCTCGTGCCCAGTCGCGACGAGCGCCGGTGAATCAGACTTTCCGCGAAACGTGAGTCGGATAGCCAGTTCTCGGCTTCCAGTGCGTCGAGCACCGTGTCCAGCGAATCGGTTTCCTCGACGAATGGCTTCAGTTTGCGTGCGAGTTCGGCGCGGCTGTATTCTCGGCGAGATAGATAGCCGAGCGCGCGTCCTTTGAGTGAACGTGCGGGGCGTTGGGATTTTTTGGCTTCGTCCTGCCCTGGCTTCGCTTCGCCAGACGTGCGACGCGAGCGGGTGTAGGTGGTCTCGGAAGGATCCGAGGCGGCAAGCGCAGAGGATTCAGACGGCGCGCGCTGCGGGCCACGGCCCGCGGCGCGATCGTGTGAGTCGAACGATTCGAACGGGTCGAACGAATCGTCGTCTTTGTCACGCGGGCCGTCCGAGTGACGTCCGGTATCGGACAACGGCCGGCCCTTGCGTATCACTTGAGGGTTACTCTTCTTCGTCCGCGACTTCTGCGCCTGCGCCGGTCACTGCCTCGGCCATTGCATTGACGCCCAGCGATTCGCGGATACGGTTTTCGATCTCACGAGCGATGTCCGGATTCTCGCGCAGGAACTCACGCGCGTTGTCCTTGCCCTGACCGATCCGCTCGCCGCTATAGCTGTACCACGCACCGGCCTTGTCGACGATCTTGGCCTGCACGCCCAAGTCGATGATTTCGCCCTGACGCGAAATACCTTCGCCGTACAGAATGTCGAAAATCGCTTCCCGGAACGGTGGCGACACCTTGTTCTTGACGACCTTCACGCGCGTTTCATTGCCGATCACTTCGTCGTTCTTCTTGATCGAACCGATCCGGCGAATGTCCAGGCGCACCGACGCGTAGAACTTCAGCGCGTTGCCGCCCGTGGTGGTTTCCGGGTTGCCGAACATCACGCCGATCTTCATGCGGATCTGGTTGATGAAGATCACGAGGCAGTTCGTGCGCTTGATCGTGCCGGTGAGCTTGCGCAGCGCCTGCGACATCAGACGCGCTTGCAGACCCGGCAGCGAGTCGCCCATTTCGCCTTCGATTTCAGCCTTCGGCACGAGCGCCGCGACCGAGTCGATCACGATCATGTCGATCGAGCCCGAGCGCACCAGCGCGTCGGCGATTTCGAGCGCCTGTTCGCCGGTGTCCGGTTGAGAAACCAGCAGGTCGTTCACGTTCACGCCGAGCTTGCCCGCGTACTGGATGTCCAGCGCGTGTTCCGCATCGATAAACGCCGCCGTGCCGCCGATCTTCTGCATTTCGGCGATGACTTGCAGCGTCAGCGTGGTTTTACCGGACGATTCCGGGCCGTAGATTTCGACCACACGGCCACGCGGCAAACCGCCGACGCCCAGCGCGATGTCGAGGCCGAGCGATCCGGTTGAGACCACCTGGATGTCTTCGACTACCTCACCCGCGCCGAGCCGCATGACCGACCCTTTGCCGAACTGCTTTTCGATCTGCGCGAGCGCGGCAGCCAGCGCCTTGCTCTTTTCCGCAGTCAGTCCAGCCGAGCCTTTCTTGCTTTCTTCCATGAATCGTCCTTTGCTATGATGAACGGCGTCTGAGGCGGGTATGCCGTCCACTTTTAGCGAACAGCACACGAAACTCAGACACTGTATAAAAAAACAGTGGTTTTGGCAAGCACGATTCTCATGCGAACGCGCATTTTTACCGTCGCGCTGCCCAAACCACCCACAATAATTTTCGGAGACCGCTGCGCGCCGCGGACACCCACGGCGCCGGCAAAGCCAGGCTGGCGCATCATGCGAATTCTGATTGCCGAAGACGACAGCATACTCGCGGACGGTCTGGTTCGATCACTCCGCCAATCGGCCTATGCGGTCGATCACGTGAAGAGCGGCGTGGAAGCCGATACAGCGCTGTCAATGCAGACTTTCGACCTATTGATACTCGATCTGGGCCTGCCGCGCATGTCCGGACTCGAGGTGCTGCGCCGCCTGCGCGCGCGCAATTCCAACCTGCCGGTGTTGATCCTGACCGCCGCGGACAGCGTCGACGAACGCGTCAAAGGTCTCGACCTCGGCGCCGACGACTACATGGCCAAACCCTTCGCGCTGAACGAGCTCGAAGCGCGCGTGCGCGCGCTGACCCGCCGCGGCGCGGGCGGCGGCCCCACGGTCGTGCGGCACGGCTCGCTGTCGTTCGACCAGGTCGGCCGGATCGCCTATGTGAACGACCAGGTGATCGACCTGTCGGCGCGCGAACTCGGCTTGCTCGAAGTGCTGCTGCAAAGGATCGGCCGGCTGGTGTCGAAGGAACAGCTCGTCGACCATCTGTGCGAATGGGGCGAGGAAGTCAGCAACAACGCGATCGAGGTCTACGTGCACCGCCTGCGCAAGAAGATCGAGCCGAGCGGCGTGCGCATCATCACCGTGCGCGGCCTCGGCTACTGCCTCGAAAAAGCGGCTTCGCCCGCTACCGCAAGCGCGAATGCAAGCGCGGCCGCCCCGCCCGCTCCCGCCGAGCCCGACCCGCCCGCCACGCCGCCGTCCGGCGCGATGCCGGCGAGTCATCACTACAAATAGAGGAAGAGGACGCCCATGTCCGCACGCGCAGATCGCGCCACGGCGCACGCGGCGGACCTCGACGAAGCGCGCGACGAGCGCTACGCCAATCCGTTCGCGCCGCCCGACGAAACCGAAGCCGCCGCCGAAGCGCGCCCGCGCTCGCTGTTCGGCGAGATTCTCGACTGGATGCTCGCGCCGCTGCTGCTGCTCTGGCCGATGAGCCTCGCGGTCACCTATCTGGTCGCCAAGTCGATCGCGAACGGGCCGTTCGACCGCGCGCTCGAAACCGACGCCTACGTGCTCGCCCGCCAGATTCATTCGGTCAACGGCGTAGCGGAGCTGTCGCTGCCCGACTCCACCCGCGATTTTCTGCGCGCCGACAACGTCGACAGCGTGTTCTATCAGGTGCTCGGCACGCGCGGCGAGCTGGTGAGCGGCGAGCACGACATGCCCTTGCCGCATGAAGAGGACCGGCCGCAGCCGGGCATCGTCGAATTCCGCGACGACGTGCTGCGCGGCAACGATATCCGCGTCGCCTACACGACCGTCGAGTTCCCGCAGACGCCGGGCGCGCAGCCCGTGCTGGTGCAGGTCGCCGAAACGCTCGACAAGCGCAGCCAGCTTGCCAACGACATCATCAAGGGTGTGATCCTGCCGCAGTTCGTGATCCTGCCGCTCGCGATCCTGCTGGTGTGGTTCGGCCTGTCGCGCGGCCTCGCGCCGCTGCACGCGCTGCAGGCGCACATCCGCGCGCGGCGTCCGGACGATCTGTCGCCGCTCGAGGCGCGGCGAGCACCGCCGGAAATCGAGCCGCTGGTGACCTCCTTCAACGATCTGCTCACGCGGCTCGAACAGAACATGGAGTTGCAGAAGCGCTTCATCGCGGATGCCGCGCATCAGATGAAAACCCCGCTCGCCGGCCTGCGCACCCAGGCCGAGCTGGCGCTGCGGCAGGACGTCTCCGAGGAAGTGCACCGCTCGCTCGAACAGATCGCCACCAGTTCGGAGCACGCCGCGCGGCTAGTCACCCAGTTGCTGGCGCTGGCGCGTGCGGAAAACCGCATGTCCGGGCAGATTTTCACGCGGGTCGAAGTGGGCGAGGTCGCGCGCAGCGCGGTGCGCGACTGGGTGCAAGCCGCACTCGCCAAACAGATGGACCTGGGCTATGAAGCGCCCGACGAGCCCGTCGAGGTCGACGGCAATCCGGTGATGCTGCGCGAAATGCTGTCGAACCTGATCGACAACGCGATCCGCTACACGCCCTTGGGCGGGCGCATCACCGTCAGGGTGAGGCACGACGCGGCGGCGCGGCTCGTCCATCTGGAGGTCGAGGACACGGGCCTCGGCATTCCGGTCGCCGAGCGCTCGCGGGTGATCGAGCGGTTCTACCGGATTCTCGGCCGCGAAGGCGACGGCAGCGGCCTGGGACTGGCGATCGTCCGCGAAATTGCCACCATGCACGGCGGCGAGCTGACCATCGACGACAATGTTTATCAGACCTCGCCGCGGCTGGCCGGGACGCTCGTGCGTGTCAGTTTGCACGTGCATGGGCGGGACGGGACTTACCCTAACGCGGCTTGAGCCTCGAAATCATGCAAGCGCTATTTTGAGATAAGTTGCGCGTTCTTTGGACTCCATTAGCATCCAATTACCGATCTTTGCCCGAATCTGGCGGGCACCGGGCGCCCCTTCGTTTCACCCCGTCACGTCAGTACGCCGTAAGTTTCCACTCCAATAATCGGTTGCACGGGAACGTCTTTGCTAGGCGACCGCGTGGATATCAATATTGGAGACGACATATGGCTACCGTTGGCGGACACATCTCGCCCGTACCGATGACGCGCGAAGAGAAGCGGGTGATCTTCGCTTCGTCGCTAGGTACGGTTTTCGAGTGGTACGACTTTTATCTGGCCGGCTCGCTCGCGGCCTTCATCAGCAAGAGCTTCTTCTCGGGCGTCAATCCGACCGCGGCCTTCATCTTCACGCTGCTCAGCTTTGCCGCGGGCTTCGCGGTCCGGCCGTTCGGCGCAATCGTGTTCGGCCGGCTCGGCGACATGGTCGGGCGCAAATACACGTTCCTCATCACGATCGTGATCATGGGCCTGTCGACGTTCCTCGTCGGCTTCCTGCCGGGCTACGCGGCGATCGGCATTGCTTCGCCGGTGATCTTCATCGCGATGCGGATGCTGCAAGGCCTCGCGCTCGGCGGCGAGTACGGCGGCGCCGCGACCTACGTGGCCGAACACGCGCCGCCGGGACGCCGCGGCTTCTACACCGCGTGGATCCAGACCACCGCCACGCTCGGCCTGTTCCTGTCGCTGCTGGTGATTCTCGGCGTGCGCACGGCGATGGGCGAAGACTCGTTCGGCGACTGGGGCTGGCGCATTCCGTTCGTCGCGTCGATCATCCTGCTGGCCGTTTCGGTGTGGATTCGTCTGCAACTGCATGAATCGCCGGTGTTCGAGCGCATCAAGGCCGAGGGCAAGACCTCCAAGGCGCCGCTGACGGAAGCATTCGGCCAGTGGAAGAACCTGAAGATCGTGATTCTCGCGCTGATCGGCCTGACCGCCGGCCAGGCCGTGGTCTGGTACACGGGCCAGTTCTACACGCTGTTCTTCCTGACGCAGACGCTGAAGGTCGACGGCAGCAGCGCCAACATCATGATCGCGATCGCGCTGCTGATCGGCACGCCGTTCTTCCTGTTCTTCGGCTCGCTGTCCGACCGCATCGGCCGCAAGCCGATCATCATGGCCGGCCTGCTGATCGCCGCGCTCACGTACTTCCCGCTGTTCAAGGCGCTCGCGCACTACACCAACCCGGCTCTGGAGGCCGCGACCGCGCGGGCTCCGATCGTCGTGATCGCGGATCCGGCGCAGTGCTCGTTCCAGTTCAACCCGGTCGGCACGGCCAAGTTCACCAGTTCCTGCGACATCGCGAAGAGCGCGCTTTCGCGGGCAGGTCTGAACTATGAGAACGTCGCGGCGCCGGCGGGCACGCTGGCGCAAATCCGGGTCGGCGATACGGTGGTCAACACGTTCGACGGCCGCGCCGCCGATGCGAAGGAGCAAGGCAAGCTGTTCGACAAGACGCTCGCCGCGACGCTGAAGGCGGCCGGTTATCCGCCGAAGGCCGATCCGTCGCAGATCAACTGGCCGATGACGGTGGTGATCCTGACGATCCTCGTGATCTACGTGACGATGGTCTACGGTCCGATCGCGGCGATGCTGGTGGAAATGTTCCCGACGCGCATCCGCTATACGTCGATGTCGCTGCCGTATCACATCGGCAATGGCTGGTTCGGCGGCTTCCTGCCGGCCACGGCGTTCGCGATCGTCGCGGCGAAGGGCAACATCTACTCGGGGCTGTGGTATCCGATCATCATCGCATTGGTCACCTTCGTGATCGGTATGCTGTTCGTCCGGGAAACCAAGGACTCGGACATCTACGCGAAGGACTGACAGTCGCTGACGGACGGGCAACTTGAAAAAGTTGTGCGCCGGGGGTTGACAGCCTCCGGCGCGGTCAGCATAATCTCGCTTCTTTCGGCGAATTAGCTCAGTTGGTTAGAGCGACGGAATCATAATCCGCAGGTCCGGGGTTCGAGTCCCTGATTCGCCACCAGCATCACTCGCAAGGCCCGCTCCTCTTAACCGAGAGCGGGCCTTTCGTTTTGCGGCGGCGCGATCGGTGCGCGAGTCGAGTCTGTCGCACGAAGAACCGTCACTCACGATCTGTTACCATCCCTGAGCCGATGTTTCCAACGGAGTGAGTTATCCTCCTAGCATTGATTCTTCGCCAGTTGCAAAAAGCCGCTGCCCCTCAAGGTTCAGCGGCTTTTTTATTTTGGCTTTCCCGATCGCAACTTCAAGGAGGTTTCTTGATGACGTTCCGCACCGCCGCGCTCGCCGTGGCGACCGCTTCCATCGCGCTGCTCGGCGCGACGTCCGCGTTGACCGCGCAGGCGCAGACTCCGCCCGACAGCCAGTGGCGCGCCAGTCCCATCACCCTGTCCACGCTGCTGCAGGACGGCTACAGGATCGCCGCCGTGGTGAACGACGCGCACGGCAATGCCGCCCCGGCCGACATCATTTTTGTCCAGCGCGATCAGAGCGCGTTCAAATGTATCGACCCGCAGCAACCGGACGCGAGAACGAAAACAGCCATCGCTGCGCCCGCGTGTTTCGAACTGGTTCCGCCATCGGGAACAACACCGGCCGGCGATTCGAAGTAACCGTCGATGTGAATCAGCCGCGCGCTCACCAGCGCGGGCAAGCACGGCGCCGCACGAACGCCTCAGCGATCCACCAGCCGGCTCAGATTGCCGCGCACGCGCTGCAATAGCGCGATCAATTGCGCCGCCTCCTCGTCGGTGAAGCCGTTGAGCGCTTCGAGCGCGACCTCATCGCCCACCTTGCGCGCCTTGCCGAGCGTGCGCTCGGCCTTCGGCGTCATCCGCACCTGGTACTCGCGCCGGTCCTGCGGATTGGCGATCCGTTCGATCCAGCCGCCCTCCGACATCCGGTCCAGCAAACGGCCCGCCGAAATCGGCGCGACTTCGAGCAGATCCGCCAGGCGCGCCTGATTGATGTCGCCGTAATGCGCGAGATAGGCCAGCACGCGACACTGCGCGCGCGTCAGATCGACCGAGGACTTCGCGAGATCGTCGAAACGCTTGCCTGCGAGCCGGCCGACGTCGGAAACCAGAAAGCCGAAGCGCTCTTCGAGTTGGGTTTTCATGCGCGGATTATACGAAAGCCGTTCGGCGTCCAGCGTCGTTGCGCACACCGTTCGACTTTCGGATAACTCCCGATGGCGCTCGTCCACCACGTCGATATAATAAGCATGCTTACTATATCGACGACCCGCCTCCCATGTCCTCCGCTTCCTCGCCGGCAAGCGCAAGCGCGCCGCTCAACCGGCCGATGATCACCATCTCGATCATGCTCGCAACGCTGATCCAGACGCTCGACAGCACGATCGCCAACGTGGCGCTGCCGCATATGCAGGGCGCGCTGTCGGCGTCGCAGGACGAGATCACGTGGGTGCTGACCTCGTACATCGTCGCCGCCGCGATCGCCACGCCGCTCACCGGCTGGCTGTCCGACCGGCTCAGCGTGAAACGCCTGCTGATCGTCGCGATCGGCGGCTTCACGGTGGCGTCGGCGCTGTGCGGGTTGTCGGAAACGCTCACGCAGATCGTCGCATCGCGTTTGCTGCAAGGGATTTTCGGCGCGTCGCTGGTGCCGCTGTCGCAGTCCATCCTGCTCGACATCAACCCGCGCGAAAAGCAGGGCCAGGCGATGGCGGTATGGGGCATGGGCGTGATGGTCGGACCGATTCTCGGACCGACGCTCGGCGGCTGGCTCACCGACAGCTACAACTGGCGCTGGGTGTTCTTCATCAACGTGCCGATCGGCGCGTTCGCGCTGTTCGGCGTCGCCACCTTCCTGCCCTCGCGCGAGCCGAAACACGACGTCAAGTTCGACGCGTTCGGCTTCATCACGCTGGGTCTCGCGATCGGCGCATTGCAGGCGATGCTCGACCGCGGCGAACAACTCGACTGGTTCTCGTCGACCGAGATCGTCATCGAGTCGCTCGTCGCGGCGATCAGTTTCGCGTTCTTCCTCGTGCATACGGCAACGGTCGGCGAGACCTCGTTTTTCAAATATAAGTTGCTGAAGGACCCGAACTTCGCGACCGGCACCTTCTTCATCTTCGTGATCGGCGCTGTCATGTACGCGACCCGCGCGCTGCTGCCGCCGATGCTGCAAAACCTGATGAACTATCCGGTCGCGACCACCGGGCTCGTTACGGCGCCGAGCGGCGCGGGCACGATGATCGCGATGCTGTTCGCGGGACGGCTGTTGCGGCGGGTGGATGCCCGGCTGTTGCTGCTCGCCGGCTTCCTGATTTCGGCGTTCGCGTTGTGGCAGATGATGCACTACACGATCGTGCTGTCGCCGTCGGACATCGTGTGGCCGGGCGTGATCCAGGGCTTCGGACTCGGGCTCGTGTTCGTGCCGCTGAGCGCGCTGACCTTCTCGACACTCGCGCCGGAACTGCGCGCGGACGGCACCGCGACGTACAGCCTGATGCGCAATATCGGCAGCAGTATCGGCATTTCGATCGTGCAGACGCTGATGACGCGCAACACGCAGATCTCGCACGCGGACCTCGCGGCGAATATCACGCCGTTCAATCCGGCGATCCAGCCGATGCTGGGCAGCGGCTCGAACTACGACATCGCAGCACTGAACGCGTCGATCACGCAGCAAGCGTCGATGATCGCCTATCTGAACGACTTCAAGCTGATGTTCGTGGCGACGCTGCTGGTGATCCCGCTGCTGCTGTTGATCCGCCCGTCGCGCAAGGCGCCGGACGCGTCGGTCGCCCATGCGGCGATGGATTGATCGTTCACCCCTCGATCCGCCCGCGCGTCATCCCGAGTAACGACGCCATGGCCGCGCGCGCCGCAGCGGCATCGCGCTCGCGAATCGCCTCGAACACCGCCGTATGTTCGGCGAGCGACGCGTTGAACACCTCCGCGCGTTTCGCATTCAGCCGGAGCTGCGCTTCGAGCGTGCGCTCGATCAGCGTGCCGAGCGGAATCAGCAATTCGTTGCTGCAAGCGGTCAGCACGCTCAAATGAAACTGCAGATCGGCCCGCACCCACTCATCGACATTGCGCGCCGCCGCCATCGCCGCATGCGCGTCGGCCAGCGCGCGGAACGTGTCGTCCGTATAGGAGGCTGCCGCGAGACTCGCGGCATACGGCTCGATCATCTCGCGCATTTCCTGCAGCTTGAGCGCAAACACCATCGGCTCGGCGACGCGCGAGTACCAGTCGAGCAGATCGACATCGAGCAGGTTCCACGCGGGCTTTGGCCGCACGCGCGTGCCCACGCGCGGCCGCGATTCGATCAGCCCTTTCGAGGTGAGCGTGCGCAACGCCTCGCGCAACACCGTGCGGCTGACGCCGAACATCTCCATCAACTCGGCCTCGCGCGGCAGAATCGAATCGGGTGCGTAGTCGCCGCGCAGAATCGCAGTCGCCAGCAGATGGGCGACGCGCCCATGCAAATCGTGCTGAATCACTTTCTCCCAGCGGCCTTGCGGCGTTGTTGAAATTGGAACCGGGCGCTGAACCGGCGGGATTGGCGCTTCGCTCACGAATTCCGAGCCACGCCGCTAAGACGCCGTCCGGCTCCGACCATCCTCGGGTCACTATTTGGCCAATAATACTATTAATAGTACTTAAAGGCGCTTTTGTTGTAGCATGTGAATCCTCGAAATATTTCGCAGGCGCCCAAGCCGCAAGGAGACGCACACCATGAAAATCACCAAGCTCGAAACCTTCATCGTTCCGCCGCGCTGGTGCTTCCTGAAGATCGAGACTGACGAAGGTATCGTCGGCTGGGGTGAGCCGGTGGTCGAGGGCCGCGCGCACACCGTCGCGGCTGCGGTGGAAGAACTGTCCGACTATCTGATCGGCAAGGACCCGCTGCTGATCGAAGACCACTGGCAGGTGATGTACCGCGCGGGCTTCTATCGCGGCGGCCCGATCACGATGAGCGCGATCGCCGGCGTCGATCAGGCGTTGTGGGACATCAAGGGCAAGCATCATGGCGTGCCGGTGCATGCGCTGCTCGGCGGCCAGGTGCGCGACAAGATCAAGGTGTACTCGTGGATCGGCGGCGACCGTCCGAGCGATGTCGCGCACAACGCGCGCGCGGTGGTCGAACGCGGCTTCAAGGCCGTGAAGATGAACGGCTCGGAGGAACTGCAGATCATCGACACCTTCGACAAGGTGCAAGGCGTGATCAACAACGTGGCGGCGGTGCGCGAGGCGGTCGGGCCGAACATCGGTATCGGCGTGGACTTCCACGGCCGCGTGCACAAGCCGATGGCGAAGGTGCTGGCCAAAGAACTCGACCCGTACAAGCTGCTCTTCATCGAAGAGCCGGTGCTGTCGGAGAACGCCGAAGCGCTGCGCGACATCGTCAACCAGACCAACACGCCGATCGCGCTGGGCGAGCGCCTGTATTCGCGCTGGGACTTCAAGCACATTCTGTCGGGCGGCTACGTCGATATCATCCAGCCGGACGCGTCGCATGCGGGCGGCATCACCGAGTGCCGCAAGATCGCGTCGATGGCCGAAGCGTACGACGTCGCGCTCGCGCTGCATTGTCCGCTCGGCCCGATTGCCTTGGCAACCTGCCTGCAGATCGACGCGGTGAGCTACAACGCGTTCATCCAGGAACAGAGCCTCGGGATTCACTACAACCAGGGCAACGACCTGCTCGACTACATCAAGAACCCGGAAGTCTTCAAATACGAAGACGGCTTCGTATCGATTCCACAAGGCCCCGGCCTCGGCATCGAGGTCAACGAAGAGAAGGTGCGCGAGATGGCGAAGGTCGGGCATCGCTGGCGCAACCCGGTGTGGCGCCACGAGGACGGCAGCGTCGCCGAATGGTAAGTGCGTGAATGCATGCCGCCTGCGGGCGGCATGTTTATTTGCGTTGCGACCGCTCGCCCGACGCTCCACCCGCCTGTTACGGTGACATCACGCGCGGGCCGTCGCAGTGACGAAACATCCCGGGCCAAACCAGCCGAAACTCGCATTCCCCAGCCCCTTCCCCGCCTCGCCCCATCTCGCGCAAAGCCTATCCGCCAAGGCCTTCAGGCTGTTGGTTCGGCATCAGACATACGCATGGCCCTGTCCTTGCTGAAATGCCTGCAAACAACACAGGCAGCGGGGAACATCATGGGCGAATTCCTGCCGGACTATCTGATCCGGGAACAGGCCGCCGTCGGCGCACTCGTTGCGTTCGGCGTGCTGCGCATCCTCGGCGCGGTGCTCGCGTTCGAATGGGGCTGGCGCATCTCGGTGGTCGAAAAATGCTTCATCGCCGCCGCGCTCGCCTATTGCCTGCCGCAGCTTTTCAACCTGCTGACGCATCTGTACGGCTCGCGCGCCGCCTGCGCCGAACTCGAGGGCAAGGCTGCGGGCTGCGCGATCGCGCTCTTCTGCGCGCCGATCGTTGGCCATCACCTCGGGCTGGAATGAGCGGGCATGTCAGGCGGACTACTTCCCGTGCGGCTGGCAAAGCGGCTCGCGAAGCCCGCGTACCGCGCGGGCGACGTGCTGAAGCTGCGCTCCGGCGGACGCCCGATGACCGCGACATGGAGCGGGCCGGTGCTCTTCGCGCCGGGCAACTGGCTGATTTGCCAATGGTTCAGCGACGCCGGCGAACTGCAGCAGGAGATGTTCGCGGAGGAGACGTTGGAACGGACGGATCGCGCCGCGCCGCAATCATCCACTAGAGAGCAGTAACGGGTCTGCTGGCCACCGCCAGGCGACCGTGAGTATTGCGCCGCACGCTTTTGCTGTGCGGCGTTTTCTTAGGTGGCAAGTGCCTGTTGGAAACGTGAGCGATGTGCGTCTCGCACACGCTGGCGAGGTAGGCGGTGAAGTACGGCCAGCACGGAAGCATGCCGCACGAGGCTTCGCTCAGGACGCAAGCATCCGATGCACAGACGCTTGCGATTCGAACCCCGAGCCCTCGGGCTGCCCGAAGCGGCGCGCCCCACCAACCCGAAGCGGCGCGCCGCGCGCTTCACCCCAGCGCCGCGAACGCCGGCACGCTATGCGACAGCACGGCCGCCGCGGCAAACGCACCGATCATCGCCAGTGCTTCCAGATACAGCACGTTGACGAACGTATGCGCATCCATCGTCGAGGCGGTGCGGCGCAGACGCGGCAGCGCGAGGAACCGGTTGAGTCCGCCGAGCACCAGCGCCAGCGCGACGAGCACGAGCTTCAGCGTCAGCACATGGCCCCAGGGGCTCAACTGAATCGCTTCGAGCGAGCCGCCCGAGCCGCGCACCGCGTTGAAGATGCCCGACAGCAACACCAGCCCGACCGCCACCACGGACACATTCGACACCTGGGTCGCGGTGCGAATCAGCATCCCGCGCGCGGTCGAAGCGCCAAGCGCCGGCAGAACCGCGAGGCCCGCCGCCATCGCCAGCCCGCCCCAAACGGCGGTGACGAGCACGTGCAGCGTTTGCATGCCGATCGCCGCCGAGGCCACGCCGGCATCGGCCGCATGCCCGAGCGACGCCTTGCCCGCGGCGATCGCGATCACGGCGAGCCACAGCAGCGCATTGCGCAACATGCCCGGCTGACCGGTCAGCGCGGTGCCGAGCAACACCAGCGCGCCGCCGAACGCGACACTCCAGCCGTAGCCGACATGGGTTTGCGTCAGCACGGTCGGCACCACGCCGAATGCGGCGGGCAGTGCGATGCCGCTCATCGACGCCGCCTGATACAGCAGCCAGCCGAGGTCCGCGAGCACCAGCACGACGCTGGCGGTCAGCATCGAACGATGCGCGCGCAGCCAGGCCGGACGCGCCGGCGAGATCTGCTGCTGGGCGTCTTTCGCGAGCCACGCGCCGAGCAGCGCCGAACCGACGGCAAACGCAAACGCGACATTCATGAGCGCGGCCATCGCGACCTGCCCGATCCACAGTCCGTCGATGCTCATTTGACGTTGAACGCGAAGTCGCCTTGGGTACGGTGGCCGTCCGTGGCCACCGCGATCCAGTGCACCGCATAGCGGCCCGCGCTCAACTGCGGCAGCGCGAGGCGCATGAGCTTCGGATCCTGTTTGTCGACTTCCGCCGCAGCGGGCGCTGCGGCCTTGCCGCTCGCGTCGGCAAGCGCGATCCGGCTGAAGACCGGCTCGAGCGGCTCGGTGAAATGGATCGTGACGGCGGCGGGCGCCGCGACTTCGGCGTTGGCCGCCGGTTGGCTCGACGCCAGATGTGCATGCGCAAACGCCGCGGACGTCGCAAACAGCGCCGCGGCGCCCAATATCAACGCACGCAGCGCCGGACGGGAAAATTGGATTAGCTTCATGTAGGGCCGATAGCGGATGAACAGGAAAACGATGGCTCGAACCGGGGCGCGCCCGGCTCCGGGAGCGGCCGGCAAGCCCGGAAGTGTACGCTTCGATGGTTCTCGCGGACATCGGTTCAGCCTGCTTTGTCGAACGGCATGCCGCGAGTCGCGCTGGCGGCGTGGAGCGCGCGGCTAATTTGGAGATGACACAAAAAAACCCATGGACGCGATTGCGCGTCAAACTGTCGCATGGCTGTCACACCCCGGAACCTTCTCATCTGTGGCAAATAGTCACCGTCACCCTTCGATGATAGAATGCTGCGTCGCCGCAGCGCCGGCTGCCCTTCACACCGAGCCGCTCGAAGTTCGGTCAGGTCCCCGATTTTGATGGAGTTACGCGTGTCTCCAAGACGCCTTTTCCGCCCGTTGCTCGCCCTTCTGCTGATCGGCTCTGCGGGTGCCTATAGCGCAGCGAAAGCGCAGACTCAACCGAAGGCCCCCGACACGATGGAAGCGCGCGTGCAGGGGTGCACGGCCTGCCACGGCACGCACGGGCAAGGTACCGACAACGACTACTTCCCACGCCTCGCGGGCAAGCCGGCCGACTACCTGTACAACCAGCTGCAGAACTTCCGCGAAGGGCGTCGCAAGTACCCGCCCATGAATTACCTCGTCACGTATCTTTCGGACGACTACCTTCACAAGATCGCCACCTACTTCTCGCAGCAGCGTCCGCCGTATCCGACGCCGGCCAAGCCGACGGTGTCGTCGGCCACGCTCGCGCGCGGCCAGCAGCTGGTGCTCAATGGCGACACAGCGAAGCAGATCCCGGCTTGCGTGGCTTGCCACGGCAAGGCGTTGACGGGTATGGAACCGGCTATCCCCGGTCTCGTCGGTCTGCACTCCGATTACATCAGCGCGCAGCTCGGTGCATGGCGCTCGGGCTCGCGTCATGCCATCGCGCCTGATTGCATGCACACCATCGCCACGCGCCTGACCGACGAAGACGTGAACGCCGTTGCAGCATGGCTTTCCACGCAGCAGGCCCCACAAAACCCCGTGCCGGCTCCGGCCCGCTCGATGAAGACTCCGCTTGCCTGCGGCAGCGAACCGCAATAAGGCACCGGGAGAGACACTCAAATGAAACGCAAGTCTTTGTTCGCCCTCTCGGCAGTCGTCGTGGTTGCGGCTGCCGCACTCGTTCCCGTCCTGTGGTCGGGCGGCGACAACCTGCACAACGGCTCGGCGATGGCGGCAACGCCCGCCGATCAGGCCGAACTGATCAAGAAGGGCGAGTACCTCGCCCGCGCCGGCGACTGTATCGCCTGCCACACGGTGCGCGGCGGCAAGCAGTTCGCCGGCGGCCTGCCGATGGCGACGCCGTTCGGCACGATGTTCACGCCGAACATCACGCCCGACGACCAGTACGGCATCGGCAAGTGGACCCAGGACGACTTCTATCGCGCGATGCACACCGGCCGCTCGAAAGACGGCAGCCTGCTGTATCCGGGCTTCCCGTTCACGAGCTACACGAAGGTCACGCGCGCCGACTCGGACGCGATCTACGCGTTCCTGCGCTCGGTCCCGCCGGTCAACGTGCCGAGCCGTCCGCACGAACTGAAATTCCCGTTCAACCAGCGCAACATGCTGATCGGCTGGCGCACGCTGTTCTTCCGTGAAGGCGAGTTCAAGCCGGACCCGACCAAGTCGGTCGAATGGAATCGTGGCGCGTATCTGATCGAAGGCCTTGGCCATTGCGGCATGTGCCACACGTCGATCAACGCGATGGGCGGTCCGGTCAACTCGGCGGCATTCGCCGGTGGCCTGATTCCGCTGCAGAACTGGTACGCGCCGTCGCTGACGTCGAACCGCGAAGCGGGCCTCGGCGACTGGGACCTCAAGGACATCGCCGATCTGCTGAAGACGGGGGTGTCGAACCGCGGCGCAGTGTTCGGTCCGATGGCCGAAGTGGTCCACAACAGCCTGCAGTACATGACGGACGAGGACATCAACGCGATGGCCACGTACCTGAAGACGATTCCGCAAAAGAGCGAGGCGCCTGAGCCGCTGCAGCTCGAAACCTCGGAAAAGTTCGGCGGCGAACTGTTGAAACAAGGTCAGAAGATCTACGCTGACAACTGCGCGAAGTGCCACGCGGAAAATGGTCTGGGCATGCCGCCGTCGTTCCCGCCGCTCGCGAACAACCAGTCGATCCAGATGCCGTCTGCGGTCAACCCGATCCGTATGGTGCTGAACGGCGGTTACCCGCCGAGCACGGGCGCCAACCCGCATCCGTATGGGATGCCGCCGTTCGCGCAGGCGCTGTCGAATCAGGAAGTGGCGGCAGTCGTGACGTACATCCGTATGTCCTGGGGCAACCACGGGACGGCCGTGTCACCGCAGCAAGTGGCCGATCTGCGTTCGGCGCCGCTCGACTAAGCAGCGTTGGTTGCACCTCGGGCGCGGCCTGCGAGATTCGCGGCCGCGCCCTTCGTTTTTTCAGGACCGGTATCATGTGGGCAGGTTTGTGCTTGTAGTGGCCATTATGAAACCGGGCAGGAGGAAAGAGTCGTGCATGTCGGTGAGCGTTTGAACAGCATTACCCATCTCGTCGGCGCCGTGCTGTCGGTGGTGGGGCTGGCGGCGCTCGTCACGATGGGCGCGCTCGACGGCGACGCGTACAAGGTGGTCAGCTTCAGCGTGTACGGTGCGATGCTGTTCGTGCTGTATGCTATCTCGACGCTCTACCACAGCGTGCGCAACCCGCGCGTGAAAGCGGTTCTGCAGAAGTGCGACCATTCGGCGATCTACCTGCTGATCGCCGGCAGCTACACTCCGTTCACACTTGTCACGTTGCGCGGGCCGTGGGGCTGGTCGTTATTCGGCGTGAGCTGGGGGCTCGCCGTTCTCGGCATCGTGCAGGAACTGACGCTCGGACGACGCACCCGAAGCGTTTCGATGGTGCTGTATGTATTGATGGGATGGCTCGCGCTCGTGGCCGTCCGCCCGCTGGTGCAAGCATTGCCGGCAGCGGGTACCGCATGGCTCGTGGCCGGCGGGATCATTTACAGCGCCGGCATCTACTTCTTCATCAACGACGAGCGCATCCGGCATGGACATGGTATCTGGCACCTGTTCGTACTGGCGGGCAGTCTGTGTCAATTCGTCAGTGTTGCGCGCTATGTCGCGTGACATCCACGGCGACGAAATGCAACTTAAGGCCAGTCAACGTGTCTGCATAGCGCGTTGAAGCATTCGGCACGTGTTTGAGCGTGCCGCCGATTTCTCTGCGACCGGAACTGGGCTTTGGCCTCGAACGCGCCATGCGGGCGTGTTCATGCCGCGTTGATGCCCGCCTGGGCCCATATGCGCCGTTCGCGAAACTGCATTGCAAAGAGTTTTTATGTCTTTTGATTCCCTCGGCTTGTCCGAACCGTTGGTCCGCGCTGTACACGAACTCGGCTACACCACCCCGACACCGATCCAGACGCAAGCCATCCCCGCCGTGCTCAACGGCGGCGATCTGCTGGCCGGCGCGCAGACCGGCACCGGCAAGACCGCCGGCTTCACGCTGCCCATCCTGCAGCGTCTCAATTCGATGCCCGCGGTCGCCGCGGGCTCGGGCAAGCGCGCCGTGCGCGCGCTGATCCTCACGCCCACGCGCGAGCTGGCCGCACAGGTCGAAGAAAGCGTGCGCGCCTATGGCAAGTATCTGAAGCTGAAGTCGACCGTGATGTTCGGCGGCGTCGGCATCAATCCGCAGATCGGCGCGTTGCGTAGCGGCGTGGACATCGTCGTCGCGACGCCGGGCCGCCTGCTCGACCACATGCAGCAGAAGACCATCGACCTGTCGCATCTCGAGATTCTCGTACTCGACGAAGCCGACCGCATGCTCGACATGGGCTTCATTCACGACATCAAGCGCGTGCTCGCGAAGCTGCCGCCCAAGCGCCAGAATCTGCTGTTCTCGGCCACCTTCTCCGATGAGATCAAGACCCTCGCCGACAACCTGCTCGACTCGCCGGCACTGATCGAAGTGGCTCGCCGCAATACGACGGCGGAAACGGTCGCGCAAAAGATTCACCCGGTGGACCGTGACAAGAAGCGCGAACTGCTCACGCATCTGATCAAGCAGCACAACTGGTTTCAGGTGCTGGTGTTCACGCGCACCAAGCACGGCGCCAACCGCCTTGCCGAGCAGTTGAGCAAGGACGGCATCAGCGCGCTCGCGATTCACGGCAACAAGAGCCAGTCGGCTCGCACGCGCGCGCTCGCGGAGTTCAAGGACGGCACGCTGCAGGTGCTGGTCGCGACCGACATCGCCGCACGCGGCATCGACATCGATCAGCTGCCGCACGTGGTCAACTACGACCTGCCGAACGTGCCGGAAGACTACGTGCACCGCATCGGCCGCACGGGCCGCGCCGGTGCGACGGGCGAAGCGATATCGCTGGTGTGCGTCGACGAGCTGCAACTGCTGAAGGACATCGAGAAGCTGATCAAGCGTGCGGTGCCGCAGGAAGTGATCGCCGGTTTCGAGCCGGACCCGACCGCGAAGCCGGAGCCGATCCTGCGCCGTGGCCAGGGCGGTGGCGGCGGCGGACGTTCGCCGCGTCAAGGCCAAGGCGCGCCCAAGCGTGACGGCACCGCGTCGGCGAAGCCGGCGCAACGCTCGGGCCAACGTCCGGCGAACGGTCAGCAGCAGCCGAAGCCGCAAGGCGCGAAGCCGGCCGGCAACGGCGGCCAGCCGCGCCGTGACGGCCAGCGTCACGACGACCGGCCGCGCGCTGTCGCGCATGAAAGCAGCGCCGCACAGCACGCGCCGCGCAAGCCACAGGCCAACAAGCCGCAAGGCGGCAATCCGGGTGCGTTGCTGGGCGGCGCGAAGCCGCGCAACGACGCGCCGCGTGGCGGCATGCCGACGCGCAGCGGCCAGCGCGGCCGTTAAGCTTCGAGGCTGTTGGCCTGCCAGCCGTGGCCTCTCGTCGAGGGGCTAACGGCCGGCCGTGGCGGCGGCTTGCTTCAGGTGCTCGATCTGCCGTTCCCACCGGTCGAGCACCGCACTTCCCTCCGCTTCCAGTTCGAACGTAATACCGCTTGTCAGGCGCGCATAACGCACGCTCTGCGCGTCGGCTGTATCAATCGAGCCAATCAGATAGACGAGCCCGCTATCGTCGCCAGTCACGCCGGCTAGCGGCGTGACGAGCAACTGCACCTGATAGAACGCTGCGTCGCAGACAAAGCTGAGCGCGGCGCGCCCGCTTTGCGCAATCGCGCGCGCCGCCCTCGCTTGCGGCCACAACGCCAAACACAGCGTGCGCGAGTCGGGCGCATACAACTCGCCGACGCTCAGTAGCGATGTGCGCACATGGCCGTTCGTATCGACGCTCAGCAGCGACGCGGCGAACCCCGTCTTGCTCGCCAGCGAGGAACCGTCGAACAACGCGCGCACGGCGTCGGGCCATTCATCGAACACGCTTTGTTCGAGCGGAGATGCGGGTGTGGGTCCGGGTGCGGAGGAATCGCTCATGCTGTCGATCCGGTTGAAGGTGGGCAGGGCTCAATCATGCCTCGAAAAAAGAATGGCCCGCATTGGCGGGCCATTCATCGTGGTGTCGTCGGGTCGCCTGGTCGCCGCGTGATGGCGCGTTGTGTCCTCTCTGCGCGACTCAGCGAAAGAACACATGCTGCGTGATCTTCGCGAGCGGATAGTGCACGCCCGGCTGAATTTTCGCAGGCAGATTGAGCGGCTTGAGCAGCATCTTCACGCACATGTCGGCGGAAAGATTGCGCCGCACCAGCGTATTGATCCTGGCGGCGCGGTCGCGGTTATACGCCGAATCATGCACGCGCTCCGGATAGCGAATCGCGAACACGTGGCGCAGCGCGATCTCCGAGTCCTCGTTCTTGATCTCCATCACGCGGCGCATCAACGCACCGAGCACGGCGAGACGGCCGTTGCCTTCAATCCTGTTGTACTTCTTGAAGAACTTGAAAAAGTGCTTGTAGTGACGGACTTCGTCGGTGCGGATGTTGTCGGTAATCTGCTTGAGCACCGGTTCATCCGAACATTCGCCGATCGCGCGATACAACGTCGCCGTGCCCGTTTCCACCACACAGCGCGCGACCATTTCGAGCGCGCGGGTCTTTTCGAAATCTTCGACCGAGCAGGTCAGCGAATATTCGTCCATGAAATTGCGGAACGCGGTATCCCAGTCGAATTCGGGCCACACGTAGGCCACATACGTCTTGAGCGCGCGGCCATGCTGCATTTCCTCCGGCTCCCACTCGTTGTTGAGCCAGGCCGAAACTTCGGGATCGCCGTTGAAGAAGGTGCTCAGATTGCTCGTGTAGAGATCGGTGCCGCTTTCAATGAACGAAGCCGCGCACAGGAGCAGCAGTAGATCTTCATTCGCGACGGCCTTTTGCCGATCAATGCGGGTGAGGTCGATGTCCTCGATCCGCCAGGGCATGACATGGTTCAGCTCGGTGTGCATCGTGTCTTGCTCCGAATGCTGTATCGACTCGTGAAGCATGCTCGACCCGTTCGCAACCGCCGTGCGGTTCGCCGTGCCGGATACAGCGCTTGAATTAGAGTTGACCCCTGCTATCTGCATCTTAGCCGGTGTTTGCCAACTCTGCAGATAACCACAGCACAGACCATGCCGGGCAGCCGCAGTTCCAATTCGAAATAAGTCGAAATATTCGGGCGTAAAAAAGCCAGCTCAAAGAGCTGGCTTCAAGCTGGACACGAAGCCCCGCGAGTCGCGTCTGACGAGGCCGGCGCGGCGTCCGTGAACGCCGCACCGGCATGCGCTCAGGCGGGCTGAATGCTGCGCATGAAACCCGCGCGACGCATGCGCCACGCGACGATGATCAGCGACACGCCCGACAGCAAAGCGGCAAGCAACACGTAGTAACTTGGCGCAAGCTTGTCGCCGGTCAGATGAATGAACGTCTCGACGATGGTCGGCGCAAACCCGCCGAAAATCGTCACGCCGATGCTGTAGCCGATCGAAAGACCCGTCGAGCGCACGTGCGTCGGAAAGATCTCCGACATCAGCGCAGGCATCGGCCTGGAGTAAGCGGCCTTGAAGATACCGGCCGTGCCTTGCAGCACCAGCAGCCAGCCGATCGTCGGATGCGACTGTAGCCATGCAAACATCGGATAGATCAGCAAGCCCATCAGGATCGACGTAGTCAGCATGATGCGGATCCGGCCGATACGGTCGGACGATGCACCCATCACCGGCGAGAGGAGGAATTGCAGCCCGCCGTTGAGCACCACCACGCCGAACCATGCGGCCGCGGGCATGTGCAACTGCTTGACCGCGTACATCGGCATATAGAGTTGCAGCACATACACGCCGACCGTCGACTGCGCGACGATGCCGATCGCGAGCAGCAGGTTGACCCACTGGCTGGAAAACGATGTGCCCTGCTCTTCGCTTGCGGCCTTGCTCTCGCCGGCCGCCTCGCGCGCTTTGCGCAAGGCGAGGAACTCCGGCGTCTCGTCGAGATGCGAACGGATGTAGAAGCCCACCGGCCCGACCAGCAAGCCGAATACGAACGGCAAGCGCCAGCCCCAGCTATTCAGATGCTCAGGCGGCATCCACGCAGTCAGCAGGGAGCCGAAGGCCGCGGCCGTGATCGCCGCCAAGGCGCGATGCGCGGCGCCGTGCCCGCTGCGTCGATAAATCCATAAGCTCAACGCGGCGCCGCCCGCACGCCGCGAGCAGTGGCGTCTCAAGGCACGCGCACAAACAGCGCCACGCCGCGCATTTGCGGGTTCAGAACCCCGCGGCCAGCCCGTCGCGGCGGCTGTCGCTAGCCGCCACATAGCCGCGCTCCGGATCGTTGCGGTCGAGCTTCCAGATGTACTGGCCGGAGCCGAAGTCCATGTACGGATCGTCGACCGACTTGATCGTGTGGCCCAGCTTCTGCAACGCCTCGGCGGTCTTCGGATCGAGCGTCGATTCGATGTCGATCGTGAAGTCGCGATTGACCTTCCAGCGCGGCGCGTCGCATGCGGCCTGCGGCTGCTGGCCGTAGTCGAGCATTCGCACGATGGATTGCAGGTGCCCTTGCGGCTGCATGTCGCCGCCCATCACGCCGAAGCTCATCACCGCTTCATGCTGGCCGTTCACCTGCTGCGTGAGGAACGACGGGATGATGGTATGGAACGGCCGCTTGCCGCCTTCCACCACGTTCGGCGACTTCGGGTCCATCGAGAAGCCGCAGCCGCGGTTCTGCATCGCGATGCCGCTGTCCGGCACCACGATGCCCGAGCCGAAGCCCATGTAGTTCGACTGGATGAAGCTCACCATCATGCCGCGCTCGTCGGCCACCGACATAGATGGTGCCGCCCGCCTTCGGCATGCCGAAGTCGAACTGCGTGGCGCGCTTGTGGTCGATCAGCTTCGCGCGCGACGTGAGGTACGCGTCGTCGAGCATCTGCTCGGGCGTGACTTCCATCGAGCGCGGATCGGCGACGTAGCGGTAGACATCGGCGAACGCCAGCTTCATCGCTTCGATCTGCAAATGCTGCGATTCGACGTTGTCGACCGCCAGTTCCTTCACATCGAATTTTTCGAGGATGCCCAGCGCGATCAGCGCCGCGATGCCCTGGCCGTTCGGCGGAATCTCATGCACGGTGTAGCCGCGATAATCCTTGCCGATCGGCTCGACCCAGTCGGCGCGGTAGTTGCGCAGATCCTCGAGCGTGAGCGCGGCGCCGCCTTCACGGGCGAATGCCGCGATCTGCTCGGCGATTTCGCCTTCGTAGTACGCGCGCGGGCCTTGCTCCGCCAGCTTGCGCAGCGTCTTCGCGTGGCCGGGGAAGCGCACCAGTTCGCTCACTTCCGGCGCGCGGCCGCGCGGCATGAAAGTTTGCGCGAAGCCCGGCAGATCCTTCAACTCCGGCACGGCCGCGGTCCACTTGTAGGCGACGATGCTCGCCACCGCGTGACCGCGCTCGGCGATCTCGATTGCCGGCTCCATCAGGTCGGCGAACGGCAGCGTGCCGAACTTTTGATGCAGCGCTTCCCAGCCCGCGATCACGCCGGGCACCGTCACCGCATCCCAACCGCGCTTGGGCTGCTTCGCGAGGCCATTCTCCTCGCCGTACTTGCGCTTGAAGTAATCGACGTTCCACGCGGCCGGCGACACGCCCGACGCGTTCAGGCCATGCAGCTTCTTGCCGTCCCACACCAGCGCGAACGCGTCGCCGCCAAGGCCACACGACACCGGTTCGACGACGGTGATGGCGGCGGCCGCCGCGATCGCCGCATCGACGGCATTGCCGCCTTTCCACAGCATGGTTGGTCGCCTGAATGAAGGCTCGGATGAGCGTCGCCCGGTTTATGCGGGTTGCACGCGTTGGCTGACACGGGGTCCGATGGTCTTACAATACCCGCAACCCGTTCCTGCCTGCCCCGCTTTCCCGCCGTGCGCAGCGCGCCGGCGGCAGGCCGAGCCGACCTTCAGTCCACCACCCGACACCCATGACCCGAGACCCCCGCCTGACTCTCAACGCCCGGCAACAGGAATTGCTGGAGTGGGTGCAACGCGACGGCTTCGTGACCGTGGACGACCTCGCGTCCCACTTCGACGTGACGCCGCAGACGATCCGCCGCGACGTCAACTGGCTCGCCGACATGAACCTGCTGCGCCGCTATCACGGCGGCGCCAGTCTGCCGACCAGTTCCGAGAACGTCTCGTACACCGCGCGTCAGCGGATGTTCCATGACGAGAAGCGGCGCATTGCGACGCTAGTGGCCACTCACATTCCCGATCAGGCCTCGCTGTTCATCAACCTCGGCACGACCACCGAGGAAGTCGCCCGCGCGCTCAACCGGCATCGTGGGCTGCGCGTCATCACCAACAATCTGAACGTCGCCAGCATGATGAGCGGCTATCCGGATTGCGAGGTGCTGGTGACAGGCGGCATCGTGCGGCCGTGGGACAAAGGGATCGTCGGCGAACTGGCGATTGACTTCATCCGCCAGTTCAAGGTGGACTTCGCGATCATCGGCACGTCGAGCATAGAACCGGACGGCACGCTGCGCGATTTCGACACCCGCGAAGTACGCGTGGCCGAGGCGATCATCGAGCACGCGCGCACGGTGTTCCTCGCCGCCGACAGTTCGAAATTCGGCCGCCCGGCGCTGGTTCGCCAAGGTCATCTGGATCAGATCGATGCGCTCTTCACCGACGCCGCCCCGCCCGCCGAGATGGTCGAAACGCTCGCCGCCGCCAACTGCCAGGTGTACGTCGCCGGATAGGTCGCGCGCCTTTGCAGCCATGCTGCAGCGCACGCAAAACTTCGAGTGAAATCAAGGATCTGGCTGCGACTCCAGACCGCCTCCGAGGCACCGGATTGTCAAACGGAATATTAACCGGGGCATGTTTGGCGTTTGACACACGGTTGACTACACTCCAGTTCCCGGCGTCCGTTCCGCATTCTGCGTAGCGCCGGTTGAGTGTATCTGTCGTGTGAGCCGTACTTCCCGCCTGATCTTCCCGCGGACTTCACTGGCACCCGCCAGTTGCCGGCAAGGCCGTCCGCGTTTGCTTGACATGGAGAGAAAGATGCTGAGTCCGCATGAATTCGCCACGCTGCTACTCGTCAAGGACGCCCCCAATCAGGTCGACATGGGCCGAGAAGAACTCGACGCACTGCTGGAACGTCAGCTGGTGCAACTCGAACGACTCGCGTCGGGCAATGAACAATGGCGCGTGACGGAAACCGGCGACGAAGCGTTGCGGGCCATCAAGCGTCTTTCCTAGTGTCATAGGGCTCGTCGCTGCTGTTGCAGCACGCGGCCGGCCTGGCAGTGACGGCAGGGTGCGTCGGGTTCCCGCGCATTCTCGGCCTCTTCAAACCGCACTGATTTTCTTCGCACGACAAGGCCGCCGCCCCGGCGGCCAATTTGTTGTGCACGGGTCATTTACACAGTAAATTAACGCGACGGACTTTCAACCCTTCGCGCATGCCCAAAACCCTTTCCGCCGACGACATCCAGCAATTTCGCGAGGCTATGCGCCGCGTCGCCGAGAATGCGTTCGCCACGCGCGGCGCCCAAGGCGTGACGATGCGCGAACTTGCGAAGGAACTCGGTTGCAGCGCGATGACGCCGTACCGCTACTTTCGCGACAAGGACGAGATTCTCGCCATGGTCCGCGCCGCCGCGTTCAACCGCTTCACGGCCCGCCTCGAAGCCGCCGCGACAAACGCCCCCGCGACCGATCAGTCACCGGTGAGCGAAGCCTACGTCGCGTTCGCACTCGACGAACCGCACGCCTACCGTTTGATGTTCGATCAAACGCCGCAGCAAGGCGCTTACCCGGAACTCGCCGCCGCGTCGCAACGCGCGTGGCGCCTGCTCGGCGCGCACTTCGAAGGGCTCGTCGCGGCTGGCGTGCTGGAAGGTGACCCGCAGTTGATCGCCTACGCGTATTGGGTGAGTCTGCACGGCTTCACGATGCTGGCGCTCGCCAACCAGTTGCCGCTGCCCGAGGCGCAACAAGCCGCCGCGAACGCGGCTCAAGCAAACGAAGCAGGCAGCATCACAATCGCCCATCCCGCGCCGACGCGCGAAGCGGTGTTCGCGCAGATCCGCCGCATGCTGTGGCGCGGTGCGCAGCCGCAACGCGGCTGACCCCGCCCACCGAACGCGCGATGCAGTTCGCGCAAAGCCCAGCAGTCAACGCCCGCCGCTCGTCAAAACGAAACTCGAACGCCCCGCTCAACCGCTGCGCAAGGTCGGATCGACCGCCGCGCGCCAGCTCAATGCCTTCGCCCGCTGTTCGGTGAAAAACTCGACCCACCGGTTGCGCACCTGCGGGTCGGTGCTCACGCCCTCGCTCGCATGGCGCTGGGCAATCGACGCCTGGAACGCGCAGAACTCGTCCTTCGACACCCTGCCGCGCCGGGTCGCCACGTAAGCATCGAACATCGCCGCGTAGACACCTTGCGCGTCCTGCCCGTAGTCGACGGTTTGGGCCGTGCACATCTGCTGGAGCGCCTCGAACGACGGCGCGCCAAACGTTCCGTCCAGGCTCGGCGAACTGACGCATCCCGCAAGTAGCGCGGTGGCGCCGATCATCAAAAGTCCACGCATTGTTCCCCCTCGATATGGCCGTGCCGAGAGTATCGTCCGTGGCCGCGCGTTGCGCCACTCCCCTAGCCGAGTGGACAAGTGCCGTTCACATAAAGCGAACTTTACTTTTTCGAATATGTTCATTAAAGTTCGAAAACGAACACGCTTTGGTCGACAGATTTTCCATTCGGCTTGTCACGCGCAACCTCAACGCGCAACCCAAAGGACCAGCAGGTGACGCAAGGCTCGAAATACGATGTGCTCGTCGTAGGCGGCGGGATCAACGGGGCAGGCATCGCACGCGATGCGGCCGGCCGCGGCCTGTCGGTGCTGCTGTGCGAACAGGACGATCTGGCCTCGCACACGTCGTCGGCCAGCACCAAGCTGATTCACGGCGGTCTGCGCTACCTCGAATACCGCGAGTTCGGACTGGTGCGCAAAGCACTGCAGGAGCGCGAAACGCTGCTGCGCGCGGCGCCGCACATCATGTGGCCGCTGCGCTTCGTGATGCCGCACATGCCTGATCTGCGGCCGGCCTGGTTGATCCGCGCGGGCCTGTTCCTGTACGATCATCTCGCCAGACGCGAACTGCTGCCGGGTTCACGCGGCATCACGATGCGCCACCATCCGGCGGGCGCGCCGCTGGTCGATTCGATCAAGCGCGGTTTCGTATATTCGGACGGCTGGGTCGACGACGCGCGTCTGGTTGTGCTGAACGCGCTCGATGCGCAGGAGCGCGGCGCGACGATTCTCACGCGCACGAAACTGGTCAGCGCGGTGCGCGCCGGCGGCGAATGGCGCGCGCAACTGCAGCGCGCGGACGGCACGGCCTTCGACGTGCGTGCCGCTTCGATGGCGAACGCGGCGGGCCCGTGGGTCGGCCAACTGTTGCAAGGAGCGCTCGGCCGTCAGGCGACCAGAAGTGTGCGCCTCGTGAAAGGCAGTCACATCGTCACCCGGCGCCTGTTCGAACACGACCACGCGTACATCTTCCAGAACCCGGACAAGCGGATCATCTTCGCGATTCCGTACGAACACGATTACACGCTGATCGGCACCACCGACCTCGAATATCGCGGCGACCCTTCGCAAGTGGCGATCGACGCCAGTGAAACGCAGTACCTGTGCGACTCGATCAACCGCTACTTCAAGCAGAAGATCTCGCCGGCCGACGTGCGCTGGACCTACTCCGGCGTGCGTCCGCTGCTCGAAGAAGAAGGCGCGGACAATCCGTCGGCGGTCACGCGCGACTACTCGCTCGAACTCGACGCACCCGCGGGCGAAGCGCCGCTGCTGTCGGTATTCGGCGGCAAGATCACGACCTTCCGCAAGCTCGCGGAGCAAGCCGTCGACACGCTCGCGCAGGCGTTGCACAACGGCGCGCCCGCGTGGACCGTCGCTGTGCCGTTGCCCGGCGGCGATATGGCGCACGCCGACTTCGAGCGCTTTCTGAGCGGCTTCATGCAAAGGCATGCGTGGCTGCCGGCCGATCTCGCGCGCCGCCTCGCGCGCGCCTATGGCACGCGCGTCACGCGGGTCATCGGCGATGCGCGTTCGGTGGCCGACCTCGGCCGCGCGTTCGCGCCGGGTCTACACGAAGCCGAACTGACTCACCTGCGCGACACCGAATGGGCGTGCAGTGCTCAGGACGTGCTGTGGCGCCGCTCGAAACTCGGTCTGCACGTCGAACCGGGCACGCTCGATTCGGTCACGCGTGAGATCGACGCCTGGTTCGCGCGTGAACCGGCGCGGCAGAGTGCCTAGACTGCTTGGAGGCGCAGGGTTGGGAATCATAAAGCAGCGCAACGCGGCGTGCGCTGCGTGCTGGACGCCGACCCAATCCCCCCTTCCGTCTGAACCACGCCGGGCTGCACAATCACATCCGGTTGCCCGCCCGCTGAAAACAACAGGGCGTTCCCATAGCCGGTCAGCGGTCCGGGGATTCGCAAACGCATGGAGAAGAGACAATGCAGGATCAGTACATCCTCGCGCTTGACCAAGGCACCACCAGCTCGCGTGCGATGCTGTTCGACCGGCGCGGCGGTATCGTGTCGATCGCCCAGAAAGAATTCCAGCAGATCTATCCGCATCCGGGCTGGGTCGAGCACGACCCGCAGGAAATCTGGTCGACCCAGGCCGGCGTCGCCGCGGAGGCCGTGACGCGCGCCGGCATGAACGGCACCTCGATCGCCGCGATCGGCATCACCAATCAGCGTGAAACCACGATCGTATGGGATCGCGAAACCGGCCACCCGGTCTATAACGCGATCGTCTGGCAGGACCGCCGCACCGCCGACTTCTGCGACGAACTCAAGGCGCAAGGCCTCGAAGAGAGGGTCCGCGCGAAAACCGGTCTGCCGATCGACTCGTATTTCTCGGCGACCAAGATCCGCTGGATTCTCCACAACGTCGAAGGCGCGCGCGAGAAAGCGCAACAAGGCCGCCTCGCGTTCGGCACGGTCGACAGCTGGCTCGTGTGGAACTTCACCAAGGGTGGCCTGCACGTCACCGATGTGACCAACGCATCGCGCACGATGCTGTTCAACATCCACACGCTGAAGTGGGACGACGAACTGCTCGACGCGCTCGAGATTCCGCGCAGTATGCTGCCGGAAGTGCGGCCGTCGTCGGAGATATACGGGCCGACCAAGACCACGGTGTTCGCGTCGAAGATTCCGCTCGCGGGCATCGCCGGCGATCAGCACGCCGCGCTGTTCGGCCAGATGTGCACGCAGTCGGGCATGGTGAAGAACACCTACGGCACCGGCTGCTTCCTCGTGATGAACACCGGCGACAAGCCGATCGAATCGAAGAACAACCTCGTCACCACGATTGCGTGGCAGATCGGCGACAGGATCGACTACGCGCTCGAAGGCAGCATCTTCATCGGCGGCGCGGTGGTGCAATGGCTGCGCGACGGCCTCGGCATCATCAGGAATGCCGGCGAGATCGAAACGCTCGCGCGCGGCGTGCCCCATTGCGACGGCGTGTATCTGGTGCCCGCGTTCGCCGGCCTCGGCGCGCCGCATTGGAACGCACGCGCGCGCGGCACGCTGTTCGGTGTCACGCGCGGCACGAGTTCCGCGCATATCGCTCGTGCCGCGCTCGACTCGATCGCCTATCAATCGCTCGACGTGCTGAAGGCGATGGAAGCCGACTCCGGCATTCGCATCGGCGAATTACGCGTGGACGGCGGCGCCTGCGCGAACAATCTGCTGATGCAATTCCAGGCGGACATTCTCGGCGTCGACGCGGTGCGGCCGCAGGTGGCGGAAACAACCGCACTGGGCGCGGCTTACCTGGCCGGTCTGGCGGTCGGCTACTGGCAAGATATCGACGAGCTGCAAAACCAGTGGAAGCTGGAGCGGCGCTTCTCGCCCGCGCTACCGCACGCCGAGGTCAAGGCATGCCTCGACGGCTGGCAGCGGGCGATCCGCGCGGCGAAAGCGTGGGCGGATATGCCTGGCTGAACGAATCGCCGCGGTCGTTGACGCCGCTCTGACCGGCGACCTGCTTCAGCCATCGTGCGCCCGCGCGCCCGGCGGCGCGGCGCCAGCAGCCCTACCTGACGCGCGCGCCGATCCAGAATCCGGCGGCATCAAAGCACGTATCATGACGTTTTCCATTGCGGCGCGCGAGCTTGCAACCGTCTTTGCTCGCACGCGTTCCGCTTTCCGTTTCCTGGCATGATCGACCACCTCATCTGTGACTGCGACGGCGTTCTCGTCGACAGCGAAGTCATCGCTGATCGCGTGATGCTCGAAACGCTCACTACGACTTTTCCCGGCCTCGACTTCGACCCCGTCGTCAAAACCGCCTTCGGTCAGCAGACCTCGCGCTTTCTCGCAGGCATCGAGACGTCCTTCGACATCACGTTGCCCGGCGACTTCCTCGACACCATCGAACACAACGTCGAGCTGGCGCTCGCGACATCGCTCAGCCCGATCAACGGTGTGCGCGACGCGCTGCAACGCGTGACGCTGCCGGTCGCGGTCGTGTCGAACAGCCGCATGTCGCGTGTGAACGCATCGGTGCGGCGCGCGGGTTTGCAGCAGATTTTCGGCGAGCGGATTTTCAGCGCCGAACAGGTGGCACGGCCGAAGCCTTATCCCGACGTGTATCTATTCGCCGCGCAAACGCTGGGCGTGGAGCCGTCGCGCTGCCTCGTGGTCGAAGACAGCGTCGCGGGCCTGAACGCGGCGCGCGCGGCGGGAATGAAGACGATCGCCTTCGTCGGCGCGAGCCATATTCCGGATGGCTATGCGGACGCGCTTCGCAAGATGGGCATGACGCGCATCATGATGCACATGGATGAATTGCCCGCGCTGGTCGAAGCCGGCGTGCTCGGCGAGTTTGGGGATGTGCAGTCGTAGCGAGCCGCAGCACGCGTTGCTTCTTGCCTGTCCCGCAGGCCTGCGGGGCGGCAACGAAAAAAGCCGGTTCACCATGAACCGGCCTTTTCCATTCTGGCAGCGTGCGTCGCGTCGTCGTCCACACCGGGCAACGAGAAACGCGCGACTTGCATCAGGCTTCGTCGGCGACACACTCGCGCGCCTGCGCGAGCGACGCGCGAAACTCCACCAGTTCGGCGATCGTCAGCATCGGCAGATTGTGTTGCGCGGCGAAACGTTCGACGTCCGCGCCACGCGTCATGGTGCCGTCCGCGTTCATCAGCTCGCACAGCACGCCAGCCGGCTTCAGCCCGGCGAGGATCGCCAGATCGACGGTACCCTCGGTATGGCCGCGGCGCGCCAGCACGCCGCCGGGCATCGCGCGCAATGGGAACACGTGGCCAGGGCGCACGATGTCGGCAGGCTTTGCGTTATCGGCAATCGCCGCGCGAATGGTCGTCACGCGATCGAGCGCGGACACTCCCGTCGTCACCCCGTCGCGTGCTTCGATCGACACCGTGAACGCAGTGCCGTGACGGCTTTCGTTGTTGACGGCCATCGGCGGCAGTTCGAGCGCGCGGACCCTGTCGTCGGGCAGGCACAGGCAAACGATGCCGCTGCATTCGCGGATCAGCAGCGCCATGGTTTCGACGGAAAGACGCTCGGCCGACACGATCAGGTCGGCTTCGTTCTCGCGGTCATGGTCGTCTTGCAGAACCACGGCGCGGCCGTCGCGCATCGCTTGCAACGCGGCGGCGATGCGCGGCGGAACGGCTTCGGTGTCGAGCAGCGGGAGATCGGCGAATGCATCCGGTGCAAACGTCGACGGAGCGGGAAAAGTAGCAAAGGACATAGTTGAAACGCTCATCGCAAAAGTTGGGCGAAAAACGTTTCAGGGCATTGCAAACAGACAACGACGCGCCGCCGAGCGCCGCACACGGCGACGCTCGCACACCGCCTCGACCACGAGCGGCGTTACGGAAACGCACATGACTATCTGCACATCTTCTTCCATCCGGACTGTGACCGTCGGCTCTGGCTTCGCACCAGATCTGCTGACCCCGCGTGGTTCCCGATACTCCCAAAACCGTACGACGCGGGCGCTCGCGGGCTCACCGGCTCACGCTGTCGCGCTGCCGGCATACCGCCGGTGGGGAATTGCACCCCGCCCTGAAGACGCACTGATTGCCGGATAAACCGGCTGGCGAAGCATACAACAGTCGCACGAGACCTGCAGCGCAACCGTACTGAGCCCATGGAGGCGCTGAACGGCGAGCGCCCGCATGGGGCGAAATGCAATCAGACCGGCGTGGCCGCGCGCGCCGCTTCATGTGCCACTTTCGCGTCCCAGCTCATGCCGCGCCTCGCTGTGCGCCGGCACGTCCCAGCGCGGCGGCGTCTCCGCCTTCAGCGTCACGCGAAACGCGCGCGCTTCGGTGTCGCCCGGGTTGCGCAGACTGTGCGGCTGATCGGCGTCGAACACGATCGCGTCGCCGGTCGCGAGCAACTGGCGCTGATCGTGCACACTGACTTCCAGCGTGCCTTCGCTGACCACCAGGTTCACCGTCGTGCCGGGCGCGCGCCGGGTGCCGGCTTCGGTATGCAACGGCGCGATGCGCAGCTCGTGGAACTCGGCGGCAGTCGGCTCGGACTCCGGATACAACGGCCGGGCCGAATAGCGCCCGTTCGCGCTGACGACGCGCGCCGAGCGCTCGGCCGGCAAATGTTCGAAACCATTGGTCGCGTGACGCCGCAGAAAAGCCGCCACCGACACCTTCAACGCCGCCGCCACCTTGCACAGCACCTTGATGGACGGCACGCTGCGCGCCGACTCGATCTGCGCCAGCATCGCCCGCGACACGCCGGACGCTCGCGCCAGGGCGTCGAGCGACAGTTGCCGTTCGGCGCGCAAGCGGGCGAGGTTCACGCCGACCAGCTGTTCCAGTGCATCGAAGGGTTCGGCGGCACGCCGCGACGCATCGCTATCGGCCGAGGGATCGCGAACCAGCGCGAGCGGGGAATGCATGATTGCCTCCAAAGCGCCGCCGGGCGGCGCGCAAGCAGTTGGTGGAAGCAAGATAGCATCGCGTCCCGCCACGCCCAACGAAGTTATCTTCACACTGTTATCAGCATGGCGGAGGATGGTTCTCGCAAAGCTTGTGCGCATTTTTCATATGGGCGAGCGGGACTCGCCGATTCGCGGGATCGCACACTCTGTCACGCACTTTTGCTTTGGGCGTTGGCGTGGCGATTCGCGGCGCAAGGCTGGCCAACAACCATGCACGCTCAAAATCGCGCTCTGCTTGCGGCGAGCGCTCACCCTGCCGCGCTCGCAGTTCACACCCGCTCCTGCGCGCCCACCCGCCGCGCCATCGCCGATACCGGCGCATCCGCGCGCGCCGCGAACCACGTTAGCAGCAACGCCGCCACGCTGACCGCCGCCGCGACCCATGGCAAGGTATCGAGCGCATGGCCGTGATTGATCACCAGTCCGCCGAGCCACGCGCCACCCGCATTACCCACATTGAACGCGCCGATGTTCAGCGTCGACGCCAGATTCGGCGCCGCGGCCGCCTTCTCGACCACACGCATCTGCAACGGCGGCACGGTGGCGAACGCGGCAATGCCCCACACGAAAATCGTGATCGCCGCGGCCACCGGCGAATGGCTGGTGTGCGCAAAGAGCGCCATCACCACCGCGAGCGCGGCCAGAATGCCCATCAGCGAAGGCATCAGTGCGCGGTCCGCGAGCTTGCCGCCCACCGTGTTGCCGATCGTCAACCCCACGCCGAACAGCACCAGAATCAGCGTCACGCCACGCGGCGAGAAGCCGCTCACCTGCTCGAGAATCGGCGCGATGTAGGTGAACACGACGAACACGCCGCCAAAGCCGAGCACGGTCATCATGAGCGCGGTCCAGACCTGCGGGTCCTTGAGGACGCGCACTTCATGACCGAGTCCGACCGGGGCGGCATCGTGGCGATTCGGCAGCAGCGCCGTGACGCCCGCGAGCGACAGCACGCCGAACCCGCTGACGATCCAGAACGCCGCGCGCCAGCCGAACTCCTGGCCGATGAAGGTGCCGAACGGCACGCCGAGCACGTTCGCGAGCGTCAAGCCGGTGAACATCAACGCGATCGCGCTGGCGCGCTTCTCGGCCGGCACGAGCGAGGCCGCCACCACCGCGCCGATGCCGAAGAACGAACCGTGTGCGAACGAGGTCACCACTCGCGCGACCATCAGCACGGAATAGCCCGGCGCAATCGCGCACAGCGTATTGCCGACGATGAACACGCCCATCAGCAACTGCAGCGCGAGCTTGCGCGGCATCTTGCTGGTGATCACGGCGAGCAGCGGCGCGCCGACGGCGACGCCGAGCGCGTAGCCGCTCACCAGCAAACCCGCCGATGGGATCGACACGGCCAGATCGTGCGCGACCTCGGGCAGCAAGCCCATGATGACGAATTCGGTCGTGCCGATCGCGAATGCGCTGATCGCTAGCGCAAGTAATGGCAGGGGCATTGCTCTTCTCCAGATTTCAAGGTTGAGCGTGAGGCGAAGCCGTCACGAATTCGATGACCACGCCCGGCGCGAGCGCGACGAACAGTTGTCGTTCGGCGGGATGCACGCCCATTTGCGGGACTTGCGCGCTTTGATAGCCGACGCCGGCCGCATCGAGGCGGCCCAGCAGCACCTGCCATTCGGCCGCGCTCTCCATCCGGAAAGCGAGACGGTCGATGCGCGGCGCCGCCCGGCCGGAGGTGGCGGGCGCCGTCGCGGCGATCAGATGAAGCGCCGGCCGGCCGTTCAGATAGAGCCAGTAGCCGTCGACCGAAAACGGCGGGCGCGCGCCTTCAGTGAGTCCGGCGATGTCGACGAAGAAACGTCGGGCGGTGTCGAGATCGCCGGTGACGATCGTCGCGTGATCGAGTTGCATGGCTTGCTGCCGGCACTTGCACGCGGCATGAGGGTTTTCGAGGAGTGGATTGTCGGGGCAAAGCTTTGATTTGAGAATTGGCGTAGCATTTGAATCATTTTCAAATCTAATTTGAAGGCCGACGATGGATAACCTCGGTGACATCCGCCTGTTCGTCGAAGCGGCGCAGCAAGGCAGCCTGTCGGCGGCGGGCCGCAAGATGGGGCTGACGCCGGCCGCCGCGAGCGCGCGCCTCGCCAAGCTCGAAGCCGGGCTGAAAACGCGCCTGTTCGAGCGCACCACGCGCCAGTTGCGGCTCACCGACGAAGGCCGCCTCTACCTGAATTGCTGCCGCCAGGCACTGCAATCGCTCGACGACGCCGAAGCCGCGCTGCAAGCGGGCCAGGGCGTGGTGCGCGGCAAGGTGCGGATTTCCGCGACCTCCGACTTCGGCCGCAATCTGCTGATGCACTGGCTCGACGAATTCAACGCGCTCTACCCGGAAGTGCAGTTCGCGCTGACGCTATCGGATTCGCTGTCGAATCTCGTGCAGGAGGACATCGACCTCGCGATCCGTTTCGGCGTGCCGGCGGACAGCTCGCTGGTCGCCCGCAAACTGGCACCGAACCGGCGCGTGCTGTGCGCGTCGCCGGACTACATCGCGCGCAAGGGCGAGCCGAAGGACCCGCAGGATCTGGCCAATTTCGATTGCATCGTGGTGGGCACCGCGTCCGGGCCGGCGAACGAGTGGCGCTTCACGCGCGGCGACGAAGTGCAGAACTACACCGTGCCGCTCGACTCCGCCCGCGAAACCAACGACGGCGCGGTCGCCCGCGAATGGGCGCTGCGCGGCTACGGGATCGTGATCAAGTCGATGTGGGATGTCGAAGCGGATCTGCGCGCCGACGGTCTGAAGATCCTGCTGCCGCAGTGGCGATACCCGGATGCGCCGTTGCACGCGCTCTATCACCGCAACCGCTTCATGGCGCCGCGCGTGCGGGTGCTGCTGGATTTCCTGAGCGAGCGCTTCGCGCAGGTGTCGGGCGAACTGGAAGGCCTGCTGAGCTTGCCGCCGGAGCGGCCGCCCGCCGGTGCGGGCGTCGAAACCCGCAATCCGTGAAGGGCTATAATGTTGCGCTACGCAGCAGACGTGCATCGCGGATCGACCAGGCGGGACGCCAATCAGCGTCAACCAGGCTCGAAGCGGCCCAAGCGCCGCCCTCCGGCCTTCTCCAGCGCCGCCCGCACGTCCCGCCCCCTTCACTTTTTAAACGACGCCCCCAGATTAACCACTGCGACCGGCGAAATTCGATGACCAAGAAAGTTTATGTAAAGACCTTTGGCTGCCAGATGAACGAGTACGACTCCGACAAGATGGTCGACGTACTCGGCGCGGCTGAAGGGCTCGTCAAGACCGACACGCCGGAAGATGCCGACGTGATTCTGTTCAATACCTGCTCGGTGCGAGAAAAAGCGCAGGAAAAAGTCTTCTCCGACCTCGGCCGCGTGCGCGAGCTGAAGGAAGCGAACCCGAACCTGATCATCGGCGTGGGCGGCTGCGTGGCGAGCCAGGAAGGCGCGTCGATCGTGGCGCGCGCGCCGTACGTCGATCTGGTGTTCGGTCCGCAAACGCTGCACCGTCTGCCGCAGATGATCGACAAGCGCCGCGCAAGCGGCCGCGCGCAAGTCGACATCTCGTTCCCCGAAATCGAAAAGTTCGATCATCTGCCGCCGGCGCGCGTCGACGGCCCGAGCGCGTTCGTGTCCATCATGGAAGGCTGCAGCAAGTACTGCAGCTACTGCGTCGTGCCGTACACGCGCGGCGAGGAAGTGTCGCGGCCGCTCGACGACGTGCTGACCGAAATCGCCGGCCTCGCCGACCAGGGCGTGCGTGAAGTCACGCTGCTCGGCCAGAACGTGAACGCGTATCGCGGCGGCCTGACGCTCGGCTCGTCCGAGATCGCCGACTTCGCGACGCTGATCGAATACGTCGCCGACATTCCGGGCATCGAACGGATTCGCTACACCACCTCGCATCCGAAGGAATTCACGCAGCGCCTGATCGACACCTACGCGAAGGTGCCGAAGCTCGTCAGCCACCTGCATCTGCCGGTGCAGCACGGCTCCGACCGCATCCTGATGGCGATGAAGCGCGGCTACACGGTGCTCGAATACAAGTCCGTGATCCGCAAGCTGCGTGCGATCCGCCCTGACCTGTCGCTGTCCACCGACATGATCGTCGGCTTCCCCGGCGAGACCGAAGAAGACTTCGACAAGATGATGGCGCTCGTGCACGAGATGAAGTACGACACCAGCTTCTCGTTCATCTACAGCCCGCGTCCCGGCACGCCGGCCGCGAATCTGCACGACGACACGCCGCGCGAAGTGAAGCTCAAGCGTCTGCAGCACCTGCAGGCGACCATCGAGGAAAACGTGCAGCGCATCAGCGATTCGATGGTCGGCAAGATCGAGCGCATTCTGGTCGAGCGCCCGGCGCGCAAGGACCCGAACGAACTCGCGGGCCGCACCGAGAATAACCGCGTGGTGAATTTCCCGGCGCCCATCGCGTCGCACGCGCGGCTGATCGGCCAGATGGTCGACGTGAAGATCGTCCTCGCGTACCCGCATTCGCTGCGTGGCGAGCTCGTGCTGGTGCACGACGACTCGCGCCCCGAAGCAGGCGCCCTCGGGGCAGCCACCGCCATCCACTAAGCCGCGCGCCCCCGCGCATCGAAACCGACAGGATCGACCCACCGCCTTGAAGACCACTCAGCAGCATCTGGAATTCACCGCACCGCGCGACGACAACACGCGGCTCGCCAACCTCTGCGGACCGCTCGACGAAAATCTGCGGCAGATCGAGCAGGCGCTCGACGTGACCTTGCAGCGCCGCGCTCACCGCATCACGATCCGCGGGCGCGGCGCGAAACTCGCGCTCACCGCGCTCGAGAACTTCTACAACAACGCGCTCGAGCCGCTTTCGGTCGACGACATCCAGCTCGCACTCGTCGAAGTGCGGCATCCGGCGCGCCATCGGCCGAACGGCAATGGCGACGAAGCCGGCGAGCCGCGTTTCCACGGCAATCCGGATCATCCGTTCGACGAGCCCGCCGACGCCGCCGACGCCAACGATGACGAGCTCGCGGAACTCGGCCCGAAGCTCTATACGCGGCGCGCCGATCTGCGCGGCCGCACACCGGCGCAGCGCGAGTATCTGAAGCAGATCGTCTCGCACGACGTGACCTTCGGCGTCGGTCCGGCCGGCACCGGCAAGACCTATCTCGCGGTGGCCTGCGCGGTGGATGCGCTGGAGCGCGACCAGGTCAAGCGCATCGTGCTGACGCGGCCCGCGGTCGAAGCGGGCGAGCGTCTCGGCTTCCTGCCGGGCGATCTTGCGCAGAAGGTCGATCCGTATCTGCGGCCGCTTTACGACGCGCTGTACGACCTGCTCGGCTTCGACAAGACCGCCAAAATGTTCGAACGGCAGATGATCGAAATCGCGCCGCTCGCGTACATGCGCGGGCGCACGCTGAACCACGCGTTCATCATCCTCGACGAGGCGCAGAACACCACGCCCGAGCAGATGAAGATGTTCCTCACGCGGATCGGCTTCGGCTCGAAGGCGGTCGTCACCGGCGACACGACCCAGGTCGATCTGCCGCGCGGCCACAAGAGCGGCCTGATCGAAGCGCAACAGGTGCTGTCGGACGTGCGCGGCATCGCACTCACGCGCTTCACCAGCGCGGACGTGGTGCGCCATCCGCTGGTCGCGCGAATTGTGGAGGCGTACGATGCGCATTCGCAGAAAACCGCCAGTCCGGCGGATTCGCGCTGATCGCGCTGATTCGCGTCCACTGAACCTGCGGCCGCCATCCACGCGGCGGATGCAACACAACAAAACCGCATGAGCCGCGCCCCGAAACTGACGTTGAATCTGCAATTCCCCGCCGCCAAGACCTGGCCGGAACACAAGGCGCTGCTGCCGCGCGCCACCGTGGCCGGCTGGATCAAGGCGGCGCTGTTCGCGGACGGCGAGCTGACCGTGCGTTTCGTCGATGCCGAAGAAGGCCGCACGCTGAACCGCACCTATCGCGGCAAGGACTACTCGACCAACGTGCTGACCTTCGCGTACGCGGAATCGGAAGACGATCCGGTGACGGGCGATCTGATCCTGTGCTGCCCGGTGGTCGAAAAGGAAGCCGCCGAGCAGGGCAAGCCGCTCATCGCGCATTACGCGCATCTGCTGGTGCACGGCACGCTGCACGCGCAAGGCTACGATCACGAAGTCGAAGAGGAAGCCGAGGAAATGGAAGCGCTCGAAACCGAAATCCTCGGCAAGCTCGGGTTTCCCGATCCGTATCAATAGGCGCCGTCACCGCCGCGCCGCTTATCCGCCACCCACGTTCATTCTCATTCGAACCGACACCGTGAGCACCTCGTCCCCTGAAGCCGACACCCGTACGCCCTGCCCGGATTACCCGCCCGTGCTCGGCGAATCGCGGCTTCTGACCGACGAGGAGTTGCGCGCGTCGCTCGAATCCACGCTGCGCGACTGGGACCGCAAGAGCGACCTGTGGCTGTTCGGCTATGGCTCGCTGATCTGGAACCCCGGCCTGCCCACCGTCGAAGCGGCCCGCTCGAAGGTGCACGGCTATCATCGCGGGCTGTATTTGTGGTCGCGCGTGAATCGCGGCACGCCGGAGCAACCGGGCCTCGTGCTCGCGCTCGATCGCGGCGGATCCTGCACCGGCATCGCGTTCCGGCTCGCGGCCGTTGGCTCGATGCCGCATCTCGAAGCGCTCTGGCGGCGCGAAATGCCGATGGGCTCGTACCGTCCGGCATGGCTGCCGTGCGTGCTCGCCGACGGCCGGCGCGTCGACGCGCTGGCGTTCGTGATGCGCCGCGACGTGCCGACCTACACCGGCAAGCTGCGCGACGAGGTCGTCAAGACGGTATTCGGTTGCGCGAGCGGCCGCTACGGCAGCACGCTCGATTACGTGAGCCGCACCGTTCACGCGCTGCGCGAAAGCGGGATGCCCGACCGCGCGCTCGAAGCGCTGCTGGAACGCTGCAAAGAGGAAGGCCGCGAGCGTGAGGCGGCTCGGCAAGCCGGACAGGTCTCCGGGAACGGGTCGGGGCAATGAACGCAAGACGGCGCGCCCGATTGGCTCGCTGCGCTCAATGACCGTTAGCCGCCGGCGGCGCTGACTGTTTTTCGCAAGCCGCGCGGCGAAATCGCCGCCACTCACAGCCCGCAACGCGCCACGTGGAGGCCGGCCAGGCCGCCATTCATCACCGCACACCCAGCATTTTTTGCTCAAAAACGTTTTTCCGCGCGTAATCAGTTAGCATTGACCCACGCCCCGCCGCTCGCGACGGAGCCGCTTCACCCTGCTTCACCCCTCGCCCAGGCCGGCGGGACACGGTCCTGCCACGTGCCTGGTGTATCCTAAATACTCTGCAACAGCGCGCCCAGTCTTGCCGGGCGCACTACCATGAACGACACGTATCCCAGTCGACGCCCAACCGACAAACCGCAGGAAAAGCGCTCGCTCCTCGAGCGTCTGACCGACTTCATCTCGCCCGAACCCGAGTCGCGCGCCGAACTTCTGGAAATTCTGCAGGACGCGCACGAGCGCAACCTGATCGACGCCGACTCGCTGTCGATGATCGAAGGCGTGTTCCAGGTGTCCGAACTCAGCGCGCGCGACATCATGGTGCCGCGTGCGCAAATGGACGCGATCAATATCGCGGACAATCCTGCCGAATTCATCCCCTACGTGCTGGAAAAAGCGCACTCGCGCTATCCGGTCTACGAAGGCAATCGCGACAACATCATCGGCGTGCTGCTCGCCAAAGACCTGCTGCGCTACTACGCCGAAGAAGAGTTCGACGTGCGCGGCATGCTGCGCCCCGCCGTGTTCATCCCCGAGTCGAAGCGCCTGAACGTGCTGCTGCATGACTTCCGCGTGAATCGCAATCATCTCGCGGTGGTGGTCGACGAATACGGCGGCGTGGCCGGCCTGATCACGATCGAGGACGTGCTGGAGCAGATCGTCGGCGACATCGAGGACGAATATGATTTCGACGAGGAAAGCGGCAACATCATCGCGTCGCCCGACGGACGCTTTCGCGTGCGCGCGCTGACCGAGATCGAGCAGTTCAACGAAACCTTCGGCACGCACTACTCGGACGAGGAAGTCGACACGATCGGCGGGCTCGTCACGCATCATTTCGGGCGGGTCCCGCATCGCGGTGAAAAGGTCCGCCTCGACGATCTGATCTTCGAGATTCTGCGCGGCGACGCCCGCCAGATCCATATGCTGCTGGTGCGCCGCGACCCGCTCGCCGGCCAGCGCGAGCGCGACGCGCAGCACGTGCAAACCTGAGCCGCGCGGGTTCCCGGCTCCTTCACCCGTTTCTTCAACTCCTCACGCCGACCGCGCAACAATGGCCGACCCGATGACTTCCCGTTCGCGCCCAGGCGTGAGCGCTCCCGCCGCCGACGAACCGCGCGGCCGCACGCTGCCTCGCTGGCACTACCTCGTCGCGCTGGCCGCGGGCGCGGCCAACACGCTGTCGTTCGCGCCGACGCCGCACGGCGGCTGGCTGCAAGTCGCGATCTTCGCGTTCTTTTTCGCGTGGCTCACGCGCACCACCGGCTGGAAGAGCGCCGCGCTGACGGGCGGTGCGTTCGGCTTCGGTAATTTCATGACCGGCGTGTGGTGGCTGTACGTCAGCATGCATGACTACGGCGGCATGGCCGCGCCGCTTGCGGGCGCGGCGGTCGTGCTGTTCTCGCTGTACCTCGCGCTCTATCCGGCGCTGGCCGCGGCCATCTGGTCGTTTTGCGCCGGCCACGCGCGCAACGGCGCGACCGACGCCTCCCCCCCGTTCTCGCCGACCTGGCATGGCTCGATGGCTTTCGCGAGCGCCTGGGCGATCGGCGAATGGTTGCGCGGCACCGTGTTCACCGGCTTTCCGTGGCTCGCGAGCGGTTATGCGCAGGTGGATGGCCCGTTCGCCGGGTTTGCACCAGTGGTGGGCGTCTATGGCGTGGGCTGGATGCTGGCGCTGGTGGCCGCGCTGATCGTGCAGGCGCTGCTGGCGTGGCGGCCGCGGCTTGCTTCGCGCGAGCCGCGCGGCGCAACGCACGCCGACGCCGGCCGCGATAAAGACGGCAGAAGCGCCGGCAACAGCGCGCCCCGAAGCCTCCCGCGCAGCATAGTGCCGGGCGGCGTCGCGCTGGCGCTGATCGCGGCCGGCCTGCTGCTACCGCTCGTCCAATGGACTTTGCCGGCCAACGCGCCGCTGACGGTGCGTCTGCTGCAAGGCGACGTCAAACAGGAGATGAAGTTCGAGGAAGCCGGCATGCGCGCGGCGATCGACCAGTATCAGCAGATGATCACCGCGAAGCCGGCCGACCTGATCGTCACGCCGGAAACCGCGATTCCCGTGCTCGCGCAGCAATTGCCCGCGCCCTTCGCGGCGACGGTGCGCGAATTCTCCGACTCGACCGGCAGCGCGATCCTGTTCGGCGCGATCGGCGGCACGATCACGCCGGAAGGCCGGGTCATCGACTATACGAACAGCCTGTTCGGCATCACGCCCGGCTCGCACGACGTGTACCGCTACGACAAGCATCACCTCGTGCCGTTCGGCGAATTCGTGCCCTGGGGCTTCCGCTGGTTCGTCAATCTGATGAATATTCCGCTCGGCGACTTCTTCCGCGGCGCGCCGGTGCAAAAGCCGTTCATGGTCCACAACCAGCCGGTCGCGGTGAACATCTGCTACGAAGACATCTTCGGCGAAGAGATTGCGCGGACCATCCGCGAGAGCGACACGCCCGCCGGCGTGCTGGTCAACTCGACCAATCTTGCCTGGTTCGGCGACACGATTGCGCTCGATCAGCATTTGCAGATCGCGCGCATGCGCACGCTCGAAACCGGCCGCCCGATGCTGCGCGCGACCAACACCGGCATGACCGCCGCGATCGATGCCAACGGCCGGGTGATCGGACGCCTGACGCCGTACACGGTCGGCTCGCTCGACATCAAGGTGCAAGGTACTTCCGGCAATACGCCATATGTGACGAGCGGCAACAACACGGTGCTGGCGGTATCGATGCTGCTGCTGGCGTTCGGCTTCGCGTTCGGGCCGGGGATCACGCGGCGTCGCAACGGCAAGCAGTGAGCTGCGCTGCGTTGCGATAGCCCCGAGACAAGCGGCATGCGGGCGCGCCGCCGCTCACGCGAACTGCTCGTGCATCCGTTCCCGCACGCTGTTGCTGCATCGCGCAGCGCGGCGAGACGCGGTACGAAACGCGCCGCATAAAAAATGCGCCTGACGAGCAGGCGCATTTTCAATTCAAACACACGCTTCCACACGAGCTTTCAGGAGTTTGAACCCACTCCTTCAGCCCCTCTTGCCGCGATCGGGCGCGTCGTTCAGTCCGCCGGCACGGTGTCGATGAACGACTGACGCAGTGAAAGCTTCTGGAAATGCTTGTCCAGGTTCGGATGCGATTCGCGCCAGTTCAACTGGGGCATCCGGAAGTCGAGATAGCCCAGCGCGCAACCCACTGCGATGTCCGCGAGCGTGTAGTGATTGCCCGCGCACCACGGCTTGCTGCCGAGCCCCCGCGCCATCGCGATCAGACCTTCGTCGATCTTGCGCCGCTGCCGGGCGACCCACGCGTCCACCCGCTGCTCGGCCGTGCGCTGCGTGCCTTCGAGGCGAATCAGCACCGCCGCGTCCAGCACGCCGTCCGCGAGCGCTTCCCAGCAGCGCACCTCGACGCGTTCGCGGCCCGATTGGGGAATCAGCTTGCCGACCGGCGACAGCGTATCCACGTATTCGCAGATCACCCGCGAATCGAACACGGCTTCGCCATCTTCCATCACCAGACACGGCACCTTGCCGAGCGGATTGAAGGTGTGAATCCGGGTATCCGGCGCCCAGACGTTCTCGGGCACCAGTTCGTAGTCGATCTTCTTGTCGGCCAGCACGATTCGCGCTTTACGCACGAAGGGGCTGCCGAGCGAACCGATGAGTTTCATCATGACCATCTGCCTTTAACTGAATCCGGCGAAAGTATAGTGCTAGGAGGTCTTCACGAGCATTGCGCCGCCCGTTCGCAAGCGGCACGCGGCCGCGTTGTGGATGGATTGCAACATGCCGGCGGCCGTCCTGCCAGCCGCCGTCGCGCAAAATGACTGCCCGCATTGGGCGCTACAATCGCACGATGAACCAGCCGACCGAACCCACCATCGCCATCGACGTCTACCGCACGCGCCGCGAGCGCGTACTCGCCGCGCTGCGCACCGCGGGCGGCGGCGTCGCCATCGTCCCCACCGCGCCGGAAGCGCTGCGCAACCGCGACGCCGACTACCCATACCGGCACGACAGCTACTTCTATTATCTGACCGGCTTCACCGAGCCCGAAGCGCTGCTGGTGCTCGACGCAAGCGCCGCACCCGGCGAGCCGGCCTCGGTGCTGTTCTGCCGCGAGAAGAACGTCGAGCGCGAAACGTGGGAAGGCTTTCGTTTCGGCCCGGACGGCGCGCGCGCGGCCTTCGGTTTCGACGCCGCGTTCGCGATCGGCGAAATCGACGCGCACCTGCCGCGGCTCATCGCCGACAAACCGGCGCTGCATTACGCGCTCGGCACGTCCGCGCGCCTTGACGAACAGGTGCGCGGCTGGCTGGACGCGGTGCGCGCACAAGGACGCAGCGGTACCGTTGCACCCGCCGCCGCGCGCGATCTGCTGCCGCTGCTCGACGAGATGCGGCTGGTCAAGGACGAGCACGAACTCGCGATCATGCGCCGGGCGGGGCGGATTTCCGCCGCCGCCCATCGCCGCGCGATGGCCGCGTGCCGCCCCGGCGTGCGCGAGTATGAACTCGAAGCCGAACTGCTCTACACGTTCCGCAAATTCGGCGCGCAGGCGCCGGCTTATACATCGATCGTCGCGGCGGGCGCGAATGCCTGCGTGCTGCACTACCCGGCCGGCAACGCGATTGCCCAGGAAGGCGACCTGATCCTGATCGACGCGGCCTGCGAACTCGACGGCTACGCGTCGGACATCACCCGCACCTTCCCGGCGAGCGGCCGCTTCACGTCGGCGCAGCGCGAGCTGTACGACATCGTGCTGGCCGCGCAGCAGGCCGCCGTCGACGCCACCCGCGCCGGCGCCACCTTCGACGATCCGCACCAGGCCGCGTTGCGCGTGCTGTCGCAAGGCCTGCTCGACACCGGCATCATCGAACGCGCGAAGTTCGCGTCGGTCGACGACGTGCTCGCCGAGCGCGCCTACGCGCCGTACTACATGCACCGCACCGGCCACTGGCTCGGCATGGACGTGCACGACGTCGGCGACTACCGCGAGCGCGGCGCGCCGCGCGGCGAAGGCGGGGCATTGCCGTGGCGCACGCTGCGCGCGTCGATGACGCTGACCATCGAGCCCGGCCTGTACATCCGGCCGGCCGAGGGCGTGCCCGAGCGCTACTGGAACATCGGCATCCGCATCGAGGACGACGCGATCGTCACGCCGACCGGCTGCGAACTGATCACGCGCGACGTGCCGGTCGCCGCCGACCAGATCGAGGCGCTGATGGAGGAAGCGCGCGCGGCCCATGAAACGAGGAACTAATCCGCAATGAACGACGCTTCTCCGTCGACGGTGATTCTGAAGCCCGGCGCGACCGATCCTTCCTTCGACTTCGACGTGACGATCGTCGGCGCCGGTCCGGTCGGGCTCGCGCTCGCCGGCTGGCTGGCGCGGCGCAGCGTGACGCACGCGCTGAAGATCGCGCTGATCGACGCGCGCGAGCCGGAAGATTCGATCGCCGATCCGCGCGCGATCGCCGTGTCGCACGGCAGCCGGATGATCCTCGAACCGCTGCGCTGGCCCGCCGACGCCACCGCGATCCAGCGCATCCACGTCTCGCAGCGCGGCCATTTCGGCCGCACGCTGATCGATCACAGCGAGCATGGCTTGCCGGCGCTCGGTTACGTGCTGCGGTACGGCTCGATCGTGCACGGTCTCGCCGAGGCGGTCCACGCGGCCCCGGTCCGCTGGTTCCGCTCCACGTCCGCCGCCGCGCCGGTTCAGGAACACGACGGCGTGACGCTGCCGATCGAAACCGCAGGGGTCGCGCGCAAACTGCGCACGCGGATTCTGGTGAATGCCGAAGGCGGATTGTTCGGCGACCTGAAAGCGCGCAAGGGTACGGGCATAGGCGTCGACAAGACAGCGGAAGCCGCCGGCAAAAACCCGGCCGATGCCGCGGCGGGGAACCAGCCCGGCAAAGGCACGCGCGACTACGAGCAAACCGCGCTGGTCGGCACGGTCACCGTGTCCGCGCCGCAGCCGCACGTGGCGTGGGAGCGCTTCACATCGGAAGGTCCAATCGCGTTGCTGCCGATGGGCGGCGTGCGCGGCGCCGACTACGCGCTGGTCTGGTGCTGCGCGCCCGACGCAGCCGCGCGCCGCGCGCAACTCCCCGACGACGCGTTCCTGCGCGAACTCGGCGCCGCGTTCGGCGACCGCATGGGCCGCTTCACGCACATCAAAGGCCGCGCGTCGTTCCCGCTGGGACTGAACACGGTCGAGACGCTGGTGAACGGCCACGTCGTCGCGATCGGCAACGCGGCGCAGACGCTGCATCCCGTCGCGGGTCAGGGCCTCAATCTCGGCTTGCGCGATGCGCACGCGCTCGCCGACGCATTGTCGGCGCAAGGCCCGACGCCGCTCGCGCTCGCGACCTTCGCGCAACGCCGCGCGCTCGACCGGCGCATGACGATCGGCGCCACCGACATCCTCGCGCGCCTGTTCACGGTCGACTTCGCGCCGCTCGCGATCATGCGCGGCCTCGCACTCACCGCCCTCGAGTTCGCGCCGCCGGTGAAAACCGCGCTGGCACGCCAGATGATGTTCGGACAACGCCGCTAGGCGCACCGCCTGCGCGCGCGCTGCGGCTTTTTCGAGCAGCCCGCGCAAGGCCGCCGGTTCTATGAACCGGCGCACTTTCATAGAAGATTTAACGGGTTACGACACATACATGGCGGGTGTCGATTGCCTGTTAACGCTAAAATGGCAGTTTTCCCTCGCATTTTCGCGGTGCTTCGATCGTCCAGATCCTCGACAGTCCGTCGCACGCGCGTCGTCCTCCATGTCATGCCCACTCTCGGCTCCCACAATCTGCGTAACAACCTGTTCGTCGCCCCGATGGCCGGCGTGACCGACCGGCCGTTCCGGCAGCTCTGCAAGCGGCTGGGCGCGGGCTATGCGGTGTCGGAAATGGTCGCCTCGAACGCGCAGCTATGGAAAAGCGAAAAGACCATGCGCCGCGCCAATCACGCGGGCGAAGTCGAGCCGATCGCCGTGCAGATCGCCGGCGCCGACCCGGCGATGATGGCCGAAGCGGCCCGCTACAACGTGGCGAACGGCGCGCAGATCATCGACATCAACATGGGCTGCCCGGCCAAGAAGGTGTGCAACGTGGCCGCGGGTTCCGCTCTGCTGCAGAACGAACCGCTGGTGCAGCGCATCGTCGAAGCGGTGGTGGGCGCGGTGGGCGTCGGGCCCGACGCGGTGCCCGTCACGCTGAAAATCCGCACCGGCTGGGACCGCGACAACAAGAATGCGTTGCGCGTCGCGCATCTGGCCGAGGCCGCCGGCATTTCGATGCTGACCGTGCACGGCCGCACGCGCGCCGACCTGTACCACGGCGACGCCGAATACGAGACCATCGCCGCGGTGAAGGCGTCGGTGCGCATCCCGGTGGTGGCCAACGGCGACATCACAACGCCGCAAAAAGCGCGCGAGGTGCTTGCCGTCACGGGCGCCGACGCGATCATGATCGGCCGCGCCGCGCAGGGGCGCCCGTGGCTGTTCCGCGAGATCGAGTATTTCCTGCAAACGGGCGAGTTGCTGCCGCCGCCGCGCATCGACGAAATCCAGCAGGTAATGAACGAGCATCTCGAAGATCACTACGCGTTCTACGGCGAATTTACAGGCGTCCGCACTGCGCGCAAGCACATCGGCTGGTACACTCGCGGCCTTTCCGGCGCCAACGTGTTCCGGCATCGCATGAATACGCTGGACACCACGCGCGAACAACTCCTCGCCGTCAACGAGTTCTTTGACGCACAAAAGGCGCTCTCCGACCGCCTCGTCTACGTCGACGAAACACCCGACACCCAGGGCGAGGACCCTACCGACCGACTAGCAGCATGAGCAAGAACAATATCGAACAATCTGTCCGAGACAGTCTGGGGATGTATTTCCAGGATCTCGACGGCTCCAATCCGCACGATGTCTATGACATGGTGATTTCGTGCGTGGAAAAACCCCTGCTCGAGGTGGTGCTCGAGCAGGCCGGCGGCAATCAGTCGCTGGCCGCCGAGTATCTCGGCATCAACCGCAATACGCTGCGCAAGAAGCTGCAACAGCACGGTTTGTTGTAGCGCGTCGTAGTTTCTTCGCGCCCCGCCACGTTTCTCTTCGGCTTTTCGTCTTCATCATGATCAAGCAAGCGCTCATCTCCGTTTCCGACAAGTCGGGCATCGTCGACTTCGCGAAGTCGCTGTCCGACCTCGGCATCAAGATCCTGTCGACCGGCGGCACCGCGAAACTGCTCGCGGACGCGGGCCTCTCCGTCACCGAAGTCGCCGACTACACGGGCTTCCCGGAAATGCTGGACGGGCGCGTGAAAACGCTGCACCCGAAGGTGCACGGCGGCATCCTCGCGCGCCGCGACCTGCCGGAACACATGGCAGCGCTTGAGAAGCACGACATTCCGACCATCGACCTGCTGGTCGTGAACCTGTACCCGTTCGTGCAGACCGTGTCGAAGGAAGAGTGCTCGCTCGAAGACGCGATCGAAAACATCGACATCGGCGGCCCGACCATGCTGCGCTCGGCCGCGAAGAACCATCGCGACGTGACGGTGGTGGTCGACCCGGCCGACTACGCGCTGGTGCTCGAAGAAATGCGCGCGAACAGCAACGCGGTGTCGTACAAGACGAACTTCCGCCTCGCGACCAAGGTGTTTGCGCACACCGCGCAATACGACGGCGCGATCACGAACTATCTGACGAGCCTGACCGACGAGCTGCAACACGCGTCGCGCAATGCTTATCCGGCAACCTTCAATCTGGCGTTCAACAAGGTGCAGGACCTGCGCTACGGCGAGAATCCGCATCAGAGCGCCGCGTTCTACCGCGACCTGAGCGTGCCGGCCGGCGCACTGGCGAACTACAACCAGTTGCAAGGCAAGGAACTGTCGTACAACAACATCGCGGATTCCGACGCGGCGTGGGAATGCGTGAAGACGTTCGACGTGCCGGCCTGCGTGATCGTCAAGCACGCGAATCCGTGCGGCGTGGCGGTCGGCGCGGATGCGCACGAGGCGTACTCGAAGGCGTTCCAGACCGACCCGACCTCGGCGTTCGGCGGCATCATCGCGTTCAACCGCGAAGTGGACGAAGCGGCGGCGCAAGCCGTGGCCAAGCAGTTCGTCGAAGTGCTGATCGCGCCGTCGTTCAGCGCCGACGCGCGCCAGGTGTTCGCGGCGAAGCAGAACGTGCGTCTGCTGGAAATCGCGCTGGGCGAAGGCCATAACGCGTTCGATCTGAAGCGCGTCGGCGGTGGCCTGCTGGTGCAATCGCTCGATTCGAAGAACGTGCAGCCGCACGAATTGCGCGTGGTGACCAGGCGTCATCCGACTCCGAAGGAAATGGACGACCTGCTGTTTGCCTGGCGCGTCGCGAAGTACGTGAAGTCGAACGCGATCGTGTTCTGCGCGAACGGCATGACGCTAGGCGTCGGCGCCGGCCAGATGAGCCGCGTGGACTCGGCGCGCATCGCCAGCATCAAGGCGCAGAACGCCGGTTTGACGCTGACCGGTTCGGCGGTGGCCTCGGATGCGTTCTTCCCGTTCCGCGACGGCCTCGACGTGGTCGTCGCAGCAGGCGCGAGCTGCGTGATTCAGCCGGGCGGCTCGATGCGCGACGACGAAGTGGTCAACGCAGCCGACGAGCACAACATTGCGATGGTGATGACCGGCGTGCGTCATTTCCGGCATTGAGGCAAGGTTGGCTGGCGGTTGTACTGCCGCGTGCCTGCTGCAGATTGCATGTCGCGGCGCAAATCGCTGAGTAAGCGCTGAGCTTCACAAAAATGGCCTGGTGGAACTTCCGCCGGGCCGTTTTCTTTTCAGGCGCGCTTCCTGGGGCGCGTTCCTTTGCTCTCTCCCTGCTACGCGCTCCGCTCAACCGTCCGGCTGTTTTCTCGCATAGCCGTTCTTCACCTCCGGATGCTGGCTGATATACGTGCCAAGTCCCTGTCCGCGTCGCGCGAGGCGCTTCAGCACGGCGAGGTGCCGCGCGCCGACACTGGCCTCGGTGTACCAGTACACGACGCCCGGCCTGAAGCGGACCTTGACGAAATCTTCGCCGAGTTCATAGGCGTCGACGCCCGAGTCGCCGCTGAGATTCCGATAGCGCTCCATCTGCGATTGCCTCCTCGCAACGCCTCCAGCAGCTTTTATTCCGCCGATCCCGCCGTCTGCCGGCCGCCATCCAGCGTGCGTGTTGTAGTATCGCAGGCACCTGGCTTTTACCGCATTCGCGGCACCTCATGAGAATTCTCGGCATCGACCCCGGCCTGCGCGTCACCGGCTTCGGCGTGATCGACCAAAGCGGCCACACGCTCAGCTACGTCGCGAGCGGCGTCATCAAAACCGCCGACGCCGATTTGCCGTCGCGGCTCGGCACCATCTTCGAAGGCATCTCGACGCTGATCCGCCAGCATTCGCCGGATCAATCGGCGATCGAAAAAGTGTTTGTCAACGTCAATCCGCAATCCACGCTGCTGCTCGGCCAGGCACGCGGCGCGGCGATCTGCGGGCTGGTGGCGGGCGGCGTGCCGGTTGCCGAATACACCGCGCTGCAATTGAAGCAGAGCGTGGTGGGCTATGGCCGCGCGACCAAGGAGCAGATGCAGCAGATGGTGGTGCGGCTGCTCAATCTGTCCGGCGTACCCGGCACCGACGCCGCCGACGCGCTCGGCATGGCGATCTGCCACGCGCATGGCGGTTCGACGTTGAGCACGCTAGGCGGCATCGCGCCTTCGCTGGCGAAGAAAGGACTGCGGGTGAGGCGCGGCCGGCTGGTGGGATAGCGCGGCAGTGGGCCGTTTTCGTGTTGCACAGCATGCCACCGCATGACTCACGGTTCGCGCGTCGCGGGCCAGGACAGTGTGCGGCTCGCGCCCGCGGTCAAAACCGGCTTACGCCACCCGCGAAACGCACGGCGTCATAAGCCATCGGCACCGCCAGCAAGAGTTGCGACAAACCGAACGCCGCTGCCGACGCGTGGCAGTACGTGCCGACCAGAATACCAGCCAACGACGCGAATCCTGCCGAACGCCCCTGGCTCACGCTGCGTGAGGCGATCAACAACATGTCGGGTCCGGGCGTGGCGGTCAACGCGAGACACGCGCCGGCGAATAGCGCGAGAGTGGTCAGGCTCAGCAGGGAAGCTCCTTCTGGGGTGAATGGGTTGAGAACCCGCCAAAAGGGATCTCAATCCTTGCACCCGGCTCGCGGGGGGTCAATGTCGGTCGACGCGGGTGCGCATCGCGCGACGCGCACTCGCTGCGCTACACTCGCCCTTTCCCTCGAAATTGAATTCGCCATGATCGGTCGCATTGCCGGCGTTCTGCTGGAAAAAAACCCGCCGCATCTGCTCGTCGACTGCAACGGCGTCGGTTACGAAGTCGACGTGCCGATGAGCACGTTCTACAACCTGCCGTCGAACGGCGAGCGCATCGTGCTGCTCACGCAGATGATCGTGCGCGAAGACGCGCATCTGCTCTACGGCTTCGGCACTGCCGAGGAACGCTCGACCTTCCGCGAACTGCTGAAAATTTCGGGCATCGGCGCACGCATGGCACTCGCGGTGCTATCGGGCATGAGCGTGCACGAGCTGGCGCAGACCGTCACGATGCAGGACGCGGCGCGCCTCACGCGTGTACCGGGCATCGGCAAGAAGACCGCGGAGCGGCTGCTCCTCGAACTGAAGGGCAAGCTCGGCGCGGACCTGGGCGCGATGGCGGGCGCGGCGTCGGCATCCGGCCATGCGCCCGATATCCTCAACGCGCTGCTCGCGCTGGGCTACTCCGAGAAAGAAGCGTTGGCGGCCATCAAGAACGTGCCGGCCGGCACTGGCGTCTCCGAGGGCATCAAGCTCGCGTTGAAGGCGTTGTCGAAGGCTTGACACGGATCGGGCGGCTCGACGTCCGCGGGTTGACCAGAGCTTCGCACAAGCCCCGGCTGAACGCACCCTGGCCGTTCGGCCGGGTTTCGCGCCGAACTCCTCGCGGTACAATGACCGGATGATCGAAACCGACAAACTCGCCGCCGAGCGCATCATCGCGGCCACGCCCGTCTCGCCGAACGAAGAAGCGTTCGAGCGCGCGTTGCGCCCGCGCCAGCTCGAAGAATATGTCGGGCAGGAAAAAGTGCGCGGCCAGCTGGAAATTTTCATCGAGGCCGCCAAGCGCCGTTCCGAATCGCTCGACCACGTGTTGCTGTTCGGGCCGCCGGGCCTCGGCAAAACCACGCTTGCGCACATCATCGCGCGGGAGATGGGCGTCAATCTCCGGCAGACGTCAGGACCGGTGCTCGAACGCGCCGGCGACCTCGCCGCACTACTGACCAATCTAGAAGCCAACGACGTGCTGTTCATCGACGAAATCCACCGGCTCTCGCCGGTCGTCGAAGAAATCCTGTACCCGGCGTTGGAGGATTATCAGATCGACATCATGATCGGCGAAGGGCCGGCCGCGCGCAGCGTGAAGCTGGACTTGCAGCCGTTCACGCTGGTCGGCGCAACCACGCGCGCGGGCATGCTGACCAATCCGCTGCGCGACCGCTTCGGCATCGTCGCGCGGCTCGAGTTTTACAACGCCGAGGAACTGGCGCGCATCGTCACGCGCTCGGCGTCGCTGTTGCACGCGCAGATTCATCCGGACGGCGCGTTCGAAATCGCCAAACGCGCGCGCGGCACGCCGCGTATCGCGAACCGCCTGCTGCGCCGCGTGCGCGACTTCGCCGAGGTGAAAGCGGACGGCAACATCACCGCGTCAGTGGCCGATGCCGCGCTGCGCATGCTCGACGTCGACCGAGTCGGCTTCGACCTGATGGACCGCAAGCTGCTCGAAGCCATCCTGCACAAGTTCGACGGCGGCCCGGTCGGCGTCGACAATCTGGCGGCGGCCATCGGCGAAGAGCGCGACACGATCGAAGACGTGCTCGAACCGTATCTGATCCAGCAAGGCTTTCTGCAACGCACGCCGCGCGGCCGCGTCGCCACACTGCTGACCTACCGGCATTTCGGTCTCGCCGCGCCGGACGCGTCGAGCACGCTGCCCGGCCTGTGGGATGCGGCCGCGCAGTGAGCCGCACGTAGCGAGGCCGCTCAGGATGTCCGACCAGACGACGAGGCGTTCCGGCTCATCCAGTGGGATCGCCCAGTTGCTCACACGCAGGCTCCGCTCGAAACTGGCCGCGGGCGTCACGCATCTGACGAGCGGCAGCGGCCCTACTCTCGACTATTCAACGCCGCCCGGTGATCCGGGCCTGTTCGGGCCCGACTCCGTGTGCTGGACAGTCCACGCCGACTTCACGTCGATGATGACGGGCGGCATCAGCGCGTTGCTGCTTCAGGCATTGCACCCGTTGGCGCTCGCCGGCGTGTGGGACCATTCGACCTTCCGCACCGATATTCTCGGGCGCTTGCGCCGCACGGCGACCTTCATCGCCGGCACGACATACGGCAGCCGGCACGATGCGTTGGCGCTGATCGAACGCGTCAGGCGCATCCATCTCGGCGTCAGCGGCGTCGCAGCGGACGGACAGCCGTATCGCGCGAGCGAACCGGCACTGCTGACGTGGGTGCATGTCGCCGAGGTGTCGAGTTTCATGACCGCGCACTTGCGTTATGTGAATCCGCAACTGTCCGTGGGCGCGCAGGATCAATACTTCGCGGAAACGGCGCGCATCGCCGAAATGCTTGGGGCGGAGAGCATTCCACGCTCGCGTGCCGAAATCGACGCTTATCTGCTGGCCATGCGGCCTGCGCTGGTGGCCAGCGAGCGCACGAGCGAAGTCGTGAGGATTCTGATGAGCGCGCCCGCGCCGAGCCTGGCGATGCGGGCCGCCGGCACGTTGATGCTCAATGCGGGTGTGGATCTTCTGCCGGACTGGGCGCAGCCGATGTTGGGATTCGAGCGCTATGCGGCGCTGCGCCGGACGTTCGCGAGGCCGGGCGTGCGGCTCGTCGCGCCGGTCATTCGTTGGGCGCTGGTGAATGGGATATCGAAACGCGCGCGCAGGCGCGTGGCTGCGACGCACGAATCACATTGACGCGGGCTGCGGCTACGCGCACACAACCGCTCAGCCAACCCGCGCCTGGCGCTCCTCCATGCCACGCCACGTCGTTCGACGTGACCGCGGCAAACTTCTGCGTTCAAACCGCGCGCAGCGCTTCTCCGCTCAACGCCCCGGTTCCGGAATCTTTCTGAAACCATCGTCCGCGGCAGGCGCATCGAGATGCGCAATGTCCGCCCACGAGACGATCGTCGCCGCACCGTGATCGAAATCCACCACGTTCAGGCTGGCATTGAGCAGCGGGTAATCACGCGGCGCGTCGAGCGGCAAACCACACGCGAAACGGCGCACGCAATCGAGCACGCCGCCATGCGCGACACAAGCGATCCGCTCGCCCGGATGCGCGGCGACCAGCGGCTCGATCGCATGGACCACGCGATGGTAGAAGACCCGCTGCGACTCGCCTTCAGGCGGCGCAAAACCAGGATCGCGGGTTTGCCAGTGCGCGTATTCATCGGGAAAGCGCAGCGCGATCTCGTCGCTGTCATGCCCTTGGAAAGCGCCATAGGACCGCTCCCGCAGACCTTCGCGCAATTGCAGCAGCAAGCCGAGCGCGTCGGCAATGGGCCGCGCGGTCTGCTGCGCGCGTTGCAGATCGCTCGAATAGATCGCATCGAGCCGCGCGCCTTGCTTCGCCTCGTCGGCGAGGCGGCGCGCGAGACGTTGCGCCTGGGCCAATCCGGTGGTCGCGAGCGGAATGTCGATATGACCTTGAATGCGCTTGATGCGGTTCCAGTCGGTCTCGCCGTGCCGGATGAACAGAATCTGCGTAGTCATGAGATAGGAGTGGGCGCCGTTCGCCGGTTATGCCGAGCCGCTATTGTCGCAAAAACGGCTGGAGGGTAAGTCGCGCGCAAAGTGGCGCGCGCCGGAGGCTAGCCGACGAGGCGTCTCGCCTCGTTTGCCGGATGCAGGCTCAGGCGTTCGTCTGCAACCAGAACTTGACCGGCCCGTCGTTGACGAGCGACACCTGCATATCCGCGCCGAACTCGCCCGTCTCGACGATCGGATGCTTCGCGCGCGCGGCCGCCACGAAGTAGTCGAACAGGCGCTGGCCTTCATCCGGCGGCGCGGCCGGCGTGAAGCTCGGGCGCAGGCCGCTGTTGGTGTCCGCTGCCAACGTGAATTGCGACACCAGCAGCAGGCCGCCCGCGCGCCCCGCCCCATCGAGATTCTGCACGGAGAGATTCATTTTGCCCGCCGCGTCGCTGAACACGCGATAGCCAAGCACTTTGGCGAGCAGCCGGTCGGCGGCCGCCTCGGTGTCGCCGCGTTCAGCGCACACGAGCGCGAGCAGACCCGCGTCGATCGCGCCGGTCACCCGGTCGGCCACGCGCACTTCGGCGCGGCGCACGCGTTGGATCAGCGCGATCATCGGCTGTTCGACTCCGCTGGCAACGATCGATACATCACCGGGCCGTCACGCCGTGAGCGTGACGCGTGCAAAGCGGCGCTTGCCGACCTGCACCACGTACTCGCCGGCTTCGACCTTCAGGCCCTTGTCGGACACGGTCGCGCCGTCGATCTTCACGCCGCCCTGCTCGATATTGCGCAACGCTTCGCTGGTCGACGGCACCAGGTTGGCCTGCTTCAGCAACTGGCCGATCGCGAGCGGTGCGCCGGCGAGCGTCACCGCCGGGATATCGTCCGGCACGCCGCCCTTCGCGCGATGGTTGAAGTCTTCGAGCGCGCGCTCGGCGTCGGCTTGCGAGTGGAAGCGCGCGACGATCTCCTGGCCGAGCATCACCTTGAAATCGCGCGGATTGCGGCCCGCTTCGATCTCTTTCCTGAAGCCCGCGATTTCGTCCATCGGACGGAACGACAGCAGTTCGAAGTAACGCCACATCAGCGTGTCGGAGATGCTCATCAGCTTGCCGAACATGTCGGTCGGCTTCTCGCTGATGCCGATGTAGTTGTTCTTCGACTTCGACATCTTCTCGACGCCGTCGAGCCCTTCGAGCAGCGGCATCGTCAGGATGCACTGCTGCTCCTGGCCGTACTGCTTCTGCAACTCGCGGCCGACCAGCAGATTGAACTTCTGGTCCGTGCCGCCGAGTTCGAGGTCTGCGTTCAGCGCGACCGAGTCGTAGCCTTGCATCAGCGGGTACAGGAACTCGTGAATCGAAATCGGCACGCCGCCCTGGAAACGCTTGGTGAAATCCTCGCGCTCCAGAATCCGCGCCACCGTGTAGCGCGACGCGAGCTTGATCATGCCGTCGGCTCCAAGCGGCATCGACCATTCGCTGTTGTAGCGGATCTCGGTCTTGTCGCGGTCGAGCACGAGCGCGGCCTGCTCGAAATAGGTCTTCGCGTTCGATTCGATCTGCTCGCGCGTGAGCGGCGGGCGCGTCGCGTTACGGCCCGACGGATCGCCGATCAGCGACGTGAAATCGCCGATCAGGAAGATCACCGTGTGACCGAGATCCTGCAACTGGCGCATCTTGTTCAGCACGACCGTGTGGCCGATGTGAATGTCGGGCGCGGTCGGATCGAGCCCGAGTTTGATGCGCAGCGGCTTGCCGGTGGCCGCGCTCTTCGCGAGTTTTTGCGCGAACTCGTCTTCGATCAGCAGTTCGTCGACCCCGCGCCTGGTGACGGCGAGGGCGTGCCGGACTTCGTCGGTGACCGGAAAGGCGGAAGCGGGGCTAGGCTTGGTGGACTCGGTGCTCATGCTGGAAACGTGAAGTCGCGAAAAAGGGAGATTGTCCCATAGATACGCGCCGACGCGCCCACTGACGCGGCGACGAACGAGTCACGAGCGAGTCACGGGCGATTCACAAGCGGCCTGGAGGCGTGCTTGGGGGCGCGCGATTCGCGCGGCACGCCGCGCCGGCGGCGTCGACGCGCTCATATTCGACCGCGCTTGCGCCGATAATCTGCTAAAACGGATCGCAACGACCCTCGACAGGAGCAGCAACGTGGCGCAACACCCAGCAGACGGCGTCTACTTCGGATTGATGTCAGGAACGAGCATGGATGGTGTGGACGGCGTGGCCGTCCAATTTGAGGAAGGAAAGTCGCCGGTGGTGCTGGCCGAAGCGTTTGTCGGCTTCTCCGCGGGGGTACGCGAGGCGCTGTTCGCGCTGCAGCAGCCGGGCGACAACGAGATCGAGCGCGAAGCGCTGGCCGCCAATGCGCTCGCCACGCGCTATACGGTGTGCTGCCACGAACTGCTGCGCGGCAGCCGCGTGTCCGCTGCGGAAGTGCGCGCAATCGGCGTGCACGGGCAGACGGTGCGGCATCGGCCGGAAAAAGGCTATACGCGGCAGATTAACAACCCCGCGCTGCTCGCGGAAATGATGCACATCGACGTGGTCGCCGATTTCCGCAGCCGCGACGTGGCGGCCGGCGGCCAGGGCGCACCGCTCGTGCCGGCCTTTCACGCCACGGTGTTCGGCGCGAAGGACGAAACGCGGGTGGTCTGCAACCTCGGCGGCATCAGCAACATCACGATCCTGAACGCGACCGGGAGCGTGCGCGGCTTCGACTGCGGACCGGCGAACGCGCTGCTCGACGAATGGGCACAGCGCCACCTCGGCAAGCCGTTCGACGAAAACGGTCATTTCGCGGCCGGCGGTCAGGTCGATCGCAAGCTGCTCAATGCATTGCTCGACGAGCCGTTTTTTTCGCAGCAGCCGCCGAAGAGCACTGGCCGCGACCTGTTCAATCCCGAATGGCTCGACGCGAAGCTTCAGCCATTCGCCACGCTAGCCCCCGCCGACGTGCAGGCGACGCTGGTCGCGCTGACAGCGGTGACGGTCGCGCGTGAAATCGAGCGGCACGCGTCCGACGCGAGGGCCGTCTATGTGTGCGGCGGCGGCGCGCGCAATCCGGAGATTCTGAAGGCGTTGCACCAGGCGCTGGAGGACAGCGGCGTGAGCGGTGTGCCTGTGATGACGACCGATGCGCTCGGCGTGCCGCCAAGCCAGGTCGAGCCACTCGCGTTCGCGTGGCTGGCGATGCGCTGCATCGCGCGGCTGCCGGGCAATTTTCCGGCCGTTACCGGCGCGGCCGCCGAACGCGTGCTCGGCGCCATTTACCCGCGTTGATGACGTCCCCGTATTACGATTCGGGCGGGCAATAAAAAACGGGGCCGAGGCCCCATCCAGTATGAAATGGCCTGGGCGGCTGTGACCCGCTCTTACGGCAAACTGCCCGCGCTGCTCAGTCGCCTGCGTGAGCGGCTCAAGCAACTTACCAACAAAAAACGGCCCGGGCGCTGCTGCGCTCGGGCCGTCAAATCTAGACCTTTCCGTTATACCGTTCGATACCTGAAAAGAGACCTTTACTGAACGGCATTAGGGCCGCGGCCCCGTTTTTCTTCACAACCGGCTGTGTGGCCTGACGCCGATCAAACCGAGAACGACGAGCCGCAACCACAGGTGGTGGTAGCGTTCGGGTTCTTGATGACGAACTGCGCGCCGTTGATGTCATCCTTGTAGTCGATCTCTGCGCCCACCAGATACTGGTAGCTCATCGAGTCGATCAGCAGCTGGACGCCGCTCTTGTTCATGACGGTGTCGTCTTCGTTGACGGCTTCGTCGAAGGTGAAACCGTACTGAAAGCCCGAGCAGCCGCCGCCCTGCACGAAAACGCGCAGTTTGAGGTCCGCATTGCCTTCTTCTTCGATCAGTTGCTTGACCTTGTCAGCCGCTGCGTCGGTAAAAACGAAGGGGGCGGGCATCTCGGTCACAGGTGTATCGGTGACTGCGTTCATTCGAACTCTCCAAAAAGCTTCTAGCCGCTATTGTAGGGCTGATCGCAATATCGTGCTGAAGCCCACAAAATCAATGGGTTCTTCCCGCGACACCGACGGACGGTGCGAATGTCGCCGCCAGCCAGCGCGAACGGGAAAAACACTGCTCTGGCGACGAATCCGCAGCCGCCCCGAGCCTCGAAGCCACAACTCAAAGCCCCAAGCCAGACCCGTAAAAAAAAGCCGCCTTCGCGAAAGCGTTGGCGGCTTTTGCAGCGCACCGGCCCTGGAGCCGGCTCGCACCCGAAACGATTAACGCTTCGAGAATTGCTTCCTGCGGCGTGCCTTGTGGAAACCGACCTTCTTACGTTCCACTTCACGAGCGTCACGCGTGACGAAGCCTGCGTGCGACAGTTGCGGCTTCAGCGTTGCGTCGTAGTCCATCAGCGCGCGGGTGATGCCGTGGCGAACCGCACCGGCTTGACCCGTTTCACCGCCACCGGTCACGTTGACCTTGATGTCGAACGTAGCGCCGTGGTTCGTGAGTTCCAGCGGTTGACGCACGATCATCAGCGACGTTTCGCGCGAGAAGTAATCGGCGATAGGCTTGCCGTTCACAACGATGTCGCCTTTGCCTGCCTTGATGAACACGCGTGCGACGGCGCTCTTGCGGCGGCCCGTGCCGTAATTCCAGTTACCGATCATGTGGGCTCCCCTTAGATCTCGAGCGCTTTCGGCTGTTGTGCCGAATGCGGGTGCGTTGCTTCAGCGTAGACCTTCAGCTTCTTGATCATCGCGTAGCCGAGCGGGCCCTTCGGCAGCATGCCCTTGACCGCTTTCTCGAGCGCGCGGCCCGGGAAGCGTTCCTGCATCTTGCCGAACGTCGTTTCATAGATACCGCCCGGGTAGCCCGAGTGGCGATAGTACTTCTTGTCAGTAGCCTTGTTGCCCGTGACCTTCAGCTTGCCGGCGTTGATAACGATGATGAAATCACCGGTGTCGACGTGCGGAGTGAATTCAGGCTTGTGCTTGCCGCGAAGACGGTGTGCCACTTCGCTGGCGACACGCCCGAGAACCTTATCCGTCGCGTCAATCACGTACCATTCGCGCGTCACCTCATGGGCTTTTGCGGAAAACGTCTTCATGATCGATCCAAAAAAATTGCTGCGCCCAATGTGTTTTTTCCTGCTTGTAGTGTGCGCATCGAGGCGCGTGCAGGCTCTCCCTGGTTCTTCCTCCGCGGGCGCGGATGCGGAAAAGCCCTGAATTATAAAGGAATTTGCGACTGCAAGTCAAAACGTGCGGGGTTTTGTGACTTCGCACGCTCGAGACACGACGCCACGGAGGCCATTTCGCGCCCTCTGCCCGCCTGAAATCGAGCGCTATTTCAAACAAGAGCACGCAACCGCAGGGGCGAAGACGGGCGAAAAAAAACCCGAACGAGCGGTTCGGGTTTAATCCACCAAAGGAGGAGGTGGAGGAGACAGCGGAGGTCGCAAACTGCTGCAACCGATGACAGCGATTATATGAGCCCAACTTGTGCGACGCAAGAATATTTGCATTGCGAAATTCGATTTCATAATGTGGCATATGGCTGCGAGCAGAACGAGCCAAAATTCCCTTTTAAATCAAAGACTCACCGCTCCGACGTCAACGGATCAAGCGAAGCGGGTCTAGAGTAAAACCCCTAAAATAGTGAGGGCATTCCCGAATCGTCCGAACATGCCGCACCGCAACACACAAGCCGCCATCCCGCATAATTTTCGTCAAAAGTCGCCTCGGGCGGATCCGCAGGCATCGGGCTACAATGCCCGTCTCTCGATATTGCAAAGCGCGGTGGAGCACAGCATGGAATGCAAAGTGAGCTGGATGGGGCAAGACGGGATGGCATTTGCGGCCGAGACAGGCAGCGGTCATCTGGTCGCGATGGACGGCGCGCCTGAAGGCGGCGGCCGCAATCTCGCGCCGCGTCCGATGGAAATGGTTCTGCTCGGCACCGGCGGCTGCACCGCCTACGACGTCGTCATGATCCTGAAGAAGAGCCGCCAGGAAATCGCCGGTTGCTCGGTGACGCTGAAGGCCGAACGCGCCAGCGAAGATCCGAAAGTGTTCACCAAGATCCACTTCCACTTCACCGTCACCGGCAAGAACCTGAACCCGGCCACCGTGGAGCGCGCAATCAATCTGTCGCACGACAAATACTGCTCGGCCTCGATCATGATCGCGAAGACCGCGGAGCTGACTCACTCGTTCGACATCGTCGCGAACTGACTGCGGCCAGCCATGCTGGCGCCGGACCGGGCGTCCCGAATACCCGCATCAAATGAAAATGCCGGCGTCCGCAAGGACGCCGGCATTTCTTGTTTAAGTGGCAAAGCAGGCCGATAAGCCGGATTCTGTGCACGCGCAACGTCCGAAAACGCGACGCGCGTGGCAGCCATTCCTCTAGGCGCGCCATTACTGACGCGCTCAAGCTTCCTACCCGCAGACGAGACGGGGGCCCCGTCCTGCATCTCGAAGATGCGCGCCTGCCTACTTGGAATTGCTCCGGGTGGAGGTTACCGTGCCGGTCTGCCTTGCAGCAGCCGCGGTGCGCTCTTACCGCACCGTTTCACCCTTACCTGATCCCGGCTTGCGCCGGGCCATCGGCGGTTTGCTTTCTGTTGCCCTGTTCCGCGTGTTGCCACGGATGGCCGTTAGCCATCACCCTGCCCTGTGGAGTCCGGACTTTCCTCGCCCTCTTTGGCCGAAGCCACCGAGGCCGCGACTGCCTAGCCTGCTTTGCTGCGGCGAATTTTAACATCTGCGCGGTCGGCAAGCCGCCGCATCGGCTGAAATAGACGAATGGCCAGCGGAAACGGCAATCGGATGCGAACGATCCGCCGTAGTGGACACGAGCAGCGGGTCTCGCCGAATACCTCGCGGTCCCTCTTAGCGGCTGCGCCGCCCTGTGCGAAATACCGATGCGTCGTCGTAAAACGCGGGCGATTCGTTCTCAGGCCACCAGCCCGGAATGCCCAGCACCGGAAGCGGCGCAAACATGCGGCTCGTCAGCGCTTCGGTGTCGAGCAGCGCTGTGCTGACCGCTTCATCCAGCCACGCGTCGCGCGCAGCGACGTCCCATTCGAAATACACGGCCGGCACGTCGACGATCCACGCATGCCCCGTGCAAGCCTTGAACGGCTCGATCAGCTTTTCCAGCAATGCGTGGCCGAAGCAGCGTACTTCACAACTCGCACCCCACGCATCGCGCCGGGCCACCAGCAGCGTCTGCCAGTCGAAGCCGCGTAGCGCCGCGCTCAATGCGGGATCGGCACAGGCGAACAGCAACGCATTCTCGTCGAACAAGGTCAGCGTATCGCGCACCCCGCCACGGGTCGGGCCGACGCCCAGCACGTCGATCGCCGCCGACTGCCGCGCGTTCAACGCCGCCTTGATGCGCGGAAACGCAAACCACATCGAGCCGTTGAAGAAGTCGTGCAGATTGTGGCGCGTCGGCACGCAGCCGGTCGACGCGATGTGCGCCTCGTACGCCGCGCCGGCCGACAGATCGTCCTGCGCGATGAACGCGAGACGCTGACCCCGGCCCGTGGTCCGCCGCATCTGGGCGGCGTCGGCGTTCATTTCGGCGAGCAAGGCCGCGTCGCTCGTCAGCGCGGCCTGCTGCCAGCGGCGGCCGCGCGGAGCGAACTGCGCGAACCAAGGCTTCGACCAGTCGACCGCGGCAAAGCCCGGCTGCGCCCCTGCCCCTGCGTGCGCCGCGTCGTGCTCCGTCTCACGCAACTGCATCGCGCCGATGCCTCAAACCAGACGCCAGCCAATCGACTCGCCGCCGCGCAGCGGCACGACCGGCGTATCGCCGACCGGCAATTCAGCCGGCAGCGTCCATTCCTCGCGACGCAGCGTAACTTGTTCCACGTTGCGCGGCAGGCCGTAGAAATCCGCGCCGAAGAAACTCGCGAAGCCTTCGAGCTTGTCGAGCGCACCGGCTTTGTCGAATGCCTCGGTGTACAGCTCGAGCGCGTGCAGCGCCGTATAGCAGCCCGCGCAACCGCACGCATGCTCTTTCAAGCCCTTCGGATGCGGCGCGCTGTCGGTGCCGAGGAAGAAGCGCGGATTGCCCGACGTCGCCGCCTCGACCAGCGCCACGCGATGCGTCTCACGCTTCAGCACGGGCAAGCAGTAGTAGTGCGGGCGAATGCCGCCCTGGAAGATCGCATTGCGGTTGTACAGCAGATGGTGCGCGGTGATCGTCGCGCCGAGCAGCTCAGGCGCCGCACCGGCTTCGCGGATGTAGTCGACCGCGTCTTTTGTCGTAATGTGTTCGAACACCACCTTTAGCGCCGGGAACGCGCGGCGCAACGGCGTCATCACGCGGTCGATGAACACCTTCTCGCGGTCGAACAGATCGATCGACGAGTCCGTCACTTCACCGTGCACCAGCAGCGGCATGCCCAATTCCTGCATCGTTTCGAGCGTTTTCGCGCACTTCATGAGGTCGGTGACGCCCGCGTCCGAATTGGTCGTGGCCCCCGCCGGATACAGCTTCACGCCATGCACGAAGCCGCTCTCGCGCGCGCGGCGGATCTCGTCGGGCGGCGTGTTATCGGTCAGGTACAGCGTCATCAGCGGTTTGAATTTCGCCCCTTCGGGAATCGCGGCGATGATCCGCTCGCGGTACGCCTGCGCCATTGCGGTAGTCGTAACCGGCGGCTTCAGGTTCGGCATGATGATCGCGCGGCCGAACTGGCGCGCGGTGTCCGGCAACACGGCGGCCAGCATCGCGCCGTCGCGGACGTGCAGGTGCCAGTCGTCAGGACGGGCGAGCGTGATGGAATCGGTGGAAACGTTGGAAGCGGTCATGGCGAATGGGGAACGAGATTCTGCGGCAAAAGCCAATCGACCCGGTCAAACCGCCATGTTGCGGCACAAACACACGTCAATTCTGCTATTTGGCGTTTCTGGCTCGGTGATATGCTTGGAAAATCATCATTGTAACGGCTCGCCCCGTTCACAGGCTTACCCGCAACATGTGCCAACTTCTCGGAATGAACTGCGCCGCGCCGACGGACGTCACGTTCTCGTTCACCGGCTTTGCGGCGCGCGGCGGCGTCACCGATCATCATGCGGACGGCTGGGGCATCGCCTTCTTCGAGGATAAAGCCTGCCGGCTGTTCATCGACCATCAGTCGTCGGCCACCTCGCCGATCGCCGAGATGGTCAAGCGCTACCCGATCAAATCGAAGAACACGATCGCGCACATCCGCAAGGCGACGCAAGGGCATATCCTGCTCGAAAACTGCCACCCGTTCATGCGCGAACTGTGGGGGCGTCACTGGATCTTCGCGCACAACGGCGATCTGAAAGACTATGCGCCGCAACTGTCGGGCGTTTATCAGCCGGTCGGCACGACCGACAGCGAGCTCGCTTTCTGCGCGCTGCTGGAAGGTTTGCGCAAGGCGTTTCCGGGTGCGCAGCAACCGCCGCTCGAAGAACTGTTCGCCGCGCTCGAAAACCTCACGCGCGAAATCACGCAGTTCGGCGTGTTCAATTTCCTGATGTCGAACGGCCAGGCGCTGTTCGCGCATTGCTCGACGCATCTGCACTACATCGTGCGGCGCTGGCCGTTTTCCACCGCGCACCTGGTCGACGCGGACGTGTCGATCGACTTCGCCAAATACACGACGCCGGAAGACCGCGTCGCGGTGATCGCGACCCAGCCGTTGACCGACAACGAAGTCTGGACCGCATTCGAGCCGGGCGATCTGATGATGTTCCAGCATGGCGACGTGATCGGCCGCATCAACGTGCCGGTGCCGGCGTCGGTGCTCGAAAAGCTGCGCAATCCCGTGCTGGATGCGTCGGCGTCGGCCACCACGATCGCGGCATCGACGGCGCCCGCGGTCATGGCCGACAGCGAGTCCGACCTCGAAGCGGCCGACGACGCCGCGGCATTCGAGTCCTGATCACGCCACACGCCGCGCTCGAGGACCCGACCGGATCAAATCACTGGCCAACAAAAAAGCCGCTCCCAGGAGCGGCTTTCTTTCGTTCCCGCCAGCACCCAAGCGCTAGCCGTGCAACACCCTCAGTGCAGGATCTTCGCCAGAAAATCTTTCGCGCGATCCGACTTCGGATTGGCGAAGAAGTCTTCCTTGCGGTCGTCTTCGACGATCAAGCCCTGGTCCATGAAAATCACGCGGTGCGCGACCTTCTTCGCAAAGCCCATTTCGTGCGTGACGCACATCATGGTCATGCCTTCCTGCGCGAGTTCGACCATCACGTCGAGCACTTCGTTGATCATTTCCGGATCGAGCGCCGAAGTAGGCTCGTCGAACAGCATCGCGATCGGGTCCATCGACAACGCACGCGCAATCGCCACGCGCTGCTGCTGACCACCCGACAACTGTCCCGGAAACTTGTCCGCATGCGCGCGCAAGCCGACGCGATCGAGCAGCTTCAGCCCTTTCGCGGTGGCTTCGTCGCTCGAGCGGCCGAGCACCTTCACCTGCGCGAGCGTCAGGTTCTGCACGATCGACAGATGCGGGAACAGCTCGAAGTGCTGGAACACCATGCCGACCTTCGCACGCAGCTTCGACAGATTGGTTTTCTTGTCGGTCAGCGACTGGCCGTTGATGACGATCTCGCCCTTCTGGAACGGCTCGAGGCCGTTGACCGTCTTGATCAGCGTGGACTTGCCCGAGCCCGACGGCCCGCACACCACCACCACTTCACCTTTTTTGACTTCCGTCGTGCAGTCGGTCAGCACCTGGAACTGACCGTACCACTTCGAAACATTCTTGATAGAGATCATCTTGCGACCTTTTTCTGAAGACCTTTGACAAGGCTCGACGCGACCACACAGATCACGAAATAAACCGCGCCCGCGAACAGTACCATCTCGACATTCGTGCCGTCACGATCGCCAATATTCGTGGCGGTGCGGAAGAAGTCGGCGAGGCTGATCACATAGACGAGCGACGTATCCTGAAACAGCACGATACCCTGCGTGAGCAGCAGCGGCACCATCGCGCGGAACGCCTGCGGCAGCACGATCAGGCGCATCGACTGCGCGTAGGTCATGCCGAGCGCGAACGCTGCGTTGACCTGCCCGCGCGGCACCGACTGGATGCCGGCGCGGATGATCTCCGAATAGTACGCCGCCTCGAACAGCGAGAAAGCGACCATGGCCGACGCGAGGCGGATGTCGATATCCGGCGACAGCCCGAGCACGTTTTGCAGCACTTGCGGCACGATCAGGAAGAACCACAGCAGCACCATCACCAGCGGGATCGAACGGAAGATCGTCACGTAGCCCTTCGCGAACCACTCGAAGGGTTTGAACGACGACAGCCGCATCATCGCCAGAATGGTGCCCCAGATGATGCCGAACACGATCGCGATCAACGTGATCTTCAAGGTGACGATGGCACCGGTCCACAGCGTAGGCAGTGCGCCCGGAATACCGCTCCAGTCGAAATGGTGCATCACTTGCCTCCGATATAGCCGGGCAACCGGGTTTTCGCTTCGACCCAGCGCATCAGTTGCATCACCACCAGGTTGATCAGCATGTACGCCACCGTGACCGCGATGAACGACTCATAAGTCTGCGACGTGTAATCGACCAGTTGGCGCGCCTGCGCGGACAGGTCCAGCAGACCGATCGTCGACGCGACCGCCGAGTTCTTGAAGATGTTGAGAAATTCGGACGTGAGCGGCGGCACGATGATGCGGTACGCGACCGGCAACAGCACGTAGCGATACGTCTGCCATTGCGTGAAGCCCATCGCCAGACCGGCGGCGCGCTGGCCGCGCGGCAACGCGTTGATGCCCGAGCGCACCTGCTCGCACACACGCGCGGAAGTGAACAGCCCGAGACAGATGATCGACGACGAGAAGAACTGCGCGGCCGGCGGCAGTTGCTTGAACCAGTTGCCCATCGACACGGGCAGCAGCTCCGGTATCACCAGATACCAGATGAAGAACTGAACGATCAGCGGGATATTACGGAAAATCGCGACGTACACCGTGCCGATTCCCGACGCCCATTTGTTCGGCACCGTACGCAGCACGCCAAAAAGCGAGCCGACGATCAGCGCGATCACCCATGCCGACAGCGACACGGTAATCGTCACCCAGAGGCCCGAGAACAACCAGCCCAGATAGGTGGTCGGCTCGCCGGTGGAGACCGGACTCAGCAGAATGCCCCAGTTCCAGTGATATGACATGACCAAGACTCCAGCAAAAAGAAACGGAAGAAGCGCGTGGCCCCTTCCGTTCCGTTGAGCGTTTCAAAAAAACAGCTAAGGTTTAATCGATTGCCTTGTCATTCGGATTCTTGAACAGCGCTCGCATGTCATCGCTTTGCGGGAAGTTCAGATTCAGGCCCTTCGGCGGAATCGGCGATTCGAACCACTTCTTGTAGATCTGATCGGCTTCGCCCGAGGTCTGGACCTTCGCGATCGCGTCGTCGGCGACCTTCTTGAACTCCGGATCGTTCTTGCGCAGCATGCAGCCGTAAGCTTCACGCGATTGCGGCGCGCCGACGAGCACGAAATCGTTCGGGTTGTTCGACTTCGCGCGTTCGCCCGCGAGCAATGCGTCGTCCATCATGAACGCGGCGGCACGGCCCGTGGACAGCGTCAGGAACGACTCGCCGTGGTCCTTCGCGCTGATGATGTTCATGCCCATGCTCTTGTCCTGGTTCATCTTGCGAAGCAGGCGCTCGGAGGTGGTGCCGGCGGTCGTGACGACCGTCTTGCCCTTCAGGTCGGGCCAGTCCTTGATGCCGGAGTCTTTCTTGGTCATCAGGCGAGTGCCGATCACGAAGATGGTGTTCGTGAACGCGGCCTGCTGCTGGCGCTCCAGGTTGTTCGTGGTGGAACCGCATTCGATGTCCACGGTGCCGTTCTGCACCAGCGGAATGCGGTTTTGCGACGTGATCGGCGTCAGCTTCACCTTCAGGTTAGGCATGTTCAGCTTCTGCTTGACGGCCTCGACGACCTTCATCGCAAACTCTTGCGAATAGCCGATGACGTTCTGCTTGTCGTCGTAATACGAAAACGGGATCGACGATTCGCGATGGCCCAGCGAAATGACGCCCGTGTCCTTGATCTTTTTCAGCGTACCCGCGTCTTGCGCGTGCGCGCCGACCGTAAACAGTCCGAGAGTCGCGAGCAGCAGCGCAGCTTTTTTAACCTTCATGTTGTGATCTCCTAGGCAAGAACCGGCGCCAGTTTAGCAAAGTAATTATTCTGAAAGTATGGCTATAAACCATGCTGTTGCGCGCGCGCCGCTAAAGGGCTCGCGGCGCTGGGAACCCGTCCGCGGACTTTTGTGCATAGGCAAAGGCGGGCGGCATCGATCCGATGCCGCCCGCCGGGTACGACACGCGGTCTTGTGAACCGCGTTCAGGCAAGAATTGCCGGCGAATCCGCGGGGTAGCGCAGCCGCCGTTCAAACAGAAATCAGGGGTATAGACCGCGCATTTCGCGCGCTTGCAAAATCCGCTTACAAGCAACGATAAACGCCGCCGTGCGCACCGACACGTTCTGCTCGCTCGACACCTGCCACACCGCGGCAAATGCTTCGCGCATCACGCGCTCCAGACGCTGGTTGATCTCGTCCTCCGTCCAGAAGAAGCTGGAGAAGTCCTGCACCCACTCGAAGTACGACACCGTCACGCCGCCCGCGTTGGCCACCACATCCGGGATCACGAGGATGCCGCGATCGTGCAGGATGTCGTCCGCCGCCGTGGTGGTCGGACCGTTGGCGCCTTCCACGATGATCTTCGTCTTGATCTTTCCGGCGTTCTTTTCGGTGATCTGATTTTCCAGCGCGGCCGGGATCAGGATGTCCGATTCGATCGTCCAGAACTCTTCACTGCTCACGACATCCGCTTCCGGGAAGCCGCCCACGCCACCCGTCTTCGCGACGTGCTCGAGCAGCGCGCCCGCGTCGATGCCGGTCGATTTGTACAGCGAGCCGGTGTGATCCTGCACCGCGACCACCTTCGCGCCCGCTTCCTGGAACAGCCGCGCGGCAATCCCGCCGACGTTGCCGAAGCCCTGCACGGCGATGCGCGCGCCTTCGATATCGAAGCCGATGCGGCGCGCCGCCTCGCAACCGACCACGAACACGCCGCGGCCCGTCGCCTCGCGGCGGCCCAGCGAACCGCCGAGCGTGATCGGCTTGCCGGTCACGACGCCGGTGGCCGTTTGGCCCTGGTTCATCGAGTACGTGTCCATCATCCACGCCATGATCTGCTCATTCGTGTTCACGTCCGGCGCGGGGATGTCGGTATTCGGTCCGATGATGATGCCGATTTCACTGGTGTAGCGGCGCGTCATGCGCTCCAGCTCGCCACGCGACAGCGTGCGCGGATCGACGCGGATACCGCCCTTTGCGCCGCCGTACGGCACGTTCACCGCCGCATTCTTCACTGACATCCACGCGGACAGCGCCATCACTTCGGAGAGCGTCACATCCTGGTGATACCGCACACCGCCCTTGCCCGGACCGCGCGACACGTTGTGCTGCACTCGATAGCCTTCGAAGTGAGCGACGGTGCCGTTATCGAGTTCGATGGGCACGTCGACGATCAGAATGCGCTTCGGGCGCTTCAGGGTTTCGAGCCAGCGGGACAGCGAGCCGAGGTACGGCGCGACCCGGTCGACCTGGCGGAGGTAGTTGCCCCAGGGGCCGAGGTCTTCGCGATTGAGATAGGAGGGAACGGACTGCAACGATGCTGCGGATTGGGCGGTTTGCTGCTGGGAAGACATGAACGCTCCGGCGTTGATCGAATAGGTGCATTGTCGAAAAACGCCGTTTTGAAATCCAATGCCGTTTCCTTATCCGATTATGTTTTTTTTGCATAACGTTCGGGAAGCTGCAAATGCGTGTCGTGGCGCCGCAGTTTTTTTACGCGGCGCCCTGTCCCAGTTCTTCCGACACGACCTCCCACAACTGCCGCACCAGCACCTGGCGCGCGTCGTCGCTTTTCGCCGCGAGCTTGTCGCGGTACAGGCGAATCTCCATGCTCAGCGTGAGCTGCCCCTCGGGCGTGCCGCGCATCGCGCGATCGAGCCGGATCAGCTTGCCATCGGCGACCGCGTCTTCCACCGCGCTATGCGGCAGGAAGGCGATGCCGTGGCCGGCCAGCGCCATTGCCTTGAGCCCTTCGGCCATGTCGGTTTCATACAGCCGGTCGAGATACAGGCGCTCCGGCGCATTGGCGAGGATCACCTCGGTCATGCGTCCGAGATACGCGTTCGGCGTGTAGGACAGATACGGCGCGGGCGTCTCGGCCGTGCCCGGCAGCGTATGACGCGGCCGGCCCGCGCGGCCCGGCGCCGAGAATGGGCTGATCGGCTCGTTGCCGAGCGTCAGCATGTCGTAGCGTGCCGGATCGAGCGCGACCGGGTGGCTGGGATGGTGATAGCCCATCATCAGGTCACAGCCGCCCTCCACTAGGGACAACGCCGCATCGTGCACGTTGAGCGCCCGCAGCCGCGTATGGATCGGGCCCATCTGCGCTTCGATGCGTTGCAGCCAGCGCGGGAAGTACGTCAGCGACAGCGTATGCGGCACCGCGAACTCGATGGTCGCCTGCGGCGTCGCCGTATGGCCGCGCAGCAGCGCGCGGGCCTCGTGAAACTGCGAGAGCATTGCGAGCGCCTGCTCGTTGAACACCTGACCGGCCGCCGTGAGCCGCGTCGGATAAACCGAACGGTCGATCAGTTCCGTGCCGAGCCACGCTTCGAGCGCCTGGATGCGGCGCGAAAACGCCGGCTGCGTGACGTGGCGCAATTCGGCCGAGCGGCTGAAACTACGCGTTTCCGCGAGCGAAACGAAGTCTTCGAGCCATTTCAGTTCCATCGAGGTGTGCTGCCGGGCGGGAGGAAGAAGTCAGCATTCTAGCGGCGCGCAAGCGGCGTGACGCGTTCACGCCGTTGCGGATCGCGCAGCGGCTGGCCGAGCGAGCGCCCACGCGCCTCGCGTCGGGCGTGCCGGCGAAATCACGGCTGGAATCGGCACGCGCGCACACAGTGGTAAAATTCGCGGTTCCCTCCGTTCCCGATCCGCTCTCTGAGCGCTCAACGCTTCGACCCGGTCCCCATCATGTCCGACACCCGCCCCGACACCCTGTTCGCGCTGAACGCGCTCTCCCCGCTCGACGGCCGTTACGCGTCGAAAACCGAAGCCCTGCGCGACTGGCTCTCGGAAGCCGCTTTCATGCGCAATCGCGTGACGGTCGAAATCCATTGGCTGATCGCGCTATCGCGCGCCGGCTTCGCCGAAGTGCCGCGTTTTTCCGAAGCATCCGAGCAATTCCTGCTGCAACTGGCCGAGCGCTTCACCGCGCACGACGCCGCGCGCATCAAGGAAATCGAACGCGTGACGAATCACGACGTGAAAGCAGTCGAGTACTGGCTGAAGGAATCGGTCAAGGGTCAGGAAGAGCTGGAGCGCGCGAGCGAGTTCATCCACTTCGCGTGCACGTCGGAAGACATCAACAACACGTCGCACGGTCTGATGCTGGCCGGCGCCCGCGAACACGTGATCCTGCCGGCGCTGCGCTCGGTGCATCAGCGCCTCGTGGCGCTGGCGCACGCGCACGCCGAGCAGCCGATGCTGTCGCGCACGCACGGCCAGCCGGCCAGCCCGACCACGCTCGGCAAGGAAATCGCCAATGTCGCCGCGCGCCTCGAACGCGCAATCGACCGTGTCGCGAAGGTCGAGCTGCTCGGCAAGATGAACGGCGCGGTGGGCAACTTCAATGCGCACCTGTCCGCGTATCCGGAGTTCGATTGGGAGGCGTTCTCGCGCGAAGTGGTCGAACAGCGTCTGAAGCTCACGTTCAATCCGTACACCATCCAGACCGAGCCGCACGATTACATGGCCGAACTGTTCGACGCCATGTCGCGCGCCAATACGATCCTGCTGGACCTGGACCGCGACGTCTGGGGCTACATCTCGCTCGGCTACTTCAAGCAGCGCACCAAGGCGGGTGAAATCGGCTCGTCGACGATGCCGCACAAGGTCAACCCGATCGACTTCGAAAACTCCGAAGGCAACCTGGGTCTCGCGAACGCCACGCTGCGCCACCTGGCCGACAAGCTGCCGGTGTCGCGCTGGCAGCGCGACCTGACCGACTCGACGGTGCTGCGCAACATGGGCGTCGCGTTGGGTTACTCGCTGCTCGCGTACGATTCGCTGATCCGCGGTCTCGACAAGCTCGAAGTCAACGCGCAGCGTCTGAACGACGACCTCGACAACTGCTGGGAAGTGCTGGCCGAGCCGGTGCAGACGGTGATGCGCCGTTACGGCATCGAAAATCCGTACGAGCAGTTGAAGGAACTGACGCGCGGCAAGGGCATCACGCGTGAAGCGCTGCAAAGCTTCGTCGGCGGCCTCGCGATTCCGCAAGACGCGAAAGACCTTTTGCTCGCGATGACCCCGGCTTCGTACATCGGCAAGGCTGTCGAACTGGCGAAGCGCATCGCTTGATGCGTCGCGTCGCGCTTCATACATGCCTGCCTCGTTACACGAGGCAGGCATAGAAAAGCCGCTCCGGGGAGCGGCTTTTTTTCATCCCTACGACAACGACGAGCGAGCTAGCTAGCCGAAACTCACCGCTCGCCGACCTGCTTCAACACATCGTCGACGATCTGTTCCGGGGACAGTTCGATGCTCACCGTGATCGCTTCATCCGCGCCCGGCTCTTCGAGCGTGTCGAGCTGGCTTTGCAGCAGCGACGGATCGAAGAAATGGCCGGTGCGGCTGGTCAGACGCTTTTCGAGCACCTCGCGCGAGCCCTTCAGGTAGACGAAGCACACGTCCTTGTCGCCGGCGCGCAGGATGTCGCGATACGAGCGTTTGAGCGACGAACATGTGAACACCGCCGTCTCGCCCGCCTTCTGCTTTTCTTCGATCGCGGCGCGGATGGTTTGCAGCCACGGCCAACGGTCTTCGTCGGTGAGCGGAATGCCGTGGTGCATCTTCTCCTTGTTGGCGGCGCTGTGAAACGCGTCGCCGTCGGTGAACGCGCAGTGCAGGCGCTCCGCCAGCATTTCGCCAATTCTCGTCTTGCCGGCGCCCGACACGCCCATTGCGATCAAAATCATCTGAAACTCCTTACAGGACCGCCGCGAGCGCGAAGGTCAAGCCCAAACCCATCAGCGAGATGATGGTCTCGAGGAGCGACCATGTCTTGAAGGTCTGCCCCACCGTCATACCGAAGTACTCCTTGATCAGCCAGAAGCCGCCGTCGTTCACGTGCGAGAAGATCAGCGAGCCCGAGCCGGTGGCGAGCACCAGCAACTCCGGCTTGACCTGCACCGCGCCCGCCGCCGCGATCGGCGCGACGATGCCGCAGGCGGTGGTCATCGCGACCGTGGCCGAACCGGTCGCAAGACGGATCAGCGCCGCGACGAGCCAGCCGAACAGCAGCGGCGACATATGCACCGCGGTCGCCACGTTGACGATTTCCTTCGAAATGCCGCTATCCATCAGCACGCGGCCGAAACCGCCGCCCGCGCCGACGATCAGCGTAATACCCGCGATCGGCGCAAGACAGTCGCCGCAGAACTTCTGGATCTGCTCCCGCGTGAAGCCGCGGCTAGCGCCGAAGGTCCAGAAGCTGACCAGCACGGCCGTCAACAACGCGACGTCCGAGTTGCCGAAGAAGCGCAGCAGATCGTTCGCCAGCGTCTTCGGCGTGGAGATCAGATCGGCCCAGCTGCCGATCAGCATCAGAATCACCGGCAGCAGGATCGTGAACAGCGTGATGCCGAAGCTCGGCAATTCGCGCTTCGGCGCCTTGCTCGCCACGTTGCTTGCCGCGCCGTTTTTCAGGTCATTGCCGTTGCCGCCGGCGCTGCCCAGGAATTGCGCGGCGAGCGCGTTCTCCTTCGGCAAGGTGATATAGCGGGAGATGAGCAACGCGAACAGCGGACCGGCGACGATCGCAGTCGGAACCCCGACGATCAAGCCATAGGCAATGGTCCTGCCGATATCCGCGTGATACGCCTGCACCGCGAGCATCGCGGCCGGATGCGGCGGCAGCAGCCCGTGCACGACGGACAGACCCGCGACCATCGGCAAGCCGACCAGCAGCAGCGATTTATTGGTGCGCTTCGCGACGTTGAACGCGATCGGAATCAGCAGCACGAAACCGACTTCGAAGAACACCGGCAAGCCGACGATGATCGCGACGACCATCATGGCCCAGTGGATGTTCTTCTCACCGAAGAAGTCGATCAACGTGGTGGCGACGCGCTCGGCGCCGCCCGATTCGGCCATCATCTTGCCGAGCATCGTGCCGAGACCGACCACGACCGCGATGTGCCCAAGCGTGTTGCCGTTGCCCGTTTCGAACGATTTGACGATGGTGGCCATCGGCATGCCGGCTACGAGGCCGAGCAGCAACGACACCATGATGAGAACGAGGAACGGATAAACCTTGTAGCGCGTGATCAGCAAGATCAGCAAGGCGATGGCGATCACCGCGTAGACCAGCAGCATGCTGCCGTGGACAGCTTCCATGAAGCTCCTCCTTTGCGTTATTGATTGTGTGTGCGGAACGTGGGCCCGCACGGTGTCTCACGGCGACCTGCGCTGCGCCGAAAACCCGGCTGACCGCGCGGACGCTGAATTTTACTGTTTGTTTCCTGAAAGCGCGCGTCAATCCGTAGCGCAAATGGCAAAGAACAAAGAAGCCTCGGCGCGACAGCCTGAGCGGCTGTATCGACGAGGCTCCTGGGTCGGACCTTGAGCGAGTGACTTGAAGTGGCTGGGCTCTTAGTGCGCGGGCGCGGCGAGTTGGCTGGCGGCACGCGCCAGACGCGTGACCTCGGCCCAGTTCTGCGCGGCCAGCGCAGCCTTCGGCGTGAGCCACGAACCGCCGACGCACACCACGTTCGGCAACGACAGGAAAGTCGTCGCCGTTTCAGCCGTGACGCCGCCCGTCGGGCAGAACTTCAGCGTCGGGAACGGGCCATGGAACGCTTGCAGCATCGGCACGCCGCCGGCTTGCTGCGCCGGGAAAAACTTCACGATCTCATAGCCGAGTTCCAGCGCCACGATGATGTCGGTGGGCGTCATCACGCCCGGCAGCAGCGGTAGGCCCGCATCCTGCGCGGCCTTGTGGATCTCCCTGGTCAGGCCCGGCGACACGCCGAACTGCGCGCCCGCTTTCTTCGCCTGTGCGCAGTGCTCGGGCTTCGTGATCGTGCCGACGCCGACCACGATGTCGTCGGCCAACTGGCTCGCGCGCTCGATCGCTTCCAGCCCGGCTGCGGTGCGCAGCGTGATTTCCAGCACCTTCACGCCGCCCGCGTGCAATGCGCGCGACACCTGTTCGCCCTGTTCGACCGAGTCGAACGCGAGCACCGGAATCACCGGGCCGAGGCGCACGATATCGCTTACTGATTTCGACGTCATGGTCAGACTCCTTGTTTCTGCAGCACTTAGCTGGCTTGGGTGGTGCTTGTGTGTTTGTCGGTATGTGCTTTCGACGCAGCGCCGTGGTGCGCTGTGTGCGCGGTTGCGTCCTGACCCGCGTGCTCGCCCACCATCTTGCCGAACACCGACGCGCCCTGCTCCGCCGGCGCCGCCGCCGCGCGGAACACGCCGAACAGCTCGCGGCCGAAGCCGACCTCGTTTTCCGCCTGATGCTTCGACTCGGCGTTCGGCCGCGCCGCCCATTCGGCCGCGTCGATCTCGATGTCGAGCACCCCCGCTTCGGCGTCGATCACCAGCACGTCGCCGCTGCGCACCTTGCCGATCGGGCCTTGCAGCAACGCTTCCGGCGACAGGTGGATCACCGCCGGCACCTTGCCCGACGCGCCCGACATGCGGCCGTCCGTGACCAGCGCGACATGGAAACCTTGATCCTGCAACACACCGAGCAACGGCGTCAAACGATGCAGCTCGGGCATGCCGTTTGCGCGGGCGCCCTGGAAGCGCACCACGGCGATGAAATCGCGCTTCAGTTCGCCCTTGTCGAAAGCCTCCTGCACCGCTTCCTGCGAATCGAACACGATCGCCGGCGCCTTCACCTTGCGATGCTGCGCCGCGACCGCCGAAATCTTGATCACCCCACGGCCGAGCTTGCCCTGCATCAGACGCAGGCCGCCGTCCGGCTGGAACGGCTCCTTGATGCCGCGCAGCACAGCGGTATCCGCGCTCGCCTCGACGGCCGGCACCCATTGCAGCTTGCCGTCGATCAGCTTCGGCTCTTCGGTGTAATGCTTGAGCCCCTTGCCCGCGACCGTGTTCACGTCGGCGTGCAGCAAGCCGCCTTCCAGCAGGTTGCGCACGAGGAACGCGACGCCGCCCGCCGCGTGGAAATGATTCACGTCGGCCTTGCCGTTCGGATAGATCTTCGCGAGCAGCGGCACCACTTGTGACAACGCGTCGAAGTCGTCCCAGTCGATCACGATGCCCGCCGCCCGCGCGATCGCGACCAGATGCAGCGTGTGGTTAGTCGAGCCGCCCGTCGCCAGCAACGCGACGATGCCGTTGACGATCGCCTTCTCGTCGACCACGTGGCCGATCGGCATGTAATGGCCGCGCTCCACCGTCAGATCGAGCACGCGGCGCGCGGCCTGCGCGGTCAGCGCGTCGCGCAGCGGCGTATGCGGATGCACGAAGGCCGAGCCCGGCAGATGCAGGCCCATCACTTCCATCAGCATCTGGTTGCTGTTCGCGGTGCCGTAGAACGTGCAGGTGCCGTGGCTGTGATACGCGGCGGCTTCCGCTTCGAGCAGCGCGTCACGGCCGCATTGGCCGGTGGCGAACTGCTGGCGCGTCTTGGCTTTGTCGTCGTTGGACAGGCCGCTCGCCATCGGGCCGGCCGGCACGAAGATGGTCGGCAGATGGCCGAACTGCAGCGCGCCGATCAAGAGGCCCGGCACGATCTTGTCGCAGATGCCCAGGCATAGCGCGGCGTCGAACATGTTGTGCGTGAGCGCGACCGCCGTGCCCATCGCGATCACTTCGCGCGAGAACAGCGACAGCTCCATGCCCGCATTGCCCTGCGTGATGCCGTCGCACATGGCCGGCACGCCGCCCGCGAATTGCGCGACGCCGCCGTTCTCACGCGCGGCCTGCTTGATGATGTCCGGGTAGTTTTTGTACGGCGCGTGGGCCGACAACATCTCGTTGTACGCGGACACGATGCCGATGTTCGGCTCGCGAATCTGCTTGATGACGAGCTTGTCGTTGCCTTCCAGACCGGCGAAGCCGTGGGCCAGATTCGCGCACGAGAGCGCGCCGCGCGCCGGGAACTTGCCCTGCGCGTGATGGATGCGGGCCAGATAGGCGTCGCGTGTGGGTTTGCTGCGCTCGATCACGCGCCGCGTGACCTTCAACAATTGCGAATGCGGGGAAACCATCGGAGCTCCTTCGTCTCTGGCGGCAGGCGCACGCGCACTTTGCCAGGTAGGTATCGCGGGGGGCGTCGGCTCAACCGACGACGCCATCTTAGTAGAAAAACTACAGGATCGCAACGACGTTTCCTGCTGCACCGCCGCATCTCACCGGATCGCGCAACGCCTTACTGGCGGCCCATCAGTGGCGAACGACAGAAAACCTGGGGATTACACCTACGGTCGAAAATGTAGTTTTTGTACCTTCTTGTGCAATCGGCTATAGTCCACGCATTCTTCAGCATAGTGCGAGTTTTCCGATGATGCTGTCCCAAGTGGAAGCGATGCGCGAGCAGTTGCGCCCGTCCGAACGCAAGCTGGCCGATTACGTGATCGAGTCGCCGCGCGAGGTGCTCGATCTGTCGATGACGGAAGTCGCCGCCCGCGCGGGCGTCAGCCAGCCGACCATCGCGCGGTTTTGTCGCGCGCTCGGCTTTTCGGGGTTTCGCGAGTTCAAGATCCGGCTCGCGCAGGGCATTGCCGCCGAGGTGCCCGCCGTCTATCGCGACGTGCGGCCCGATGAGCCCACGCCGGGCGTCGCCGCCAAGGTGCTCGACCGGACCATCGGCGCGCTGATCCAGGTGCGCAACAATCTGTCGTCGGACAGCGTGGCGGCGGCGATCGGGATACTGGCGCAGGCGCGGCGCATCGAGTTCTATGGCGCGGGCGGCTCGGGAATAGCCGCGCTCGACGTGCAGCACAAATTCTTCCGGCTCGGCATGCCGAGCGTCGCGTATTCGGACCCGCATACGTTTCTGATGTCGGCGGCGCTTCTGGGCGAAGGCGATGTGGTGGTGGCGATCTCGAACACCGGCCGCACGCGCGACATCATCGACGCCGCGAAAGCCGCGCTCAACGCGGGCGCGAAGGTGATCGCGATCACACACGGCAATTCGCCGCTCGCGCGGCTTGCGACGGTCGGCCTGTTCGCGAACGTCGACGAAGACACGGATATCTTTTCGCCGATGACCTCGCGCGTGTCGCATCTGGCGATCGGCGACATTCTGGCGGTGGGCGTGGCGCTCAGCCGTGGACCGGAGCTGGTGGAAAAGCTCGCGCAGACCAAAGAGGTGATTCACCGGCGCAGGGTCGATTCACACGGGTGAGGCATCGGCCATTCGCGAAGCAGCACGCCAGATACGGAAAGGGCTGTTTGCCGATTGATCGGCAAACAGCCCTCCCTCATTGCAGCCGTGAAACTCACGTCGGGACTCGCGGCCCGGGCGTCGCAATCAGAACGGCTTGATCACGACCAGAGCGACCGCCGCCAGCATCCCGAGCACCGGCAGTTCATTGAACATCCGATACCACCTGTCCGAGCGGCGATTCTCGCCGCGCTCGAAAGTGCGCAGCAGCACGCCGCAATACGCGTGATAGATGATCAGCAGCACCACCACGCCGACCTTCGCATGAATCCAGCCCTCCCCGCTGCCAATGCCGATGAAGAGCCATAGCCATAGACCGCACGCCAAAGCCGGCACCGCGATGAAGGTCATGAAGCGGAACAGCTTGCGCGCCATGATCAGGAGCCGCGCAATCGCGGCGGGTTCCGTTTCCATCGCCAGATTGACGAAGATGCGCGGCAAATAGAACAGGCCGGCGAACCAGGAGGCAATCAACACGATGTGAAACGTCTTTACCCAAAGCATCAGCGGTCCTTATGCAACGTGGTGGCGCAGGCCGGCGCCAGGCCGGCACGCTGCCGCGATTATCGCGGCTATTGACGGCCTTCGCCGTGGCCCAGCACGACGTATTTGAGCGACGTCAACCCTTCCAGGCCGACCGGACCGCGCGCGTGCAGTTTGTCGTTCGAAATGCCGATCTCCGCACCCAGGCCGAACTCGAAGCCGTCCGCGAAACGTGTCGAGGCGTTGACCATCACGCTGGCCGAGTCCACTTCGCGCAGGAAGCGCATCGCGCGATCGTGGTCTTCCGTGACGATTGCGTCAGTGTGCTGCGAGCTGTAGGTGTTGATGTGGTCGATCGCCGCGTCGAGATCGTCGACCACCTTGATCGCCAGCACCGGCGCGAGGTATTCGGTGCGCCAGTCTTCCTCGGTGGCGTCGACGAGCGGGCCCACGCCCGCATCCGCCAGCACCGCGCGCGCCGCCGCGTCCACCCGCAACTCGACGTCCTTGCCGCGATACAGCTTACCGAGCGGCGGCAGCACGTCGGCGGCGATGCCGCGTGCGACCAGCAGCGTCTCCATCGTGTTGCAGGTGCCGTAGCGGTGCGTCTTCGCGTTGTCGCAGACGGTCAGCGCCCGGGCCAGGTCCGCGCGGTCGTCGACATACACGTGGCAGATGCCGTCGAGGTGCTTGATCATCGGCACGCGCGCTTCGTTGATGAGCCGCTCGATCAAGCTCTTGCCGCCGCGCGGCACGATCACGTCGACATAGCCGGTCATCGTGATCAGCTTGCCGACCGCCGCGCGGTCCGGGGTGGCGACCACCTGCACGGCATCCTGCGGCAAGCCGGCCGTCTGCAGGCCTTCGCCGATCAGCTTCGCCAGCGCGGTGTTGCTTTCGAGCGCTTCCGAGCCGCCACGCAGAATCGTCGCGTTGCCGGACTTCAGGCACAGCGCCGCGGCGTCGATGGTCACGTTCGGGCGCGATTCGTAGATGATGCCGATCACACCGAGCGGCACACGCATCTGGCCGACCTGAATACCGCTCGGCCGATACTTCAGATTGCTGATCTCGCCGATCGGATCGGCCAGCGCCGCCACTTGCCGCAAGCCTTCGAGCATCGTGTTCAGCGCTTTGTCCGACAGCGTCAGACGGTCGATGAACGCGGCGTCGTGTCCCTTGTCGCGGGCGCGCGCGACGTCGCGTGCGTTGGCTTGCTTGAGCAGCGCGGCATCGCGCTCGATGGCCTGCGCGACGGCCGCGAGGGCGGCGTTCTTCGACGCCGTCGAGGCGCGCGCCATCGCACGCGAAGCCTGACGGGCGCGGCGACCGAGGTCGGTCATGTACTGGTCGATATCCATGGTCATTCTCGTGGTGCCGCGCACGTCGACGTGCGGCGGACAAGCGGGATTAGCGAAAGATCAAACGATTGTAAGTCGGGTACAGGTGCTTTGCTCGCGGCGGCGGACGGTATGGCCCGGCTCGAACTGGCGCGCTTGATACGGCGCTTGAAAGAGACGATCGGAGCTGGAGGGCGCCGCGCGTGCCGAGCCGCGCGTGAAACTGACAGAAACGATGTCCCGGCTGCGTCGCGCTGTGCTTCAGGCTGTGGTTCAGGCTGGCCTTCGCCCCGGCACGCCCGCTCCCGCCCGAGGTCGTGGCGGCGGCACCGGCGCCGTCTTTGGCGACGCGACGGTCATTGCCAGTTCGAACAGGCCGTCCCACGGATCAGGCGGCGGATCGTTGCGATGATTGCCCGGCGTACCGCCCGACAAGCCCTTCACCTGCCGATCCAGCCGCGCCGCCAACGCCAGCGCCTTCTCCATCGCGTCTTCGGTGACACGCGAGAGCGCCGGCCCGATCAGCCGTTCACGCGGACCCCACACGCGGTTCTCGCGCACCAGCATTGCGAGCGGCTTGCCGGCCGCGACGCCGCGCTTGATCCGCAACAGCGTGCGCACTTCCTCGACGACCGCCCACAACACCAGCACCGCAGCCTCGCCTTCGCCGCGCAGTCCGTCGAGCATGCGCGACAAACGGCCGACATCGCCCGCCAGCATCGCTTCGTTCAGCTTGAAGACGTCGTAGCGCGCGACGTTGAGCACCGCCTCGTGAATCTGTTCGAAGCTCAGCGAACCGGCCGGATATAACAGCCCGAGCTTCTGGATCTCCTGATGCGCGGCGAGCAGATTGCCCTCCACCCGTTCGGCGATGAACGCGAGCGAGCGCCGCCCTTCCTCACCGGCGGCCACGCGCTGACCCTGCGCCGCGAGACGCTGACCGACCCAGTTCGGCAACTGCGCGCGCTCGACCGGATCGATTTTCAGCGCGACACCCGCGTCCGCGAGCGCCGTGAACCAGGCCGACTTTTGCGTGGCCGCGTCGAGACGCGGCAGCGTGACGATGGTCAGCACGTCGTCGTTGACGGCGGCGGCGAGCGTCTTCAGCGCATCCGCGCCTTCCTTGCCGGGCTTGCCCGACGGAATGCGCAACTCGACCAGTTGCCGGTCGCCGAACAGCGACATCGACTGGCTCGCGCCCAGCAGCGAACTCCAGTCGAAGCCGCGCTCGACCGTGAACACCGAGCGGTCGGTAAAACCGGCCGCGCGCGCCGTCACGCGAATCCGGTCGCACGCTTCCTGCGCGAGCAGGTGCTCGTCGCCGTAGACGACGTACAGTCCGGCGAGTCCCTTCGCGAGATGCGCTTCGAGCGCGTCAAGTCGCAGTTGCATGGCTACTGGCCGGCGAGGTTGGACAGGTGGAGTGAATCGGACACGGCATCACGCTCACAGCGGCGGCGGCGGCAACGGCGCGCGCGGCGCGATGGCCGGCACGCCTTCGCCCGGCGCGGGATTCATCGAACGCACTACCCCGAGGCGGCGGATCAACTGGTCGACCGCGTCGTTTTCCATGTCGGCGAACAGGATGTCGGACTCGGCGGCCTTGGCTTGCGAGAACTGGTCGCTGTAGGTCATCGCGCGATTCAAGGCGATCACGCTCGCCGGGATCAGCACGGTGCCGTCCTTGCCGGTCAGCGAGTAGTTCATCGACAGATTCAGTTGATACTCCGCGACTACGCCGAGCGAGGTCAGCGTCAACGTGCTCGTGCTTCGGGCTTGCGCGAGTTGCAGGATCGCGTCGGCATTCGCGAGCGAAGTGACCACCACCGTGTCGCTGCCGCCCTGCACCATGCGCGTGAGCCGCGCGACGGCGGCCGGGGAGCCGCCCGAAACATAGAGGCGTTTGAATGCGTAGTCTTGCTGGCCGCGCAACTGGAAGCCGCAGGCCGACAACATCATCACGCTGCAAGCCAGCGTCAAAAACGATCTGCGAGTCACATTGGCTCCCGGTTCGCAGTAGATTGCGCAACGCAGACAAGCACCGCTGCGCGCGGCGGCGCTTTGTCTGCCGGCATGTTTTCGTGGCTCGTCAAACGACCACGTTCACGAGACGGCCCGGCACCACGACGATCTTCTTCGGCGCCTTGCCTTCGCTGAATTTGGCGACCATGTCGTGAGCCGCCGCGAGCTGTTCGATCGCTTCGCGAGTCGCGTCTTTCGCCACCGTGATAGCGCCGCGCACCTTGCCGTTCACCTGCAGCACGAGCTCGATCTCGGCCTGCTCCAGCGCCTTTTCGTCGACCTTCGGCCATGCGGCGTCGAGCAGCGAGCCGAATTCGTCGGCGTAGCCGAGTTCCTGCCACAACTGGAAGGTCTGGTGCGGCACCACCGGATACAGCACGCGCAGCATCACGCCGTAGGTTTCGCGCAGCACGGCCGGCTGGGCGCCCTTCGCGCTGTCGAGCGCGTTGAGCATCTTCATCGCGGCCGACACCACCGTGTTGTACTGCAAACGCTGGTAGTCGAAGTCGGCCTGCTTCAGCACGCTGTAGATCTCGCGGCGCAGCAGCTTGTCGGCGTCGTTGAAATGCGCGGCGTCGAGTTGGCCGCCCGCGCGCAACGCGGTTTCGTTCGCGTAACCGAAGTTCCACACGCGGCGCAGGAAGCGGCTCGCGCCTTCGACACCCGAACCGGACCACTCGAGCTGCTGCTCGGGGGGCGCCGCGAACATCACGAACAGACGCGCGGTGTCCGCGCCATGCTGATCGATCAGCAATTGCGGATCGACGCCGTTGTTCTTCGACTTCGACATCTTCTCGACGCCGCCGAGCACCACCGGCTGGCCGTCCTCATTGAGGACCGCGCCGACCGGACGGCCCTTGTCGTCGAACGACACGGTGACGTCCGCCGGGTTGTACCAGGTCTTCTTACCGGCTTCGTTTTCGCGGTAGTAGGTTTCGTTGAGCACCATGCCCTGCGTGAGCAGATTCTTCGCCGGCTCGCCGAACTTGATCAGGCCCATGTCGCGCATCACCTTCGCCCAGAAGCGCGAGTACAACAGGTGAAGAATCGCGTGTTCGATGCCGCCGATGTACTGGTCCATCGGCGCCCAGTAGTCGGTGCGCTCGTCGACCATGGTCTGCGCGTCCGGCGCCGCATAGCGGTAAAAGTACCAGGACGAATCGACGAAGGTGTCCATCGTGTCGGTTTCGCGCTTGGCCGCGCCGCCGCAGGTCGGGCAGGTGCAGTTCACGAACGCTTCGGACTTCGCGAGCGGGTTGCCCGTGCCGTCCGGCACGAGGTCTTCCGGCAGTACCACCGGCAGATCTTTTTCCGGCACTGGCACGTCGCCGCAGCTCGGGCAGTGGATGATCGGAATCGGCGTGCCCCAGTAGCGCTGACGCGACACGCCCCAGTCGCGCAGACGCCACGTGATCTGCTTGTCGCCGAGGCCCAGCGCCTTCAGGTCAGCGGCGATCTGGTCGACCGCCTGGTCGTACGCGAGGCCGTCGTACTTGCCGCTGTTGACCAGCGTGCCGGCCTTCTCGCCATACCACTCCTGCCAGGCTTCAGTCGAGAATTCCTTGCCTTCGACCGCGACCACTTGCTTGATCGGCAGACCGTATTTCTTCGCGAACGCGAAGTCTCGCTCGTCGTGCGCGGGCACACCCATTACCGCGCCTTCGCCGTAGCTCATCAGCACGTAGTTGCCGATCCACACTTCGACCTGTTCCTGCGTCAGCGGATGCGTGACGTAGAAGCCGGTGGCGATGCCCTTCTTTTCCATCGTCGCGACGTCGGCTTCGGCGACGCCGCCGCGCTTGCATTCGTCGATGAACGCCTGCAGTTCCGGCTTTCCTTGCGCGAGACGCGTGGCGAGCGGATGTTCGGCGGCGATCGCGCAGAAGGTCACGCCCATGATCGTGTCGGCGCGCGTGGTGAACACGCGCAGCAGCTTCCGTTCGCCGTCGATTTCATACGGGAAGCCGAAGTTCACGCCGAAGCTCTTGCCGATCCAGTTCTGCTGCATGATCTTCACGCGCTCGGGCCAGCCGAGGCCGTCGAGGTCGTTCAGCAGTTCGTCCGCGTACTGCGTGATGCGCATGTAGTACATCGGGATTTCGCGCTTCTCGACGAGTGCGCCCGAACGCCAGCCGCGCCCGTCGATCACCTGCTCGTTGGCAAGCACCGTCTGATCGACCGGATCCCAGTTGACCGTGCCGGTCTTCTTGTACGCGATGCCCTTTTCGAGCATCTTCAGGAACAGCCACTGGTTCCACTTGTAGTAGTCGGGACTGCAGGTCGCGACTTCGCGCGTCCAGTCGATTGCGAGGCCCATCGACTGCATCTGCTTCTTCATGTAGGCGATGTTGTCGTAGGTCCACTTCGCGGGCGGCACGTTGTTGGCCATCGCGGCGTTTTCCGCCGGCATGCCGAACGCGTCCCAGCCCATCGGCATCAGCACGTTGTAGCCGTTCATCCGCAGATAGCGGTACATCACGTCATTGATCGTGTAGTTGCGCACGTGCCCCATGTGCAGCTTGCCCGACGGATACGGCAGCATCGAGACGCAATAGAACTTGGGCTTGTCGGTGGTTTCCGTCGTCTTGTACGCGTCGATGGCGCGCCATTGCCCTTGCGCGGCGGCTTCGACGTCGGAGGGAACGTATTTTTCGTGCATGGTGTGATGAGATCGCTGGGTTCGGTGCTTTCGCACCGGCCGCTTTGGTGCTCTGCTGGATGAAATGGCGTCGTTTCCCCGGTCGGCGGGGAAAGGGCTGATTATACCGTTCGCGGACGGGTACGCCGCGCGGCGTGGTGCGCGGGCGGGGTGTGGTGCAGGGTTTGATGTGGGATGTGGGATTTAATGCGCCGCGTCCCGCGCTGGCGGGTCCGTCACAAAACCAATCCGCTCGAGCCCCGCCTGCTGTGCCGCGCCCATCACCTGCGCGATCACCTCGTAGCGCGTCGCGCGCTCCGCACGCAGTTGAATCTCCGGCTGCTCCGCCTGCTTGCCCGCTTGCGCGAACTGCGTGCTCATCTGCGCCAGCGTGATGATGTTGCCGTTCCAGTACAGCTTGCCGGCGGCGTCGATGGAAAGAGAAATGGTTTGCGGGGTCTGGCGCGCGGGCGCTGCCGCGACTTTCGGCAGATCGAGCCGGATCGCGTGCGTGAACAACGGCGCCGTGATGATGAAAATCACCAGCAGCACCAGCATCACGTCGATCAGCGGCGTCATGTTGATCTCGGCCATCGGCCCGGCCGTCTGCTTTTTTTCGAGTCCGCCGAATGCCATGTCGCCTCCTTCTTCCTGAGCTTTCCGCCTGAACAGCGCGCTAGTGGGTCGAAGCCTGCTGCGCCCGCATCGGCGCCTGCGCCGGTTCCGCCGGCGCGCACACGTAGGCATGCAAGTCGTGCGCGAAGCCGTCGAGTTCCTCCGACAATTGCCGCACGAGACGTCCGAGCACGTTGTACGCGAGCACCGCGGGAATCGCGACCACGAGGCCGAAGGCAGTCATGATCAGCGCCTCGCCGACCGGTCCCGCGACATTTTCGATCTGCGCCTGACCGCTCGCCGCAATACTACCGAGCGCGTGATAGATGCCCCACACGGTGCCGAGCAGGCCGACGAAGGGTGCCGTGCTGCCCACCGAGGCCAGCAGCACCTGACCGAATTCGAGCCGCCGCTGCGACGCGTTGAGCGCCTGGCGCAACGCGCGCAGCACCCGTTCGCCGCGTTCGACGCGCGCGAGCAGCACACCGGGAATGTCGACTTCGGCGGCACGCAGCGCCGCTTCGGCGAGCGGCGTGAAAACGCGCTCGCGATCCGCGCGCCGCAATGCCACGACACCTTCGGAGAGCGTCGGCGCTTGCCAGAACTGCGCAATCGCCCGCGTGGCCTGACGTTTGGCACGCGTGAGGATCCAGCTTTTGACGATCAGAAAGCACCAGCTCGCAACCGACATGGCCAGTAGCACATAGGCGACGCCATGCGTAATCGCGTCGCTGGTTTGCAGGTAATGGATGATGCCGCTGCTGCCTGCCATCTGACCTCGCCTTGGAAGAGTGTTTTCAGAGAACGCGCCAGGGCCGCGACGCCCCTGACTCAGTGCTCAGTGCTCCGTGCTCCGGGCTCCGTGCTCAAGATTAGCGCGCAAGACCGTTCAACGCAGGCCGAGCACGTCCTGCATATCGAACAGGCCGGTTTGACGGCCTTCGAGGAAACGCACGGCACGCAGCGCGCCTTGCGCATACGACAAACGGCTCGCCGATTTGTGCGTGATTTCGATGCGCTCACCGATGCCCGCGAACAGCACCGTATGGTCGCCGACGATATCGCCGCCGCGAATCGCCGAGAAGCCGATCGTAGACGGATCGCGCTCGCCGGTCACGCCTTCGCGGCTGTAGACCGCGCAGTCGTCGAGATTGCGGCCGAGCGCGTTGGCGATCACCTCGCCCATGGTCAGTGCGGTGCCGGACGGCGCGTCGACCTTGTGACGATGATGCGCCTCGATGATCTCGATGTCGTAGCCGGTCGCGAAATGCTTCGCCGCGTATTCCAGCAACTTCAGCGTGACGTTCACGCCGACGCTCATGTTCGACGACAGCATGATGGCGATTTTGCCCGCGGCCGCGCGCAGTTGCGCTTTCTGCTCGCTGTCGAAGCCGGTCGTGCCGATCACCATTTTCACGTTGTGACGCTGCGCCGCTTCCAGATGCATCAACGTACCCTCGGGGCGCGTGAAGTCGATCAGGTAGTCGGATTCGGCGAACACGCGCTCGATGTCGTCGGTGAGCAGCACGCCCGTCTGTTTGCCGAGAAACGCGCCGGCGTCCTGCCCGAGTTGCGCGGAGCCCGCGCGGTCGAGCGCGCCGGACAACGTGGCGTCGGAATCGTTAAGGACGGTTTCGATGAGCATGCGGCCCATACGGCCCGATGCGCCAGCAATGGCAATTTTCATGGCTACGAGGGTTCGAAAAGGCAAAACCCGGCAAGTGCGGGCGAAAGCGGCGGCGGGCAGCACACCCGGGCGCCGCACCTCATTGGACAAGCGGAGAAGCCGACGGGCGCGGCGCATAGCGCCGGGCCCGCCTTAAAACAAGGACAGCGCGATTACTCGCCCGTTCCCGAAGTCGACGGAGAAGACGTCACGGGCGCACTGTTCGTCGGGCTGCCGCTGCTTTGCGCACCGGTCGGTCCCACCGGATTGCTCTGCGTGGTCGGAGCCGGCGGCGGCGGACGGTGGAACTGGAACTGCGGCTGACCCGGGGCCGTCGGGCCTTGCGACGGAACGCCGCCGGCATTGGCGGTCGGCGCGGTGGCACGTGCGGGCGAGCGGCCGTTCGGCGTGGATTGCACGGCATTGGTCGCACGATTGGCGGCTTCTGCGGCTTCCGCGTTCGCGGCGGTGGACGGCGCGCCCGCTGCAGCGGCGCCCTCGACTGACGGCGAGCGGGTGGTGTCCAGCGTAGCCGCCGGCGCGCTCGCGGCGGCCGTGGCGCTTGCGGCGGTCGCGTCCGCGGCGGCTGTGGCGCTTGCCGCGGTCGTCGCAGCCGGCCTTTTGCCACCGCGCCGGTCGCCGTCGATCTCCGCGAGCAATTCGAGATTGGACGGCAGATCGTCGCCGCCCGTCCAGCTCGTCACGAGATCACCCGAGAAGAACACCACGAAGTCGCGCTGCTGCACGATGGCCGTCGAGCCGCGCTTGAAATAGAACACGTAGTCCCAGCGGTCCGCGTGGAACATGTCGGTCAACAGCGGCGTGCCGAGCACCTGACGCACTTGCGCGCGTGTCATGCCGACTTTCATCTGCGCCGCCGCTTCCGACGACACGAAATTGCCTTGCACCACTGTAATCCGGTACGGCGTGATGCTTTGGGCGATGCGCTGTGTCACGCTGTCGTAACTGGAACATCCGGCAAGAACCGCGACAGTCGCAACAGCGATCAAGGTACCCCGCATGCGGCTCCCCCGGTAGATCAATTGAGATTTTGAAATCATTTCACTCACCGTGCGGGCCCGCTGACGAGCCGCGCGAGTTTCATTCCATCGAAGATGACCAGAACGGCAAAAACACATTACTATGAGAGCCCAGCATTGTACTCTAGGGATCCCTTGTCATGACCAATCCAACCGATCTCAAGAATATCGGGCTCAAGGCGACCCTTCCGCGCCTCAAAATCCTTGAGATTTTTCAGCACAGCCCGGTGCGTCACCTGACGGCCGAAGACGTCTACCGCAACCTCCTGCACGAGGAACTCGATATCGGCCTGGCAACCGTGTATCGCGTGCTGACGCAATTCGAGCAGGCCGGCCTGCTTTCGCGCAGCAATTTCGAGTCGGGCAAGGCAGTGTTCGAGCTCAATGAGGGGACGCATCACGACCACCTCGTCTGCATCGATTGCGGGCTCGTAGAGGAATTTTTCGATTCCGAAATCGAAAGCCGTCAGCAGTCTATCGCGAAGGAACGCGGCTTCAAGCTGCAAGAACACGCGCTGGCGCTGTATGGAGCCTGCACGAAGGAGAATTGCCCGCATCGCAAGCATTGATGCAAAAACGCCGCCCGCGCCGGGGTGCGCGGGGCGGCAATAAGAAAGACCCGGCCGATGCGAATCGGCCGGGTCTTTCTTTTCACGCTGGCGCCAGCGCCGCGTGCACGGCGTGCGTCGCTAGACCGCCAGTTCGGCGCTCGCTTCGAACGTGAGGCGCCACGGCTCGGCCAACGGCAATTCGTCACAATTATTGCCGTCGCCGCCACGATCGACCACCACGAAATCGCTCACCTGATCCAGCGCCAGCAGCGGGTGATGCCACACCCCTTTCGCGTAATTGACGCCCTGCCACGCGTCGGTCCAGAACGCCCGCATCAGCGTCGCATCGAACTCACCGGCTGGCGCGACCACCACCAGATAGCGGCCCTGCCGTAAGGGAATGAAAGCCTGGCTGCCGAGCGGATGGCGCTCCATCATCGTGATGTCGACCGGCAGCGTGCGCGGCTGCGCGCGGAACAGATTGATCAGCGCGCGGCCGCCGCGCTCCGTCACGTCGACGTTGGCAAGGTCGTGATAACGCTCGGTCGTGCCGCCGTTGATCGCGAAATGGCGCGCACCGTCCAGTTCGATGACGTCGCCGAACGGCGCGAACGCCGCGCGCGTCAATCGTTCCATTTGAAATGTCTTCATCACGCCACTCCGTTACGCGATCTCGCCCCACAGACGCAGGCGCGACACGCCGCCGTCCGGAAAGATATTGAAACGCACATGCGTGACGGGTCCGAGCGACGCGAGGCCGTCCGTGAACGTGTGCACGTGGTCCATTTGCAGTTTGTGTTCGCCTAGCAGCACCGGCCAGAACATCGCCTGCGTGACGAGCGAGTCGTCCGTGCCGCCTGTCACCGAGGCCGCCTGCACCGAACAGCGGTCGGGGAAATTGCCCTTGAAGTGCGCCGTGTCCACGTCGATCTTGCGGATCACGCCCGGCCGCGCCAGCGCGACGATCGCCCAGTCGTTGCCCGGCTCGCGACGGCGCCGGGTTTCCCAGCCGTCGCCCATGTTGACGCCGCGGCCCGGCATCAGCATCTGCGAAGCCGGCCCGAAATGCTGGTTGTTCGCCGCGACGAGGTACGCGCCGTTTTCGATCGCGGCGAGGTCCAGCAGCGTGCCACGCTCGACCCGCGCCCAGTCGCGCTTCGGCTGGCCGTACACGCGCAGCCGCGCAAGACCGCCATCCGGATACAGATTCACGCGCAGATGGGTGAACGCGCGCGCGTCGCTCACTTCGACGTAGTGGTGCTGGTTGCCCTGCAGCGTGGTCGCCGGCACGAGGGGTTGCCAGTCGGCGTGATCGGGCGGCAGGTCGGCGTCCGCATAACAGGCGTCGATCGACGCGGCCGGCGGGAAGTTACCGGTGAAGTGGCTCGTATCCAGATCGACGCCATGCACGACGCCGGGCCGCGCGAGGCGGATCACACAGTAGTCGTGGCCGGTCCTGCGTTTGCGGCGGGTTTCCCAGCCGTCCATCCACTTGCCGTGGTCGTCGTATTTGCCGGGGATGAACACCGCCGGCTGCGGTTCGAGCATGCGCTCCTTCGGCGCGAAGAATTCGTCGCTGGCGAAGAGTGCCTGCGCGCCCAGACGCGGGTCGGCGAGGTTCATGTAGCGGCGGGTGAAGGCTGGAGCGTTCGGGTCGAGGATCGGAGTGGCCATGATGGGTTCGGTGAGAAGCAAATGGTTTGGGACGGACGGCGCAATCGCGGTGTCCGCCGGTGCGGTAAGCGCGCCGGGTTGGCGCGCGGGATCAGGATTCGGAGTTGCCTATGTCAGTCCGCCCGCGTCATACGGCCGGCGCGTGTTCGCCGCCGACCGGCTCGGCGCCCGTGTCTTCACCGGCGGGCACATAGCGCAACGCCGCGTCGCGGTTGAGCACGCGATGAGCGCGCACTCGGTCGATATCGTTCTCCCACACGGCGACCACCACCGTCGCGACGCAGTTGCCGATCAGGTTGGTCAACGCGCGCGCAATGCCGACGAACCAGTCGACCGGCAGGATCAGCACGAGGCCGAGCACGGGAATCGCCGGAATCGCGGACAAGGTCGCGGCCAGAATCACAATGGCCGAGCCGGGAATGCCGTGCGCGCCCTTCGACGTCACCAGCGACACCAGCACCACTACGATCAGGTCGTGCATGGACAACGGCGTGTTGGTGGCCTGCGCGATGAAGATCACCGCCAGCGTGAGATAGATCGAAAAGCCGTCGAGGTTGAACGAGTAGCCCGTCGGAATCACGAGACCGACGGTCGAGTCCTTCACGCCCATCCATTCGAGCTTGCGCATGATCTGCGGCAGCACGGCGTCGGACGAAGCCGTGCCGAGCACGATCGACAGTTCCTCGCGCAGATAGCGAATCAGCTTGAAGATGCTGTAGCCCGCCAGTCGCATGACGATGCCCAGCACGAGCGCGACGAACACGAAGCAGCTCGCGTAGAACACGAGCACCAGCATGCCGAGCTGCTTGAGCGACTCGACTCCGTACGTGCCGGTGGTGAACGCAATCGCGCCTAGCACGCCGAGCGGCGCGAGTTTGATGATGAAGCCCATCACGCGGAAAAACACCTGCGACAGTTCGTCGATCAGGCCGCTCACGCGCTGCGCCCTCTTGCCGAGCAGCGACAGCGCCGAGCCGAACAGCACCGAGAACACCAGAATCTGCAGGATGTCGCCGGTCGCGAACGCGTTGATCGCCGTGTCGGGGATGATCTTCAGCAGAAAGCCGGCGGTGTCCTTGAGGCTTTTCGCGTGCTCGGTGTAGGTCGAGAGCGAAGCCGGATCGAGCGAATGCAGATTGATGTTCATGCCGACGCCAGGCCGCATCGCATAAGCGAGCACCGCGCCGATCACGAGCGCGATCGTCGTCATCACCTCGAAGTAGATCACCGCCTTCAACCCGACGCGCCCGACCTTGCGCAGATCGCCCGCGTGCGCCATGCCGCTGACCACGACGCAAAACACGATCGGACCGATCACCATCTTGATCAGCTTGAGAAAGCCGTCGCCGAGCGGGCGCAGCGATTGGGCGAAATGCGGATAAACCGCGCCGATCACGATGCCCGCCACTAGCGCAATGACGACCCGGCCAAACAGCGAATTGAAGAATTTCAACACGGCTTCCTCCTGGTTTCGATTCCTACCTGTTCAGACTGGTCCGACCAGTACTGTTATGGCCAATAGTAAGAAACCGATATACTGGCGTCAAGGATTCATAGAACAGTGTTTTACCCGTTGTTTTTCCAGCCATCCCGGGTCGGGTCGCGAAGGCCGGCTGCGCAACCGCACCACGCGTCCAGATCGCGTATTACAATGCTGGTCAGACCGCGCCACCCAGTGAGCAACGATGAAAAACGTTCCGCATACCGTCACCGATGCCGCCATCGCGACCATCCGCGAACGGATCGAAGCGGGCGATTATCCAGTGGGCAGTCTGCTGCCGGCCCAGCGTCAACTCTCCGAAGAACTGTCGATCAGCCGCGCGTCGCTGCGTGAGGCGCTCTCCACGTTGGAGGCACTCGGTCTGCTGATGATCCGGCCCGGCAAGGGCGTGTATGTGGAAAGCGCGCAGGCCACGGCCGCGCGTTCGTGGCGTTTCTCCGAGCAGTCGTCACTGCCGGACACCTATCAGATGCGTTTTGCGCTGGAAGGCTTTGTCGCGCGCATGGCGGCGCTCGCCATGAGCGACGCCGACCTCGCGTGGTTAGAGGAAAACATCACGGCGATGCAGACCGCGCTCGCCTGCGACGAACTCGACGAAGCCGCGCGCCTCGATTACGAGTTCCATATGCGGATCGTCAGCATTGCCGGCAATGCGGCAATCGAATCGATCCTGCAAAGCAGCGCGGAGATCATGAAGGAAAGCCAGCGGATGCCGTTCTACCGGCGCGAACTGGTGCTGTCCACGTACACCGAGCATCGCGCGATTCTCGACGCGCTTGGCGCGCGCGATTCAGCGGCTGCGGGCAAGGCCATCGAAACCCACATCTCGAACGCCGCGCAGCGCGCCGGCGTCCACTTCCCGACCCCACGGATGTAAAAAAAGCCGCTCCGAGGAGCGGCTTTTTGTTTGCCCCGCCGCCGACCCAAGCCGGCTTTGCAGGGCGTCGCGCGAAACGCGCAGCAACTTACTTCGCGTTGGCGAGCGCCACAGCCGTGTCCAGCATGCGGTTCGAGAAGCCCCACTCGTTGTCGTACCAGCTCGACACCTTCACCAGACGGCCCGACACCTTGGTCAGCGTCGAGTCAAACGTCGACGAAGCCGGGTTGTGGTTGAAGTCGATCGACACCAGCGGCGCGTCGTTGTAGCCGAGGATGCCCTTCAGCGCGCCTTGCGATGCTTCCTTCATGATCGCGTTGACTTCTTCGACCGTCGTGTCGCGCGCGGCGATGAACGACAGGTCGACGACCGACACGTTGATCGTCGGGACGCGAATCGCGTAGCCATCCAGCTTGCCGTTCAGTTCCGGCAGCACCAGACCGACCGCCGACGCAGCGCCGGTCTTGGTCGGGATCTGGCTGTGCGTGGCCGAGCGCGCGCGGCGCAGGTCTTCGTGATACACGTCGGTCAGAACCTGGTCGTTCGTGTACGCGTGGATCGTCGTCATCAGGCCGTTCACGAGGCCGATCTTGTCGTTCAGCGGCTTGACGAGCGGTGCGAGGCAGTTGGTCGTGCACGATGCGTTCGAGATCACCGTGTCCGATGCCTTCAGCACGTTGTGGTTCACGCCGTAGACAATCGTTGCGTCGACGTCCTTGCCGCCCGGCGCCGAGATGATGACCTTCTTTGCGCCGCCCTTGATGTGCGCACTCGCCTTTTCCTTGGTCGTGAAAAAGCCCGTGCATTCCATCACGACGTCGACGTTCAACTCGCCCCACGGCAGTTCAGCCGGGTTGCGATTGGCCAGCACGCGGATCTTGTCGCCGTTGACGACGAGGTAGTCGCCGTCCACCGACACTTCGCCCGGGAACTTGCCGTGCGCGGTGTCGTATTGCGTCAGGTGGGCGTTGGTCTTGGCATCGCCCAGATCGTTGATGGCGACGATTTCGATATCGTGCTTCTTGCCGTTTTCATAGAAGGCGCGCAGGGTGTTGCGGCCGATCCGGCCATAGCCGTTGATTGCAACGCGAATCGTCATGATTTATCTCCTGATGGCTGAAAAAATACGTCCTGGTTGGTCTGACCGGCAGCGTTGCCGCGCGTTTGCACGCGAGCGGCAACGCTTTGCTCCCGATCAGCCGAGCGCGGCTTTTGCCGTCTCTACCACGTGCTCGACGGTGAAGCCGAAATGCTTGAACAGCACGCCCGCCGGGGCCGATTCGCCGAACGTGTCGATCCCGACCACGCCGCCTTCCAGACCCACGTACTTGCGCCAGAAATCCGTCACGCCCGCTTCGACCGCGACGCGGCGCACGCCGTGCGGCAGCACGCGTTCGCGATACTCGGCGTCCTGCTTGTCGAACACCGTGGTCGACGGCATCGACACGACACGGGCCGCGATACCTTCACGTGCGAGCGGCTCGACCGCGTTTAGCGCCAGCTCGACTTCCGAACCGGTGGCGATCAGGATGATCTTGCGCGCGACGATCTCGTCGTTCCAGTCGCGCAGCACGTAGCCGCCCTTCTCGATGTTGGCGATCTGCGCATCCGTGCGCTCCGAGAACGCGAGGTTCTGACGGCTGAAGATCAGGCACGACGGGCCGTGATGTTCGACCGCGTGGGTCCAGGCCACCGCGGTTTCGACCGTATCGGCCGGACGCCACACTTGCAGGTTCGGAATCAGGCGCAGGCTCGCGACGTGTTCGATCGACTGGTGGGTCGGGCCGTCTTCACCCAGACCGATCGAGTCGTGCGTGAACACGAAGATGGACGGCGCCTTCATCAGCGCGGCGACGCGCAGCGCGTTGCGGCTGTAGTCGGAGAACGTCAGGAACGTGCCGCCGAACGCCTTGAAGCCGCCATGCAGCGCCACGCCGTTGATCGCGGCGCTCATGCCGAATTCGCGCACGCCGTAATTCACATAGTTGCCGGCCGCGTGGCCTTCCGCGTTCACGCGCACCGGCTTCGCGGCCTTCCAGTTGGTCAGGTTCGAGCCAGTCAGGTCGGCGGAGCCGCCGAGCAGCTCGGGCAGCACTGCCGACAGGCTTTCGATGGCCTGCTGCGATGCCTTGCGCGTCGCGATGGTTTCCGCGCGCTCATTTGCGCCGGCGATGATCGCCTGCGCCTTTTCCTGCCAGTCCGCCGGCAATTCCTTCGCGTTACGGCGCTTGAATTCCGCCGCTTCCTGCGGATACTTGGCCGCGTAGGCCGCGAATGCCTTGTTCCATTGGCCTTCGATTTGCGCGCCGGACTCCTTCGCATCCCACGCCGCATAGACTTCCTGCGGAATCACGAACGGCTCCCACTTCCAGCCGATCGCCTCGCGCGTGGCCGCGACTTCCTTGTCGCCGAGCGCCGCGCCGTGCGAATCATGGCTGCCCGCCTTGTTCGGCGAGCCTTCGCCGATCACGGTCTTGCAGCAGATCAGCGTCGGCTTGTCGGACAGCTTGGCCTGCCTGATCGCGGCGTCCACGGCGTCGACGTTGTGGCCGACCACGTTCGGGATCACGTTCCAGCCGTACGCTTCGAAGCGCTTGGGCGTGTCGTCGTGGAACCAGTGCACCACTTCGCCGTCGATCGAGATGCCGTTGTCGTCGTAGAACGCAATCAGCTTGTTCAGCTTCAGCACGCCCGCCAGCGAGCATGCTTCGTGCGAGAGGCCTTCCATCAGACAGCCGTCGCCGACGAACACGTAGGTGTGGTGATCGACGATCTTCGCGTCAGGCTTGTTGAATTCGGTGGCGAGCAGCGACTCGGCGAGCGCCATGCCGACCGCGTTCGCCAGACCCTGGCCGAGCGGGCCAGTGGTGGTTTCGACGCCCGGCGTGATGCCGTATTCCGGGTGGCCCGGCGTCTTCGAATGCATCTGGCGGAAGTTCTTCAACTCTTCCATCGGCAGGTCGTAGCCGGTCAGATGCAGCAGCGAGTACAGCAGCATCGAGCCGTGGCCGTTCGACAGCACGAAACGGTCACGATCGGCCCATTGCGGGTTCTTCGGGTTATGGCGCAGATGACGCGACCACAAAGCCACGCCGATTTCGGCCATGCCCATCGGCATGCCGGGGTGGCCGGAATTCGCTTTTTGAACGGCGTCCATGGACAACGCGCGGATTGCGTTGGCCATCAGGGAGGTGGGTGCGGAAGACGAGGTCGTCATGTCGAGTCCGGAGACAGAGTCAGAAAGCGGTGTGCGCTTGAGGACCGGGAGCTCGGCGGCCAGTTCGCTACGGCGCACGGTGCGGCGCCAGTCGACGCGAAACGGGCAGAGCAAACGGACAAGGCTGAAAGCGACACATTCTAACAGATCGTTGCCGCGCGTCCGCCCCAGAGGGCCGCCTGGCCGTGCGGTCCGGCGCACATGCCGAGGCTGTGTCGAGCGGCGCCCTTTACAATGGGTCAACCGAATCCACCCGGCTCCGAAGCGAGCCCGCCATCCGTGAACGCTCCGCTGTTGTTCCACCCGAGTTCAGACGCTGTGTACGGATTCGCGCAGGCGCGGCGCGTGGCGCGCGTCGATTCGCCGTATCAGCGCATCGAGGTGTGGGATACACCGCAGCTCGGCCGGCTTTTCACGCTCGACGGCCGCCCGATGACGTCTACCGGCGACGAGTTCATCTACCACGAATGCATGGTCCATCCGACGGCGCTCGCGCATCCGTCGCCGCGCGCGGCGCTGGTGCTGGGCGGCGGCGATGGCGGCGCCGCGCGGCAACTGCTGCGGCATCCGGGTATCGAACGGATCGTGGTGGCGGAGCTGGACGCGCAAGTGGTCCGCCTGATACGCGAGCATTTGCCCGAGGTGCACGGCGGCGCGTTCGACGATCCGCGCGTGGAACTGGTGATCGGCGACGCCGCGCACTATGTCGCGGCAACGGCGCCGGCGCAGTTCGACCTCGTCGTGTTCGATCTGACGCCGCCCGACTCACCCGCCGCCGGCCTCTACACACGCGCCTTCTATGAACAGCTCAAGCGCGTAATGAGCGCACCCGCCGCGCTCTCCGTGCATCTCGGCTCGCCCTATTTCCACGCCGGCCGGGTGGCCGCCCTGCTCGGCGAGCTGCGCGCCGCATTCGCCGTGGTGCGCACGATGAACACCTTCGTGCCGCTCTACGGCTCGCTGTGGATGATGGCAACCGCAAGCGACACACTCGACCCCGCCGCCCTCACCCTCGACACGCTCGCCGAACGCCTCGCCGCGCGCCGAATCGATTCGCTGAAGCACTACGATCCGGCCCTGCACGCCGGACTCTTCTCGGCATCGCGGGCCGTGCGCGATAAACTAAGCCAATTCTTAAAGCCATCAAGCTAACGTGTGGGCACAATTTACGGTTGGGTCGGACCGCGCTATCCGCATGTCGGTACGCGAGCGCCGGCCTCGTCCCGTAGCGTGTGTCCCGCCAATCTTCATGATCCGGAGAAACCCATGACCGCCTCTCGCCCAGCCGGTGTGCCCTGGTTGACCCCCTATCTGACGGTACGCGACGCGCGCGCCTCGACCGCGTTTTTCGCGGCGGCTTTCGGCTTCGAAGTGCGCGACAGCGTCCAGGACGACGGCGTCGTCATGCATGTCGAGATGACTTATCAAGGGCAGTTGATCGTGATGTTCGCGCCGGAAGGCGCGTTCGGCTCGGCTGCGAAAACCCCCAAAAGCGCGGGCGCGATCGCCCCACAATCGTTCTATGTCTATGTCGACGACGTCGACGCGGTTTACACGCGGGCGCTGGCTGCCGGTGCGAAATCGTTGAGCGAGCCGCAGGATCAATTCTGGGGCGACCGGTTCGCTCAGGTCGAAGATCTGGACGGCTACCGTTGGGCGCTCGCTCGCCACCTTTCCTGAGCCAATGAGTATTTTTTTGATGCCTCGCTTCTTTGTCAGTGCCGCGCTCCACCCCGACGACTTCATGCAGCTTCCTGATGACGTCGTGCGGCACATCCTCGTGCTGCGTTTGCAGCCCGGTGATTCAATCGTGCTTTTCAACGGGGAGGGCGGCGAATACAGCGCCGAGCTCGTCGAGGTCGAGCGGCGTTCGGTCCAGGTGCGAATTCGCGAATTCCGTCCAATCGAGGTCGAGGCGCCGTATCAGCTCACGCTGGCCCAAGGCATTGCGGGCGGTGACAAGATGGACTGGCTGATTGAAAAAGCGGTCGAGCTTGGTGCGTCGTGCTTCGTGCCGCTGACCACCACGCGCAGCGTCGTGCGACTTGCCGGCGAGCGCGCGCAGCGGCGGCATGCACACTGGCAGGGGATCGTGCGCGCGTCGTGCGAACAATGTGGGCGTAACAGGCTGCCCGAAGTGATGCCCGTGCGCGAGATCGCCACCTGGCTCGGCGCGCTGCCGCGCGAGGCCGGCGAAGGCGAGCTGCGCATTCTGCTATCGCCGCGCGCCAGCATCAGTTTTTCGGCGCTGCCCGCCACGCCGCCGCAAGGCCGCGTGACCGTGCTGGTCGGCCCGGAAGGCGGCTTTTCCGCAGCGGAAGAAGCGGCGGCCACCGATCACGGCTTCACTGCCGTCGGCCTCGGACCACGCGTGCTGCGCACCGAAACCGCGGGCGTCTCAGTGCTGTCGGCCCTGGCTGCTCGCTGGGGCGGCTGGTAACGCAGCTTGCCCACGTCGCCCACGCAAAGGGCGCGAGCACCAAAAGCAAAGGCCCGCCGGGCGGCGGGCCTTTCTCTTTTCTCGTCCTGCGACAAGCTGTGCTTACATTGGCGAGATTCAGGCAAACGAATAAAAGACCCGGAACGCCACTTTGCGCTCCGCCCAGAACTCGGCCGCTTCGCGGAACACGTCCAGCAGCGTCTCGCGCCCTTCCTTGTCGAACTTCTGCGCGACCGGCAAGTGTTCGAGCACGATCACGAAGCCCGGCTGCGCGCCGGCCTTATGGACGAGATCGGTCAGGCAATCGTAGAGCGCGTCGTAATTCTTGCCGAAATGCTTGGGAAACAGAAACGATGTCGCGATGGTCTCGAGCACTTCCTGCTTGGACTGCGCGTTCGCGCAGTTGGAATACAGAAAATGCTGGCCGAGCCGGCTCGCCTCGTCAGCGAGATCCTGCACGCGGAACGCGCGGATCGACTGGACGATGTTCGGTCGCACGGTCTTGAAAAGACTCATGGGCTCCTCGTTCGATGAAACCACCGTGCCAGCATCGCCCTGGTTGTCGCGGCCCTGATCGCCGGCGCGCATCTTCATGACGCGTTGGAACAAATTGCCGTCGCCGGCCGCGAAAAGATCCCTCGCGACTCCGGTGTCGTGCGCGTAGATGTTGTCGCTCATGCCGTTCATCCCGATGTCATTCAACAATACGATTAAAACTGGTGTAGTGGTCGCCCGAGTAGTAACAATCATCGGTTCGCGTTAGCGGACCGCCGCAGACGATGCGACGCGCCCCGCGATTGTGCGCGCGGGGCGTGGGAACGGTGTATTCGTGGTAATAGCCGCGCCGATGGGGCGGCAGCAACCGTTCGCGATTGCCGAATACGATGCCGTCCTTTTCATACGGGTAAGGCCCGCCGGCCGCAATCAAGTTCAACGTATTGACCGCTTCGCGCGGCAACTGCGCCAGCGCAACGGTGCCCTGGACCTGCGCGTTCGCGTCTGCGGACGCCGCGTAGTCGCGTGCGAACGCGCCAGGCACGGGGCCGAACAACGCGCACAGCGTAAAAGCACCGATCAGCACGCCTTTGATGCGCAGCCACTTGCGTGCCATGTATCAAGGTTCCCCGCTGTTAAATCACGAGTTTGACGACCATGAAAGTCGTAAGGGTATCGCTAATGGCCTTTGGAATCAACGTTCGCCGGGCCGGCGAAGGCTGCCGGATCGTGTGGAAAAGGCCCCCAGTCGGGACTTTGACGACTTTTGACAGAATGTTTAGCTCACCCGGGCTAGACTTTGCCTGACTGCGCCAATGGAGGGGTCATGCAGGCTAATCTGCACGCGGCCCGCACGCCTCTTTGTACCTCGTGGCGAGAGCCGTGGGCGTGCAGTCTTTGAAGGTGAAGTGTGTCATGAGCCGTATTTAGGGTGGCAATCCCCTGCTTTACCCGCAGGCGTGCCCGTTGCAGGCACGCCTTTTTTTTTGCATGGCGCGCGTTCAGCCTGCGCCATGTTTCACCGGGCCGGAATTAGCGCGTGGCGATTACGTCCGCCACCAGCAGCGCCGTCATGTTGACGATCCGGCGCACCGTCGCCGAAGGCGTCAGCACATGCACCGGCCGGGCCGCACCCAGAAGGATCGGGCCGATCGCGATGTTGTTGCCCGCCGCGGTCTTCAGCAGGTTGTACGAGATATTGGCCGCGTCGATGTTCGGCAGCACCAGCAGGTTTGCGTCGCCTTCGAGCGTCGAATCGGGCAGCACCTCGCGACGCAGATTCGCGTCAAGCGCCACGTCGCCGTGCATTTCGCCGTCCACCTGCATTTCCGGCGCGCGTTGGCGCAGAATCTCCAGCGTGTCGCGCATCTTCTGCGCGGTCGGCGCGTTGCTCGACCCGAAGTTCGAATGCGACACCAGCGCGACCTTCGGCTCGATACCGAAACGGCGCACTTCCTCGGCGGCCATGATGGTGATCTCGGCCAGCTGCTCCGGCGTCGGATCGACGTTCACGTGCGTGTCGACCAGGAAAATCTGCCGGTTCGGCAGCACCAGCGCGTTCATCGCCGCGTAGACCTTCGCCCCTTCCTTCTTGCCGATCACCTGATCGATGAAGTGCAGGTGCCGGTGGGTCGTGCTGACCGTGCCGCAGATCATGCCGTCCGCCTCGCCCTTCTTTACCAGCATCGCGCCGATCAGCGTGGTGCGGCGGCGCATTTCGAGCTTTGCCATCTGCGGCGTGATGCCCTTGCGCGACATCATCTTCGCGTATTCCTGCCAGAAATCGCGGTAACGCTCGTCATGATCGGTGTTGACGACCGTGTAGTCCTGCCCCGCGACCAGACGCAGACCGTAGCGCGCCATGCGCTGCTCGATCACCGCCGGACGCCCGATCAGGATCGGCTTCGCCAGCTTTTCGTCGACGATGATCTGGATCGCGCGCAGCACGCGCTCTTCTTCGCCTTCGGCGAACACGATGCGCTTCTTCTCCGGCTCGACGCCACGCGCGAGCTGGAAAATCGGCTTCATGGTCGTGCCGCTGTGATACACGAACTGCTGCAGATGCTGCTGGTACGCTTCCATGTCCTCGATCGGACGCTCGGCGACGCCTGAATCCATCGCGGCCTTCGCCACCGCCGGCGCGACCTTGACGATCAGGCGCGGATCGAACGGCTTGGGAATCAGATACGCCGGCCCGAACGACAGATCCTGGATGCCGTACGCGGTCGCGACGATGTCGCTCTGCTCCTGGCGCGCCAGTTCGGCGATCGCATTGACCGCCGCGATCTCCATTTCCCGCGTCACCGTGGTCGCGCCCGCATCCAGCGCGCCGCGGAACAGGAACGGGAACACCAGCACGTTGTTCACCTGGTTCGGGTAGTCGGTGCGGCCCGTGCACAGCACGGCGTCCGGGCGCACTTCGAGCGCCAGTTCCGGCAGGATTTCCGGCGTCGGGTTGGCGAGCGCGAGAATCAGCGGCTTGTCCGCCATCTGCCTGACCATGTCCTGCTTGAGCACGCCGCCGGCCGACAGGCCGAGGAACACGTCCGCGCCGCCGATCGCTTCGGCGAGCGTGCGCGCGTCGGTTTCCCGCGCGAAGCGTTCCTTGTCCGGGTCCATCAATTCGACGCGGCCCTTGTAGACCACACCGGCCAGGTCGGTGACGAGGATGTTTTCGAGCGGCAGGCCGAGATCGACCAGCAGGTCCAGACAGGCCAGCGCCGCGGCGCCCGCGCCGGAGGCGACCAGCTTGACCGACTTGATGTCCTTACCGACCACCTTCAGGCCGTTGGTAATTGCCGCCGCGACGACGATCGCCGTGCCATGCTGGTCGTCGTGGAACACTGGAATCTTCATGCGCTTGCGGCATTCGCGCTCGACGATGAAGCAGTCCGGCGCCTTGATGTCTTCCAGGTTGATGCCGCCGAAAGTCGGTTCGAGCGCGGCGATCACCTCGACCAGCTTGTGCGGGTCGGACTCGTTCAACTCGATATCGAACACGTCGATGCCGGCGAACTTCTTGAACAGGACGGCCTTGCCTTCCATGACCGGCTTCGACGCGAGCGGCCCGATGTTGCCGAGGCCGAGCACCGCGGTGCCGTTCGTGACGACACCCACGAGGTTGCTGCGCGCGGTGAAACGCGCGGCGTTCATCGGGTTCTCGACGATCTCCTCGCACGCGAACGCGACGCCCGGCGAGTACGCCAGCGCGAGGTCGCGCTGGTTGATCATCTGCTTGGTCGGAGTGATCGCCAGCTTCCCTGGGGTGGGGAACTCGTGGTAATCGAGTGCGGCTTCGCGGAGTTTGCTATTGACGGGAGTCGACATAAGGCGGGCTTCGAAGTGCGGATTAGAATAGACGTTCGACGGCATTGTAGCCCCAATTGCCGACGCGATTCCTTCAATACGGGTACAAGTGCCACGACTTAAACAGAGCGAAAGGCCGGCGTGACATGCTGCGCGAAACGTGTGGCCCGGCTCGCAGTCGTTAGTGATATGGGCGCGGAATGCGGGTGCTGTGGGTGCGAATAGCGCCGGCACTTCGTACAATGCGCGCCGTTAGCCGCTGTTCGCGGTAGTAATCCGTTCATCATTGGCCGCCATGCTCTCCGAGTTCTCGCTGATCGACCGCTTCTTTGCCCGCCGAGCGGCCGCCGCTCGGCCGTCCGACGCCACCAGCGCATCGCTCGGCATCGGCGACGACTGCGCGCTGCTCGCGCCGCGCGCCGGCGAAATGCTGGCGATATCGACGGACATGCTGGTGGAAGGCCGCCATTTCTTCGCCGATATCGATCCCGAAGCGCTGGGTCACAAGACGCTCGCGGTGAATCTGTCGGATCTCGCCGCAATGGGCGCGCAGCCGCAGGCGTTCACGCTGGCGTTTTCGTTGCCGAAGGCGGATGAAGCGTGGCTCGCCGCGTTCAGCGAGGGACTCTTCGCGCTCGCCGGGCGCTACGGCTGCGAACTGATCGGCGGCGACACGACGGGCGGCCCGCTGAATCTGTGCGTCACCGTGTTCGGCAGCGTGCCGTCGCAAGCGGCGCTGCGGCGCGACGCGGCCCAGCCGGGCGACGACATCTGGATTTCCGGCACCCTCGGCGACGCGCGCGCCGGTCTCGGCGTCCAGCGCGGGGAATGGTCCGCCGCTGCCAGCGACGCTGCGACGTTTCGCCGCGCCCTCGAACGGCCCGAGCCGCGCGTGCCGCTCGGGCTCGCGCTGCGCGGCCTCGCGCATGCGGCGCTCGACCTGTCGGACGGCCTGGCCGGCGATCTGCTGCACATCCTCGAGCGCTCGCGCATGCGCGCCACGGTCGACGTCGACGCCGTGCCGCGTTCCGCCGCGCTGCGCCGCCTCGCGCCCGCCATCCAGCAGCGCTGCACGCTCGCCGGCGGCGACGATTACGAGCTGTGCTTCACCGCGCCCGCCACGGCACGCGCCGCGATCGAAGCAGCCGGGCAGGCGGTGGCCGTGCCGGTCACCCGCATCGGTACAATAAGCGCTCTCGAGACGGCGGACGATCGCCCGGCCATCGAGTGGCGCAATGCCGACGGCGCACCCCTCACCCTGACGTTGCAAGGCTTCGACCACTTCCATGCAGACTGATCCCCCGCTCGGCCCCGCCGACGATCTCATCGGCAGCGAGCCGCCCCAGGCGCCGGAACCGCGTGCGCCGCGGCCTCAGCCGCGCCGCGCCACCGCGCGTTTCATGCTGTCGCATCCGCTGCACCTGCTGTCGCTCGGGTTCGGCAGCGGCCTGTCGCCGGTGGCCCCGGGCACGATCGGCACGTTGTTCGCGTGGGCCTCGTTCGCCGTGCTGAGCCGCTATCTGACCGTGATCGAATGGGGCGCGCTGATCGGCGCCGGCTTTGTCGGCGGCATCGCGATCTGCGGCTTTACCGCCAGGCGACTCGGCATCGGCGACCCGTCGTCGGTCGTGTGGGACGAAATCATCGCGTTCTGGCTGGTGCTGCTGATGGTCACGCCGGTGACGCTGACGGGCCAGCTGTGGGCCTTCATCGTGTTCCGCTTTTTCGACATGGTGAAGCCGCCGCCCATCAGTTATTTCGACCGCCGCCTGAAAGGTGGCTTTGGCATCATGTTCGACGATCTGGTCGCCGCCTTTTTCACGCTGCTTGTGATTGCGCTGTGGCGCATGTCGGTTTGACCGCCGCACGGCAATCGCCGCCTACGCCGCGCTTCAGTGCCGGCTCCCGTTTTCCGGATTGACGCCATGCCTACCGATTCCGTCGTTCACCAGCTCGCGATTCGCGTGAGCAACCGCCTGCGCGACGAGCGCCTGACGCTCGTCACCGCCGAGTCCTGCACGGGCGGCATGGTGGCGACCGCGATCACCGACATTTCGGGCAGCAGCGGCTGGTTCGAGCGCGGCTTCGTCACGTATTCGAATCAGGCGAAGAGCGAGATGATCGGCGTGCCCGCCGACCTGATCGACAAGCACGGCGCGGTCAGCGAGCCGGTCGCGCGCGCCATGGCCGAAGGCGCGCTGCGCAACAGCCGCGCGCAGGTCTCGGTGTCGATCACCGGCGTCGCCGGACCGGGCGGCGGCTCCGAGACCAAGCCGGTCGGGATGGTGTCGTTCGGCTGGAGCAACCGGCTGCATACGTCGGTGGAGACGAAGATCTTCAAGGGCGACCGCGAGCAGATTCGCGTGCAGGCCGCCGCGCACGCATTGCGCGGCGTGCTCGCGCTGCTCGACGAGCGCGAACATTGACCCTCGTTTGAAGGGCGGAAACGATGCGCGATTCGCAGGCAGCCAAAGACGAACTGATTCGCCGCTTCAATCTGAAGCCGCATCCGGAAGGCGGATTTTTTAGCGAGACGTATCGGTCGGCGCAACGCGTGGTTCGCGACGACGGCTCGGCGCAGAATCTCTCGGCGTCGACCGCGATTTACTACCTGCTCTGCGACGGCGCGCATTCGGCGTGGCATCGGATCAGGTCAGACGAAGTGTGGCATTTCTATGCGGGCGAGCCGTTGCACGTTCACGTGCTCCACAAACACGGCGCATTGATCACGCACAAGCTGGGCAATACGGTGACGCATCCCGACGCGGTGTTTCAGGCGGTAGTCCCGGCGGGTTTGTGGTTCGCGGCGGAATGCGCCGATCCGGCGGCGTTCGCGCTGGTGGGCTGCACGGTCGCGCCGGGATTCGAATTCAGCGAATTCGAACTGGCGGATCTGGATGCGTTGAGGGCGGAGTATCCGCAGCACGCGGAGTCTATTGTGCGGCTGGGGCCGGCGGCTTAGATAGCCTTCTTGCTCTGGTCGGGCAGGAGGCTCGAGAAAACCTGATCAGGCGGAACGTTCTGAACCGTTCCGAACCCTCTCATCAAACCGGGCCGAACCGAGCCCGCTCAAAAGCTGGCTTGTTCAACCCAGAGCCAGCTTCACCAACCCACCCCTCGATCAGCGGAACGCGTTGATCCGGTCGCGGGTATCCATCGCGGCTTTCGCCGCGGCTTGCGCGAAATCGTCGCCTTTGCCCGCGTAGATGATCGCGCGCGACGAGTTGATCAGCATGCCCGTGCCGTTCGCGGTGCGCCCGGCGTTGACGGTCGCCTCGACATCGCCGCCTTGCGCGCCGATGCCCGGAATCAGCAGCGGCATATCGCCGACGATCCCGCGCACCACATCGATTTCCTTCGGGAACGTCGCGCCGACCACCAGCGCCAGCTGCCCGCTCGCATTCCACTTGTCCGCCGCCAGTTGCGCGACGACCTGGTACAGCGGACGGCCGCCCGTCTCCAGGAATTGCAGATCGGAGCCGCCCGGATTCGACGTGCGGCATAGCACGATCACGCCTTTGCCTTCGTGTTCCAGATACGGCTGGATCGAGTCGAAACCCATGTAAGGATTCACTGTCACCGCGTCCGCCTTGTAGCGCTCGAACGCCTCGCGCGCGTATTGTTCGGCGGTGCTGCCGATGTCGCCGCGCTTCGCGTCAAGGATCACCGGCAGGCCCGGATGGTTCGCATGAATGTGGGCGATCAGCTGTTCGAGCTGGTCCTCCGCGCGATGCGCGGCGAAGTACGCGATCTGCGGCTTGAACGACGACGCATACGGCGCGCTTGCATCGACGATCGCGCGGCAGAAGTCGAAAATCGCGTCGGGCCGGCCGGCGAGCGCGCCCGGGAATTTGCTGGGCTCGGGATCGAGGCCGACGCACAGCAGCGAGTTGGTGCGCTGCCAGGCGTCGTTGAGTGTCTGGATGAAATGGGACATGTGGGTCTCGCGGCGAGCCGGTAATCGGAAGAGGCGCGTATTTTACCTGTCCTGCGCGCCGGGTCAGGCGCGCAGCGGCGCGCTCGACCAGTTTCTCGCGGCGCGGCGCGAAGGGTTGCGTTCACGCCGTATCGCGTCGCGCCAGTCCCTTCACGCCACCCCGTCCTGCTACTGCCGCCGCGACCCGCGCGCGCCGGGCATCGAACGCAAACCGGTGCGCTCGACTGTGAAGCGGAACGTGCGCGTCAGCCGCTCGCCGCGTCCCAGCAGGGTCATGCCGTTTTCGCACGCGCCGCCGGCCAGATTCATCGCGTTGATCGGATGATCGACCGGCTCGAAGCAAAAAAAGTTTTCGCCGGGCGGCGTGTACAGCACGTAGTAGTCGGTGTCGGCGGCGATGTTCAGCGACAGGCGGCGCTTCGGCCACACCACCGCCGCCTGCCCGCTCCAGCCGGTGAACGCGTGGTTGACGATCGTCTCCGGCAACGGATACGCGACGCCGAATTGCCACGCGGGGGGCGCCTGCACGTGGCGCACCGGCAGCCAGTCGTCGCCGGACAGCCACAGGCCGCCGGCCGCAGCCGACAGTTCCGTGTCCGCGTCGCGCACGAAGAACGGATGCACGCCGAGCCCGAACGGCAGCGCCTCGCGCCCCGCGTTCTCGATCTCCAGCGCGACGATGAGCGTCGGGCCGTCGAGCGTATAGGTTTGCGTCGCGCGGAACGCGTAGGGCTTGCCGTCACGGCGATCGAGCGTCAAGCGCACGTTTTCGCGGTCCGACTCCGCCACCTGCCACTCCGACAGCCAGCCGTCGCCGTGAATCGGCCATGGTTCGTCGTCGCGATTGCGCGGCACTTCAACACGCCGCCCCGCGACATTGAAACGGCCGCCGCCGATCCGGTTCGAATACGGCAGCAGCGGATAGCAGGCGAGCTGGTTCGGCTGGGTGTCGGCGCCGACGTGCCGGCAGCGCCGGAAGATCGGCGTGAGCGCGCCGTCGCCGCGCCAGTCGAAACGGGTGACGCCGCCACCGAGCGTCGGAGCGACGTCCAGACGTAAATGCGCGTTGGCGAGCGTGATACAGGCGACATCGCCCGCGCTGCTTTCGCCGACCGCCACCGCCGACGTGCTCGGCCCGGCCAGCACCGGATTGGCCGCCGCGGCGAGGCGCGAGCGCCGGCTCTGCGAGGTTGGGGGAGAAGCGGAAACAAGATTCGCAACAGTCATATCTGGCTCCATCGAGAGGCGAGGGACGTTGCCGTCATTGCTGACGGATGCTGTTGGGCGATTTTTTGAACCGATCGCCTCTGGGTCCGAACTGCATGCTGCCGATTTGCTGCCACTGGAATTGCGACATCACCTTCTGATTCTTTCAAACACATTGCAGAAACAAGCCGCCGCCGCGGCCTGTGGCGACCGGGCTGCGTCATTCTGCGCCTAGGCGGGCACGCCCAGGAACTCCGGTTCGGGCAAACCGCGCCGTCCGACCGTCGCGACGAACACGCCGCCCGCCCGAGTATCGTTCGCCAGCGCCGCGGCGTCGAGACCGGTGAGCGCGCTCGTGATGTACAGCGTGCCGAGTTGCGGGCCGCCCAGCGCGACACAAGTCGGCTGAATGGTCGGCACCTCGATGCGGTCCGTTTCCACGCCGTCGGGGCCGTAGCGCACCACGCGCGCGCCGTTCCACTGCGCGTTCCACAGGCCGCCGTCGCGGTCGACGGTCGAGCCGTCCGGCTCCACGCCCGCACCGATGACCTGCGTGAACTGACGGTCGTTGGCGATGCTGCCGTCCGCGTGATAATCGCACACGCGAATTTCCGGGATCAGCGAGTCGCAGTAATACAACGTCGCGCCATCTGGACTGAATGCGATGCTGTTCGAGATCGCCGGTGCCGGCAGCGGCAGGCGCTCCAGCGACAGATCCCGATTGAGCCGGTAAAAGCCGCCGACCGGTTGCGCCGGCGAGTTTTCGTCTTTCGTGCCGAATACGAAGCGCCCCTGGCGGTCGCAGCGGCCATCGTTCACGCGCGTGGTCAGACCCGGTTCGATATCGACGATGCGCCGCGTCTCACCAGTCGCCAGATCGAAAAACGCGAGGTGCGTGGCGAGGCCGAGCAGCAGGTATTGCGGATTCGCGCACAACGCGAACGTCGCGAGGCGCTCGGGCATGCTCCAGGAGGTGCTGCGGCCGTCGCCCGGATCGTAGCGCCACAGCCGCGCGCCTTCAATGTCCGTCCAGTACAAGCGGCCGGTTTTCGCGCACCATGTGGCCGCTTCTCCGAGCGTGCATTTCGTGTCGAGCAGCAAAGCCGCCCGCTGCGTCGTGACGCTCGACGGCGCGCCAGCGCTCACGCCCAGCCTCCATCGACGACGATGTCCTGCGCGGTGATCATCCGGCTGTCGTCGGCGGCGAGAAAGAGTGCCATGCGGGCGAGGTCGGCCGGTTCCAGCTCGGCGTCGATGCACTGCCCTTCCTTGATCTGCCGGCGGCCGGTGTCGTCGAGCCACAGGCGCTTCTGCTTTTCCGTCATCACCCAGCCCGGCACCAGCGTGTTGACGCGAATGTTGAAGTGCCCGAGGTCGCGCGCGAGTCCGCGCGTCAAACCCTGCACCGCCGATTTCGACATCACGTACACCGGATAGCCGCCGTTCTTCAGCATCCAGCTGATCGAACCGAGGTTGATGATCGAGCCGCTGTTGGCCGCTTTCATGTCCTCCATCACCGCCTGCGCCGCGAAGAACTGGTGACGGATATTCACCGCGATGCCCGCGTCGAACGACTCGCGCGTCACCTCGCCGATCGTGTGACGCTTGTCGTTCGCCGCGTTGTTGACCAGCACCTGGATGGACCCTAGGGCGGCCTTCACGTCGGCGATCGCTTTTTGCAGCGCGTCGATATCGGTCAGATCGCAGCTCAGGAACAGCGGCTTGTGTTTCGAATCGCCGAGCTGGTCGGCGAGCGCTTCACCCGCGCTAGCGTCGATATCGAAGAACGCGACGCGCGCGCCTTGCGCCGCGAAATGCTCGACGAACGATGCGCCGATGCCGGTCGCGCCGCCCGTGATCAACACCGTGCGGTCGACGAGACTCGGATAGCGCGCGAACGCGTTGTCCGCGAGTTGGGCGGTTGCATTGGCCGGAGACGACATCGTTCGATTCCTTTGAGAGCTATGGGGTGAGTGGCGCGGTGGATTCAGCCCTGGGCTCAATCCCGCGAACCGCGGTTCTTCAACTGGTCGAGCAGCACGGCGGCGAGCAGGATCGCGCCGCGCACGAGGTACTGATAGAACGCGTCGATGTTCAGCAGGTTCATCACGTTCTCGACCGTACCCATGATCAGTACGCCGATCACCACGCCGGAAATCGTCGCGCGGCCGCCGAGCAGCGATACGCCGCCCAGTACGCACGCCGAAATCACGTTCAGCTCGAAACCTTCGGCGGCATTCGGCTGACCCGACGTGATGCGCGACGCGAGGATCACACCAGCCAGCGCGGTCACGGCGCCCTGAATCAGGAAGATAAAAACGCGCGTGCGTTCGACATTGATACCGGCCAGACGCGACGCTTCCGGATTGCCGCCGATCGCGAGCGTATTGCGGCCGTACACGGTCTGGTTGAGCATCACGCCGAACACGATGAAGCACAGCAGCGTGACCCAGATCGGCAGCGACACGCCGAAGAAGCTCAGGCCGCCCAGCGCGATGAACGTGTCCGACGACACGCCCACGGCCTGCCCGTGCGACACGATGAAGCCGAGGCCGCGGACGATTTCCATCGTCGCGAGCGTCGTGATCAGCGCATTGATGCGCAGATACGCGATCACCGCGCCGTTGACGAAGCCGATCACCCCGCCCGCCGCGACCGCCGCGATGATCGCGATGAAGGTATTACCGGTGGCGTTGAGCACCATCGCGCACAGCACGCCGGCGAACGCCACGGTCGAGCCCACCGACAGGTCGAAGTCGCGCGAGGCCAGGCAGAACATCATCGTGCACGCGACCATGCCGATCTGCGAGATCGACAGTGCGAGACCGAGCATGTTCTCGATCGAGAAGAAGTGGTCGACGGTCAGCGACATCGTGACGAACATCACGACGAAGATCACGATCAGGCTGTACTCGGTGATCTGCTGCCACCATTTCGCCTTGTCGTTGGTCTGTGGAATCAGCGCATCGGCGGCACTTTTGGCGGCCTGTTGCGCGAGGTTTTCTCTGGCTTGCATGTTCAATACTCCTCCCGTATCCCCACGGGTTGCCGGACTTGCGTCCAAATAGTGTTCAGGCCGCCTGCTGGGCAGCGGTTTCGGTTCCGGGTAGCGCAGTCGAGCTTTGCGGCAGTGCGAGGCTCAGCACCGATTGTTCCGTTGCGTCCTTGCGCGCCAGCTCGCCGGAAATCCGGCCTTGGCGCATCACGACGATCCGGTCGGACACGCCGAGCACTTCCGGCAATTCCGACGAGATCATCACGATCGCGCAGCCGCGTTCGGCAAGCTGATAGATCACGTTGTAGATTTCATGCTTCGCGCCGACATCGATACCGCGAGTCGGCTCGTCGAGAATCACGACCTTCAGATCGGGCTCGGCGAGCCAGCGCGACAGAATCGCCTTCTGCTGATTGCCGCCCGACAGGAAGCGGATTTTCTGCCGGCGGCTCGGCGTTTTGATCTTCAGCAGCTTGATGAAGCGGTCCGCGGTTTCCGCTTCCTTCTTGCGATCGAGGAACATCCCCGCGCGCAGGTAGTGACGGCGGCAACTGATGTTGATGTTCTCCGACACCGTCGCCATCGCGACAATGCCCTCTTCCTTGCGATCTTCCGGACACAGCACGATGCCGTGTCTGATCGCTTCGCCCGCGCTGCGCACCTTGATCGGCTTGCCGTCGAGCAGCAGTTCGCCGCCCTTCTTGTGATCGGCGCCATACACCAGATGCATCAGCTCGCTGCGGCCCGCGCCCACCAGACCGAAGAAGCCGACGATCTCGCCGCGCCGCACCTCGAAGCTGGCCGGCTGCGCGAGCGCATGGCCTTCGATCGCTTTCGCCGCGAAGCGCACTTCGCCGAGCGGGCGTGCCGAATAGTTGTAGATGTCCGAAATTTCACGCCCGACCATCTCGCTGACGATGGTGTCGCGCGACACGCCTTCGAGCGTCGGATGCGACGCGATCTTGCGGCCGTCGCGGAAGATCGTGCAGGCGTCGCACAACTCGTAGATCTCGTCCATCCGGTGCGAGATGTAGATCATCGCGCGGTTGTCGGCGCGCAGATCGCGCACCAGTTTGAACAGCACCTCGGTCTCGCGATGCGACAGCGAACTGGTCGGCTCGTCGAGCGCGATCACGCGCGCGTTGCGCAACAGCGCCTTGCAGATTTCGACCATCTGCCGTTGCGCGATCGACAGCTTGCGCAGCTTCGCGTTCGGATCGAGCGCCACGCCCATCGCTTCCAGACGTTCGCGCACGAAGCGCTTGGCTTCGCGCTTGTTGACCCAGCCGAGCGAGTTCGGCAGCTGGCCGAGCAGCAGATTTTCCGCGACCGTCAGATCGGGAACGTACTGCAGTTCCTGGTGAATCACCGCGATGCCCGCCGCGATCGACGACGCCGCGCTCGTGAAGCGCACCTCGTTGCCGTCGATCAGCACGCGGCCCGAGTCGGGCTGATATTCACCGCCGAGTATCTTCAGCAGGGTCGATTTTCCTGCGCCGTTTTCGCCCATCAGGCCGTGAACCTGGCCGACGCTGACGTCGAAGGACACACCGTCGAGCGCACGCACGCCTGGAAAGACTTTGCCGATATTGTCAAAACGTAGCGTCGCTGACACTTCGCCTCCTGTGTCGGCCGGAGTTGGCGCTTTAGCGCCTACTCCGGTCCCATGCAAGATAGTTGCTGTTTCATGTGAACCGCGCCTCGCCGTGCCGCGAACTTCGCTCCTCACGTGCAGACGCAAACATGGCTTGTCTCTACTGCTGATCTTCTATTGCTATTGCCGGCGCGTCTGGTTCGAGCGCGACGCGCCGGCAGTTCACTTCATGTCGCTACGTAGCAACTTAATTCGACGCAAGGCCCATCTTCTGGCGCACTTCACCGACGTTCTCACGCGTGGCCAGCATGCCGGTCGTCAGCGTGAGCATCGGCGGTTCCTTGCCTTGCGTGATCCAGTCGTACATCAGCGTCGAGGTTTCTTCGCCGTGGCGCTTCGGGCTGATGATGACCGTGCCGTAGAAGCCCGTCGGCGTCGGCTTCTTGAACTCGTTCAACGCCGAGTCCGAACCGCCGATGCCGATCCCGATCATATTGTCCGCCTTGAAGCCGCGGCCTTCCGCTGCGCGCACCGCGCCGAGCACGCCTTCGTCGTTCAGCGCGTAGGCAACCCAGTGCTTGTACTGCGGGTTCTTCGTCAGCGCGATGTTGGCGGCGTTGAACGCGTTTTCCGTGTCGGTCTTCGCTTGCGGCGCGGCGATGATGTTCGCCTTCGGGAAGCCGGCGGCCACCAGCGCGTCGGTCGCGCCAGTGGTCCGGTCATGCGCGGTCGGCAGCTGTTCGTAGGTCACGTCGATCGCGCCGACGTCCTTCATGTCCCAGCCGCGCTTCTTGATTTCCGCAGCCAGACCGTCGCCGACCTGCTTGCCGATGTTGTACGCCGAAATGCCCATGTGCGGCACCGATGCGATCGGCTTGCCCGCGCCATCGACCAGACGGTCGTCCACCGTCATCATCTTCAGGCCGTCGGCCTTCGCCTTCGCGACGATGCCCGGTCCGAGCTTGACATCAGGCGTGCAGATCACGAAGCCTTGCGCCTTCTGCGCCGACAGATTGTCGATTGCGCTCATCACCTTCTCACCCGACGGCGCGCCGATCTTCACCAGCGTGAAGCCCTTTTCCTTGGCGGCGATCTCGGCGAACTTCCATTCGTCCTGGAACCAGGGTTCTTCAGGCTGCTTCACGAGGAAGCCGATCTTGACCGGGTCGGCGGCTTGCGCGACCGGCGCGCTGAAGAGCACACCCGTCGCCGCTGCTGCCAGCGTGAGGAAAATTCTACGTTTCATGATGCGTGTCTCCTGACTAATTGATAACGAGAAGGTAAGCGGCCGCGTCTTCTTGTACCGGTGATGACACACGCGGCCAGCGCGTCGTCCGGTGTACTCTTTGCGCCCCTGCGCAACCTGCGTGCTGCAAAAATCAGTCGTGGTATAGCGCCGAGCGGCCGCCATCCACGGTGATGCAACTGGCGTTGATGAACGGCGCTTCGTCCGACGCGAGAAACACCGCGGTCATCGCCACTTCTTCCGGGCGGCCGATGCGCTTCATCGGTTGCAAGTCGAGCGTCGCCTGCTGGGCGGCGGCCGGATCGGCTTGCTGGTTCCACCAGTCGTGCGTCAACTGCGTTTCGATGTAGCCCGGCGCGATCGCGTTGACCCGTACGTTGCGCGGCGCGTATTCGATGCCGAGCGCGCGCGTCAGGCCGATCACACCGTGCTTGGCGACCGGATACGGGAAACAGCCCGGAATGATCTTGAACGCGTGTGTCGATGCGATGTTGACGATGCTGCCCGCGCCGCGTTCGACCATGCCCGGCAACACCGCGCGGCAGCCGTTCCACACGCCGTCGAGATCGACCGCGAAGCAGCGGCGCCAGTCGTCGTCGGTCATGGTCAGCGGATCGCAGAACACGTTGATGCCGGCGTTGTTCACCAGCACGTCGAGCGCGCCGAAGGCCTGCTCCGCCTCGCTCACCGCCTGCCGGACCGACGCCGACTGCGTGACGTCCGTGTGCAGCGCGAGCACGCGTGCGCCGGTTTGCGCCTTGATATGCTCGGCCGTCTGCTGCGCGGTGTCGATCTCCAGTTCCGCCAGCACGACCGACGCGCCCTCGCGCGCGAACGCGAGCGCGATCGCCGCACCGATGCCGCGCCCGGCGCCGGTGATCAACGCGGCTTTGCCGGCGAGTCGCTTCATTTCTTCACGCCCGCGCGGGCGATCCGCAAACCGTTGATGAACGCCTTCGCATGCGAGGCGGTCACGGCCGCGCTCTGGCCCGGCTTGTACAGCGCCGAGCCGAGGCCGAAGCCGTTCGCGCCGGCGCTCAGAAACGGCCCCATGTTGTCCGGCGTGATGCCGCCGACCGGCACCAGCGGCACCTGCGCCGCGATCACCGCGCGCCACGCCTTCACGACCTGGCAGCCGAGCTGTTCGGCGGGGAACATCTTCAGCACGTCCGCGCCGTTCTTCAGCGCGACGAACGCTTCGGTCGGCGTGGCGACGCCCGGCGCGCAGGCGAGGCCTTGCGCTTTCGCGGCGAGCACGACCTCAGGGTCGCTATGCGGCATGACGATCAGTTCGCCGCCCGCCTGCTTCACGTCGTTGACGAAACCCGGATGCAGCACCGTGCCCGCGCCGACGATCGCATCGGCCGGCAGCACCTTGCGGATCGCGGCGATGCTGTCGAACGGCTGCGGAGAATTCAACGGCACTTCGACGATGCGAAAGCCCGCTTCGTACAGCGCCTGGCCGTGATCGGCCGCATCGGCGGGCGTCACGCCGCGCATGATCGCGATCAGCGGACAGATTTCGAAGGCCGCGATCAGCCCCGCGTGCGGCATGTACGGAGCGGGCAGATTAAGGTGAGGTTGCATGTCGGTTCCTTGTTTCGTGAGCGGCGGTGCGGCCGGTCAACCCGCACGCGCCGCGTGGGCGGCCGGATTGACGAGCCCCGCCTGCGACGCGACGCGCCATAGGCCGCGCTCGGTGGCCTGCTTCACCAACGTCGCCTGGGTGCAGCCGAATTGCGTGAGCGCGAGGCGATAACGCTCGCACAACGCTTCATTGCCGATCAGGCGCAGGCTCTGCGCGGCAAGCGTGTTCTGCTGTTGCGTCAGCACGGCTTCGAGGCCGGCCAGTTCATGTCCGATCAGCAAGCCCGACAGATAGTCGGGCTGCGCGTCGCGCGCGAGCTGTCCGGTGAGGCCGAGCGTGCGCGCGCTGAAGACGGTCGCGAGCAGACCCGCCTGGCCCTTCTCGCGGGCAATGCTCACACCATGCAGGAATGCTTCGGTATCCGGACGATCCGGCGTCACCATCGTGCGCCCGAGGATCGTATGCTCGCGCAGCGCCGCGAACACTTCGCCGGTCATGAACGTATGAAAACGCTCGATCCGCCCCGCCTGCACGACCGCCCATTTCGCGTGCGTGCCGGGCAGGCCGATCAGCGCGCGCCTGCCGATGTCGGCGGCGTTCGCGTCCTCGCTGAGCGCGCCGAAAATCTGCGTCTCTTCGCCGCGCATCACGTTGGGCAGTTCGCCGCGTTGCAGGACGCCCGGCACGATGTGCAGCGTCGCACCGCACGCCGCCTTCACGCGGACGATGCCGGCCACCAGCGCATCGGCGTTCGCCGGCGCGTCCACATACGGCGCTTCGACCCAGCCCTGCGCGCTGCCGACCATCCCCGCCGCGATCACCGGCACGGCCGGAGCGTATTGGAGCCAGACGCCGCACGCGTCGTCGAAGGCCGCGTCGAAGCCGCCCTGTTCCGCGCGGCGCGGCAGATTCATGATGCCGGCCGTCGACGCGCGCGTTGCCAGCACCTGGCCGTCGGCGTCGAAAAGATAGGCGCGCAGCGAGGTCGTGCCCCAGTCGAGCGCGATCAGCGCGGCGTGCGCGAGGCCGGCAGCGGCGTCGGCGACGCCCGCAACCGGGTGAGCGCTTGCCGGTGTGGGAGAACCCGCTCGTTTCATCGCTTGATCCTGCGGGTGGTCGGCTGCGGAGCGCGCCAACCGAGTTCTTCCGAGATCGCGCGGGCTTCGCGCTGCACGACCGGAATCAGTTCGTCCATGCGTTCGAGCGGCATGTACGGGATCGTGCTCGCCACCGACAGCGCCGCCACCACCGCCCCCGACGCATCGCGCACCGGGGCCGCGACGCAACGGATCGCCGCTTCGTTTTCTTCGAGGTCGAAGGTGTAGCCGCCGGCGGCGTAGCTGGTCATGCGCTGCATGAAGGTCGGCGCGTCGGGGCGGTTGTCCGGCTTGAACGTGACACTGGCGAGCGCGCGGCGCGACGCGTCGAACAGCGACTGCCAGACATCCGGCGTGAGGTCGAGCATCATCGCCTTGCCGATTCCCGTCGACGCCAACGGCATCCGGTGACCGACGCGCGAGCGCATTTCGAGGCCGCGAGTGCCGGGAATCTTGTCGATGTACAGCACGTCGTCGCCATCGCGCACGCCGAGGTGGATCGTGTCGAGCGTCTGCTCGGCAAGCGACTCCAGATGCGGACGCGCCACCGCGGTCAGCGGCATCTGCTCGAGCGCGATGGTGCCGAGCTCGATCAGCTTCGGGCCGAGCAGGTAGCCGCCTTGCACCTGACGCAGATAACGCGCCTGCACGAGGCTGCTGACCAGCCGGTGCGTGGTGCTGCGGGTCGTGCCGAGCGCAGCGCCGAAGGTCCGCAGGTCACGCACGCCGGCGGCAGCGGCTTCGAGAATCGCCAGGCCGCGCAGCAGCGTTTGCGTGCCGGCCTGTTGCGGCGTGATGTCCAGCAGCGTGCTAGGCAGCGCGATGCCGTCGACGGCGGGCGGTTGAGCGCCGGCGCGCGGCGTCCTGGCCGCCGGAGCCTGAGGCGCCGCCGCGCTGGTCGCTTGATCGGCTTCGGACGTGCTCTCGGCGTGAGTGGGCATCGCTTTGTTCATGGCGATTGGCTGTGGGTGGTTTTTGCGCTTACCGCGCGGGGCCGGAGGAAAAGCCGTGAAGATTCGCGATGCGGCGGGCGCAATGGCTCCGCCTTTGACTGGTAGGCATGGTTTGGCCTCGTCTCCGGTTTTTTGCTTGTCGCTGTTCGCGTGGTCAGATTGCTGGGCTCTCTGACTCGCGTTGCATTGTGGTTTGGATTGTAGGGCTGTTTTTGAGAAATCTCCAATATGTGAATGTGAGATTCATATAATGGGATTTGTTAGTTTTGAGGGATTCGGGCCGCGCGCACTCCGACCTCGTGCGAGTGGCTTTGGTTCGCCCGCCCGGAGCGCAAAAAAGCCCGCACGGAAGGCGGGCCTGGCAGGCTGGCGGCGCAGTTGCAGCGGACGCTTGCGCCAGTTTGGCGTGGTTCGCTGGCGCGGGCCGTTGACATGGATTTCGCGGGTTACGTCGACGTCACGCCACCCCGCCAGCTGCTTCCCACCCCACCCCGCCGATAAAGCACCAACGTCGCGACCAATCCACACACAGCCGCAAAGCTGAGCCAATACCCTGGCGCTGCCCTGTCGCCCGTCACCTGAATGAGATAAGTCGACACCGCCGGCGTGAATCCACCGAAGATCGCCGTAGCAAGGCTGAACGCGAGCGAGAAGCCCGCCACCCGAACGTTCTCCGGCATCACCTCGGTGAGCGCGGCAACCATTGCGCCGTTGTACATGCCGAAGAAGAACGAAAACCACAGCAGCACGGTCAGCATGCGCACGAAGCTGGGCGACGCCGCCAGCCACCATAGCGCCGGATACGCGGTCAGAATCGCAAGCACGGTAATCGCGATCAGAATCGGCCGGCGACCGATGCGATCCGACAGCGCGCCGCCAATCGGCAGCCAGATGAAATTGCCGATGCCGACGCAAAACGTGACGATCAGACTGTCGGCGGTCGAGAGCTTCAGCACGGTCTTGCCGAAGGTCGGCGTATAAACGGTGATCAGATAAAACGTGGTGGTGGTCATCGCGACGAGCAGCATGCCCGCGAACACGACCTTCCAGTTCTGCAACAGCGTGCCGAACACCTCGCGCGCGTTGGGGCGATGCCGTTGCGCCTTGAATTCCTCCGTCTCCTCCAGCGAGCGGCGCAAAGCAAATAGCAGCGGCACGATCGCGCAGCCGATGAAGAAAGGAATGCGCCAACCCCATGCACCAATCGTCGCGGCTGTCATCCAGTGATTGAGGCCGTAGCCGAGCGCCGCCGCGATGACGATCGCCACTTGCTGGCTCGCCGACTGCCAGCTCGTGTAGAAACCCTTGCGGCCCGGCGTCGCGATCTCGGCGAGATAGACGGACACGCCCCCGAGTTCCGCACCCGCGGAAAAGCCCTGCAATAGCCGTCCCAGCAATACGAGACCTGGCGCCAGCATACCGATCGATGCATAACCCGGCACACATCCGATCAGGATCGTCCCGCTCGCCATGATCGCGAGCGTCACGATCAAGCCCTTGCGCCGGCCCACCTGGTCGATGTACGCGCCAAGAAAAATCGCCCCGAGCGGTCGCATGAGGAACCCCGCGCCGAACACCGCGAACGTGAGCATCAGCGACGCGAAATCGCTGTTCGTCGGGAAGAACACCTTCGAAATGTACGGCGCGTAAAAGCCGAATAGAAAGAAGTCGAACTGCTCCAGAAAGTTGCCACTGGTCACGCGCAATACCGCGCCGACCTTCGACACTCGGGACGTGGCCGCGTCATTCGCGACTGGGGCTGTGGGGTTCATCATTCAGGTCTCCGTTATTTTCTTTGCGACGCTTCGGCGCTCAGTCGGCGCCGGCTTGCAAGCCGCTGCTGCGGCGTTTTTCGATCGCGGACTTGAGCAAGGCCGCACTGCGATAAATGCCGTGCGCGAATTTTCCATACGGCAGCGTGGCAAAGAGCGCCATCACCACACCCAGGTGCGACGCGAGCAACGCGGGCATCGCCGGCGTGTCGCGGCCGAGCAGTAGCGCGAGGCCCGTGGCGCTCGTCAGCAGCAGCAACGCGATGAAGCCGCGATCCATCGGCCGTTGTTTTGCATCACCGCTCTCGGGGTTGCGCCGCAGGTTGAGCCACAGCAGACCGGCCGGGCCGATCAGCAAGCCGATGCCGCCCAGCGAGCCCAGCACGACCGGCAGACTGAGCATCGGATAAGGCGCCTCTTCATGCAGCACGTAGTGGTAAAGCGTCGCCACGGCCGTAGCGGCGAAGCACAGCATGAAGCCGTAGAACGTGAAGTGATGGAAACGCCGGCGCGCGAGCGTGAAGCGGTCGTCCGATTCGTTGCAGCCGTCGCCGTGTCCGCCGTCGAGGTAGGTGAGGGCCAGCACGTTCCTCGTCGCCTCGAAGATCGCCGGCGCCGACGCCGTTCCCGCCGACACGTCCCGCCAGAATCGCGTCACGCCGATACCCAGCGCAAACACCGCGAATCCGAATATCGCGCCGAAGATCGCGGCAAGCAGGTGATGGGAGAAGATCGCGTAGAAGCCGGATGGCTGTGCGCCGTCACGGTAGCCGAGCAGCGAGCCCGTCAGCGCGGTGCCGAGTATCAGGAACAGCGCAAGCCCGGCCGCCAGCGCCAGTGCCACGGTCAAGCCGTTGCGTTTGTACAGTGCGCCCATCATCGGCGGCCACGCGTACTCGGTGTAGGTTTCGAGCCGCACTTTCGCCATCGCCTGCGGGACGTTCACCGCGAATTCGTGAGGGGGCGCGTACTGGCAAGCGTGATAGCACGCGCCGCAGTTGTGGCAGAGGTTGGCCAGGTAGTTCACGTCGGCCTTGCCGAATTCGAGCCGGCGTGTCATCGCCGGGAATACCGCGCAGAAACCTTCGCAGTAGCGGCACGCGTTGCATATTTGCATCTGCCGCGCGACCTCGGCTTCGTCGCCGCTCAACGGAAGAACCCGGATGACTCTCGACCGCGGATCGCGTTCAGAAGGATAGTCGGCGCGGCCGGGAGAGTTCGCCAACTCCTGCGCTTCACGCGCAAGCGCTTCAATTTTCTGCACTGAGAACTCCTGATGATTCGCGCGCGGATCGAGCCGCTTCTGCCGACCGTGCCGCCCGCGCAGCCTCGGTGCCGGCGATGCGTCCAAACGCAGTGCCGATCGACATCCCGACCCCTGCCGTATAGCCTTTGCCGAGCACGTTGCCCGCCATCATCTCGCCCGCGACGAAGAGGTTCTGGCTCGGCTTGCCGCCAAAATGCACCTGAGCGCGGTCATTGACCTTCAGGCCCAGATAAGTGAACGTGATGCCGGGCTTGAGCGCGTAGCCATAGAACGGCGGCGTGTCGACAGGCCGGGCCCAATGGGTCTTCGGTGGGACGAGAGCCTCGGTGTGGCAGTCGTCGAGTGCCGTGTGGTCGAACGTGCCGACCCGGCATGCGTCGTTGTATTCGGTGACGGTTTGCACGAACGCCGCTTCCGGAAGACCCAGCTTGCGCGCTAGTCCCGCCAGGGTGTCCGACTGCTCGCCGGGAAACACCGGCGGCATGAAGCGGCCGACCGCCTTGGCGTCGATGATCGAGTAGCCGGTCTGGCCAGGCTGCTGGGCGACGAGGCGTCCCCAGATCGCGTAACGCTTGGGCCAGAAGTCCTCGCCCTCGTCGTAAAACCGCATGGCGTCGCGATTGACGACCACCCCCAGCGACACACAGTCGATCCGCGTGCAGATGCCGCCGTCATAGAGCGGCGCACGCGCGTCGATCGCGACGCAATGCGACTGCGACGGGTCGCCGATCGCATCCGCGCCGGCGTCGATCATGTACTTCAGCAGCACGCCCTTGTTAAAACGCGTGCCGCGGATCAGAAAGTTATCCGCCGGCCATTCGCCGCGCTCGTTCTGCCCCCAGGCCTCTCTCAGCCATTCGCGATTGGATTCGAAGCCGCCTGCCGCCAGCACGCACGTACGCGCCTCGAAACGACGGCCCGCACTGCGCGCCGCGACGAAGCGGCCGCCGTCCAGCTCGATCGAGTCGACCGGTGTGTCGTAAAGAATCTGCACGCCCAATGCTTTGGCGCTGCGGTAGTACGCGTTGACGAGCGCTTTGCCGCCGCCCATGAAGAACGCGTTAGTGCGCGCGACGTGCAGCGCGCCGGACAACGGCGGCTGAAACCGCACGCCGTGCTTGCGCATCCACGGACGGCAGGTTGCGGACGCCCGGATCACGAGACGCGCGAGATGCTCGTTCGTGATGCCACCGGTCACCTTCAACAGGTCGCGCCAGTATTCTTCTTCGGGATACGTTTCGACGAGCACGTCCTGCGGCGCATCGTGCATGCAGCGCAGGTTACGTGTGTGTTGTGAGTTGCCGCCCCGCCACTCGCGCGGGGCCGATTCGAGCAGCAATACCGACGCGCCCGCTTCGCGCGCCATCAGCGCAGCGCACAGCGCGGCATTGCCTCCTCCGATTATGAGCACATCGACCATCTAGCTTGTCTCCTGTCGATCGGAGTTGGCGCTTTAGCGCTTACTCCGATCCCATGCAATCGCGGTCGATCGGAGTTGGCGCTTTAGCGCTTACTCCGATCCCATGCAATCGCGGTCGATCGGAGTTGGCGCTTTAGCGCTTACTCCGATCCCATGCAATTGCTGTCGAGGCGAACTGTAATCATCGACGGCGAACGCCGCCATCAGCAAACCGGCTAGGGGTCTTCAGTTTTTGTGAACAGGCGGCTTATCTGAGTTTCGCGCCGGGCCAGCGGCCCTCGCTCACCAGCGTGCGGGCGACATCCGCGAGCACGACGCGCGCCGCCAGCGCGGCGGGCGACAATTCGTCATCGGACACGCTGACCAGCAGATTCGCCCTGACCGCATCGGCGTCCACGATGCGGCTACTGGCGAGCATCGCGTTCTCGGAACGCGCAAGCGCCGCGCCGGGCTGGATGGTCGCGCCAAGACCGCCGCGCACCGCGTCCATCAGCATCGCGAGACCGTCCGCTTCGGCGGCGAGATGCGGCTCGTACCTGGCGCGCTTGAAAGCGGTGGTCAACAACGCCCGCAAGCCATGCGAGCCGCTTGGCAGGATTAGCGGAAGCTGGCCGAGCTTCGACAGACGCACCTCGGGTTCCGTCGGCATGCCGGGCAGATCGCGCGGGCCGATCACGAACAGCCGCTCGTCGAGCAATGGCATCACGCTCCAGCGTTGGGTGGGCGCCTCCTGAAACAGGATTGCCAGATCGATGGTCCGCGCGCCGAGCATCGACGCGAGATAGCCGGACAGGCTTTCGACCATGCGCAGGCGGATGTCCGGATAGCGATCGCGCATCGCACGCACGAACGGCAAGCCGAGCACGCCGGTGGTGCTGGGCGGGAGTCCTACGCTGACGTGTCCGGACAGGCGAGCTTCGCGCGCGGCGAGCGCGGCGGCGTCGATATGGCGCAGCGCCAGTTGCGCCTGCCGCCAGAACGCGCGCCCGGCGTCGGTCGGCACGACGCCGCTCGACGTGCGCTGCAGCAGGCGGGTCGACAGTTCGCTTTCGAGCCGGCCGATCTGCTGGCTCAACGCCGATGTGACGACGCCCAGTTCGAGCGCCGCCTTGCCCATGCTGCCGTGTTCGATCACGCTGATAAAGTAACGTAGCTGTCGCAGTTCCATCGGAATTTCCCGCGCGGCGCGGCGCGTGCAAAAAATGCTTATTCCGGCAATTCGGCCGCGCCCATGCGCCGCGCGATCACGCGCGCGCGTTGAGCCAGATAGGCGGATCCCCGGTGCTCGTCGAAATATTTGGGCCGCGGCAGCATCACCGCGAGGCGCGCCGACTGCGCCGCGTTCAGCTTGCTCGCCGATGTCTTGTAGTAATACTGAGCGGCGGCCTCGGCCCCATACACGCCGTTGCCCCACTCCACGGAGTTCAGATAGATCTCGAAGATGCGTTGCTTATCCATCAAGGTTTCGAGCATCCAGGTGATGATCAGCTCCTGGCCCTTGCGGATATAACTCTTCTCACGCGAGAGAAACAGATTGCGCGCGAGCTGCTGGGTGATCGTCGAACCGCCGCGCACGATCCTGCCCTTCGCCTTGTTGCGCTCCCACGCTTGCAGGATCGCGTCGGTCTCGTAGCCGTTGTTGTTGACGAAATTCGCGTCTTCGGAAGCGATGGTCGCGCGCTTCAGATTGCGCGAGATCTGCTCATACGGCACCCACGTATGCTGCACCGACAAATCCGGCCGATCCTGCGCCAGGCGCCAAGCGTCCGAGCGCATGAACGCGGTCGAGCGCGGATTCACGTAATTCCACACCGCGATCTGCGTGAAGTAGAACGCCTGCGTTGCGAGCCACGCGATCACCAGCACGGCGCCCAGATAAACCATCCATCGCACCGGACCGGGCCGGCTTGCGCGCCGCGTTGCTGTCATCGTGCGTTCAGTTCTCGAGTGAGTGAGTTCCGCCAGGCGCCGCGCTGGTCTAAGGGTGCGAGGGCGCCGTCAGCAGCGCCCGCAGTTCGGCGAGCACCGGCGCGCCGGCCGGCCGCACACCGCGCCACACGTAAAACGATTCGGCGGCCTGTTCGACCAGCATGCCGAGACCGTCGGCGCCGCGCGCGCCGAGCTTGCGCGCGTGTTCCATGAAGACCGTCGGATGCGCGCCGTACATCATGTCGTACGCGAGCGCGCCGGTGCCGAACGCACGGTCGTCGCATTCGGGCAACGACGCGTCGAGGCTTCCCGCCGTCGCGTTGACGATCACGTCGTAGGTGCCCGCTTCGATCGCGCGCGCGCTGCCGCCCGTCAGACGGCACCCGGCGTCGCGCGCGGCCTGCGCGAACTGATCGACCAGCGCTTCGGCCTTCGCCGCAGTGCGGTTGACGATCGTCAGCGTGTGCGGCATGCGCTCCAGCATCGGCAGCACCACGCCGCGCGCGGCGCCGCCCGCGCCGAGCAACAGAATGCGCGCGCCCTTCAGCGATACGCCGATATTCACCTCGATGTCGCGCACCAGACCGAAGCCATCCGTGTTGTCGCCGTAAACGCCGTTCGCGTCGATGCGCAACGTGTTCACCGCGCCGGCCGCCGCCGCGCGCGGCGAAAGCGTGTCGGCGAAAGCGTGCGCGTCGAGCTTGAACGGCACGGTCACGTTCAGGCCGCGCCCGCCCGCTTCGATGAACGCGCGCACGTGCGGCACGAACGCGTCCACCGGTGCGAGCAGGTGCCCGTATTCGACCGGCTCGCCGGTTTGCGCGGCGAAGCGGCCGTGGATGAACGGCGACTTGCTGTGACCGACCGGGTTGCCGATGACCGCGTAGCGGTCGCGGGTGGCGGTGGTGCTCATCGTCCCGGCTCCGCGATGTGCTGATCGGCGGCGGAGCTTGCGTCGGTGTCGCCGTCGTCCGCCGCACTTGCGTCGTCGGCGGTGCCGTCGAGTTCGGCTTCGGCTTTGGCCTCGGCTTCGCCTTCCGCGCTGGCGTCGGGTGCGTCGATGATTTCCTCGTCGCCTTCATCGCCCTCGTCGGCTTCCTCGGCTTCGCCGCCGCTCGTCACGGTCGGCGCGTCGAGCACGTGCAGGAGACGCACGGACGCTTCGACAGTCAGCTCGTCGAGCGACATCACTTCCATCTGCAAACGCGTGCCGCGGGCGTGCACGCCGAGACCCGGCACATGCAGCAGCAACGGAATCTCTTCGAGGCGCACCAGATCGCCCTTCACCACCGACGCCACAACCTGCTTGCGGTTCTCCTGCTTCAGCCAGCGCAGACACCAGAAGTACTCCATGCGACGCTGATGATCGGCGTACGCGGTGTAGGTGTCGTCGAAGCCTTGCACGACGGCGAACAGATCGGCGTCTTTGGGCTTGAACGGCGCGGCCAGTTTCGCGGTCACGCCGTGCTGCACGCAGGCGATCAGCTGCCACTGGTTCACCAGGTCGACGTAACGGCGCAGCGGCGAGGTGCTCCACGCGTATTGGGTGACACCGAGGCCCTCGTGCGGCGCGGCGTTGGTCTGCATGCGCGTGCGCTTCGGGCCGCTCGGCGCGCCAAACGCGCGCTGCGTGCGGTAGATGCCCGGCACGCCGTGGTCATGCAGGAACGCGCCCCACGACGAGTTCGCGAGAATCGCCAGCTCGGCGACGATCGTGTCGAGCGGCGAACCGCGCCGGCGCGGCGTGATCGTGATGTGCTCGCCTTCCACATAGAAGTTGAAGTCGGTGTTGCGCTGCACTTCGCGGCGCAGACCGTAGCCGGCGCGCGCAGCCTGGCGTTTTTCGAACAGCGCCTGCGCGAACGGCCACAGCACTGCAATGTCGTCCTTGTGCGGATAGTCGCCGGTGCCGGCGGCGAGCGCCTCTTCGGTGACGAGTTCGTCGAGCGTGTTGTGGCGCAGATTGCTCTTCACGAACACGCGCTCGGCGCGCGTTTCGCTCACGACGATCTCCTGCGTCTCGCGATTGACGATCACATACAGCGAAAGCGCCGGCCGCAAGCCGCCTTCAGCCAGCGTGAACGCTTCGACGACGCTATCGGGCAGCATCGTGATCTTGTCGCCCGGCATGTAGACGGTGGACAGACGCGTGCGCGCGATCGCGTCGACCTCGTCGCCACGCTGGATGCCGAGCGCCGGCGCGGCGATGTGCACGCCGATCCGCACGCGGCCGTCGGCGAGGTGCTCGACGGAGAACGCGTCGTCGATTTCCGTGGTGGTAATGTCGTCGATCGAGAATGCCTCGACGTCCGCTTCGGGCAGATCTTCCGGCAAGCCGCCGACGGTGACCGGCGCAAAGCCGGTGCCGTGCGGGAAAAATTCGGCGAGGAACTTCGCTTCGTGCAGCGCGCGCGCCGACGGAATCGCGCCGCATTCGAGCATCAGGCGCGCCTGCGAAATGCCGCGCGCCGCCGCCGCGCCCTCGAGCGCCTTGTATTCGATCGTGTTCTTGTCGGGCTTGGTGAGCAACGCGAGCGCGGTCTTGCCGATGAAGGCTTCGGGCAGCCGCCCGGCTTTCAGTTCCTCCTCGTAGCCTTGCTGCACCAGCGCCTGCTGACGTTTGCGCTCCAGACCGGCGAGCGCCATCTTCAGCTGTTCCTGCGGCGCGCGCTGATACATGCCGCGGCCCTTGCGGCGGAAGTACACCGGCGCGCCGTGCATGCGCAGCACCAGCGCGGCGCGCTCGATCGAACCGAAGCTTTCGCCGAAGTACTCGGCGCCCAGCGTGGCGAACGGGAATTCGTCGTCAGGCGCGCACTCCCACAGGAAATCGAGGTCGATGTCCTGCGCGGCGGCGTCGGCCTGCTGCATCAGTTCGGCCGCGCTCGGCTTGTCGAATTCGATCAGCACGTCTTTGGCGCGCACCTTCGCGCGCCGGCCGCCCGGCAACTCGACCTGAAACGCGTCGCCCTGGCGCGACAGCACGCTGCCCGCCTTGAAACTGCCCGATTCCTCGAAGAAAACGTTCACTCAATACTCTCGTTCTGTCTTGCATCTGCCGGCGCGCCCCGATCCGTTTCAGCGATCGGTCACTGCGTGCGCGGCACGGCAACGTGTTCGTGGTTGTGGATCCGCGGCGCGATACGCGGGCGCCGGCGGGTTGAATCTGGTGACGGGGAGCGGCCTGCGAGGACCGCTCGCCTTAGTTTGCGTCTGTTTGCGGCTGTTTGCGGCGCTTGGCCTCAGGCCGCCTCGCGCGGCGCCGGCGGCTCGACGTCTTCGGCGTCGCAAAACGCCAGCACTTCGTCGACGTACTCCGCGAACTCGCTGATCGCGTGGTCGCTTCCTTCGATCAGCGTAGTGCGTGCGCCCGGATAATGGGCGAGCATTTCGCGGTAGTCGAGCACTTCGTCGCCGGTGGCGGCCAGCAGATAGTAGCGTTCGGGCCGCGTGATCGACGCGACGCCGAGCGCGCGCAGCTCGTCCAGATGATAGGGCTCGACGACGATGCTGCCGCCGCCGTGCCACAACGGCTGCGCGCCGAGATACGCACTCAGATCACGCTGCGGGACGACCGCCGGGTTCAGCAGCACGGCCGGCCAGCCATGTTTCTCCGCCAGATGCGTGGCGAAATAGCCGCCCAGCGAGCTGCCGATCAGCGTCACGCGATTCGTGCCGGCCGCAGCCACCAGCGATTCGGCGAGCGCCACCGTCTCAAACGGCGAGACGGGCAGCATCGGGCAGCACCACTCGTCGGCGCGGCCCAGTTCGGCAAGACGCGCCGCCAGCACGCGCGCCTTGAACGAATTGGGTGACGAGCGGAAACCGTGCAGATAGAGAATCACGAAGTGCCTCGCGCGGAAAGGGCGTCGAGCAGTTTCTGATGCACGCCGCCGAAGCCGCCGTTGCTCATCACCAGAATCTGATCGCCGGGGCGCGCTGCGTGGACCACTGCTTTGACCAGCGCGTCGAGATTGTCGAAGGCCTGCGCCTTGCCGCCGAGCGGCGCGAGCGCTTCCTTGAGATTCCAGCCGAGCGCGTCGCGTCCGCTCGGCGCGCCGTAGCCGAACACGAGATCGGCATCGGCGAGGCTGGCGGGCAATTGCGCTTTCATCACGCCCAGCTTCATCGTGTTCGAGCGCGGCTCCAGCACCGCGAGAATCCGCGTGTTGTCGCGGCCGACGCGCGCGCGCAGGCCGGCCACCGTGGTGTCGATCGCGGTCGGGTGATGCGCGAAATCGTCGTATACGGTCACACCGTCGACGCTGCCGCGCACTTCCATGCGCCGCTTCACATTGCGAAAGCTCGCCAGCGACTTCGCGGCCTGCGCCGGCGGCACGCCCACGTGCCGCGCGGCGGCGATCGCGGCCAGCGCATTCATGCGATTGTGCTCGCCCTGCACCTGCCACTCGACCACGCCGACGCGCTCGCTGTTGTGATACACCGCGAAGCGCTCGTCGACCGGCACGCCGGTTTCGGCGGGCAAGGTTTCCCAGCCGCCCTGCACGCCGAAGCGCTCGACTTCGCTCCAGCAGCCGCGCGTCAGCACGCGCTCCAGCGCGTCCTCGCGGCCGTTCGTCACCACCCGGCCGATGCTGGGCACCGTGCGGATCAGGTGATGAAACTGCGTTTCGATTGCGGCCAGATCCGGGAAGATGTCGGCGTGATCGAATTCGAGGTTGTTCAGCACCGCGGTCTTGGGCCGGTAATGAACGAACTTGGAGCGCTTGTCGAAGAACGCGGTGTCGTACTCGTCGGCTTCGATCACGAAGAAGCTCGAATGGGTGAGCCGCGCCGACACGCCGAAATTCAGCGGCACGCCGCCGATCAGGAAGCCCGGGTTGAGGCCCGCGTCTTCGAGCAGCCAGGTGAGCATCGAACTGGTGGTGGTCTTGCCGTGCGTGCCGGCCACCGCCAGCACCCATTTGCCGTTCAGCACGTGCTCGCCGAGCCACTGCGGCCCGGACACATAGGGCAGACCGCGGTCGAGGATCGCTTCCATCAGCGGGTTGCCGCGCGATACGACGTTGCCGATCACGAACAGATCCGCGTTCAGGCCGTTCAACTGGTCCGCGTCGTAACCCTCGATCAGACGGATGCCTTGCGCCTCGAGCTGCGTGCTCATCGGCGGATAGACGCCGGCGTCGCAACCGGTCACGGTGTGGCCCGCGCCGCGCGCGAGCACTGCGAGACCGCCCATGAACGTGCCGCAGATGCCGAGGATGTGGATGTGCATAAGCCTGTCGTGCCGCGCGGGCGTTTTTTGCGAGGAATGGAGGTGCAAAAGCGGCCGGAACGACCGTCTGCAAAGGACGCTATTGTAACCGACAGCTTACGCTCGCCCATGAACGCGGGCCCGCGCCGCGCCGCCTGGGCGTTCGTCCCGTCCCGCCCCGCCCAGAAAGGCGCATCGTCAATCTCTAGTATGATTGACGGATGATTCGCAAATCACATTTCGATCCGCAGCGCGTGCGCGAGGAAATCGCCATCGCGGCTGCGCGCATGATCGCCGAAGACGGTCTGGACTACGCTACGGCCAAGCGCAAAGCGGCCCGGCAAGTCGTCGGCGAGACTCGTATTGCCGGCGAATGGCTGCCGGATAACGACCAGATCGAGGCAGAGATCCGCGAGTATCAGTCGCTCTTTCAGGGCGACAGCCAGCCGGCGCTGTTGCGGCGCCTGCGCCTCATCGCGATCGACTGGATGGAGCGGCTCGCGCCGTTCAACCCCTATCTGACCGGCGCGGTGCTGGGCGGCACGGCGGGGGAACACTCGGACGTGCATCTGCAGGTGTTCTGCGACAACCCGAAGGAAGTCGCCATCTATTTCCTGAACGCCAACATTCAGTACGACGTGTCGGAAACGCGGCATTTCGCCGGACGGGGCTATGTCGAGACACTGAGCTTCCTGTGGCGCCCGGAGAACGAAGGGCGTAATGCGGAATCGGCCGGCATTCACGTCGCGCTGTACGAGACCGACGACCTGCGCGGCGCGGTCCGCGCCGACGCACGCGGCCGCACGGCCCGGGCGAACCTGCAGGCGGTCCAGGCGTTGCTCAACAGCGGCGAAGTCACCCCTTCCACTAATTAGACAGACCGACAATGACTACGAGACGGATTCTGGCGGGCGCGCTGGTTGTAATCGTCGCTGCGGGCGGCGGCGTGCTGGCCAACCATTGGCTCAACGGCGGGACCGAAGAAGTGGCCCACGCGGCCCAGGCCGGTTCGCAGCAAAGCCCGGTCGAGCAACTGTGGGCCGCGCCGGTCACGAACGTCGACGGCAAGGCGCAGTCGCTAAGTTTGCTCAAAGGGCACCCAATCGTCGTCAACTTGTGGGCGTCGTGGTGCGGCCCTTGCGTCGAGGAAATGCCTGCGCTGTCGCAACTTCAACGCGAGTACGCCAAAAAAGGCATCCAGTTCGTCGGACTTGGCGTGGATTCCGACAAGAACGTGCAAGCCTTCCTGCAGAAAGTGAAGGTGGCCTACCCGGTCTACGTGACCGGCTTCGGCGGCGCCGACCTCGCGCGCGCGTTCGGCAATAACGCGGGCGGCCTGCCGTTCACGGTCGTGATCGACGCCAAAGGCAATGTCCGCTCGACAAAATTAGGCCAGATCGACCCCGCGGCCCTCAGACAGACGCTCGACGCCCTTTAAGTTTCACATTCTTTTGGCGTTCAGTTCCGCGCGGAACGCGCAAAAATACGCGCATTTCAAGCGAAATTGAGAGAAGATGGGCGCCCCGCACGATGACGGTCCGACGCCGGCGTCGCTCCATACGTGTGGGAAACTAGACAAGTTTCTCTAATCAGCGCTAAAGTGCGCCCAATTCCACGGAAAAAGAAGCGACCATGACGCGACTGCTGGTACTGCACGGACCCAACCTCAACCTTCTCGGCACCCGGGAACCCGAGGTTTACGGTCACGTGAGCTTGCCGCAGATCGATCAAGCGCTGGCCGACCGCGCGGCGGACGCCGACGTCGAGCTGGCGTCGTTCCAGAGCAATCACGAAGGCGCTCTGGTCGATCGCATCCAATCCGCGCGGGCTGAAAAAACCGATTTCATTCTGATCAATCCCGCCGCATACACGCATACCAGCGTGGCCATTCGGGACGCACTGGCGGGGGTCGGCATCCCGTTCGTCGAGATTCACCTGTCGAACGTGCATCGTCGCGAACCGTTCCGGCATCACTCGTATTTCTCCGACCAGGCTGAGGGCGTGATTTGCGGCCTTGGCTGGAAGGGATATCTGTACGCGCTCGAATTCGCGCTCGACCGGCTCGCGGCCGGCTCGTCGCGCGGCTGAATCCAAATACGTCTAATTTGAGCCGGCTCTCGCACGTGCCGGCACTACGCATTGAAAGGGGCTTCCTGATGGATCTACGTAAACTGAAAACTCTGATCGACCTCGTCTCGGAGTCCGGTATTTCCGAACTCGAAGTGACCGAGGGCGAAGGCAAGGTGCGCATCGTCAAGAACGCGCCGCCGGTTTACGTGCAGCCGTCCGCCTCCTATGCGCCGCAATACGCGCAGCCGGCTCCCGCCATGGGCGCCGAAGCGCCGGCGGTCGCCGCCGCCCCGGCTGCGCCGGCGGTTGCCGCGCCGCAAGGCCACGTGGTGACCTCGCCGATGGTCGGCACCTTCTACCGCGCGCCGTCGCCGGGCGCGGACCCGTTCGTCCAGGTGGGCGACACCGTCAAGGAAGGCCAGACGATCTGCATCATCGAAGCGATGAAGCTGCTCAACGAAATCGAGTCGGACAAGTCCGGCGTGGTGAAGGAAATCCTCGTCGAAAACGGCCAGGCGGTCGAGTACGGCCAACCGCTGTTCGTGGTCGGCTAACGCGGCACGCAGTGTTCGCCGCCCGCGCGCCGCTGTCGAGAGGCGCGCGACCGATCCTCTGAGGCGGCCGGTGTTGTGAGCAACCCGGCGCCCATTGATGAGTCGAAAACCCGCTATGTTTGAAAAAATCCTCATTGCCAATCGCGGCGAGATCGCGCTTCGTGTCCAGCGCGCCTGCCGCGAACTCGGTGTCAAGACGGTCGTCGTCTATTCGGAAGCCGACAAGGAAGCCAAATACGTGAAGCTCGCCGACGAGGCGGTCTGCATCGGCCCGGCACCGTCGAATCTGAGCTATCTGAACATGCCCGCGCTGATCAGCGCGGCTGAAGTCACCGACGCCGAAGCGATCCACCCCGGCTACGGCTTCCTGTCGGAGAACGCCGACTTCGCCGAGCGCGTCGAGCAGTCCGGCTTCACCTTCATCGGCCCGCGCCCGGAAACGATCCGGATGATGGGCGACAAGGTCACGGCCAAGCAGACCATGATCAAGACCGGCGTGCCGTGCGTGCCGGGCTCGGAAGGCGCGCTGCCGGACGATCCGAAAGAGATCGTGAAGATCGCCCGCCAGGTCGGCTATCCGGTCATCATCAAGGCCGCCGGCGGCGGCGGCGGCCGCGGCATGCGCGTGGTCCACACCGAGGCGGCGCTCGTCAACGCGGTCAACATGACCCGTGAAGAAGCCGGCCGCGCGTTCGGCAACCCGCAGGTCTACATGGAGAAATTCCTGGAGAACCCGCGGCACATCGAAATCCAGGTGCTGTCCGATTCGTTCAGGAACGCAATCTGGCTCGGCGAGCGCGACTGTTCGATGCAGCGCCGTCACCAGAAAGTGATCGAAGAAGCGCCGGCGCCAGGCATCGCGCGCCGTCTGATCGACCGTATCGGCGATCGTTGCGCGGACGCCTGCAAGAAGATGGGCTATCTGGGCGCGGGCACGTTCGAGTTCCTGTACGAAAACGGCGAGTTCTACTTCATCGAAATGAACACGCGCGTGCAGGTCGAGCACCCGGTGACCGAGCTGATCACGGGCGTGGACATCGTGCAGGAACAGATCCGCATCGCGGCCGGGGAAAAGCTCGCATTCCGTCAGCGCGACATCACGTTCAGGGGTCATGCGATCGAATGCCGGATCAACGCCGAAGATCCGTTCAAGTTCATTCCGTCGCCGGGCCGTTTGACCTCTTGGCATATGCCGGGCGGCCCCGGCATCCGCGTCGATTCGCACGCGTACAACGGCTATTTCGTGCCGCCGAACTATGATTCCATGATCGGCAAGCTGATCGCTTACGGCGCCACGCGCGAACAGGCGATCAAGCGGATGCGCATCGCGTTGTCGGAAATGGTGGTCGAAGGCATCCAGACCAACATTCCGTTGCACCGCGAGCTGATGCTGGACGCGAAATTCGTCGAAGGCGGCACCAGCATTCACTATCTCGAAAACCGTTTGGCCGCGAAGCTGCAGGCCGCGCCGGAAGAAGCGTAAGTCATGAGCTACCGGGAACTGATCGCCGAGTTGGCACGCGAGCACGCGGAGGAGTTTTCCGATGCGCTGCTCGAGTTGGGCGCGCTGTCCGTATCGGTCGAAGACGCGGACGCCGACACGCCCGACGAGCAGCCGCTGTTCGGCGAGCCCGGTCTCACGCCCGATCGCACGGCGTGGCAGCGTTCGCGCGTGATCGCGCTGCTCGCGCCGGAACACGAACCAGCGTTGCTGCTGACCGCTGCCGCGAACGAGGTCGGGCTGGATACCGCGCCGTCGTTCACCGTGCGGGAAGTCGAAGAGCAGGACTGGGTGCGGCTCACGCAGTCGCAGTTCGATCCGATTCCGATCGGCGAGCGCATCTGGGTCGTGCCGTCGTGGCACGATGCACCGGACCCCGAAGCATTGGTGCTGGAACTGGACCCGGGCCTCGCGTTCGGCACCGGCAGCCATCCCACTACACGCCTGTGCATGGAATGGCTGGAGCAATCGGTCAAGCCTGAGCAGTCCGTGCTCGATTACGGTTGCGGCTCCGGCATCCTCGCGATCCTCGCGAAAAAGTGCGGCGCGAATCCGGTGTATGGCATCGACATCGACCCGCAAGCGGTCGAATCGGCGCGTCACAACAGCGAGCGCAACCGCGCCGAGGTGACGTACGGTTTGCCGGACGAATGTCCCACCGGCGAATTCGATATCGTGGTCGCCAATATCCTCTCCAATCCGCTCAAGCTGATGGCGTCGATGCTGTCGTCGAAGGTCAAGCCGGGCGGCCGGATCGCGCTGTCCGGCATTCTGGCGCGCCAGGCGGAGGAAGTCGCGCAGGTGTACGCGCGCTGGATCGATATCGGCGTATGGCGCGAACACGAAGGTTGGGTGTGTCTGACGGGAACACGTCGCGAAAGCCATTAGAATAAGGCGTATTGTCTAATCAACGGCCTACTGGCTTATCGGCTCAATATGCTCCTGGCGACGCGTTGCCCCTTCTGCGAAACCGTCTTCCGTCTTCAGCCGGCGCAGCTCGCGCTGCGCCGCGGCCTCGTGCGCTGCGGGCATTGCCACGAAGTTTTCGACGCATCGAGCAGCCTGTTCGACATCACCGAGGGCGGTGACTTTTCCACCGCCAAACCGGTCGCCGCTGCCGCGGCGATCGAAGCGCTGTCGGGCGTACGTCATAAACGCCCCGACTTCAGCGCGCAAGGATGGGATCCGGGGGCGCCCACGCCCGACGCGGCCATCGACAATCGTCTGCTGCACAACGCCGGCAATGTGCCGCTGGCGCCGGTCTCGACCGGCGCGGGCGTTGCGCTCACGCCGGGCCACCCCGCCGAGCCGGAATTGCCGGCCGGTGCTTTGACGACCCCGCTGCCTCCCGACCACGAACCGGTGCTGGCCGACGCGCCGCTCGAACCCTTTGCCTATCGGCCCGAGGAAGAGCCTCCGCTGGAGGAAGCGCCGCGGGTTTGGCACAAGACCGAGCACCCGTCCGAACCCGCTGTGGACCAGAAGGCGCGGATACATGGCATCCCCGATAACGAACCGCATTTTGGCACGGCCGGCTTAGGCACGGCCGGCTTAGGCGCGGCCGGCGCCGCTGGTTTCGGCGCGGCGCGTGCAGGCTCGGCTCCCTTCAGCGCCACCGCTGCCGGCGGCGGCTCGGGCACCGGCGGTCCGGGCGGTCCGGGCGGCCCCGGCATCGGCGGCCCGGCTGCCGCCGCTGCCAGCGGCGAGCCCTTCTCCGTCAATCCCGTGAACGACGGCAACGATCCGTTCCCCGTGATGCGCGAAAGCCGCCCCGCCGAAGCGCGGCGCACGGGCTGGGCGATCGCCGCGTCGGTGGTGGGACTGCTGTTGGTCATCGCGCTGCTCGCGCAACTCGCGTGGTGGCAACGCGAAACGGTGCAGGTGTACTTCCCGCGCTCGCAGACGCTGTACGCGAAGGCCTGCGCACAGCTCGGCTGCGAGGTGTCGCCGCCGCACGACATCGACGGCTTGCAGGTCGAGCCGTCCGATCTGCGGCAGATCGACGGCCCGCACAAGCTCGAGCTGAAGATGCCGCTGCACAACCGCTTCAACATCGCGCTCGCCTATCCCGCCATCGAACTCACGCTGCTCGACGACCAGAACAACGTCGCGGTGCGGCGCGTGCTCTGGCCGCAGGACTACGTTCCACCCGGCACGTCGATCGCGGCCGGCCTGCCGGCGCACACGACGCAGACCATGATCGTGCATCTCGATACGGGCATGGCGATCGCCTCCAATTTCCGCGTTCAGATTTTTTATCCGTAACGCACCCTCGCGCGCCCGGCCATGATCGGGCGCTTCACTGTCATTTCTGACGAATTTTCGGAGCACTACAACATGAGCCAAGTCACTCTGGGCGGCAACCCGATCGAAGTAGCCGGCACGTTTCCGTCAGTGGGCCAGAGCGCGGCCGCTTTCTCGCTGGTCGGCAAGGATCTGAAGCCGGTGTCGCTCGCCGATTTCGCCGGCAAGCGCAAGGTGCTGAACATCGTCCCGAGCCTCGACACGCCGACCTGCGCCACCTCGACCCGCAAGTTCAACGAAGCCGCCGCCAAGCTGACCAACACGGCGGTGATCGTCGTGTCGGGCGACCTGCCGTTCGCGGCCTCGCGCTTCTGCACGACCGAAGGCATCGAGAACGTCGTCACCGCCTCGACGTTCCGCGGCCACGAGTTCGCCCAGGCCTACGGCGTCGACGTGACGAGCGGTCCGCTGACCGGCCTGACGGCGCGCGCCGTGGTGGTGATCGACGAGAACGACAAGGTCGTGCACGCTGAACTGGTCGGCGAAATCAAGAACGAGCCGAACTACGACGCAGCACTCGCCGCGCTGAAGTAAGCCTTTCGCGCACGAGCCACGGCGCCGCGCCTCGTGCGCGGCGCCGTGGCATCGTCGCGCGCCCTCTCTCCAACGCTTTTTCACAGGAACGCTCGCCTTGGCTACGCTCATTTGCGGCTCGCTCGCCTACGACAACATCATGACTTTCGAGGGACGCTTCCGGGAGCACATTCTGCCCGAGCAGGTGCACATCCTGAACGTCAGCTTTCTCGTGCCGACCATGCGCCGCGAGTTCGGCGGCTGCGCGGGCAACATCGCTTACGCGCTGCATCTGCTCGGTGGCGACGCGCGCATCATGGGCACGCTCGGCTCGGTCGACGCGCAGCTTTACCTCGACCGCTTCGAGCAACTCGGGCTGTCGACGCAAAGCGTGCTCGTCGTGCCGGACGCCTACACGGCGCAGGCGATGATCACCACCGACCTCGAAAACAATCAGATCACCGCGTTCCATCCGGGCGCGATGATGCAGTCCCATCTGAACCGCGCCGACGAAGCGAAGGGCATTACGCTCGGCATCGTCGGACCGGACGGCTACGACGGGATGATCCAGCATTCGGAACATCTGGCGGCCGCCGGCGTGCCGTTCATCTTCGATCCGGGCCAAGGTTTGCCGCTCTTCGACGGCGACACGCTGCGCCGCATGATTGAACTTGCCACGTATGTAGCTGTCAACGATTACGAAGCCAAGCTGGTGAGCAACAAGACTGGCTGGTCGATCGAAGAGATCGCCGGCAAGGTCGAAGCGTTGATCGTCACGCTCGGCGAGCAGGGTGCGCAGATCCATCATGCCGGCGGTGTCGAAGCGATTCCGGCGGTCAACGCAAAGCAGGTGCTCGACCCGACAGGCTGCGGCGATGCATTCCGCGGCGGCTTGCTTTACGGCATCGAGAACAGGCTTGGCTGGGCCACCACGGGGCGCCTGGCAAGCCTGATGGGTGCCCTGAAGATCGAGCATCAGGGCCCGCAAAACTACGCGCCCAGCCGGGCGGAAATCAACGAGCGGTTCGAGGGGGCATTCGGATACAGCCTGCCTTAAGACCGCGAGCCATGGGAGCCAGGGAATGAGGACAACGAGTCGCCTGATCGTCGCCACCTTGATCGCCGGGTCGCTGGCGATGTCGGGATGCGCGAGCAACAGTAGTTCTCCCAACGTCTTCACGGCGTCGCAGGCACAGCGCGAACAAACGGTCCGCATGGGCACGGTCGACAGTGTGCGCGCAGTGCGCATCAGTTCGAACAACGGCCAGCCGAGCGGTCTGGGCGCGGTCGGCGGCGGCGCGCTGGGCGCGCTGGCCGGCAGCACGATCGGCGGCGGCCGCGGCTCGGTCGCCACGGGCATCGTCGGCGGCATAGGCGGCGCGGTCGCCGGCAATGCGATCGAGAACAGCGTTGCGATGCGCGACGGTGTCGAGATCACCGTGCGGCTAGACAACGGCGACATGCGTGCGATCACGCAAACCACCTCCGGCGAAATCTTCCGCGCGGGCGATCGCGTGCGGCTCCTCTCCAGCGGCGGTATCACGCGCGTCACGCACTAAAATTTCCCCTCTCGCGCGGCCGCCTACGGGTAGCCGCGACGACCTCACACGCATGCCCTCCCCTGTGCATGCGTGTTTTTTCTTCTGCACGCTCGCGCAGAAACCGCGGGCAAAAAAAATCCCGTCGCCGAGACCCGGCCACGGGATTCTGAACGGGTAGCGCTCATCACTTGCCTGAGCGCTACCCGATCATCGGACACATCCTGCGACGTGTCGAAGTGCTACGACTGCTTACGGACGGCTGCCCGTCGGGAACGGCCATGCCGCTGCCGGGTTCAGCGCGGTCTTCACCGTCGCCGCCGGTGCGCTCGAAACAGCAGTCGCAGCGGGTGCAGGCGCAGCCTTCTTGGCGACAGCCTTCTTCGCAGGCGCAGCCTTCTTCGCAGGAGCGGCGGCCTTCTTCGCGGCAGCCTTCTTGGCAGGCGCAGCCTTTTTAGCAGCAGCCTTTTTAGCAGCAGCCTTTTTCGCGGGCGCAGCCTTTTTAGCAGCGGCCTTTTTCGCAGGCGCAGCTTTCTTCGCTGCGGCCTTCTTCGCCGGAGCTGCCTTCTTCGCTGCGGCCTTCTTCGCCGGTGCTGCCTTCTTCGCTGCTGCCTTCTTCGCTGCGACCTTCTTCACTGCGGCTTTCTTGGCCGGCGCTGCCTTCTTGGCCGCGACCTTCTTCACAGCGACTTTCTTCGCTGCAACTTTCTTGGCTGCAACCTTCTTGGCCGGCGCAGCTTTCTTCGCTGCAACCTTCTTAGCCGGTGCTGCCTTCTTCGCTGCAACCTTCTTTACTGCGACTTTCTTCGCAGCGACTTTCTTCGCCGGAGCAGCCTTCTTTGCCGGAGCAGCCTTCTTGGCCGCGACCTTCTTTGCTGCGGGTTTCTTAGCGGCGGCTTTCTTTGCAGTTGCCATCATTTTCTCCTTCAGGTTTTCAGATGAGAGTCAGTTCAAACTACACCCTTCGTCAAAACCCGCTTCCCGCGGACGCTTCTCAGGGCGCGCGCTACGAAGCGGGCTATTCATCGGCGTACGCAGGTGCTGCGCGCTTACGCTAATGAATGCGGTAAGGCGCGCCGTGCCAACAGGCACCGCGCGCCAGATCTGGTCGGCGTTGAACCACAACGCCGGCAATTGCTTGATCGAGCCGCTGGCGGTGACGCCAGCGGCTTTGTCCGGGGGGAAGTTTGCCCATCCCACTGAAGGGTCCGCAAAGTGCCTGTCATGTTTGTGGGCCGCTAGGGCACCGGGCACGCTTTGCATCAGGCGGTTCTGCTCCTAACCAAATTTGCCGCGGCCGAAGCCGGCGGCATCCCCATCGATGAATGCATCTGCGACACGAACCCGGCTTACTCCCAGGTCAGCGCACCGCCAGTTTGATATTCGATCACTCGCGTCTCGAAGAAGTTGCGCTCCTTCTTCAGGTCGATCATCTCGCTCATCCACGGGAACGGGTTTTCCTCGTTCGGGTACAGCGGATCGAGACCGATCTGCTGGCAACGGCGGTTGCAGATGAAGCGCAGATAGCTCTTGAACATCGACGCATTGAGGCCGAGCACCCCGCGCGGCATCGTGTCTTCTGCGTAACGATATTCAAGTTCGACCGCTTGCTGGAAGATCTCGCGGATTTCCGCGCGGAACTCAGCCGTCCAGAGTTGCGGGTTTTCGAGTTTGATCTGGTTGATCAGGTCGATGCCGAAGTTGCAGTGCATCGACTCGTCGCGCAGGATGTACTGGTACTGTTCCGCCGCGCCGGTCATCTTGTTCTGGCGGCCGAGCGCCAGGATTTGTGTAAAGCCGACGTAGAAGAACAGGCCTTCCATCACACAGGCGAACACGATCAGCGAGCGCAGCAGGGTCTGGTCTGCCTCGAGCGTACCGGTCTTGAAGGCCGGGTCGGTCAGCACGTGGATGTACGGAATCAGGAATTCGTCTTTCGCGCGGATCGAGGAAACCTCGTGATACGCGTTGAAGATTTCGCCTTCGTCGAGGCCCAGCGATTCGACGATGTACTGGTAAGCATGCGTGTGGATCGCCTCTTCGAACGCCTGGCGCAGCAGGAACTGGCGGCATTCGGGCGCCGTGATGTGGCGATAGGTGCCCAGCACGATGTTGTTGGCGGCCAGCGAGTCGGCCGTCACGAAGAAGCCCAGGTTACGCTTGACGATGCGGCGCTCGTCTTCGGTCAGCCCGTTCGGGTCTTTCCACAAGGCGATGTCGCGCGACATGTTCACTTCTTGCGGCATCCAGTGGTTGGCGCAACCAGCCAGATACTTTTCCCAGGCCCACTTGTACTTGAACGGCACCAACTGATTGACGTCGGTCTGGCCGTTGATGATGCGCTTGTCGGCGACATTGACCCGCGCTTCGGAAACGGCAGCCGTTCCGGCAGCGTGGGCAACGTGAGTGACGGGAGCGACAGCGATGTCGTTCGCGAACACGTCTTGAGCCGAGGGAGCATGAGGAGCGGAACGCGTTCCGATTTGCGAACCGACAGCCGATCCCGCTGCGTTGCGCAACGCATTCTGTTGCGCGCCGCTCGAGGGAGTTACGGCAGTGATCTCGTCATCCCAGTTGAGCATAAATGTCACCATCAATTTAGAACGGTTTGTACCATCTTTTCACGAGCGATAAAAGAGTTCGCTGATGAAAAATCCTGTTTTCGATTCGCGTTGCTACGTTCATACAACACTTTGTTCAACGGACTCTGCGTGACGCATCGAGTGAGGCGTGTTGAACGCGTGTTGCCGACGTGCTTCGCGAGCTCGAAGAGCAACCTGTCGAAGCGACATTTCGCTGCTCTATCTATCTGTATTGCGCAGCGTGTTCGCAGCTCTTGCGGTTGCTGACCGTGTTGCCTCGCGTGGTTCGTCGCTGTGCTTCGCGCAGCGCCGCGTGAGCCGCGCTGTCTGCTTCAACAGCGCTCGCGAGGTGAAGCCCGATGTGATGTCGAGCGATGCATGCGGCCGCTCAGGTTGATCGGCCCATCGATCGAAGCGTTTGCTACGCGCACTGTGTCGCGCGCTTCGTGTGGTGCTGCTGACGACTCCTGCCTGACTTCGCTGCAGCCGATGAGCGGCGCGACTTCAGATCCCATCGCTTGCTTCGGTCCCACTCGCCGCTCACCGGCTTGACTTCACTTCTGCCGCATCTCTATAGATACGCGGATCGCTGCATGCGGGTCATCACCTACAACCCGTCAGCAAGCAGCGATCCTGCTGCTTGCCGCGTGCTTACTGGCAAGCCTCGCACTCTTCAAAGCCTGGGTCGCCCGGGCGCATCATGCAGACCGGACCATCCGCTTCGGGCGCTGCTTCGACCGCAACCGCGGGTGCTGCCGCGGCAGCCTGGATGCCGCCCACCGCGCCACCCGCTGCGCCGCCGCTCACGCCGAAGCCACCGGCTGCGCCGCCTGCGGCACCGCCCGAGCTGCCGCCTGAGCTCACCGCGTTCAACGCGCCGTGCGCGACCGTCGATTTCTCGACGTGCGTCGCCGCCATCGTGCGCAGGTAGTAGGTCGTCTTCAGACCGCGCACCCATGCGAGCTTGTAGATCTCGTCGAGCTTCTTACCCGATGCGCCGCCCATGTAGATGTTCAGCGACTGCGCCTGGTCGATCCACTTCTGACGACGCGAGGCCGCCTCGACCAGCCACACCGGATCGAGTTCGAACGCGGTCGCATAGATCGCGCGCAGGTCGGCCGGGATGCGGTCGATGCGCGAGAGCGTGCCGTCGAAGTACTTCAGGTCGGCGACCATCACCTCGTCCCACAGACCGCGCGCCTTCAGGTCACGCACCAGGTAGTCGTTGACCACCGTGAATTCGCCCGACAGGTTCGACTTCACGTACAGGTTCTGGAACGTCGGCTCGATGCAAGCCGACACGCCGATGATGTTCGAGATGGTCGCCGTCGGTGCGATTGCGACGCAGTTCGAGTTGCGCATGCCGTAGGTGGCGATGCGCGAACGCAGTTCGGTCCAGTCCATCGACTCGCTCGAATCGACTTCGACATAGCCGCCGCGCGCGTCGGCGAGCAGCTTCACCGAGTCTTGCGGCAGGATGCCGCGATCCCACAGCGAGCCGCGGTAGCTCGAGTAGCGGCCGCGCTCTTGCGCCAGTTCGGTCGACGCGTAGTAAGCGTAGTAGCACACCGCTTCCATCGACGTGTCGGCGAAAGCGACCGCCTCTTGCGACGCGTACGGCGTGCGCAGCAGGTGCAGGCAGTCCTGGAAGCCCATGATGCCGAGGCCGACCGGACGGTGCTTCAGATTCGAGTTACGCGCCTTGGCGACCGCGTAGTAGTTGATGTCGATCACGTTGTCGAGCATGCGCATCGCCACGCTGACGGTGCGCTTCAACTTGTCGTGGTCGAGCGCCCGCGTGCCGTCGGCCTGTTCCTTCAGGTGCGCGACGAGGTTCACCGAGCCCAGGTTGCAGACCGCGATTTCGGCGTCGCTGGTGTTCAGCGTGATTTCCGTGCACAGGTTAGACGAGTGGACGACGCCGACGTGCTGTTGCGGCGAGCGCACATTGCACGGGTCCTTGAACGTGATCCACGGATGACCGGTTTCGAACAGCATGCCCAGCATCTTGCGCCACAGTTGCGCCGCCGGAATCTTCTTGAACAGCTTGATCTCGCCGCGCGCAACCTTGTCTTCGTAAGACGTGTAAGCCGCTTCGAACTCGGCGCCGAACTTGTCGTGCAGGTCCGGGCACGTGGACGGCGAGAACAGCGTCCAGTCGCCGCCTTCCATCACGCGCTTCATGAACAGATCGGGAATCCAGTTCGCCGTGTTCATGTCGTGCGTGCGGCGACGGTCGTCGCCGGTGTTCTTGCGCAGCTCGAGGAATTCTTCGATGTCCAGGTGCCACGTTTCCAGGTACGCGCAGACCGCGCCCTTGCGCTTGCCGCCCTGGTTCACGGCGACCGCCGTGTCGTTGACGACCTTCAGGAACGGCACGACGCCTTGCGACTTGCCGTTGGTGCCCTTGATGTGCGAGCCGAGCGCGCGCACGCGCGTCCAGTCGTTGCCGAGGCCGCCGGCGAACTTCGACAGCAGCGCGTTTTCCTTCAGCGCTTCGTAGATGCCGTCGAGGTCGTCGTCGACCGTGGTCAGGTAGCACGACGACAGTTGCGAGCGGCGGGTGCCCGAGTTGAACAGCGTCGGTGTGGACGACATGAAGTCGAAGCTCGACAGCACGTTGTAGAACTCGATCGCGCGCGCTTCGCGGTCGATCTCGTTGAGCGACAGGCCCATCGCGACACGCATAAAGAATGCCTGCGGCATTTCGATGCGCACGTTGTCGTGATGCAGGAAGTAGCGGTCGTACAGCGTTTGCAGACCGAGGTAGCCGAATTGCAGGTCGCGGTTGTTGTCGAGCGCGGCGCCGAGGCGTTTCAGGTCGAACTGCAGCAGCTTGTCGTCGAGCAGCTCGGCTTGCACGCCGCGCTTGATGAACTGCGGGAAGTACTCGGCGTAGCGCTCGCCCATCCCGGCTTGCGTGACTTCTTCTTCGAGGATCTCGCGGCGGATCGTGTGCAGCAGGATGCGCGCGGTGACCTGGCTGTACGCGGGGTCCTTTTCGATCATCGTGCGCGCAGCCAGGATCGCCGAGTCGTAGACCTGGCTCATCGGCACGCCGTCGTACAGGTTCTTCACCGTTTCAGCGATGATCGGGTCGGCGCTCACGGCGTCGCCCAGGTTCGCGCAAGCGGATTCGATGATGCCGCGCAGAGCAGCGAGATCCAGCGGGCGCGTGACGCCGTTGTCGGTGACGTTCAGACCCGGCGCGCTGGCGGCGACCTGCTCGTCATGACCGCGCGCTTGCGTGCGCTTCTCGCGATACAGCACGTAAGCACGCGCGACGTTGTGCTCGCCGCCGCGCATCAGCGCGAGTTCGACCTGATCCTGAATGTCTTCGATATGGAACGTGCCGCCGTTCGGGCGGCTACGCACGAGCGCGCGCACCACGTTCTGCGTGAGTTGCTCGACCAGTTCGCGCACCCGCGCCGATGCCGCGCCCTGACCACCGTTGACGGCCAGGAATGCCTTCGTCACGGCGATGGCGATTTTCGACGGTTCGAACGACACCACGCTGCCGTTGCGACGGATCACCTTGTAGTCGGCGTAGGTCGTCTGCGGCGCGAGCGCTTGGGCGCCTTGTGCCTGGCCGAAGGCCTGGCCAGTCGGTGAGCCCTCGTACCGGGTCGTCACGTTGTCGGTGGTTTGCATGTGCAAAGCTCCTGGTCCTGGAAATGTTGCGGGAAAATCCGCGGATTAAATCGAACGCTGCGCTGGCGCGTGCGCAAGCGATGAGGTGCAGGAAAGGGACCGGCCGGCCCGGTTGGCGGGATGCAACTGCGATGAAGCCTGGTTCGAATTCGTAACGGTCTTCATCGTGCGTGTCGCGATCACTTGCTAGCCCCTTTCCTGAATGCTTCTGGATGCCGCCGGTGGTCCTACCGGCTGCGCCACAGGAATTTTTTTCGCTGCCTGGAATGCGTGCGGCGCCATGCTCGAAGAGCGGGGCGCCGCATAACTTATGCACTCAGTTATGCACAGGGTTATGCACACCAAACACAAGATATAGTGCGAAACTGAATTTGTGGCACCAAGTATAGTGGAGATTCAAGACAGATCAAATCGTTTTATTTGCCTTCAAAGTCTTGACATCCGGACCTGCCGGCGCACGGCCGACTCCCCGGAGAACAAGACGGCGCCTTGCTCTCCTCGCATCACGCGAACTCGCGGGAAGGGTCGTTACGGCGTTTCGGAAAACTTGAGATAGGGGAAATACCGATCCGCGAGGGACGTGTCGCGTTGCAGACGATGCCACTCGAAATGAGGCCCCGGATCGGTCTTGCGGCCGGGCGCGATGTCCGAGTGACCGGCGAGCGCTTCGACCGGATAGCGCGCCTTCAGCGCGTTCACCAGCGCCCCGAGCGTGCGGTATTGCGCCGCTTCGAAGGCAGTGGTGTCGCTGCCCTCCAGCTCGATGCCAATCGAAAAATCATTGCAGCGCTCGCGGCCGAAAAAATTCGACGGCCCCGCGTGCCACGCGCGCTCGTTGCACGACACGAACTGTTCGAGGCCGCCGTCGCGATGAATCACGAAATGCGCGGACACTCGCACGCCGCGCAGGTGCGAGTCGTAGTACGGGTGAGCATCGCAGTCCAGCGTGTTCTGGAACAGTTCGGCGATCGCCGTGCCGCCGAACTCGTTGGGCGGCAGGCTGATGTTGTGGACGACGATCAGCGTCGGCGCGGCCCCCACAGGGCGCGCTTCGAAATTCGGCGATGGCAGTTTGCGTGCGGCGGCGACCCAACCGTCTGCGTCGACGGTGAACTCGACGCTCATCGGGCATCGCGGCCCGTGGGCCGTGCGCCGTGGCGCTGCGCGTGCGCGGCGCTGCAGAACGGCTGGCCGGCAACCACCACCGAGTCGCTCTTCGGCGCATGCACGCCGCACTCGGCGCAACGGATCATCGGCTCCGGGAGTTGCGGGGCGTCGGAGGGACGCGCGCCGCCGTTTGCGCCTTTGGCGCCGGCGCCGCGCTGGGATGCTTGCGCGTCATGACGACGCAGCGCCTTCACCAGCCATTGACCGACGATGAACAGCAGGATCAGCAGAAATATTTGTCGCATAGGGACACGCTCACACTACGGCGCGGTGCAACAGCACCTCGAAAACAAAACGGCTGCCGACGTACGCCAGCAACAACGCGACGAACGACGCCAGCACCCAGCGCAATGCCGCGCGGCCGCGCCAGCCGGATACCTTGCGCGCGGTCAGCAGCGCGCCGAACATCACCCACGAAAGAATCGCGAAGACAGTCTTGTGATCGAGCCGCAACGCGCGGTCGACCAGTTGCTCGCTGAACAGGATGCCCGACACGAGCGTGAGCGTCAGCAAGATGAAACCTGCGCCGATCAGACGGAACAGCAGCTTCTCGAGTGTCAGCAGCGGCGGCAAGGTGTCGAGCCAGCTGACCAGCCAGCCGTTGGCCGCCGTGCTCGTATGCCGCTGCGCGATGCCGCCGCGCATCGCATGCAGCCGACGCTCGACGAGCAGCATCAGAATCGCGTGCAGCGCCGCGATCGCAAACAGACCATAGGCGATGTTGGCGATCAGGAAGTGCAGCTTGAACAGCGGCGCCGCCGAATACGGCAGCACGCGCACGCCGTTGAACGCGAGCGGCAACAGCGACGCGACGCACGCGAGCGGCAACACCAGCAGACGCAGGCCGTCGAGCGGAAAGAAGAAGCTCTCGATCCAGTAGATGCCGGCGCCGAGCCAGAACATCGCCGACAGCGCGAACGCAAAGCCGAACACCATCGCGTTCTGCGGAAAGATGGTGGTATGCAGCAGCACGCCGTGCGCGAGCAGCGCGACGAACAACAGCGCGCGGCCCGGCGTGCTCATGCCCGAGGCGGCCGACGCACTCGCGGCGGCGGGCATCGGCGGCACGCTCTCGAGCATGGGGCGCGCGGTGGCCTGCCGGTGCGAGCGCCAGCCGGCCACGGCGAGACCGCCGTAGAGGAGCGCGGTGAGGGCATACAGTACAATATCCATATTCGAAGTTTACACTAGGCCCCAACTCCGCGACGTCTTCCACGTCGCGCGCCGCCCGGGCCGCACTGTTCATCGCTCCCCATGCTCGACAATCTGACTCAACGGATGGCGCGCGTCGTCAAGACGCTGCGCGGCGAAGCCCGGCTCACCGAGGCGAACACCCAGGAAATGCTGCGCGAAGTCCGCCTCGCGCTGCTCGAAGCCGACGTGGCGCTGCCCGTCGTGCGCGAGTTCATCGCCAAGGTGAAGGAAAAGGCGCTCGGCGAGGAAGTCATCAGCAGCCTGTCGCCGGGTCAGGCGCTGGTCGGCGTGGTGCAGCGCGAGTTGACCGCGATCATCGGCGGCGACTACGAAGGCAAGGCGGTCGAGCTCAATCTCGCCGTCACGCCGCCGGCCGTCATCCTGATGGCGGGTCTGCAAGGCGCGGGCAAGACGACCACGGTCGGCAAGCTCGCGAAGCTGCTGCGCGAGAAATACAAGAAGAAGGTGCTGACCGTCTCGTGCGACATCTACCGCCCCGCTGCTATCGCGCAGTTGAAGACGGTGACCGAGCAGGTCGGCGCGGACTTCTTCCCGTCGGAACCGGACCAGAAGCCGGTCGATATCGCGCGCGCCGCAGTGGATTGGGCCAAGCGCCATTATCACGACGTGCTGCTGGTCGACACGGCAGGCCGTCTCGGTATCGACGAAGCGATGATGCAGGAAATCGCCGCGCTTCACCGTGAGCTGAAGCCGTCGGAAACGCTGTTCGTCGTCGATGCGATGCTCGGCCAGGACGCGGTGAACACGGCCAAGGCGTTCAGCGACGCGCTGCCGCTCACCGGCGTGGTCCTTACCAAGCTCGACGGCGACTCGCGCGGTGGCGCAGCACTGTCCGTGCGTCACGTGACGGGCAAGCCGATCAAGTTCGTCGGCGTCGCGGAAAAGCTCGACGGCCTCGAAGTGTTCTACCCGGATCGGATGGCGAACCGGATTCTCGGGATGGGCGACATTCTTGCGCTCGTCGAAGAAGCACAACGCGGCGTGGACGTCCAGGCCGCGCAGAAGCTCGCCGACAAGGTCAAGAAAGGCGGTGACTTCGACCTTAACGATTTCCGCGCGCAGCTCACGCAAATGAAGGGCATGGGTGGTCTGTCTTCGCTGATGGACAAGCTGCCCGCGCAGTTCCAGCAAGCCGCCGCCGGCGCCGACATGAGCCAGGCCGAAAAGCAGATGCGCCGCATGGAAGGCATCATCAATTCGATGACCCCGCTCGAGCGCGCGAAGCCCGATCTGATCAAGGCCACCCGCAAGCGCCGCATCGCCGCGGGCGCGGGCGTGCAGGTGCAGGAAGTCAACCGCATGCTGAACCAGTACGACCAGATGCGCACGATGATGAAGAAGCTCAAGGGCGGCAATCTGCAGAAGATGATGCGCGGCATGAAGGGCATGTTGCCCGGCATGCGCTAAGCTTGACCATAACGGCGGCCGCGCTTGCGCGCAGAAATCGCGGAACGCGCGGCTGACTTAGGGTTCGTGCGGGTTTATTCTGTACCGCAGGCCGCCGTTCTCACCCCCCACTATGTACACAGTTATCGCCCGTCAGACGTCATGAACCGCGAAGAAGCCCTCCACATTTTCAGCCACTCCGAAGAAATCGTTTCGGCCAGCGACGTCAACGCGTCGATCAGCGGCATGGCTGCCGCCATCCGCGACGAGATGAGCGAGGACTTCCCGCTCGTGCTGTCGGTGATGGGCGGCGCCGCGGTGTTTACCGGCATGCTGCTGCCGCACCTCGATTTCCCGCTCGAGTTCGACTACATCCATCTGACCCGCTACCGCAATACCACCAAGGGCGGCAACGAGATGCAATGGCGCGTCGCGCCGGCCGAGTCGGTGAAAGATCGCGTCGTGCTGGTGCTCGACGACATCCTCGACGAAGGCGAGACGATGGCCGCGATCCGCGACCGCATTCTCGCGATGGGCGCCAAGCGCTTCCTGAGCGCCGTGCTGTGCGAGAAGATCATTCCGAAGGCCAAGCCGCTGCGCCCGGATTACTGCGGCTTCGAAGTGCCGGACCGCTACGTGTTCGGTTGCGGCATGGACGCGAAGGGTTACTGGCGCAACCTGCCGACTATTCGGGCGTTGACGGAAGGCGCTTGAATTGCGCGTTCGGAGTTGCCGCGCTCACGCGGCGTACCGGTTGAGAAATCCGGCGTAGAAAGAGAGCGGCCCGCGTGGGCCGCTTTTTGTTGGCGCGATGCGAACAGGAACGCGAGAGCGTGCATCTCTCGCGCTGAAAACCGCCAGCCGCGCTCGGCCTCACAACTGATGCACGAAAGCCCGGACACCGCCCAGTATCATCTCGACCGAGATCGCCACCAGCACCAGCCCCATCAGCCGTTCAAAGGCCGTCATCGTGCGTTCGCCTAGCCACTTCTGAATGCGCTCGGCCAGCATCAGCACGATCGCGCAGACGAGCATCGTGACGGTCAGCGCGCCGATCCATTCGAACATCTTGCCGGGTGCCTGCGACGTCAGCAGCATCACCGTTGCCAGTGCCGACGGCCCGGCCAGTGCGGGAATCGCGAGCGGCACGATTAGCGGCTCGCCGCCGCGCGCGTCGCCGCCGAAGGGACCGTCCGGATGCGGGAACACCATTCTGAGCGCGATCAGAAACAGCACGATCCCACCGCCGATGCGCATCGACTGATCGCTCAGACTCATCATGCGCAGGAAGCCCTGCCCCAACACCATGAAAAGCAGCAGGATCGCGAATGCGATCGCCACCTCGCGCAGAATGACAACCGTGCGACGCTCGGGCGACACGCTGCGCAGGCAACTGATGAAGATCGGAATATTGCCGAGTGGATCGGTGATCAGAATCAGCAGGACGGTCGCAGACAGGAAGGTGTACTCCACTGTCCGCTCCGCTTAACCCGCCAACGCTGCGCGAATTTTACCGATGACCGTCTGCGCCGCTTCCTCGACCGGCAGCAGCGTCGCCTCTGCGTCGCGGCGGCCCTGGTATTCGAGCTTGCCTTCCTTCAGACCACGGTCGCCGATCACCAGACGATGCGGCACACCGATCAGCTCCCAGTCGGCGAACATCACGCCCGGGCGCTCGCCACGGTCGTCGAGGATCACGTCGATGCCCGCTTCGACCAGGGCCGCGTACAGCTTGTCGGCCTGCTCGCGCACGGCTTCGCTGCGGTCATAGCCCATCGGGCACAGCACGACTTCGAACGGCGCGATCGACTCGGGCCAGATGATGCCCTTCTCGTCGAAATTCTGTTCGATCGCGGCGCCGAGAATACGCGTGATGCCGATACCGTAGCAGCCCATTTCCATCGGCTGCGGCTTGCCGGTTTCGTCGAGGCAGTTCGCGTTCATCGCTTCCGAATACTTGCGGCCGAGCTGGAACACGTGGCCCACTTCGATGCCACGGCAGATGTCGATCTCACCCTTGCCGTCCGGCGACGGATCGCCCTTCTTCACGTTGCGAATGTCGGCGACGACCGGCTCCGGCAGATCGCGGCCCCAGTTCACGCCGGTGGTGTGGTAGTCCACCTCGTTCGAGCCGACCACGAAGTCGCTCATGTTCGCGACCGTGCTATCCGCGACGACCTTGACCGGCTTCTTCGTGTTGATCGGACCGAGGTAGCCCGGCGGCGTGCCGAAGGTCTCGATGATCTCGGCTTCGGTCGCCATGCGGAAGTCGGCCAGATCGGGCAGCTTGCTCGCCTTGATCTCGTTCAGATCGTGGTCGCCACGCAGCATCAACAGCCAGATGGTCGGCTCGGCGCCTTCGTTTTCCGTTGCCAGGACGATCGACTTGATCGTGCGTTCGAGCGGAATGTTCAGCAGTTCGGCGACGGCCTCGCACTTCGCCTTGCCGGGCGTGGCGATCTTCTTCATCTCTTCAGCCGGCGCCGCCCGTTGCGCGTAGAGCGGCAGCGCTTCGGCCGCTTCGACGTTCGCCGCGAAGTCCGAGGTCGGGCAGTAGGCGATCGCGTCTTCACCGGTGTCGGCGATCACGTGGAATTCGTGCGAGCCGCTGCCGCCGATCGAACCGTTGTCCGCCGCCACTGCGCGGAAGTCCAGACCGAGGCGCGTGAAAATCCGCACGTACGCTTCGTACATCTTGCGATACGACTCGCGCAGACCTTCGGCGTCCTTGTCGAACGAGTACGCGTCTTTCATGATGAACTCGCGGCCGCGCATCACGCCGAAACGCGGACGGATCTCGTCGCGGAACTTCGTCTGCACCTGATAGAAGTTCACCGGCAACTGGCGGTAGCTCTTGATCTGGTTGCGCGCGATGTCCGTGACCACTTCTTCGTGCGTCGGTCCGAGCACGAAGTCCGATTGCCTGCGGTCCTTGAAACGCAGCAACTCGGGGCCGTACTTTTCCCAGCGGCCCGATTCCTGCCACAACTCGGCCGGCTGCACCGACGGCATCAGCAACTCGATCGCGCCTGCCCGATTCATTTCTTCGCGCACGATGTTTTCCACCTTGCGGATCGAGCGCAGGCCGACCGGCAGGTAGTTGTAGATACCGCCGGCGACGCGGCGGATCATGCCGGCGCGCACCATGAGCTTGTGGCTGACGATCTCGGCGTCGGCGGGAGCTTCTTTCAGCGTGCCGATAAAGAAACGGGAAGCTTTCATTCAGATTATCCAAAAGCGGCGGCACCGGAGGGACCGCCCGAAAGGTGAAAACAGTGGGGAATCGACACAGATCCGGCGCAGAGCCGGCACGGTTTGCGTGACAACCGCCAGCGCTGCCCGCTCGCAGTCCCGAAGCCATAACGCAAAGCTTTTTGCACAACGGGCAAGGCACGGAAAGACTGACAGGCTACCGCAAACGCGGGCCTTTTGCGGCGAATCGCACCATTCTGGGTCGATTCGGTGCGTCGGGCCCGTTATCTGTTTATAATCAAAGCAATTTTAAAGGATTCGAAGGTGGTTGTATGCTGGATCGTGAAGGCTTTCGCCCGAACGTCGGCATCATCCTCTTGAACGCGCACAACGAGGTGTTTTGGGGCAAACGGCTCCGTGAACATTCCTGGCAGTTTCCGCAAGGGGGCATCAAGTACGGAGAGACCCCCGTGCAAGCGATGTATCGGGAGTTACACGAAGAAACCGGGTTGCTTCCTGAGCACGTCAAGGTGATCGGTCGCACGCGCGACTGGTTGCGTTACGAGGTGCCTGACAAGTTCATCAAGCGCGAAGTACGCGGTCATTACCGCGGCCAGAAACAAATCTGGTTCCTGCTTCGGATGGTAGGGCGCGACTGCGACATCTGCTTGCGCGCCACCGACCACCCTGAGTTCGATGCGTGGCGCTGGAACGAGTACTGGGTGCCGCTCGACTGTGTGATCGAGTTCAAGCGGGATGTGTATCAGTTGGCGCTGACGGAGTTGTCCCGTTTCATGCGCCGAGCTGCGCCGCGTGCGGAAAAACCTGGCGGGCACCATGTGCCGCGTTATCCACGGATAGCGTCGGCAATGGAAAGTCCACCGGATTCCACGGTAATGACGGTGACTTCCCTAACATCCGTCGGCATCGAAACATCGGTTCACGTCACGCTCGCGTCCGATTGCGGTCCGGGCGCCAGGTCAGCGGCCGAAGTGGGCGCTGGTCCGGAGCACGAAGACGAATCGGCTGGCGAAACCGCCGGCTCGGTGTTCCGCCCGGGCGTGCGCAATTAACAACTCTGTGCGGCTGTCCACGCCGCCTCTACTGGCGCGGCTCCTCGAGCCGCGCCAGTGTTTCGAGGAAACCATATTGAAAGCACTTGCACTCGTCGTGGCGTGCATCGCCACCGGCGCCCTGCTGGCTGGCTGTTCGAGCGCCGGCAAACCCACCAATAAGGACGACAGCGCGTTTGTCTACCTGCTGGACCGCAAGGGCAACTGGGTTGAAAACAAGGTGGATACCTTGCCACCGCTGCCGCAAGACTCGAGTCTGCTGCCTTTCGAAGTGTCGGGCAATACACCACTGCAGTTCGCGATCGATCGGAACTCGCTCAGCGTGGGCACCGACGGTGTGGTTCGCTACACCGTGGTCGTGACCAGCCCGAGCGGCGCTCGCAACGTGAATTACGAAGGGATCCGCTGCGACACCTATGAATGGCGTCTGTATGCTGGCTTGAACGCGGATCACGACGGCTGGGACAGGACGGTCGCGAACGAGTTCTCGCGCATCGAGAACGGCGCGCTGAATGCGTATCACGCGGCGCTCTATCAGGATTACATGTGCGCGAACAAGATACCCACAGGCAATGCCAAGCAGATTGTCGAGAACATCCGCTACAAGCGCACTGCGACTTCGTTGGTTCACTGAGACGCGTCTCGCTAGCGCGTGCTTCAAGTCTGGGCGCGTCGCGGATATGAAAAAGCCGTTCCAGCCATCGCTGGAACGGCTTTTTTCATAGGCCGCCCGCTCTTGCCCGCCGGAGAATCAGACCAGCACCAGGTTGTCGCGATGGATCAACTCGGGCTCCAGCATATAGCCGAGCACCGATTCGATGTCGCCGCTCGGCCGCCGCTGGATCAGCTTGGTTTCCGCGCTGCTGTAGTTTGTCAGGCCGCGCGCCACTTCACGCCCTGCGGCGCTCAGGCACGCGATCACCTCGCCGCGCGCAAACGCGCCCTGCACACCGACAATGCCGATGGGTAACAAGCTCTTGCCGCCGGCGGTCAGCTTTTCAACCGCGCCGTCGTCGATCACCACATGACCTCGCACCTGCAGGTGGTCGGCCATCCACTGCTTGCGCGCCGCCATCCGCGCGGTGCGCGCGATCAACTGCGTGCCGATCGCCTCACCCGAGGCCAGGCGCGACAGCACATCCGCTTCGCGCCCGCTCGCGATCACAGTATTGGCGCCGCTGTGAGCCGCGCGCTTCGCGGCGAGAATCTTGGTCAGCATGCCGCCGCGACCGAGGCTCGAACCCGCGCCGCCCGCCATCGCCTCGAGATCCGGCGCACCGGCATCGGCCTGCTGAACGAGCGTGGCGTTCGGATCCTTGCGCGGGTCGGCGGTGAAGAGACCTTGCTGATCGGTAAGGATGACGAGCGCATCGCCTTCAATAAGATTGGCGACCAGCGCGCCCAACGTGTCGTTGTCGCCGAACTTGATTTCGTCGGTGACGACCGTGTCGTTCTCGTTGATGATCGGCACCACGCCCAGACGCAGCAGCGTGAGCAACGTGGAGCGCGCGTTCAGATAGCGCTCGCGGTCGGCGAGGTCGGCGTGCGTCAGCAAAATCTGCGCGGTCTGAATGGCGTGCTCGGCAAAGCGGCTTTCGTACACCTGCGCCAAGCCCATTTGACCGACGGCCGCGGCCGCCTGCAATTCGTCGATTTCGCGTGGCCTTTTGGTCCAACCGAGCCGCTGCATTCCTTCGGCGATGGCGCCGGAACTGACCAGCACCACTTCCTTGCCTTGCGCGCGCAGGGCGGCGATCTGCGCGGCCCAACGGCCGATCGCAGCATGATCGAGGCCGCGCCCGTCATTCGTGACGAGGCTCGAACCGACTTTCACTACCAATCGCCGTGAATCTGCGATGACGGAACGCATTGTGCGCGGTCTCCCAAGATGACGCGTGATGCAAGCCGGCAGCCCGCCCAGGCGCGCCGGCGCTCGAGCTTTACTTTTCCTGCGGGTCGGCGCCGGAGCCGTCGGCCGCAGCCGGTGATTGCGGTTTCTCGCGGAAACGCACGTCGGCGGCGAGATCTTCGGCTTCAGCCGCGCGTTGCGCGTCCGAATGCGCGGCGATGTGGTCGAACACCGCATAGCAAAGATTCTCGCAACCCTGGCCGGTCAGCGCCGAGATTTCGAACACCGGGCCGTCCCAGCCGAAGCCTGCGAGGAAGGCCGAAACACGCGCTTCACGCTCGTCTTCGGGCACCATGTCGAGCTTGTTGAGCACGAGCCAACGCGGCTTTTCATACAGCAGCTCGTCGTACTTGCGTAATTCGTTGACGATCGCCTTGGCTTCGGCGACCGGATCGACCGCTTCGTCGAACGGTGCCAGGTCGACGATGTGCAGCAACAAGCCGGTACGTTGCAGGTGACGCAGGAACTGGTGACCGAGGCCAGCGCCTTCCGCCGCGCCTTCGATCAATCCGGGAATGTCGGCGATCACGAAGCTGCGACTCGGCCCGACGCGCACCACGCCGAGATTCGGCGCGAGCGTGGTGAACGGGTAGTCCGCGATCTTCGGCTTGGCGTTCGACACTGACGAGATGAACGTCGACTTGCCGGCGTTCGGCATGCCGAGCAGACCGACGTCAGCCAGCACCTTCAACTCGAGACGCACCATGCGGCGCTCGCCGGGCTTGCCGTCCGTCTTCTGGCGCGGCGCGCGGTTCGTGCTGGATTTGAAATGCAGATTGCCGAGACCGCCCGCACCGCCCTGCGCGATCTGCACGCTCTGGTTGTGCTCGGTCAGGTCGGCGATCAACTCGCCGGTTTCCATGTCGGTGATCGTGGTGCCGACCGGCATGCGCAGCGTGATGTCGTCGCCGCCCTTGCCGTAGCAGTCCGAGCCGCGGCCGTTTTCGCCGTTGCGCGCCAGATGCTTTTTCGCGTAGCGGTAGTCGATCAGCGTGTTGATGTTGCGGTCCGCGACCGCAATCACGCTGCCGCCCCGCCCGCCGTCGCCGCCATCAGGGCCGCCGAACGGAACGAATTTCTCGCGGCGCATCGACGCGCTGCCATCCCCTCCGTCGCCGGCGATGACTTCAATCCTCGCTTCGTCAATGAACTTCATGCGTAACTCCGTCCCGTGGTGTGCTGCCAGATGGTGCTGCCAGATTTGTTGCTATCGGATGCTGCTATTTTGCCGCGCCCGCCGCGCGTTGATCAATCGACCGAACGGCATAGCCGTACCGGCATCGACGATCGACTCCGCGACCCGGCGAAAGCGCCGCAATAAAAAAGGCCCCGCGAAGAACTTCGCGGGGCCTTTTCCGGTCCTGAAGCCCGTGCCAGTCTAAAACTCAGACTGCTGCCGGGACGACGTTGACCATGTGCTTCTTCGCTGCGCCTTTCGTCGAGAACTGGACGTGGCCGTCCGTCAGCGCGAACAAGGTGTGATCCTTGCCGATACCGACGTTGTCACCAGCGTGCATACGCGTGCCGCGTTGACGCACGATGATGCCACCAGCGTTGATAGCCTGGCCGCCATAAACCTTCACGCCGAGACGTTTCGATTCAGAGTCGCGGCCGTTGCGGGATGATCCGCCTGCCTTTTTGTGTGCCATTTGATTTGCTCCTTAACCGGTGCGCTTACGCGTTGATCGCGTCGATGCGCAGTTCGGTATAGTTCTGGCGGTGGCCGCCATGCTTCTGGTAGTGCTTCCGGCGACGCATCTTGAAGATGGTCACTTTTGCGTGACGGCCTTGCGACACGACGGTAGCCTTGACGGAAGCCCCACTGACCAGCGGCGTACCGAACTTAATCGATTCGCCTTCGCCCACTGCGAGAACCTGGTCGAGCGTGATTTCAGCGTCAATGTCTGCCGGTATCTGTTCTACTTTAAGTTTTTCGCCGACGGCAACTTTATACTGCTTGCCACCGGTTTTTATGACCGCGTACATTGAGAACCTCACTCTGTATTCATTTTTCCCACGCACCGCGCGCGGAAACCCGTGATTATACATAGAGTTAGCTGCTCGGTCAAAACTCATTGAGAGCCACCCTGCGCAGCGCCCGGCACCTTGTCGCAGCGCTGTCGCGCAAGGCCCGGCGGCTGCCCCGAATGCGCCGCGCCGCAGCCTGCGACCCGGAACGGCCGCGATTCGCCTTATAATTCGCGGCACTACCCAATTCAGCCATCATGTCGTCGACTGCCACCCCCTCCTCCAACGCCGCCAGCCTGCTCGCTCCGATCGCCGAAGACATGCAGCAGGTCAATCGCGTCATCCGGCACCGCCTTGCGTCCGACGTGATGCTGATCAACCAGATTTCCGAATACATCATCAGCGCCGGCGGCAAACGGCTGCGGCCCGCGCTGCTGCTGCTGGTGGCGGGCGCATTGGGCGAAACCACGGGGCACCGGCACGAGCTGGCTGCGGTCGTCGAATTCATCCACACCGCGACGCTGCTGCATGACGACGTGGTCGACGAATCCGATCTGCGGCGCGGCCGCCAGACCGCCAATGCGCTGTTCGGCAACGCCGCGAGCGTGCTGGTTGGCGATTTTCTCTACTCGCGCTCGTTCCAGATGATGGTCGGCGTGGGCAAGATGCGCGTGATGGAGATCCTGTCGGAGGCAACCAACGTCATCTCGGAAGGCGAAGTGCTGCAGTTGCTGAACATGCACGACGCGGATGTCGACGAAGCCCGCTACATGCAGGTGATCCGCTACAAGACCGCCAAGCTGTTCGAGGCGGCCGCGCAGCTCGGCGCGGTGCTGGCCGGCGCGGACGCGAAAACCGAGGCAGCCGCCGCGGAATTCGGCCGCCGCATCGGCACCGCGTTCCAGATCATGGACGACTGGCTCGACTACACGGGCACGGCCGAGTCGATGGGCAAGAACGCGGGCGACGATCTGCGCGAAGGCAAGCCCACGCTCCCGCTGATCTATCTGATCGAACGCGGCACGCCGGAGCAGTCGGCACTCGCGCGCGAAGCGATCGAGCACGGCGGCACAGACCGTTTCGACACGATTTTCGAGGCAATCACGCGCTCCGGCGCGCTGGATCACACGCTCGATTGCGCGAAGCAGGAAGCCCAGGCAGCAGCAACGGCAATTTCTTCATTTCCCAGTTCCATTTTCAAAGATAGCCTGCTAGAATTGTGTTCTTACTCGACGGCAAGACAGTCTTGAACGAGACTGAAACGCCGGATTAGTCTGAATCGAGTTCGCAGCACAAATCGGGGTGTAGCTTAGCCTGGTAGAGCGCTACGTTCGGGACGTAGAGGCCGGAGGTTCGAATCCTCTCACCCCGACCAGATTTCTCCTTGTCAATCAAGGACATCAAGCCCAGCCGACGCTGGGCTTTTTTGTTTCCGGCGGTTGTGCGTGAAATCTGCGTGAACCGCCCCGTCCCGCCCCGCCATCCGCCGGTATAACCCGCGCTCCCTATACGAGTTTTTCCACCACCGGAGAGACTCCCGCATGGCCAGCATCAACAACCGCAGCCGCTATTTCGTGCGCGTCAAGAAACCTGTCGACCTCAACCGCGACTTCCCCTTCAACCGGGTCAACGATGCCAAGGCGTACTATGCCCACCTGGTTGCGCAGAAGTACAAGCCGACGCTCGGCCAGTACGAAGACTGCTGGGAGGTCCGCATCCAGCAGAAGGGGCACGCAAATTTCAGCACCACCGCGCGCTCCCTCAAAGAAGCCAACAACATTGTCGATACCATCCGGCTGGAGCGTGAGCGAGGGCTCTTTCGCGACTACACCAAGGCCCATCAGGTCACGTTCGTCGACCTCATCCGGCGCTACATGGCCGAGGAAGGGCCAAAGCACAAGGGGTGGGAGAAGGTCGAAAAATACAAGTGCCTCGGGTGGCTCGAAGATGTGAAGGGCGGCCTGGCGAAACGCGACACGAAGCGCAAGGCGGAAGTTGCGGAGCACGGGTGCGCCACCACCGCGCGTGGCGCAATGCGCAAGGCGGCGACGGGTCTCGAATGGATGGAGAAGCCGTTCGCAAAGGTACAGACCACCGACATCGAGGACTACATGCGAGACCGACAGCAGGACGGCATTGCCGAGGCGACAGTGGACCGGGAGATTGACGTGCTGTCGGCCATCTGCAATGTCGCCATCAACGTCTGGAAATTCAGCGTCGACGAGAATCCGATGACGGGCGTGCGCCGTCCGCGCTATTTCAACGAGCGCGACCGACGTCTGAAGGCGGGCGAGGAGAAGCGGCTGCTTGCGTCCGCCCGCGAGGAGGACCGGCTCCGTTCCGTTGAGTTGCGGGTCGAGACGCTGATGCTGGCTGCGCGCGACCAGGGCGCGCGCCTGCCCACCGTTTACCAGAAGAAGAAATACATCAAGACCTCGCTCGCGGCCTGCCGCCTGCAGGCCGAGCAGGATTACGTCCACGTCCCGCTCTATGAGGCGTTCGTCACGTTCCAGCTCATGACTGGCGCACGGCGGGGCGAATCGCTCAACTTGCCGTGGGAATACGTGGATTTCGAGGAGCGCACCGCGTACCTCGAGGAGACCAAGAATGGCCGCCCGCGCAAGCTCCCATTGCGCGAGGACCTTATCGCCATCCTCGCGACGCTGCCGCGTGACGACGTCCGCGTCTTTCCACTGGGCACCGACGCGCTATCGGACGCGTGGAGTAGCATCACCGCACGCGCCGGGCTGGCCGACCTGCACATCCACGACCTTCGGCACGAAGCAATTTCGCGCGTGGCCGAGACTGGCCGGTTCTCGCTGGTGGACCTGCAGGCATTCTCCGGGCACCGCGACACGCGCATGCTGCTCCGGTATGCGCACCTGTGCACGAAACAGCTCGCACGCCGGCTTGACGAGGCATTCGACGCACAGGCTTTCAAGGACCATCCAGAGCGCGGCTACAGAGGCCGTCGGCGCCTGACGGGAACAGGGCTGACGCTCGCCCAGGTGCTGGATGATGCGGATGGCTCGCAACCCGCTGCACCGGCGCTGGCGCCGCCCGGCGCTCCCATGCTCGACGAATTGCGACCGCTTGAGAATCCATTGCTCTGAAAGCATCGCGCGGCCTCGCCGCGCGCCAATCACAATATCCGAAGCTAGACGACCCCACCCGTTTATATTCTGTTCGCCGGGCGCCGAGAAGGAGGCTGAGTGCCACCGGACCGGCGCCCCACAGCGGCAAGGAGTTCTCCAGATGGTCACGCGCGCTCTTGGCGTTTCTTTCGCGGATGATAGCTTCACCGTCCAGCTATCCGACGGGCGGTCACTCACGGTGCCCCTGAACGACTTTCCCAAACTCGCAACCGCCACACCGGCACAGCGGCAACGCTTTCGCATCGGCCCGTCCGGCCTGGGGCTGCATTGGCCTGCGCTGGATGAGGACATCAGCGTTGCAGCGCTCATCCGTGGGGTCGGCGACCTGACATCAAAGTCGCGCCGATAGCCAACACGCCGGGTACGACTTGCCCGTGAACGTTCGGCGCGCATCGGAGCCCCCGCGCTGCATGCGATGCGAGCACCTCGGGCTGCTCGCGACAGCGTCAAATGAAGCGGCTGACGGCATCAGGACGGTCGGGGCCGAGACTCCCGACGGCCTGTGCCTATACGGAGATGCAGACGCGCAATCATTGGAGGCCCCATGCGTGTTCGTCAACTCATACAGGCACTTGCTACTGTTCCCGCCGACCTGCCCGTCATCAATGCGTCGGGCGAAACGCCCGTTCATCAGGCTTGAGACTCAATGGCGCATCTTCACGCTCACCCGCATCTACCAGGAGTGCGTCGAGCATCACGACCACGCGGCGTCGGCACGCGCCCGCGTCGAAGTGCTCAAAGCGCTAGGTCACCCAATCGTCAGCGTCGCCCCCACGCCGGTCCTGGTACTGGCCTGATACCACCCTGATTCTCGCCCGCCATCGGCGGGCATGATTCTGGGTCGTCCACCCGTCGGCCACAGCCCACTGACATGGGAACCGGCTAAGGTAAGTCGAAACAATTCCCCTGCTGCCGCCTCGCCCAACCCCTGCCCTTTGCTGGTCCTCACCGCTACGGAACTCACTCGCGTGCCACGCTGTAGCAACCGCGCCACGCCCAAATTGCTCCAATTATTTATACGCGCACGTTTTATACAATTAATCCCAGCATGGTTATTTGACTGCCAATAAGACATGAAAAAATATTTTTTCCCGGTTTTCCCATTTATTTTCCAATGAAAATCAGGTTTTACCTGATTCTATACACGTTTTATACGTTGACCACCCGGGAAACGGGCCCATAAAATGCGCCCATCAATTCAATGGGAGCAGAAAATGAATGCGCTGGTATTCGGTCGGGCCCGGGTGGACGCCGACTATTTTCATGGGGCGGTGACGGGCGGAGGCGCCCACGGCCCGGGCATCTGCCAGCGGGTCACCGGCATTGCGCCGGACGGCAGGTTGACGCTCGGCTATCTGCCATTTCATGAAGGCCGGAGCCAGTCCCGGCGCAGCGGGTCCGTGTCGTATGAGCTAAGCGGCGATGGCCTCTACCGGGCGTATGGCTACGCGCAGAACAGCCGCCGCGAGGGGCCGGAAGTCTACTTCGAGCTCGCGGGCGAAACGCTGATGCAGCTGACTCGTGCCGCGCTGGACCTACGGTTGCGCACCCTGCATCCCGAGGAATATGCCCTGATGGAGCAAACGCGGGAACGCATCCAGCGACACGCCGAGGGGGAGGGCCTGCCCGAGTTGGGCGGCTCACCGAAACAAATCCAATGGGCGCTCGCAATACGAGATGCCTTTTCCCGAAATCATCCGGGCCACCCTTTGCTCAGACGGGCGACCACCGCGAAATACTGGATTGAAAGACGGCACAGTCTCCGGACGCACCAGACGACCATAAATTAATCTGACCTGGCAATTAATCGATGAAAGAGACCAGTGCGTTGAACGTCTCATCTATTTTTCTCATGCACAAATAATCCTTAAGGAAACCAGCCATGCAACAATTCCGCTTGAAAGATTTTGTGAACAGCGACGGCCGGCGGATGCTCGACGACGCGGGTCGCCAGGGCATCGACGGCGTGACCGGACTCGGGTCGTCGACCGAAGTGCGCTGCGGGCTCGTATTGCAGGCACTCGTCGAGCATGCACCCTATCTCGCCGATTTTCAGCTCGACGACATCGCGAACTGGGTCAACCAGATTCGTGGCGGCGTGCCGTGCGAGAAAAAACACGCACGGCCCATCAGCGGCTAGCTGCCCTCTCCGCCCAGCACAAGGACGCTGCGTTCAAGCTCACGACGGCAATCCGGCGGGCGGTCGCTCGGCCTCGTGCCTCGCCGCGAGGTCGAGCAAGGTCATCGCCGGCGTGCCGTAGATGGGCAAGCGCGTCATGATGGGAAGCGTCGACTGCGGCGCAAGCGGCTCCGAGTTCGGATGGAATTTGCGCCACAGCTTGCGCGATTCCCATTCGAGCCTCGCAACCTGAGCCCGAACGCCGGCAAACATTGGCATCGCGCGCAACGTCTCGAGATGCGCGACGAGCGCCGCGCGGTCGTGCTTCCTGCTGCGCTCCACCAGCATCGCCTCATGCGCACGGTAGGCGTCCTGCCCCAGGCGCCACGACCATGTTTCGTCCGTCGCGACCTCTCCGCCCTGGTGATAGCGTTTCTGCATGCGGAACAGTTCGTACGAACGCCACCGCAAGTGCTGTCCGCGTGCGCGCAAGTCCTGCACCGCACCGGGCATGGACGCCGCCCGGTCGAGCAGACCATGACGGCCACGCGTCGACATCAGCACCCAGCGCACGTGCCCGTCCTCGGGCAGCGCGACGAGATGCACCGACGCCTCCCCCCGCTGCTTGTAGTACACGCGCTGATGCGGAGCGCGCGAAACGTGAAAATGCGTGTCCAGCTTTACAGCCAGCCGGCGCAGGTGCCTCGGCAGCACCTCGTCGGCCGTCCAGGCCGTGTGGCCGGACTGCGCGTGCAGCATGAGGAGCTGCATCGCTGCCGTGTGACCTCTCGGGATTCGGATTCTCGCCAGCCTCTCCAGCTCGGACATCAGTTGCTCCAGGAGTTGTATTCACCTGTATAGCAACTGCCGTCGATGCGATGAGGTGGGCGTCTCACCGTACGAATGAACTGGGAGTCGAGAGCCAGGAGGAGGGATGCAAGCGCCGCCTTTCTCGTCGGCGCGCCAGAAGACGTTGCGTGCACCGGCATCGGGGGACATCAGATTCACCCCTCGCAGGGGCGCAAAGGGACGTTGCGGTACGTCACCCGCCATCCCTGGTCATTCCGGAAGGCGCGGCAGGAGACCGGCCCGGCCCCTCGCGCCCGATGGTATCGGTCGCCGCAAGCAGCCGCCACCAACCAGTTCGGGCTATGCTGGAGGCCGATTCTTCAATGCTGAATGGGGGCGTCATGCACACGGAGGACCGCTTGCCGACGTCAGAGCTCCTCGCTCGCTGGCGCGCGCTGCAGAACGGTGATATTGCAATCGAGACAGACTGGTACGAGCTCAACGAGCGCGGCGACATCGTGGTCACTCCGCCTCCAACAAATCGGCATCAGGCGATTGCCGGCGACATTGCATCCCAGTTGTCGCGGCAGTTGGGATTGCTGGCAGTTCCTGCGGTGCCGGTACTCACGTCAGGTGGCATTCTCGTTCCGGATGTTGGCTGGATGCCGATGGAGCGCTGGGAAACGGCGCTGAGGAGCGACCCGCTGCCGTTCGCACCGGCCATCTGTGTTGAGGTGCTGTCGCCGTGCAATCACCACCTCGAGATGTCCCGGAAAATCCGCGCCTACCTCGATTGCGGCTCGAGCGAGGTCATCATCATCGGGATGCAGGGTGAGATTCGTTTCTGGGGACGGGACGGAGAGTCCTCGGCCTCAAGCTTTCCCCTGTCGTTGAAGGTGCACCCATCGCTTCTGTCCGCGCGTTGAAAGGCACGGTGCACCGAAGCGCCTTCATAACCGAAAGCATCTGTCAGGGTTTGGCGCCGGGGCTGGGCCGCTTCGCTACGTCCCCGACCCCGACGCCGCCAGACGCGGCTTCGCTGAACGAATGCGTTCACCGGCTGGCACCCTTGAGTCCCAGCGCCGACAAACGCGCTTCCGGCGTCGGATGCTGCGGGTCAGGCGTCAGATGCGAGAGCGCCGAATCGGCGCCAGCCTTGGCGTCAAACCCGGCTCTGGCCGCAAGCGCAAAGCCAAACTGGTCAGCTTCGAGCTCCTCCTGCCGGAATAGCGCCCATTCCTCCCTTGCGTAGCGGGTCACCTGCGTCCAGCGCGTGACGGCTCCGCCGGCGTCGGCTATCAATGCCGCGTAGCGCTGCGGCAGATGCCCGAGCGCCACATGCCCCATCTCGTGCGCGTAAACAAAGGCGAGCTCGTTGTCGTTGCTGTCGTCCACGAACTCCTTGGCCACCAGGATGCGGTTGCCCATCAGCGCCATCACGGGCCAGCCGAGCTTCGGGTACGAAAAAACGAGGACGTGCCACGGACCATTGCCCAACGCGGCGGACAGTCGGTTCGCGATGTGCCCCGCGCGTTCGACAGCCAGGTCACCCGGAGCAATCGCGAGCTTCGACAGCGCGCGCCAGGTGTCGTCGCAGTACTGGCCCGCGATAAAGGCGGCATCGCTCACGTTGCCGCTGACATCCGCCGTGGCCGGCATGCTCAGCAAGCCCGCCCCGCCCCGGGGGCCCCCCAGGTAATATTTAACGAAGGCG